>NZ_JNYE01000340.1 GCF_000717185.1 Kitasatospora phosalacinea | reverse complement strand
CAGTTGGTGAACGTGAAGAGCGGGATGTGCGTGGACGTGCCGTCGGGTTCGACGGTGAGTGGTGTGCAGTTGCAGCAGTGGGGGTGCGGGAGCGGGCAGGCCAACCAGCAGTGGTCGCTGGTGGCGAGCGGGTCGGGGACGTTCCAGGTGGTGAGCGTGCGCAGCGGGTTGTGCATCAGTGACCAGGGGGCGTCCACCAC
>NZ_JNYE01000339.1 GCF_000717185.1 Kitasatospora phosalacinea | reverse complement strand
GGCTGTGTCGATGGCGAAGTCGTCGAGGCTGAAGCCGCCCACCACGGCGGTCTTCAGTGGAGCTGGCTTGAGGAACAGCCGGTGCCCTGCCTGCCGTAGCTCCTGGTGGGTGGGGCCGGTGGAGTAGGCGGTGTCGCCGAAGGCGTCGATCGGCTCGTCCTCGGCGGCGAGCAGATCGAGCGCGACGTTTGCCTCGTGGT
>NZ_JNYE01000338.1 GCF_000717185.1 Kitasatospora phosalacinea | reverse complement strand
GGCTGTGTCGATGGCGAAGTCGTCGAGGCTGAAGCCGCCCACCACGGCGGTCTTCAGTGGAGCTGGCTTGAGGAACAGCCGGTGCCCTGCCTGCCGTAGTGCCTGGTGGGTGGGGCCGGTGGAGTAGGCGGTGTCGCCGAAGGCGTCGATCGGCTCGTCCTCGGCGGCGAGCAGATCGAGCGCGACGTTTGCCTCGTGGT
>NZ_JNYE01000337.1 GCF_000717185.1 Kitasatospora phosalacinea | reverse complement strand
GTGGTGGACGCCCCCTGGTCACTGATGCACAACCCGCTGCGCACGCTCACCACCTGGAACGTCCCCGACCCGCTCGCCACCAGCGACCACTGCTGGTTGCTCTGCCCGCTCCCGCACCCCCACTGCTGCAACTGCACACCACTCACCGTCGAACCCGACGGCACGTCCACGCACATCCCGCTCTTCACGTTCACCAACTG
>NZ_JNYE01000336.1 GCF_000717185.1 Kitasatospora phosalacinea | reverse complement strand
CCGCTGCGCACGGGCGAGACGGACCGGGCGAGGGCCTGGGGCGCGGCGCTCGTCCGGCGGTGAGACCGTGGTGGGACGACCGCCGGGACGACTGCCGGGGCCCTGGGCGCGGCCCTGGTGCTGCCCGCCCTGGCCGCGCTGGTGGCCGGCTCCTACCGGGGGCGCGAACGCGCCGTCGCCTACGGGGTGGTCGGCGGCCTG
>NZ_JNYE01000335.1 GCF_000717185.1 Kitasatospora phosalacinea | reverse complement strand
GGCGGGTTCGCCAGCCGGGCGGAGGCGGCCCGGGAGATGGCGCGGGTGCTGGATGCCGAGTACCGGGGCGTGTACGAGGACCGGACGCTGCGCGTCGGGCTGTTCCTGTACGAGTGGCTGGAGGCGAAACGGCCGGCGCTGGCCCCGAACACCTGGGCCGGCTACCGGGCGTGCATCGAGCGCGACCTGGTCCCGGCGTTC
>NZ_JNYE01000334.1 GCF_000717185.1 Kitasatospora phosalacinea | reverse complement strand
CGGGTCTTGTGGACGTGCCGGGCATCGGGGTCGACGACGGACACGATCCGCTCGGGTGCGGTTGCGCGGGTGATGCGCCAGCGTCCGTCGCGGCCGTCGGAGTCGTCGGCGGGCTCGACGTCCTGCCCGGCGACCAGGGCCAGCAGGCCCACCGCGTTCGCGGCCTTCTCGCCGAGTTGCCGCTCGGGCAGGTGGCCCAGCA
>NZ_JNYE01000333.1 GCF_000717185.1 Kitasatospora phosalacinea | reverse complement strand
GCATCTGTGTGGACGGTCCCGGGGTGGCCAATCCCTTGGAAAACCAGCTAGCTGATCCGTGACGGGTCGCGTCCTTTTCGCGTCCCCGTTCGTATTTCGCTGTGCGCTTTTCCGGAGATTGCGGCCGATTCGCTTTCCGGAGCGGGGATCGGTTAGAGTTTGAAACGTCGGACGGGCCGTCAGGGCGCGGAAGACGAAAGCG
>NZ_JNYE01000332.1 GCF_000717185.1 Kitasatospora phosalacinea | reverse complement strand
CGCGCAGCGTCCGGTCCTCGTACACGCCCCGGTACTCGGCATCCAGCACCCGCGCCATCTCCCGGGCCGCCTCCGCCCGGCTGGCGAACCCGCCCCGCCGCCGGGTCCGACGCTTGCCGTCCTCCCTCGCCAGGTCCACCGCGTACGTCCACCGCCCGTGCGCGGTATCGGCGGCCAGCCGCGGACACCACGAACCCAACTGC
>NZ_JNYE01000331.1 GCF_000717185.1 Kitasatospora phosalacinea | reverse complement strand
GTGCACCGCGCACGACTACCGCGATCCGGGCAAGCCCCGCATCGCCTGGAACGATCAGCAGGCCCGCGCGGACCTGGTGGACGCCCTGGTCGGTGACGCGCTCAGGCTGCTGGGCCACCTGCCCGAGCGGCAACTCGGCGAGAAGGCCGCGAACGCGGTGGGCCTGCTGGCCCTGGTCGCCGGGCAGGACGTCGAGCCCGCCGACG
>NZ_JNYE01000330.1 GCF_000717185.1 Kitasatospora phosalacinea | reverse complement strand
GTGCACCGCGCACGACTACCGCGATCCGGGCAAGCCCCGCATCGCCTGGAACGATCAGCAGGCCCGCGCGGACCTGGTGGACGCCCTGGTCGGTGACGCACTGCGGGTGCTGGGCCACCTGCCCGAGCGGCAACTCGGCGAGAAGGCCGCGAACGCGGTGGGCCTGCTGGCCCTGGTCGCCGGGCAGGACGTCGAGCCCGCCGACG
>NZ_JNYE01000329.1 GCF_000717185.1 Kitasatospora phosalacinea | reverse complement strand
GTTGGAGGCGGCCGAGGCGTTGCCCGCCGCGTCCCGGGCCTTCACGGTGAAGGTGTACGAGGTGGAGGCGGTCAGGCCGGTGACGGTCGCGCTGGTGCCGGTGACGCTGGTGGCCAGCGTGCCGTTGCGGTACACGTCGTAGCCGGTCACGCCGACGTTGTCGCTCGACGCGCCCCAGGAGAGCGAGACCTGGGTGGCCGCGGTCGCGGTGGCG
>NZ_JNYE01000328.1 GCF_000717185.1 Kitasatospora phosalacinea | reverse complement strand
CGGCGCCGGGGACTTCGCGGATCACGGCACGGATGGCGGCGACGAGTTGGGTGACGGTGTCCTGGGTGGCGACCGCGTCCTCCAGCACGGTCGAGTCCAGAGCGCGCCGGTGGCGGCCCTTCAGCACGCCGGTCGCCTTCACGACCTCGCGCACCGCCTCGAAGACCCGGTGCGGTCGCGTCGAGCGGGCCAGTCGGCGGCGGAAGTAGGCCAGCAGC
>NZ_JNYE01000327.1 GCF_000717185.1 Kitasatospora phosalacinea | reverse complement strand
CGGCGCCGGGGACTTCGCGGATCACGGCACGGATGGCGGCGACGAGTTGGGTGACGGTGTCCTGGGTGGCGACCGCGTCCTCCAGCACGGTCGAGTCCAACGCTCGGCGGTGGCGGCCTTTCAGCACGCCGGTCGCCTTCACGACCTCGCGCACCGCCTCGAAGACCCGGTGCGGTCGCGTCGAGCGGGCCAGTCGGCGGCGGAAGTAGGCCAGCAGC
>NZ_JNYE01000326.1 GCF_000717185.1 Kitasatospora phosalacinea | reverse complement strand
CCCCCTGCAGTACCATCGGCGCTGTGAGGCTTAGCTTCCGGGTTCGGAATGTAACCGGGCGTTTCCCTCACGCTATGACCACCGAAACACTATGAAACTATCCGCCGCCCACCCGTATCGGTGGGGGTCGTTGTTTCAGAACAACACAGTGGACGCGAGCAACTGAGGACAAGCCCTCGGCCTATTAGTACCGGTCAACTCCACCCCTCACAGGGCTTCCA
>NZ_JNYE01000325.1 GCF_000717185.1 Kitasatospora phosalacinea | reverse complement strand
CCCCCTGCAGTACCATCGGCGCTGTGAGGCTTAGCTTCCGGGTTCGGAATGTAACCGGGCGTTTCCCTCACGCTATGACCACCGAAACACTATGAAACTGTGCGCCACCCGCCCAGGCCATGGACAGGGGGTCGTTGTTTCAGAACAACACAGTGGACGCGAGCAACTGAGGACAAGCCCTCGGCCTATTAGTACCGGTCAACTCCACCCCTCACAGGGCTTCCA
>NZ_JNYE01000324.1 GCF_000717185.1 Kitasatospora phosalacinea | reverse complement strand
CTGGGCGCGGCCCTGGTGCTGCCCGCCCTGGCCGCGCTGGTGGCCGGCTCCTACCGGGGGCGCGAACGCGCCGTCGCCTACGGGGTGGTCGGCGGCCTGGCCGGCGCGGGCATCGCGGTGGGGCCGCTGCTCGGCGGCTGGGTCACCACCTACCTGACCTGGCGGCTGGTGTTCGCGGGCGAGGTGGTGCTGGTCCTGGCGATCCTGCTGCTGATGCGCTGGATCCC
>NZ_JNYE01000323.1 GCF_000717185.1 Kitasatospora phosalacinea | reverse complement strand
AGGGGGTGCCCAGGCGGCGGGCCAGGGTCAGCAGTTCGAGGGCGGGCTTGCGCACGGCGCCGTCAACGTGGTCGACGAGGACCAGGATCTCACTCATGGGTTTGTGCTCCGTATCCCTTGTTCCCGGCGGCCCGTCAGATGAACTTCTGCTCGGCGAGGTAGGCGGCGAGCTGCTTGCCGCCCTCGCCCTCGTCGGTCACGATGACGCCCTTGGTGCGGGCGGGGCGGGCGG
>NZ_JNYE01000322.1 GCF_000717185.1 Kitasatospora phosalacinea | reverse complement strand
CAAGGACGCCGCCAACAAGACCGGCACCGCCTCCTTCACCTGGACCGTCACCTCCGGCGGCGGCACCGGCTGCACCCCGGCCCAGCTGCTCGGCAACCCCGGCTTCGAGACCGGCACCGCCAGCCCCTGGACCGCCTCCTCCGGCGTCGTCGACAACTCCTCCTCCCAGGCCGCCCACGGCGGCTCCTGGAAGGCCTGGATGGACGGCTACGGCTCCAGCCACACCGACAGCCTC
>NZ_JNYE01000321.1 GCF_000717185.1 Kitasatospora phosalacinea | reverse complement strand
CCACGCGGTGGCCATGCTGCGAGGCGCCCTGAACCACGCGGTACGGACGTGGCGGCTGCGCTACAACCCGGCCAAGCACTCCGTCCCGCCCAAGCCCCGTGCGGCGGTGCGCACTTGCTGGACCCCCGACCAGGCGGCGGCGTTCCTCCGCCACAACGCGGAGCACTACGCCGACCGGCTCACCGACCTGTTCGAGGTCATGCTCGGCACCGGCATGCGCCGCGGCGAAATCCTCGCC
>NZ_JNYE01000320.1 GCF_000717185.1 Kitasatospora phosalacinea | reverse complement strand
GGGCCCGGCGCCGACGAACCGCTGAACCGGGAGAGGTGAACGGACGATGCGTGCCGTGATCGTCTACGAGAGCTCGTACGGCAACACCGGACAGGTCGCCGCCGCGATCGCCGACCGCGTTCGACACCCGTGCCGGGGTCAAGCACGCCGGTGCGGCGGCCGACGGCATCGCCGCCCGCCTCACCGAGCACCACTGGGACCTCGCGGCCGAGCCCGCCGGCTTCCTGGTGGAGGACACC
>NZ_JNYE01000319.1 GCF_000717185.1 Kitasatospora phosalacinea | reverse complement strand
GCGCGTCGCCCGCCGCCTTGTAGTTGAAGTTCCAGCTGAGCTGGATCGGGCCGCGGCCGTAGTACGCGGCCTGCCCGGCCGGGCAGCCGTACGGCTGCGAAGTGTCGCAGTAGTGCGGGTAGTTGGCGGTGTTCTGCTCGACGATGTAGATCAGGCCGCCGGTCTCGTGGTTGATGTTGGCCAGGAACGCCGCCGCCTCCTGCTTCTTCACCGTGTCCGAGCCGGTGTTGGCGAACGCCGGGTAGGCCTT
>NZ_JNYE01000318.1 GCF_000717185.1 Kitasatospora phosalacinea | reverse complement strand
CTTGGCGATCTGGGTGAGCGCGTCGACCTTCGGGACGACGAGCTGGGAGGCGAACTCCCCGGCGTCGGCGGTGTAGACCTTCGCCGCGCCGTACTCGGCGGCCTTCGCCGCGATGTCGGCGGCGGCCGCTCCGGCGCCCAGCACGACGGCGCAGGGGGTGCCCAGGCGGCGGGCCAGGGTCAGCAGTTCGAGGGCGGGCTTGCGCACGGCGCCGTCAACGTGGTCGACGAGGACCAGGATCTCACTCATGG
>NZ_JNYE01000317.1 GCF_000717185.1 Kitasatospora phosalacinea | reverse complement strand
GGCCGAGCATGCCGCCGCAGGTCTTGGCCGCGGCGATCACGCTGCAGGCCCTGCACGGCCTTTCCGACTTCGAGACGGTGCAGGAACTGCGCTGCGACCTGCGGTGGAAGGCCGCCTGCGGCCTTGGCCTGCACGACACGGCGTTCGACTCGTCGCTGCTGGCCTACTTCCGCCGCCGACTGGCCCGCTCGACGCGACCGCACCGGGTCTTCGAGGCGGTGCGCGAGGTCGTGAAGGCGACCGGCGTGCTGAA
>NZ_JNYE01000316.1 GCF_000717185.1 Kitasatospora phosalacinea | reverse complement strand
GTTGGGTTCGTCGGTGGTGTTCCGGGAGCGGGTGGGTGCGTGTGCGGTGGCGTTGGGGCCGTTCACGGACTGGTCGTTGTTGGAGGTGTTGGAGGGGGTTGAGGGGGCTGCTTCGTTGGAGCGGGTGGATGTGGTGCAGCCGGTGTTGTGGGCGGTGATGGTGTCGTTGGCGGCGGTGTGGGAGTCGTGGGGGGTTCGTCCGGCGGCGGTGGTGGGGCATTCGCAGGGGGAGATCGCTGCGGCGTGTGTGGCGGGGG
>NZ_JNYE01000315.1 GCF_000717185.1 Kitasatospora phosalacinea | reverse complement strand
ACGGGGAGCGGCACGAGCCGGAGTCGCACCTGATCCCGCTGGTGTTCCAGGCGGCGCTGGGGCAGCGTCCGCACATCGCGGTGTTCGGCGAGGACTACCCGACGCCGGACGGCACCTGCATCCGCGACTACATCCACATCGCGGACCTGGCCGAGGCGCACCTGCTGGCGCTGGACGCGGCGAAGCCGGGCGAGCACCTGATCTGCAACCTCGGCAACGGCACCGGCTTCTCGGTGCGCGAGGTGATCGAGTCGGTC
>NZ_JNYE01000314.1 GCF_000717185.1 Kitasatospora phosalacinea | reverse complement strand
GGTCGCAGCGCAGTTCCTGCACCGTCTCGAAGTCGGAAAGGCCGTGCAGGGCCTGCAGCGTGATCGCCGCGGCCAAGACCTGCGGCGGCATGCTCGGCCGGCCGTTCGCCGACGGGTACATGTCCGCGAACATCGCCGCCGGGAACAGCCGGCCCCGGTGCTCGGCCAGGAACGCGAACACGCTCCCCACCGGGATCAGGTCCCGGCAGGTCTCCCACACATCCGGCCCGACCGTCTCCCCGGCCCATTCCCCCATC
>NZ_JNYE01000313.1 GCF_000717185.1 Kitasatospora phosalacinea | reverse complement strand
CGCCGACCTCATCGCCCGCGTCAACCGCCTGCTCGCGGCCGATACCTCGCTGTGGACCGACGACGTATGGCTGGTGGACTCCACCCCGGTGGAGTGCGGCCGCTCCCGCGAGACCGTGAAACGCTCCGACCTGGCCGGATGGGCCGAGTACGGCTACTGCCCCAGCCACTCCCGCTACTTCTGGGGCCTTCGCCTGCACCTGGTGTGCACCCTGCACGGCCTGCCGGTGGCCTTCGCGCTGACGGGCGCGAAGGCCGTGG
>NZ_JNYE01000312.1 GCF_000717185.1 Kitasatospora phosalacinea | reverse complement strand
CCACGGCCTTCGCGCCCGTCAGCGCGAAGGCCACCGGCAGGCCGTGCAGGGTGCACACCAGGTGCAGGCGAAGGCCCCAGAAGTAGCGGGAGTGGCTGGCGCAGTAGCCGTACTCGGCCCATCCGGCCAGGTCGGAGCGTTTCACGGTCTCGCGTGAGCGCCCGCACTCCACCGGGGTGGAGTCCACCAGCCATACGTCGTCGGTCCACAGCGAGGTATCGGCCGCGAGCAGGCGGTTGACGCGGGCGATGAGGTCGGCG
>NZ_JNYE01000311.1 GCF_000717185.1 Kitasatospora phosalacinea | reverse complement strand
CACCTGCTGGCGCTGGACGCGGCGAAGCCGGGCGAGCACCTGATCTGCAACCTCGGCAACGGCACCGGCTTCTCGGTGCGCGAGGTGATCGAGTCGGTCAAGCGGGTCACCGGCCGGGAGATCCCGGTCCAGGTCGCCGACCGCCGCCCCGGCGACCCGGCCGTCCTGGTCGCCGCCGCCGACCGCGCCCGCGACGCGCTGGGCTGGGTCCCCAAGCGCCCCGAACTCGACCGGATCGTCGCCGACGCCTGGGAGTTCACC
>NZ_JNYE01000310.1 GCF_000717185.1 Kitasatospora phosalacinea | reverse complement strand
GGTGAACTCCCAGGCGTCGGCGACGATCCGGTCGAGTTCGGGGCGCTTGGGGACCCAGCCCAGCGCGTCGCGGGCGCGGTCGGCGGCGGCGACCAGGACCGCCGGGTCGCCGGGGCGGCGGTCGGCGACCTGGACCGGGATCTCCCGGCCGGTGACCCGCTCGACCGACTCGATCACCTCGCGCACCGAGAAGCCGGTGCCGTTGCCGAGGTTGCAGATCAGGTGCTCGCCCGGCTTCGCCGCGTCCAGCGCCAGCAGGTG
>NZ_JNYE01000309.1 GCF_000717185.1 Kitasatospora phosalacinea | reverse complement strand
GGTGGGGGCGAACCCGAGGACGGTGAACGGCGGGTTGCGCGGCTCGACCCAGCCCCAGCTGCCGCTCTGCAGGACGGCCAGCACCACCAGGGCCAGGCCGGCGGCGGAGAGCACGGCGCCGGTCACGTCGAGGCGGGGCCGGACGGCGGGCACCGGCTGCGCGGGGATCCAGCGCATCAGCAGCAGGATCGCCAGGACCAGCACCACCTCGCCCGCGAACACCAGCCGCCAGGTCAGGTAGGTGGTGACCCAGCCGCCGAGC
>NZ_JNYE01000308.1 GCF_000717185.1 Kitasatospora phosalacinea | reverse complement strand
AGCGTGCCGTTGCGGTACACGTCGTAGCCGGTCACGCCGACGTTGTCGCTCGACGCGCCCCAGGAGAGCGAGACCTGGGTGGCCGCGGTCGCGGTGGCGACCAGGTTGGTCGGCGCGGTCGGCGCGGTCGGGTCGCCGTTCGAGGGCGTGGTCACCGAGAGCGCGTTGGAGGCGGCCGAGGCGTTGCCCGCCGCGTCCCGGGCCTTCACGGTGAAGGTGTACGAGGTGGAGGCGGTCAGGCCGGTGACGGTCGCGCTGGTGCC
>NZ_JNYE01000307.1 GCF_000717185.1 Kitasatospora phosalacinea | reverse complement strand
TCCTCCGGCGTCGTCGACAACTCCTCCTCCCAGGCCGCCCACGGCGGCTCCTGGAAGGCCTGGATGGACGGCTACGGCTCCAGCCACACCGACAGCCTCGCCCAGACGGTCTCCGTCCCGGCCGGGTGCAAGGCCACGCTGAGCTTCTGGCTGCACGTCGACACCGCGGAGACCGGCAGCACCGCGTACGACAAGCTGACCGTGACCGTCAACGGCACCTCGGTCGCGACCTACTCGAACACCAACGCGGCCACCGGCTACGCCCAG
>NZ_JNYE01000306.1 GCF_000717185.1 Kitasatospora phosalacinea | reverse complement strand
CTGGGCGCCGCGGCCGGTGCCGACCAGCAGGGCGGTGGGGGTGGCCAGGCCGAGGGCGCAGGGGCAGGCGATGATCAGCACCGCGACCGCCGCGGTGAAGGCGGCGCTCCAGCCCTCGCCGGTGCCCAGCCAGTATCCGAGGGTGGCCAGCGCCAGGGCGATCACGATCGGCACGAAGACGGCGGAGATCCGGTCGGCGAGGCGCTGGGCGGCGGCCTTGCCGTTCTGGGCGTCCTCGACGAGCTTGGCCATCCGGGCGAGTTGGGTG
>NZ_JNYE01000305.1 GCF_000717185.1 Kitasatospora phosalacinea | reverse complement strand
CTGGGCGCCGCGGCCGGTGCCGACCAGCAGGGCGGTGGGGGTGGCCAGGCCGAGGGCGCAGGGGCAGGCGATGATCAGCACCGCGACCGCCGCGGTGAACGCCTCGGTGGGGCTGTCGGTGGCCAGCAGCCAACCGACCAGGGTGGCGAGGGCGATCAGGACCACGGCGGGCACGAAGACGGCGGAGATCCGGTCGGCGAGGCGCTGGGCGGCGGCCTTGCCGTTCTGGGCGTCCTCGACGAGCTTGGCCATCCGGGCGAGTTGGGTG
>NZ_JNYE01000304.1 GCF_000717185.1 Kitasatospora phosalacinea | reverse complement strand
CTAGAAGACTGATGAAGATCTTGTTGTGGTTCGGGCTGTCGCCGTCAGGCGGTGGCCCGGATGTGCCAGGTGGTGCCGTTGTGGTGGAGTCCGAGGTTGATGAGGGTTCGTAGGTTGAGGGCGGCTGTGCGGGTGTGGAGCCAGGCGTTGTTCTTGATCGTGCCGGTGTGTCGCAGTCGTCGGTTGCCGTGGGCGACGAGCCAGGCGACGGCGCGTTCGACCGGTGGCCGCCAGCGGCGGTAGGCGGCCTGCCAGTCGGGGTCGGTGGC
>NZ_JNYE01000303.1 GCF_000717185.1 Kitasatospora phosalacinea | reverse complement strand
AACACACCCGCACCCCACCCCTCAGCCACCCGCACCGCATCCAGGAACCGCACCGGCTCCCGCACCTGCCGCACCCAGTACCCCGGATCCGACCACTGCCCCTCATCCATCACACCCGTCAGCGTCGACACCACCGGAACCACCGGCCGTCCCAACGACAACCCACCCACCACCGAACCCAGCTCCTCCAGCACCCCGTCCATCAACCCCGAATGGAACGCATCACTCACCCGCAACCTCCGCACCCGCACACCCCCCTCCTCCAACAAC
>NZ_JNYE01000302.1 GCF_000717185.1 Kitasatospora phosalacinea | reverse complement strand
CCCGCACCAGTTCTCCGGCGGCATGCGCCAGCGCATCATGATCGCGATGGCGCTGGCCCTGGAGCCGGACCTGATCATCGCGGACGAGCCCACCACCGCGCTGGACGTCACCGTCCAGGCCCAGGTGATGGACCTGCTCGCCGAGCTCCAGGCCGAGTACCACATGGGCCTGATCCTGATCACCCACGACCTCGGCGTGGTCGCCGACGTCGCCGACAAGATCGCCGTCATGTACGCGGGCCGGATCGTCGAGACCGCCCCCGTCCACGA
>NZ_JNYE01000301.1 GCF_000717185.1 Kitasatospora phosalacinea | reverse complement strand
GGTCGCCCCGGCCGAGGCCGTGACGTTGCCCGCTGCTGGGACGTACCAGTTGGCGGTGGCGAAGAGCGGGATGTGTCTGGACGTTCCGTCGGGTTCGACGGCGTCGGGGGCGAAGTTGCAGCAGTGGGGGTGCGGCAGCGGGCAGACCAATCAGCAGTTCCGGTTGGTGCCGGTCTCGTCGGGTGTGTACCAGTTGGTGAACGTGAAGAGCGGGATGTGCGTGGACGTGCCGTCGGGTTCGACGGTGAGTGGTGTGCAGTTGCAGCAGTGGGGGTGCGGGAGCGGGCAG
>NZ_JNYE01000300.1 GCF_000717185.1 Kitasatospora phosalacinea | reverse complement strand
TCGACGGTGGCGTCGTCGAGGACGCCCGCGGTGTGGACGACGGCGCTGAGGCGGTGGTCGGCGAGGAGGTCGGTGACGGCTCGGCGGTCGGTCATGTCGCAGGCGGCGACGGTCACGTGGGCGCCGAGGGCGGTGAGTTCGGCGGTGAGTTCGGCTGCGCCGGGGGCTTCGGGGCCGCGGCGGCTGGTGAGCAGGAGGTGGCGGACGCCGTGGGTGGTGACCAGGTGGCGGGCGAGCAGTCGGCCGAGGGTGCCGGTGCCGCCGGTGAGCAGGACCGTTCCGGTGCCGA
>NZ_JNYE01000299.1 GCF_000717185.1 Kitasatospora phosalacinea | reverse complement strand
GTTGTTGGAGGAGGGGGGTGTGCGGGTGCGGAGGTTGCGGGTGAGTGATGCGTTCCATTCGGGGTTGATGGACGGGGTGCTGGAGGAGCTGGGTTCGGTAGTGGGTGGGTTGTCGTTGGGTCGGCCGGTGGTTCCGGTGGTGTCGACGCTGACGGGTGTGATCGACGAGGAGCAGTGGTCGGATCCGGGGTACTGGGTGCGGCAGGTGCGGGAGCCGGTGTGTTGAGGTGGGGCCGGATGCGGTGTTGTCGGGTGCGGCGGCGGCGTGTGTGGAGTCGGACCGCGCGCTGACCGTGGGGTTGTCGCGGCGCGGGCGCGGGGAGGTGTCGGCGCTGCTGTCGGGGCTGGCGGCGCTGCACGTGTCGGGGACGGACGTCGACTGGGCAGCGTTGCTGCCGGGTTCGGGTGGGGTGGTGGACCTGCCGACGTATGCCTTCCAGCACCGCCGGTACTGGTTGGAGCCCTCGTCCGCGACGGCGGGTGCGGAGCGCCTCGGCCTGGACCGCACCGG
>NZ_JNYE01000298.1 GCF_000717185.1 Kitasatospora phosalacinea | reverse complement strand
GAACGCCGGGACCAGGTCGCGCTCGATGCACGCCCGGTAGCCGGCCCAGGTGTTCGGGGCCAGCGCCGGCCGTTTCGCCTCCAGCCACTCGTACAGGAATACCCCGACGCGCAGCGTCCGGTCCTCGTACACGCCCCGGTACTCGGCATCCAGCCCCCGCGCCATCCCCCGGGCCGCCTCCGCCCGGCTGGCGAACCCGCCCCGCCTCCGAGTCCGACGCTTGCCGTCCTCCCTCGCCAGGTCCACCGCGTACGTCCACCGCCCGTGCGCGGTATCGGCGGCCAGCCGCGGACACCACGAACCCAACTGC
>NZ_JNYE01000297.1 GCF_000717185.1 Kitasatospora phosalacinea | reverse complement strand
TGTTGGGCTTGACGGTGATGACCGGGGTGCCGGTGGTCACGGTCGACTTGACCTGGAAGGACGCGGCGAACACCGACTGGGTGGCGACGGGGCCGCCCGTGCCCTGCTCGACGTCGACGGCGTCGGTGATCAGGCCAGAGCCGAGGCGCAGGGCGGTGCGGGCGGCGACCTCCTTGTTCTCGCCGGAGGAGGTGACCAGCACCGCGGCGGCCCCGGCCGTCTTGGCGATCTGGGTGAGCGCGTCGACCTTCGGGACGACGAGCTGGGAGGCGAACTCCCCGGCGTCGGCGGTGTAGACCTTCGCCGCGCCGTACTCGGC
>NZ_JNYE01000296.1 GCF_000717185.1 Kitasatospora phosalacinea | reverse complement strand
GCGGCGATCCGCAGGAAGCCGTTGGGGTCGAAGCCGGGCCCGGCGGAGACGAGGAACTCCAGGTACGGGCGTGACATGCCGGCCTCGCGGGCCAGCGCGGGCCAGCGCGGGCCAGCGCGGCCCTGTGCGGCCCTGTGCGCCGTCGGCAACGGCTACCTGGCTACCCGGGGCGCTGCGCCCGAGGCCGTCGTGGTCGGCCGCCGCGGCGGCCTCACCGGCCTGCGGCTCGGCTCCGTCCCGCACGGCCTGATCCGCGGAAGCACGCCGGTGCGGCGGCCGACGGCATCGCCGCCCGCCTCACCGAGCACCACTGGGACCTCGCGGCCGAGCCCGCCGGCTTCCTGGTGGAGGACACCGGCGGGCCGCTGCGCACGGGCGAGACGGACCGGGCGAGGGCCTGGGGCGCGGCGCTCGTCCGGCGGTGAGACCGTGGTGGGACGACCGCCGGGACGACTGCCGGG
>NZ_JNYE01000295.1 GCF_000717185.1 Kitasatospora phosalacinea | reverse complement strand
GCCGAGTACGGCGCGGCGAAGGTCTACACCGCCGACGCCGGGGAGTTCGCCTCCCAGCTCGTCGTCCCGAAGGTCGACGCGCTCACCCAGATCGCCAAGGCGGCCGGGGCCGCCGCGGTGCTGGTCACCTCCTCCGGCGAGAACAAGGAGGTCGCCGCCCGCACCGCCCTGCGCCTGGGCTCTGGCCTGATCACCGACGCCGTCGACGTCGAGCAGGGCGCGGGCGGCCCCGTCGCCACCCAGTCGGTGTTCGCCGCGTCCTTCCAGGTCAAGTCGACCGTGACCACCGGCACCCCGGTCATCACCGTCAAGCCCAACA
>NZ_JNYE01000294.1 GCF_000717185.1 Kitasatospora phosalacinea | reverse complement strand
CAAGCTTGGTCTTGGTGGAGGGCAGGGTGATGTTGGTGAGTTCGGCGGACGTCTGCTTGGCGGCGGCCCATTGGGCGGTGACGGCGGGGGCGCCGAGGGGGTGGTTGTAGAAGGCGACGTCGCTGATCGAGCCGTTGAAGTAGGAGGGGTGGCCGGTGTTGTCGCTGCCGTTGTACAGCGGCTCGTCGGGCCAGGCCCCGCCGGTGAAGCCCGCGCCGACGGTGGCCACGCGCTGGCCGGGGGCGACGATCTGGCCGCTGCGGGTGCCCTGGGCGGCGCCGTCGAGGTAGAGGGTCTGGGTGTCGCCTGCTCCGGTGAGCAGGGCG
>NZ_JNYE01000293.1 GCF_000717185.1 Kitasatospora phosalacinea | reverse complement strand
CAAGCTTGGTCTTGGTGGAGGGCAGGGTGATGTTGGTGAGTTCGGCGGACGTCTGCTTGGCGGCGGCCCATTGGGCGGTGACGGCGGGGGCGCCGAGGGTGTGGTTGTAGAAGGCGACGTCGCTGATCGAGCCGTTGAAGTAGGAGGGGTGGCCGGTGTTGTCGCTGCCGTTGTACAGCGGCTCGTCGGGCCAGGCTCCGCCGGTGAAGCCCGCGCCGACGGTGGCGACGCGCTGGCCGGGGGCGACGATCTGGCCGCTGCGGGTGCCCTGGGCGGCGCCGTCGAGGTAGAGGGTCTGGGTGTCGCCTGCTCCGGTGAGCAGGGCG
>NZ_JNYE01000292.1 GCF_000717185.1 Kitasatospora phosalacinea | reverse complement strand
GCGTTCCTCCGCCACAACGCGGAGCACTACGCCGACCGGCTCACCGACCTGTTCGAGGTCATGCTCGGCACCGGCATGCGCCGCGGCGAAATCCTCGCCCTGCACTGGTCCGACGTCCACCTCATGGACCGCAAGCTCTACGTCCGCTGGACCCTGACCGCCATCAACAACGGGAAGATCCACCTCGGCGAACCCAAGACCGAAGCCAGCCGCGCCTGGATCAGCCTCTCCCCCAGAGTCATGGCCGCCCTCCACCGCCAAGCCGCCACCCAGATGGCCGCCCATCCCGACAGCCGCTTGGAAGGGCTGGTCTTCACCCGCCCGGAC
>NZ_JNYE01000291.1 GCF_000717185.1 Kitasatospora phosalacinea | reverse complement strand
GGCACGAAGACGGCGGAGATCCGGTCGGCGAGGCGCTGGGCGGCGGCCTTGCCGTTCTGGGCGTCCTCGACGAGCTTGGCCATCCGGGCGAGTTGGGTGTCGGCGCCGACCCGGGTGGCCTCCACGACGAGCCGGCCGCCCGCGTTGACGGTCGCGCCGGTCACGCCGTCGCCCGGGCCGACCTCCACCGGCGCGGACTCGCCGGTGAGCATCGAGGCGTCCACGGCGGAGCTGCCCTCGACCACGGTGCCGTCGGTGGCGACCTTCTCACCGGGCCGCACCACGAACCGGTCACCGACCGCGAGCTGCCCCACCGGAACGCGGGTCTCCCG
>NZ_JNYE01000290.1 GCF_000717185.1 Kitasatospora phosalacinea | reverse complement strand
CGGCAGGCGCGCCACCGTCGCCCTCGCCTCGGTCGCCGGCGTCACCGCCGCCGCCGCCCTCGCCGCCGCGCTGCGCCGCAGGGCGGAACGGGAACTCGCGGACGTCCGCTCGGTCGCCGAGGCCGCCCAGCGAGTCCTGCTGCGCCCCGTGCCCACCCTGGCCGGACCAGTGCGCCTGGCCGTCTCCTACACCAGCGCCGCCGCCGAGGCCCGCATCGGCGGAGACCTCTACGAAGTCGTCCCCACCCTCGCCGGCACCACCCGCGTCGTGGTCGGCGACGTCCAGGGCAAGGGCCTGGACGCGGTGGAGACCGCCGCCGTCGTGCTCGGCGCC
>NZ_JNYE01000289.1 GCF_000717185.1 Kitasatospora phosalacinea | reverse complement strand
ACTCGGCCCATCCGGCCAGGTCGGAGCGTTTGGCGGTCTCGCGTGAGCGCCCGCACTCCACCGGTGTGGAGTCGACGACCCACACGCTGTCGGTCCACAAGGAGGTGTCGGTCGCGAGCAGGCGGTTGACGCGGGCGATCAGGTCGGTGGTTTTGCGCAGGCGCCTGTTGTAGCCGGACTGGCCGGGCAGGTACGGGAACAGGTGCCGCAGGTGGGTGGTGGCGTGGCGGAGCCAGCGGCGTTCGGAGGTGAAGCCGAGCAGGGCCTGCATCACCGCGAGGGTCACCAACTCGGCGTCCGTCAGCTGGGGTGCGAGGCCGACCGCAGGCCGCCACGGCGCC
>NZ_JNYE01000288.1 GCF_000717185.1 Kitasatospora phosalacinea | reverse complement strand
TCCTCCGGCGTCGTCGACAACTCCTCCTCCCAGGCCGCCCACGGCGGCTCCTGGAAGGCCTGGATGGACGGCTACGGCTCCAGCCACACCGACAGCCTCTCGCAGACCGTCACCGTCCCGGCCGGGTGCAAGGCCACGCTGAGCTTCTGGCTGCACATCGACACCGCCGAGACCGGCAGCACCGCCTACGACAAGCTGACCGTGACCGTCAACGGCACCTCGGTCGCGACCTACTCGAACACCAACGCCGCCACCGGCTACGCCCAGAAGAGCATCGACCTGTCGGCCTACGCGGGCCAGAGCGTCACGGTGAAGTTCAACGCGGTCGAGGACTCCTCGCTGCAGACC
>NZ_JNYE01000287.1 GCF_000717185.1 Kitasatospora phosalacinea | reverse complement strand
TTCACCGCGGCGGTCGCGGTGCTGATCATCGCCTGCCCCTGCGCCCTCGGCCTGGCCACCCCCACCGCCCTGCTGGTCGGCACCGGCCGCGGCGCCCAGCTCGGCATCCTGATCAAGGGCCCCGAAGTCCTGGAGAACACCCGCAAGGTCGACACCGTCGTCCTCGACAAGACCGGCACCGTCACCACCGGCCGGATGACCCTCCTCGCCGTCCACACCGCCCACGGCACCACCGAGGACGAAGCCCTCCGCCTGGCCGGCGCCCTCGAACACGCCTCCGAACACCCCATCGCCCGAGCCGTCGCCACCGCCGCCCAGGAACGCTTCGGCACACCCGCCCCCGTCGAAGGCTTC
>NZ_JNYE01000286.1 GCF_000717185.1 Kitasatospora phosalacinea | reverse complement strand
GTTGGGTTCGTCGGTGGTGTTCCGGGAGCGGGTGGGTGCGTGTGCGGTGGCGTTGGGGCCGTTCACGGACTGGTCGTTGTTGGAGGTGTTGGAGGGGGTCGAGGGGGCTGCTTCGTTGGAGCGGGTGGATGTGGTGCAGCCGGTGTTGTGGGCGGTGATGGTGTCGTTGGCGGCGGTGTGGGAGTCGTGGGGGGTGCGGCCGGCGGCGGTGGTGGGGCATTCGCAGGGGGAGATCGCTGCGGCGTGCGTGGCGGGTGCGTTGTCGTTGGAGGACGGGGCGCGGGTGGTGGCGTTGCGCAGTCGGGCGATCCGGGCGTTGGCGGGTCGGGGCGGGATGCTCTCCGTCGCCGCCCCCGCCG
>NZ_JNYE01000285.1 GCF_000717185.1 Kitasatospora phosalacinea | reverse complement strand
TCGCAGTCGTCGGTTGCCGTGGGCGACGAGCCAGGCGACGGCGCGTTCGACCGGTGGCCGCCAGCGGCGGTAGGCGGCCTGCCAGTCGGGGTCGGTGGCGGCCTGGCGGCGGGAGGCTGCGAGCAGGTCGTGGTGGGGACGGATGGTGACGATCCGTCCGGCCTTGGAGGTGCTGCAGCCTTCCCGCAGCGGGCAGCCGGTGCACTGCTCGGTGAACAGGGCTTTGCGCTGCATCTTCTGCCCGGACGGTTCGGACAGGGGGACGGTGTGGCCGGCTGGGTAGGTCACTGTGCTGCCGGCTGTGTCGATGGCGAAGTCGTCGAGGCTGAAGCCGCCCACCACGGCGGTCTTCAGTGGAGCTGGCTTGAGGAACAGCCGGT
>NZ_JNYE01000284.1 GCF_000717185.1 Kitasatospora phosalacinea | reverse complement strand
GCCGTCGCCGAACTCCGCGCCCTGGGCCTGCGCCCCCTCCTGCTCACCGGCGACAACCGCGCCGCCGCCCAATCCGTCGCCGCCCAGGTCGGCATCCCCGCCCAGGACGTCATCGCCGAGGTCCTCCCCCAGGACAAGCTCGCCACCGTCCGACGCCTCCAGGCCGAAGGCCGCACCGTCGCCATGGTCGGCGACGGCGTCAACGACGCCGCCGCCCTCGCCGGCGCCGACCTCGGCCTCGCCATCGGCACCGGCACCGACGCCGCCATCGAGGCCGCCGACCTCACCCTCGTCCGCGGCGACCTGCGCTCCGCCGCCGACGCCATCCGCCTCTCCCGCCGCACCCTCGCCACCATCAAGGGCAACCTCTTCTGGGCCTTCGCCTACAACGTCGCCGCCCT
>NZ_JNYE01000283.1 GCF_000717185.1 Kitasatospora phosalacinea | reverse complement strand
GGGGATGCCGACCTGGGCGGCGACGGATTGGGCGGCGGCGCGGTTGTCGCCGGTGAGCAGGAGGGGGCGCAGGCCCAGGGCGCGGAGTTCGGCGACGGCTCGGGCGCTGGTGGGCTTGACGGCGTCGGCGACCTCCAGGACGGCCCGGGCCGCGCCGTCCCAGCCGACCGCGACGGCGGTCCGTCCGGCCCGCTCGGCCGCGGTCTTGGCGGCGGCGAGGGCGGGGGGCAGGGGGGTGTCGAGCAGGGCGGCGCGTCCGGCCCGGACGGTGCGGCCGTCGATGGTGCCCTCGACGCCGAGGCCCGGGTGGCTGCGGAAGCCTTCGACGGGGGCGGGTGTGCCGAAGCGTTCCTGGGCGGCGGTGGCGACGGCTCGGGCGATGGGGTGTTCGGAGGCGTGTTCGAGGGCGCCGGC
>NZ_JNYE01000282.1 GCF_000717185.1 Kitasatospora phosalacinea | reverse complement strand
GCGGCGACGTACAGCTGGGGGGAGACCTGCTTGCCGGTCTGGCCGACCTGGCTGCTGTGGGGGTACCAGCCGGCGTCGACGGCGGCGCGGGAGGCGCCGACGGCGGCGCCGAGGGCGTCGGCGAGGTCCTCGACGACGCTGAAGCCGTCGGCGGCGCCGACGCCGCGGCCGCCGGAGACCACGATGGCGGCCTCGGTCAGCTCGGGGCGGCCGGTGGACACGCGGGGGGTGCGGGCGGTGACGGTGGCGGCGTTGCCGGTGAGGGCGACGGTGACGGGCTCGACCGTTCCGGCGGCGGGGGCGGGCTCGGGGGCGGTGCTGTTGGGCTTGACGGTGATGACCGGGGTGCCGGTGGTCACGGTCGACTTGACCTGGAAGGACGCGGCGAACACCGACTGGGTGGCGACGGGGCCGCCCG
>NZ_JNYE01000281.1 GCF_000717185.1 Kitasatospora phosalacinea | reverse complement strand
GGGGATGCCGACCTGGGCGGCGACGGATTGGGCGGCGGCGCGGTTGTCGCCGGTGAGCAGGAGGGGGCGCAGGCCCAGGGCGCGGAGTTCGGCGACGGCCTGGGCGCTGGTGGGCTTGACGGCGTCGGCGACCTCCAGGACGGCCCGGGCCGCGCCGTCCCAGCCGACCGCGACGGCGGTCCGTCCGGCCCGTTCGGCCGCGGCCTTGGCGGCGGCGAGGGCCGGCGGCAGGGGCTGCGCCCAGTCGGCGAGCAGCGCCTCGCGTCCGGCGACCACGGCGTGTCCGTCGACGACGCCCTGCACGCCCAGGCCGGGGAGGTTCTCGAAGCCTTCGACGGGGGCGGGTGTGCCGAAGCGTTCCTGGGCGGCGGTGGCGACGGCTCGGGCGATGGGGTGTTCGGAGGCGTGTTCGAGGGCGCCGGC
>NZ_JNYE01000280.1 GCF_000717185.1 Kitasatospora phosalacinea | reverse complement strand
TCCGAGTACCGCTTGCCCTGCTTGTTGCTCACCTGGCTCTACTTCCTCTGGAACCTCACGTCCCAGTCTCCAGGTGTCCAGGTCCACGGGGAAGCTTCAAGCCGGTTGTAGACACCCCGCCAGTTGCCGTACTTCTCCGGCAGGTGCACCCACTGCGAACCGGTCTGGAACTTGAACGCGATCGCGTCGATCACCTCACGGTGATCACGCCATCGACCACCGCGTCTCGGCGTACGGTCCGGCAGCAACGGCTCAATCCGCGCCCACTGCGCGTCAGTCAACGACACACCCAGACCAACGAGCAGAAGATCTGAACGAAACTGCCTAGAAGACTGATGAAGATCTTGGCGTGGTCTGGGCTGCCGCCGTCAGGTGGTGGTCTGGATGTGCCAGGTGGTGCCGTTGTGGTCGAGTCCGAGGTTG
>NZ_JNYE01000279.1 GCF_000717185.1 Kitasatospora phosalacinea | reverse complement strand
ACTCGGCCCATCCGGCCAGGTCGGAGCGTTTGGCGGTCTCGCGTGAGCGCCCGCACTCCACCGGTGTGGAGTCGACGACCCACACGCTGTCGGTCCACAGGGAGGTGTCGGTCGCGAGCAGGCGGTTGACGTGGGCGATCAGGTCGGTGGTTTTGCGCAGGCGCCTGTTGTAGCCGGACTGGCCGGGCAGGTACGGGAACAGGTGCCGCAGGTGTGTGGTGGCGTGGCGGATCCAGCGGCGTTCGGAGGTGAAGCCGAGCAGGGCCTGCATCACCGCGAGGGTGACCAGTTCGGCGTCCGTGAGCCGGGGTGTGATGCCGACCGTGGGCCGCCACGGCGCCAGATGCGGCGATTGCTTCAGCAGGTCGTCGGTCTTCACGTAGAGTGCGGTCGCGAGGGAGTCCAGGTCAGGCGTCACAACCGAC
>NZ_JNYE01000278.1 GCF_000717185.1 Kitasatospora phosalacinea | reverse complement strand
CGGTCGTCGTCGTAGGCGCTGGTGCCCTCGTCCAGCAGCGGGCCGTCCGCGGCGGGCTGCGGGTGCTTGAGGTGGGCGGGGGCCAGGGCGCGCAGGCCGTGGTAGCCGAGCAGGGCGATCAGGGTGCCCAGGGCGATGCCGCCGAGCTCGAAGTTGTCGGTGAAGTGCAGCGTGACGTTGCCGATGCCGACGATCACGCCCGCCGCGACCGGCACCAGGTGCAGCGGGTTCGTCAGGTCGACCCGGTTGTGGATCCAGATCTGCGCGCCCAGCAGGCCGATCATGCCGTACAGCACGACGGTGATCCCGCCCAGCACCCCGCCCGGGATCGCCGCGACCACCGCGCCGAACTTCGGGCACAGACCGAACAGGATCGCGAAGCCGGCCGCGCACCAGTACGCCGCCGTCGAGTACACCCGGGTCGCCGCCATCACGCCGATGTTCTCCGCGTACGT
>NZ_JNYE01000277.1 GCF_000717185.1 Kitasatospora phosalacinea | reverse complement strand
TACACCAAGCCCGAGCGCGAGGAGCAGCTGCGCATCCTGCGCCGGCTGAACTCGGCGGAGGCGTTCGAGACCTTCCTGCAGACCAAGTACGTCGGCCAGAAGCGCTTCTCGCTGGAGGGCGGCGAGTCGCTCATCCCGCTGCTGGACGCCACCATCGACGCCGCCGCCGAGCACCGCCTCGACGAGGCCGTCATCGGCATGGCCCACCGCGGCCGGCTGAACGTGCTGGCGAACATCGTCGGCAAGCCGTTCGGCACGATCTTCGGCGAGTTCGAGGGCAACCTCGACCCGAAGTCGATGCACGGCTCCGGCGACGTGAAGTACCACCTGGGCTCCGAGGGCACCTTCACCGGCCTGGACGGCGAGACCATCAAGGTGTCGTTGGCGGCGAACCCGTCGCACCTGGAGACCGTGGACCCGGTGGTGGAGGGCATCGCCCGCGCGAAGCAGGACATCCTGGACTTCGGCG
>NZ_JNYE01000276.1 GCF_000717185.1 Kitasatospora phosalacinea | reverse complement strand
CGCCGAAGTCCAGGATGTCCTGCTTCGCGCGGGCGATGCCCTCCACCACCGGGTCCACGGTCTCCAGGTGCGACGGGTTCGCCGCCAACGACACCTTGACCGTGTTGTTCTCGGCCCCCTCGTACACACCGTCCGCACCGAGGTGGTACTTGACGTCTCCGGAGCCGTGCATGGACTTGATGTCCATGTTGCCCTCGAACTCGCCGAAGATCTTCCCGTACGGCTTGCCGACGATGTTCGCCAGCACGTTCAGCCGGCCGCGGTGGGCCATGCCGATGACGGCCTCGTCGAGCTGCGCGCCCGCCGCCTCCACGAGCACGGCGTCCAGCAGCGGGATGAGCGACTCGCCGCCCTCCAGCGAGAAGCGGCGCTGGCCGACGTACTTGGTCTGCAGGAAGGTCTCGAACGCCTCCGCCGAGTTCAGCCGGCGCAGGATGCGCAGCTGCTCCTCGCGCTCGGGCTTGGTGTA
>NZ_JNYE01000275.1 GCF_000717185.1 Kitasatospora phosalacinea | reverse complement strand
CTAGTGGTCGTAGGCGGTCAGCGAGCGTTTGACGGGTTGGCCGGTGTGGTCGTTGTGCCAGATCACGCTGGTCAGGGCGAGGATGCGTTGCAGGATGCGGACTGTCACTCCGCACTTGGTGCGGCCGTGGTGGTGTTCGAGGTCGAGTTGGGCCTTGAAGGTCTGGTTCACCGACTCGATCACCTGTCGCAGCGGTTTGAACAGCGCGGATCCGGCTCGTGGGGGCTCGCCCCTGCGGGCGGGCCGCAGCAGTCGCAGGCCGGTGGCGGCCAGCTCGTGCTCGAACTGGCGCCCGTAGTAGTTCATGTCCGCGAGCAGGACCTGGCCGGGTCGGCTGCGGACGAGGTCCTGCTCGGTGGCGAGGAGGTCGAGCAGGACCTCGCGCTCCACGGCCTTCGCGCCCGTCAGCGCGAAGGCCACCGGCAGGCCGTGCAGCCGCACTCCACCGGGGTGGAGTCCACCAGCCATACGTCGTCGGTCCACAGCGAGGTATCGGCCGCGAGCAGGCGGTTGACGCGGGCGATGAGGTCGGCGGCCTTGCGCAGGCGCCTGTTGTAGCCGGACTGGCCGGGCAGGTACGGGAACAGGTGCCGCAGGTGTGTGGTGGCGTGGCGGATCCAGCGGCGCTCGGAGGTGAAGCCGAGCAGGGCCTGCATCACCGCGAGGGTCACCAACTCGGCGTCCGTCAGCTGGGGTGCGAGGCCGACCGCAGGCCGCCACGGCGCC
>NZ_JNYE01000274.1 GCF_000717185.1 Kitasatospora phosalacinea | reverse complement strand
CTAGAAGACTGATGAAGATCTTGGCGTGGTCTGGGCTGCCGCCGTCAGGTGGTGGTCTGGATGTGCCAGGTGGTGCCGTTGTGGTCGAGTCCGAGGTTGATGAGGGTTCGTAGGTTGAGGGCGGCGGCGCGGGTGTGGAGCCAGGCGTTGTTCTTGATCGTGCCGATGTGTCGTAGTCGTCGGTTGCCGTGGGCAACGAGCCAGGCGACGGCGCGTTCGACCGGTGGCCGCCATCGCCGGTAGGCGGCCTGCCAGTCGGGGTCGGTGGCAGCCTGGCGGCGGGCGGCGGCGAGCAGGTCGTGGTGGGGGCGGATGGTGACGATCCGTCCGGCCTTCGCGGTGCTGCAGCGTTCCCGCAGCAGGCAGCCGGTGCCTGGTGGGTGGGGCCGGTGGAGTAGGCGGTGTCGCCGAAGGCGTCGATCGGCTCGTCCTCGGCGGCGAGCAGATCGAGCGCGACGTTTGCCTCGTGGTGCTCGCTTCCGCTGCCGGGGGTGAGGGCGACGGCGGTGAACAGGCCGGTTTCGGGTTCGACGGCCAGGTGGGCCTTGTATCCGTCGCGTCACCGACCAGGGCGTCCACCAGGTCCGCGCGGGCCTGCTGATCGTTCCAGGCGATGCGGGGCTTGCCCGGATCGCGGTAGTCGTGCGCGGTGCACTGCACGGCTGCGACCTCGGCGGCGCCGGGGACTTCGCGGATCACGGCACGGATGGCGGCGACGAGTTGGGTGACGGTGTCCTGGGTGGCGACCGCGTCCTCCAGCACGGTCGAGTCCA
>NZ_JNYE01000273.1 GCF_000717185.1 Kitasatospora phosalacinea | reverse complement strand
AGCCAGGGTCGGGCCAAAGGCCGCAAGAGCTTCGCCTGGACCGACTACCGCGACCTGATCGTCGCCGCGCACAACCAGCTCGACGGCCCGATCGTCCTGATCTGGGACAACCTCAACACCCATCTGGCCGCAGGCATGAAGGAGTTCATCGCCGCCCAGGACTGGCTTACCGTCTACCAGTTGCCCGCTTACGCCCCCGATCTCAACCCGGTCGAGGGGATCTGGTCGCTGCTGCGGCGAGGATTCCTGGCCAATGTCACGTTCGCCGACCCGGAGCACCTGGTGCGGACGGTCAGACGCGGCCTACGGAAGATCCAGTACCGCCCGCACCTCATCGACGGCTGCCTGGGCGGGACCGGACTGGCCCTTGCCCCGCAGTCGACGACCACACGAGATCTCGGCCAGCACCCCATCTGAGCTGCGATCACTTACGCGGGCGAATGCAAGATGATCGCCGTACAGTGAGCTGCACTGATCTTCGTGGAGTCCTTGAAGCCTGGGTTACGATCCAGGCGTAAGGAGAACCACCTGCAGTGCCAGCACCACGTAAGTACCCCGATG
>NZ_JNYE01000272.1 GCF_000717185.1 Kitasatospora phosalacinea | reverse complement strand
GAGCAGGTTGCCGTCCGCGTCGTAGACGTACTTGGTGACGGCGCTGCCCTGGGTGATGGTGTCCACCCGGCCCTCGGGGGTCCAGGTGAGGACCTGTCCGGTGCCGCTGCTGGGGGTGCGGTTGGTGGTCGCTCCGATCTGGTTGGAGGTGAAGTCGGTGCTGGTGGTGCCGCCCGGGCCGGTGGTGCTGGTGCGGGTCAGGGTGTGCGGCTGCGGCCCGTTGGGGCACTGGGTGGCGTTGCCGGTGCAGCCGTTGGTGTAGGTGGTGGTGGTGTCGCCGCTCTGGCCGTTGACCGCGTGCTCGGTGGAGGAGGTCCGGTTGCCGAGGGAGTCGTAGGCGAAGGTCTGCCAGTAGGCGGTCGCCCCGGAGGCCACGGTGGCGGCGGTCGGGTCGGTGCCGGCGGCCGGGCAGGCGGCGGTCGCGGTCCACGCCTGGGTGAGGCGGTTGAGCGCGTCGTACCGGTAGCACTGGGTGTCGGTGACGGTGCTGCCGGTCTCGGACTGCTTGTCGGTGACCGAGAGCGGGTTGCCCGAACCGTCGTAGGTGTAGGTGAGGTCGTCGACCACCCCGGCCGG
>NZ_JNYE01000271.1 GCF_000717185.1 Kitasatospora phosalacinea | reverse complement strand
CCGACGAATACGAGCAGGCGTACTGGGCGAGCCTGGAGGAAGTCCCTCAGACTGCTTGACCACACGATCGCGGACTCCACGAAACTCGGGGCAGCTCACAGCTACGGCCGTCGCAGCGGTGTGAGAGCGAGGGCGGCGAGGTTGTGTGCCGCCCTCGCCACCTGAACCGTATCGCGGTCAGCCGCAGCGAACAGGTAGCCAGCTGAGAACGAGGCGAGTTCGAGGTGGTCGAGCACCTGCTGGCGCCAATCCGGGTCTTCGGCGGCCGTGAGCTCCTCGCGCAGCAGGTTGCTCACGAACTGGTACTGCTGCCGGATCTCCCTCGGCGACGCTGGGTCGAACGGCTGGCCAGCCGAGGGCTGGACGGGAGGTTCAGGCGGAACGTGATCTCCTGATCGGGCGGTAACTTCGCTGCTGGGTGCTGGCTTCCGCAGGTCAGTGTGGCACGTTCGGCTAGTACTGCAACGGTGCTTATTATGACGAGGCTTCAGTGTCAACGGCCATGTAGTTCGCCCCGCAGGCGGCCAGGGATCTGCCCCGCTGGCGGCCAGCTGGATGTCCCCGACGGCGGCCAGATAACTCCCCACCGT
>NZ_JNYE01000270.1 GCF_000717185.1 Kitasatospora phosalacinea | reverse complement strand
GCCGGCTGTGTCGATGGCGAAGTCGTCGAGGCTGAAGCCGCCCACCACGGCGGCGGGTCTTGTGGACGTGCCGGGCATCGGGGTCGACGACGGACACGATCCGCTCGGGTGCGGTTGCGCGGGTGATGCGCCAGCGTCCGTCGCGGCCGTCGCAGTCGTCGGCGGGCTCGACGTCCTGCCCGGCGACCAGGGCCAGCAGGCCCACCGCGTTCGCGGCCTTCTCGCCCAGTTGCCGCTCGGGCAGGTGGCCCAGCAGCCTGAGCGCGTCGAGTCGACGCCGGAAGTAGGCCAGCAGCGACGAGTCGAACGCCGTGTCGTGCAGACCCAGCCCGCAGGCAGCCTTCCACCGCAGATCGCAGCGCAGTTCCTGCACCGTCTCGAAGTCGGAAAGGCCGTGCAGGGCCTGCAGCGTGATCGCTGCGGCCAGAACCTGCGGCGGCATGCTCGGACGGCCGTTCGCCGACGGGTACATGTCCGCGAACATCGCCGCCGGGAACAGCCGGCCCCGGTACTCGGCCAGGAACGCGAACACACTCCCCACCGGAATCAACTCCCGGCAGGTCTCCCACACATCCGGCCCGACCGTCTCCCCGGACCACTCACCCATCGCCACGAAACGAGTCTGACCCCACCACTCACACGGCGGAGCCAGAACCCAACATCTTCATCAGTCTTCTAGATGAATGATGCGAAGGGTTAGTGGTCGTAGGCGGTCAGGGAGCGCATGACGTGCTGGCCGGTGTGGTGGTTGTGCCAGATCGCGGTGGTCAGGGC
>NZ_JNYE01000269.1 GCF_000717185.1 Kitasatospora phosalacinea | reverse complement strand
TCACCGCAGTCGGGCGAGGAGGGCGTGTTCGACGAGGGTGATGAGGGCGCTCTTGGCGCTGTCCCGGCGTCGGGCGTCGAGGGTGATGATGGGGATGTCGGTGTTGAGTTGGAGTGCTTCGCGGACTTCTTCGGGGGTGTGGGCCTGGTTGCCGTCGAAGCCGTTGAGGGCGACGACGAAGGGGAGGCCGCTGTTCTCGAAGTAGTCGAGGGCGGGGAAGCAGTCGGCGAGGCGGCGGGTGTCGACGAGGACGACGGCGCCGATGGCTCCGCGGACGAGGTCGTCCCACATGAACCAGAAGCGGTCCTGTCCGGGGGTGCCGAACAGGTAGAGGATGAGGTCCTCGTCGAGGGTGATGCGGCCGAAGTCCATGGCGACGGTGGTGGTCGTCTTGCCGGAGACGTGGCTGAGGTCGTCGATGCCGGCGGAGGCGCTGGTCATGACGGCTTCGGTGCGCAGGGGGTTGATCTCGGAGACCGCGCCGACGAGCGTCGTCTTGCCCACGCCGAAGCCGCCCGCGACGACGATCTTGGCGGAGGTGGTGGCGCGGCTGGGGGCGGCGGCCGCGTTAGAGCTTGCGAAGTCCACTGAGGACCCTTTCGAGCAGCGTGACGTC
>NZ_JNYE01000268.1 GCF_000717185.1 Kitasatospora phosalacinea | reverse complement strand
CTAGATGAATGATGCGAAGGGTTAGTGGTCGTAGGCGGTCAGGGAGCGCATGACGTGCTGGCCGGTGTGGTGGTTGTGCCAGATCGCGGTGGTCAGGGCGAGGATGCGTTGCAGAACCCGGGCCATGACACCGCCTGGGGTGCGGCCCTGGTGGCGTTCGAGGTCGAGTTGGGCTTTGAAGGTCTGGTTGACGGACTCGATCACCTGTCGTAGCGGTTTGAACAGCTCGGATCCGGCTCGTGGGGGTTCGCCCCTGCGGGCCGGCCGCAGCAGGCTGACTCCCCACTCGGTGAGTTCGTGTTCGAAGGCGCGGCCGTAGTAGTGCCGGTCGGCGATGAGGGTCTGTCCCGGGCGGGCGGCGACGAGGTGGGGTTCGGCATGGAGCATGCCGAGCAAGGTCTGGCGTTCGTCGGCTTTCGCACCGGTGAGGGCGAAGGCGACGGGCAGACCGTGCAGGGTGCACACCAGGTGCAGCAGCAGGCCCCAGAAGTATCGGGAGTGGCTGGCGCAGTAGCCGTACTCGGCCCATCCGGCCAGGTCGGAGCGTTTGGCGGTCTCGCGTGAGCGCCCGCACTCCACCGGTGTGGAGTCGACGACCCACACGCTGTCGGTCCACA
>NZ_JNYE01000267.1 GCF_000717185.1 Kitasatospora phosalacinea | reverse complement strand
GAGGTGCACGTGCTGGACGAGGCGCTGCGCCGCGACGCGGAAGCGCTCTCCGCGTACTGCGCCGAACACGCGGTGGACGTCGTCAACGTCACCCCGTCCTACGCCCAGGCGCTCGTCGACCGCGGTCTGTTGGACGAGGGGCGGCACCGGCCGGTGCTGGTGCTGCTGGGTGGTGAGGCGGTGGCGGAGACGCTGTGGTCGAAGCTGCGGGACACGCCCGGGGTGATGGGCTACAACCTGTACGGGCCGACCGAGTACACCATCAACACGCTGGGCGGCGGCACCCTGGACTCGGCGAGTGCGACGGTGGGTCGGCCGATCTGGAACACCGTCGCGCACGTCCTGGACGCCCACCTGCGGCCGGTGCCGGTCGGGGTGGCGGGCGAGTTGTACGTCTCGGGCGTCGGTCTGGCCCGTGGCTACCTCAATCGCCCCGGCCTGACGGCGGAGCGCTTCGTCGCCGACCCGTTCGGTGCGCCGGGCGCCCGGATGTACCGCACCGGGGACGTGGTGCGCTGGCGCCAGGACGGTTTGCTGGACTTCCTGGGCCGGGCCGACGACCAGGTCAAGATCCGCGGCTACCGGGTCGAACCCGGCGAGATCGAGGACGCGTTGACCGCCCACCCGGACGTCGCCCAGGCCGCCGTCGTGGTCCGCGAGGACACCCCCGGCGTCAAGCGCCTGG
>NZ_JNYE01000266.1 GCF_000717185.1 Kitasatospora phosalacinea | reverse complement strand
CGCTCGTCGGCGCGGGGCCGGCGCATGGGCAGGGGCTGGGCCGCGTTGAAGGGGAGCCGGTGGGTGCGGACGGCGCTGCCCAGGGCGCTGGAGAGCGTGGCCAGGCAGTGGTAGACGGCCTGGCGGCCGCGGCCGGATTCGAGCTGCTCGTGCGCGTAGGCGGCGATGTGATCGTGGGCGAGTTCCTCCAGGCGCAGCTTGCCGAACACGGGGATCAACTCGCAGAGCACATAGGTGCGGTAGCGGGCGTACGTGGTGGGCTTGAGCAGGAACTCCATCGACTTCAGCCACTTGGTCAGGTAGGCGGCCACCGTCTCGTGCGGGTCGGCGTCGAACCCCAGCCGGCGGCCCTCGAGGAAGCGCCGCAGCGCGCTCTCGGCGGCGAAGCCGTCCTCGAAACCACCGCGCCGTACCGTGCGCCTGCGACCGCTCAGCGAGGGGATGTCGACGGCGAAGGTCCATGTGCCGTGCCCCTCCTCGACCAGGCGCGGGCATCCGGCGCCGAGCTGACGCCGAGCCGCGTCACGGCACCCGCACCGACGGTAGACCCGGCCCCGCCGCCGCCCCGAACTGCGCATTTTCGCCTGCTTCCTGCGGTCCTGACTTTCTCGATCAGCCCGCGAGGCTACAGATTTCACGTCTGGATGGCCGACTGCGACCACCATGCGATCACCAATGCGGAATTCGTGACCTGACCTGCGACTTCCGGTGAG
>NZ_JNYE01000265.1 GCF_000717185.1 Kitasatospora phosalacinea | reverse complement strand
AAGAAGTCATCTCATTTGGGCTTGTAGGCTGCTCGCGTGCTGATCGTGGAGCGTCTGGTGCCGGACGAGTTGTGGGAGTTGTTCCAGCGGGTGGTGCCGGCGGCGCCGACCCGGCCGCAGGGTGGTGGCCGTCGACGGCACGGGGACCGGGAAGTGCTGGCCGCGATCGTATTCGTGGCCACCTCGGGGTGCACGTGGGCCCAACTGCCGCCCTGCTTCGGGCCATCCGGTCCGACCGCGCACCGCCGTTTCGCCGAGTGGACGGCGGCAAGGGTGTGGGCGAAGCTCTATCGCCTGGTCCTGGACGAACTCGGCGCTCGCGGTGAGCTGGACTGGTCCAGGTGCGCGGTCGACTCGGTGAACATGCGCGCTACGAAAAAGGGGACCTGACGGGTCCGAATCCTGTCGATCGGGGCAAGTTCGGGTCGAAGATCCATTTGCTCACCGAACGTACCGGTCTGCCCATCTCGCTCGCGATCTCCGGCGCCAACCTGCACGACAGCCAGGCCCTGATCCCGCTCGTCGAGGCGATCCCACCGATCCGCTCCCGCCGCGGGCCGCGCCGCCGCCGGCCCGGCAAGCTGCACGGCGACAAGGCCTACGACCACCGTTTCATCCGCTCCTACCTGCGGCGACGGCAGATTACTCATCGCATCGCCCGTCGTGGTGTCGAGTCCTCCCAGCGCCTCGGCCGCCACCGTTGGGTGATCGAGCGCACCGTCGCCTGGCTCGGCGGCTTCCGCCGACTCCACC
>NZ_JNYE01000264.1 GCF_000717185.1 Kitasatospora phosalacinea | reverse complement strand
AGGTGGTGGTGCCTTGGTGGTGGAGGGTGTGGATGGTGTCGGTGAAGCGGACGGTGTGGCGGATGTGGTGGGTCCAGTAGTCGGGGGAGTTGAGTTGGTGGGGGGTGGCGATCTGTCCGGTGAGGTTGGAGATGAGGGGGGTGTGGGTGGGGTGGTAGGTGAGGGTGGCGGCGGTGGCGTGGAATTGGTCGAGGATGGTGTCCATGTGGGGGGAGTGGAAGGCGTGGTGGACGCGGAGGGGGGTGGTTTTGCGTCCTTGGTTGTGCCAGTGGGTGGTGGTGGCTTGGACGGCTTCCCGGTCGCCGGAGATGACGGTGTTGTGGGGGGAGTTGAGGGCGGCGATGTGGGCGCCGGGGGCGAGGGTGGGGAGGATTTCTTGTTCGGTGGCGGCGATGGCGGTCATGGTGCCGGTGGTGGGGGTGGTGTGCATGAGGCGGGCGCGGGTGGCGATGAGGGTGCAGGTGTCGGGGAGGGTCCAGAGTCCGGCGAGGTGGGCGGCGGTGAGTTCGCCGATGGAGTGGCCGGCGAGGAGGTGGGGGGTGATGCCGTGGGAGGTGAGGAGGTGGTGGAGGGCGACTTCGACGGCGAAGAGGGCGGGTTGGGTGAGTGTGGTGGTGTCGAGGTCGGTGGGGTCGGGGTTGAAGATGACGTCGCGGAGGGGGCGGTCGAGGTGGGGGGTGAATGCGGCGCAGACCTCGTCGAGGGTTTGGGCGAAGACGGGGTGGGTGTCGTAGAGCTCGCGGCCCATGCCCGGACGCTGACTCCCCTGGCC
>NZ_JNYE01000263.1 GCF_000717185.1 Kitasatospora phosalacinea | reverse complement strand
GGAGAGGGGAGAGGGCTTGGGGAGGAGGCCGGTCGGGGGCGGGGCGGGTTGGCGGGGTCAGGAGAAGTGGAAGAGCTGGGAGCGGTCGTTCGTGTTGCAGGTGGTGACGGTGAGGGTGTTGCCGCTGCCGTTGTCGGTCAGGCAGCCCTGGGGGCCGAAGCCGAACTTGAGCTGGAAGTTTCCGGAGTCGGCGCTGGGATACCAGTTGGTCATGTCGGCGTAGGAGCTGGGGCCGGCGAGTTCGGCGACGCTGGGGCTGCCCGCGTAGCGGGCGCCGAGGCTGATGCCGCTGCTCGCCTTGCAGGCGGTGAAGGTGGTCGAGCCGTTGGAGGCGGCCTTGATCCAGCCGTAGGCGGTGTGGCCGCCGGAGACCACGGGAACGCCCGCGCTGACGGTGTCGGAGCCGAGGCCGATGGTCCGGCCGCTGCCGGTGTTGACCAGGCGGCCCCAGCCGGTGCCGCCGCAGCCGGCGGCCGGGCCGGACGGGGTGGTGGGGGCGGTGGTGGTGGGCTGCTTGGGCGGGGCGGGGGTGCTGCCGCCGGAGCTGTTGGTGCCGCCGCCGCTGCTGGAGTTGCTGCCCGAACTGCCGCCGCTGCTGCTGCCGTTGCCGCCGGAGGAGCCGCCGCTGCCCGTGCCCGTGCCCGTGCCTGCGCCCGTGCCTGCGCTCGTGCCGCCGGGGCCGGTGGCCTGGTCGGGGTCGGTGGCCGGTGGGGCGGGGTCGCTGCCGGACGGGGTGGCGGAGGAGGCGGTGGGCGGGGAGGGGGCGGCCTGTTCGGTGCCGGAG
>NZ_JNYE01000262.1 GCF_000717185.1 Kitasatospora phosalacinea | reverse complement strand
GGCCGTGAGCTTGAGGATCGTTGTCTGTGTGAAGTACGTGCCCGACGCGACCGGTGACCGTCGCTTCGCGGACGATGCCACCACCGACCGGGAGGGCGTGGACGGCCTCCTGTCGGAGCTGGACGAGTACGGCGTCGAGCAGGCGCTGCGGATCGCGGAGGCCAACGAGGGCGCCGAGGTGACGGTGCTGACGGTGGGCCCGGACGACGCGAAGGACGCGCTGCGCAAGGCGCTGTCGATGGGCGCGGACAAGGCCGTGCACGTCAACGACGACGACATCCACGGCACCGACGCGATCGGCACCTCGGCGGTCCTGGCGGCGGCGCTGGAGAAGACCGGCTACGACCTGGTGGTGTGCGGCATGGCCTCCACCGACGGCACCATGGGCGTGCTGCCCGCGCTGCTGGCCGAGCGCCTGGGCGTGCCGCAGGCCACCTTGCTGTCCGAGGTCGCGGTGGCGGGCGGCAAGGTCACCGGCCGCCGCGACGGCGACGCGGCCACCGAGCAGGTCGAGGCGGCGCTGCCCGCCGTGGTCTCGGTCACCGACCAGTCCGGCGAGGCCCGCTACCCGCCCGCCCCGCCCGCACCAAGGGCGTCATCGTGACCGACGAGGGCGAGGGCGGCAAGCAGCTCGCCGCCTACCTCGCCGAGCAGAAGTTCATCTGACCGGCCGCCGCGCCACCGCGGGGACCCCGCCCGCCGACCACCGCGCCCCACGCGGAGCCCGGTCGGCCGGGCAGCACCCGCCCGGCGCGGACGGCCCGGCGACGGCCCCGGACCCGCCCTCGGCACCCCGGTTCGCCCCGCCACGCCCCGATGAACGACTCCCGCGCCCGCAGGCCCGCCCGGCGGCGCGCCCCCTCGTCCTCCCCCGCATCCTCAGGAGCACCCGACCATGAGTGAGATCCTGGTCCTCGTCGACCACGTTGACGGCGCCGTGCGCAAGCCCGCCCTCGAACTGCTGACCCTGGCCCGCCGCCTGGGCACCCCCT
>NZ_JNYE01000261.1 GCF_000717185.1 Kitasatospora phosalacinea | reverse complement strand
CTACTCAGGTTGAATTCGCCTTGTTGGGGTGCTGAGGGCTGTCGATCGGTGGGTATGTCCCATCCGTGCGATACGCGCAGGGGGGCGGGTTCACTGCCCAGGAACAGCAGCGCCGGGAGCGGGTGCGGCTTGATGCCGCCGAGCGGTTCGAGCGTGGTGACGGCAACGGAATGATCGCCCGTGACTTGAGAGTGACGGTGCGGTCGGTCGAGCGGTGGCGCCGGGCTTGGAGGGACGGTGGCTCGGCAGCGTTGGAGTCGAAGGGGCCTCAGTCGCAGCCGAGGCTGGGCGTGCGACAGTTCGCCCTGCTGGAGCGGGATTTGGAGAAGGGGCCGTTGGTGCACGGCTGGGAGGACCAGCGGTGGACGCTGGCGCGGATCAAGACGGTGATCGGCCGCAGGTTCCACGTCTCGTACACGGTCCAGGGCGTCTGGAAGCTGCTGCGGCGAGGCGGCTGGTCGTGCCAGCAGCCGGTTCGCTGGGCGGTCGAGCGCGACGACGGAGTGGTCGAGGTGTGGAAGAAGCAGGTGTGGCCGCAGGTAAAAGCGTAGTGGCGGCGACCGGGGCCTGGCTGGTGTTCGAGGACGAGGCCGGGGTGTCGATGACACCGGCCCGCGCCCGTACCTGGGGACGCCGCGGCCGCACCCCTGTCGTCCGGGTGCGGGGCCGCTCCCGCCGGCGGGTCTCGATCGCCGCCCTGACCTGCTACAAGCCCGGTGAACGCTCCCGGCTGATCTACCGACCCAGGCCGGACGACAGCCAGGGTCGGGCCAAAGGCCGCAAGAGCTTCGCCTGGACCGACTACCGCGACCTGATCGTCGCCGCGCACAACCAGCTCGACGGCCCGATCGTCCTG
>NZ_JNYE01000260.1 GCF_000717185.1 Kitasatospora phosalacinea | reverse complement strand
GGTCGCGAGGGAGTCCAGGTCAGGCATCACAACCGACCTTTGGACTCCCTCGCTTCATCTCATGCGTGCCAGCAAGCCCTTCGCATCAATCATCTAGCGGACGGGCCCCACCTGCCGCTCCGGTGCGGTCGGGCCGGTGGCGGCGTGCCGGGTCGGTGGTGCTGCGGTGGGCGTCAGGCGGAGCGGCGCGGGCGGGCGCGCCACAGCGAGGCGGCGCTGAACACGCACATCGCGGCGATCACCGCGGCGGAGACCAGGAAGGCCGGCGAGGTGGGCGAACTCGCACTCGCCCCCGCGACCACGTACGCGGTGGTGGTCGGCACCACGCCGAGGGCGGTGCCCGCCAGGTACGGCCAGAACCTCACGTTCGAGAACGCGCACGCCAGGTTGCCCGCCTGGAACGGCGCGCCCGGGAACAGTCGCACCAGCAGCACGCTGCGGAAACCCTGCTGGGACAACCGCCGGTCGATCTCCGTCAGCACCTTGCCGCGCACCAGCGGCCGCAGCGCCTCGCGCCCCAGCCAGCGCCCGAGCGCGAACGCCGCCGCCGCACCGAGCGCCGACCCGGCGACCGCCAGCGGCACGCCCCACAGCGAACCGAAGAGCACCCCCATGCCCGCGTTCAGCGCCGGGCGGGGCAGGAAGGCCACCGAACCGAAGGCGTACACCGAGAGCGCGATCGGCATCCGCCACGGGCCCGAGGCGGCCGACAGGACTGCGGACGGGTCCCACAGCAGCAGCGAGGCCGCGGCCGCGGCGATCAGCACGAGCAGTGCGCCGAGGCGCAGCAGCGCCCCGCGGCGCGGGCGGCGCAGCGGTGGGGGCGGGTCGACGGCCTCGGCGGGGGCGGGGGCGGGGCTGGTC
>NZ_JNYE01000259.1 GCF_000717185.1 Kitasatospora phosalacinea | reverse complement strand
GTGTGGCATGAGGGCCTTTCTGGGAGCCGGTGCAGATGTCGCAATCCACACCGAGCCAGAAGGCCCTCACTCATTTCAAGATCACCACACCGTGAACCCTGTCACCAACCTCCGTGGTCAGTACATCTAGTGCTGCCAGACGCCGACCCAGGCGACGTGGAGCCGGGCGGTGTCGGTGTCGGCGGACGGGGCCTGTTCGAAGCCGACGGCGAGGTTGATCAGGAGTTCCATGGGGACGCGGGGGATCAGGTCGGGGTCGGTGATCTGGAAGCGGGGGGTGCCGTCGACGTACCAGGTGATGCCGTCGGGTTCCCAGTCGACGCCGAGGACGTGGTAGCCGCCCGCGAAGTCGGCGGGGCCGTAGCGCTGGTGGGAGATGGTGTCCCGGCCCTGGGGGGTGAGGCCGTGCAGGTTGAGGTCGACGTAGCGGTTGGAGTTGATGAACTCGGCGATGTCGATCTCGGGGAGGCCGCCGCGGGTGGCGGCGGGCAGCAGCCAGAAGGCGGGGAACATGCCGGTGGCGTCGGCGGGGGCCTGGATCGCGGCGGCGACGTAGCCGTAGGTGAAGGTGTGCCGGGGCGGGGCGTCCCAGTGGTCGCGGCCGGTGGAGACCATGCCGGACGTCCAGGGGTAGGTCTTGTCGTCGCTGCCGGTGGTGGGGCGGCGGGTGGCGGTGAGGGTGAGGGCGCCGTCCGCGACACCGACCTGGCCGGGGAGGTACCACTCGCTCTCCTTGTTGCCCTCGTTGGTGCAGCCGCCCCGGTTCCAGTCGTAGCAGGTCGTCCAGTCGGCGGGGTCGAGGGTGCGGCCGGTGAAGTCGTCGTGGAATGCGGAGTGCCAGGGGCGGGTGGCGGCGGGGGGCTGGGC
>NZ_JNYE01000258.1 GCF_000717185.1 Kitasatospora phosalacinea | reverse complement strand
GCGGTCGCGAGGGAGTCCAGGTCAGGCGTCACAACCGACCTTTGGACTCCCTCGCTTCATCTCATGCGTGCCAGCAAGCCCTTCGCATCAATCATCTAGACGATTGGCTCCGCCGGAACGTTGGGGGAGCGGCCGCATGCGCGAACGGGGACGAGCGCGGCTGGTCCACGGTTGCGGTTTCCGGGCACCGGCCGCGCTCGTTGGTTCCTCGTCCCTCCTGCCCTTCCCGAGGCCTCGGCCGGGGGTCAGGAGGCCAGGTGCACGCCGAACGCCTTGTAGATGTCGTTGGCCTCGGTCCAGAACATCCTGTTGGAGTTGCCCTGGTAGTCGGCGCTGACGATGCCTCGCACGACGCGAGTGTCGCCGTTCACGCTGAACACCAGGCCCCCGCTGTCTCCGTTCCGTACTGCGATCGAGCCGTTGACCTGGTGCCCCCAGACGCCGCGGGCGTCGAAGGCTGCGTATCTCGCGGCGCCCAGTGTGGTCCACACGTCGTCGTTGTCGACCTGGATGCCGCAGATGACTCCGGAGGTGTATCCGTCGTGGCAGACCTGGTCGCCGTTGTACGAGTAGGAAGTTCCGCTGAGCGCAATGCTGTTGGTGGTGTTCTGGGGGCCGTCGAACTCTCGCGGAGCGGCGTTGGATACGGGATAGATCGATGCGTCCCAAGTGGTGTTGTAGGAGGAGACGGTTCCTTCCAGGGCGCCGTTGCCGTTGGTCACCTGGACTCCGGTTCGTCCGCAGTGCGATGCCGTGACGATGTATTCCTGGGAACTGCTATTAGGGCTTGGTCAGGTTGATTTTGATTGGGCGTGTCTGTTGGCGGTGGTGTGTCGTTGAGGACGTGTGACACCTGGGGAGATGGCTGAGGTCCGTGAGG
>NZ_JNYE01000257.1 GCF_000717185.1 Kitasatospora phosalacinea | reverse complement strand
CGCCCACCCACTCCGCCCGCCCCTCCCCGCTCCGCCCCCGTACGCCGAAGGGCCCGACCGCGCTGCTGCGCGGTCGGGCCCCTGAGCCGGAGGCCGGCGGACGAGTCGGCCTGTACGCCGGGTTCTGTCTCCCAGGTCGCTCGCGCGGCCGGGGGAGGCGGCCATCCATCTAGGGCTGCCGTTGCCGACAGCCTCGTGCGGTCTACCCGCGAGCTCGGGCGAGCAGCCCTCGAACACCCGCGCACGGCGCCCGGGGGCGCCGATCTTGACCTTGCTCCGAGTGGGGTTTACCGAGCCGGCCGAGTCACCTCGGTCGCTGGTGGTCTCTTACACCACCGTTTCACCCTTACCTGCCGCCGGAGCGGCAGGCGGTCTGCTTTCTGTGGCACTGTCCCGCGGGTCACCCCGGGTGGGCGTTACCCACCACCCTGCTCTGTGGAGCCCGGACGTTCCTCGGCGGGCCCGTAAGGACCCGACGCGACCGCCCGGCCGGCTCGTCCGCCGTACTGGTCATCGTAGCCGCTCGGCGGCAGTGGTCCCGCACCGCCGCCCGCCGCCTGCCGCCCGCCGCCGGAACCGGTCAGCGGGCGTGCCCGGCGGTGTCCCTCCGCGGGCCGTCCGCCGGGTGGTCGAAGCGGGCGGCGACCCGGGCGGCGGTGGCGGCGGCCCAGGGGGTGGTGGTGAGCAGGCCGAGCAGCAGGACGGTCAGGCCGAGGCCGGTGACGATCCACCAGCCCGCGTGGGTGGCGGGGGTGAAGCCGCCCGCCGAGGCGACCGCGCTAGTTGTACTGACCACGGAGGTTGGTGACGGGGTTCACGGTGTGGTGATCTTGAAATGAGTGAGGGCCTTCTGGCTCGGTGTGGATTGCGACATCTGCACCGG
>NZ_JNYE01000256.1 GCF_000717185.1 Kitasatospora phosalacinea | reverse complement strand
GGGGAGGTGGCGGGTGAACAGCAGGGCCCCGGCGGTGATCACCGTGCAGGCGAGGACGGCGGACTTCAGGCCCTGGATCTGCGCGTCCCGGTAGTGGTCGACCAGGGTCGCGGCCTCCTGCGGCGGCACCTCGGGGCGGGCGGCGAGGGCGGCGGCCACCTGGTCGGCGGGGACGAAGGAGATGCCCGCCTCGACCTGGGTGCCGACCTGCTGGGCGACGGCCGCGCCGACCCGCGGGTCGCCCTCGATCCGGGCGGTGACGGAGGTGGCGAGCGCGCCGATCAGGATCGCGCCGATCAGCGCCGTGCCGAGCGAGGAGCCGAGGTTCTGCGCGGTGTACTGCAGGCCGCCGGCCTCGCTGCGCTCGGCGGGGCGCACGCTGGACTGCACCGTGTTGCCGAGCTGCGAGGCGAGCATGCCCAGGCCGGTGCCGAGCAGGGCCATCGACCAGCCGAACGAGGCGCCCGCCGGCTCCGGCCCGATCGCGGCGATCAGCCACAGGGTGGCGGCGAGCAGCACCAGCAGCCCGGCCCGGACGACGGCCCGGGGCGAGGCGACGCGCAGCAGCAGCGGGCCGCACATCGAGGTGACGAGCATGGTCACCGAGACCGGGAGCAGCCGCAGCCCGGTCTCGAAGGCGTTCAGGCCCTGGACGACCTGGAGGTAGAGCGGGATGACGAAGAACAGGCCGAGCAGGACGGTGTTCTGGTTGAACAGGGCGATCAGCCCGGCGCGCAGCGGCCGGTTGCCGAACAGGGCGAGCGAGACCAGCGGGGTGGCGCCGCGGCGCTCCCGGCGCCGTTCGTGGGCGGTGGGGGCGAACCCGAGGACGGTGAACGGCGGGTTGCGCGGCTCGACCCAGCCCCAGCTGCCGCTCTGCAGGACGGCCAGCACCACCAGGGCCAGGCCCGCGGCGGACAGCACGGCGCCGGTCACAGGCCGCCGACCACCCCGTAGGCGACGGCGCGTTCGCGCCCCCGGTAGGAGCCGGCCACCAGCGCGGCCAGGGCGGGCAGCACCAGGGCCGCGCCCAGTCCCTCGACCACCGACCAGCCGACGGCGAGCACGCCCACGGTGGGGGCGACGGCGGTCAGGCCGGAGCCGACGCCGTAGACGACCAGGCCGACCACGAAGACCCGGCGGCGGCCGAACATGTCGCCGATCTTGCCGCCGGTCAGCATGAAGGCCGCCATCACCAGGGTGTAGAGGGTGATGACGGCCTGGACGGTGGTGACCTCGGTGTCGAAGTCCTCGACGAGCTGGCTGATCGACACGTTCATCACCGAGGCGTCCAGCACCATCAGGAACTGTGCGGTCCCCAGGACGGCCAGCGGTTTCCACGTGCTCGCTGCGTTCATCGCGCTCTCCCGTTCCCGGCCGCGCACCACCCGGGGCGCCCCGGCAGTCGCCCAGGCAGTCGCCCAGGCAGTCGTCCCGGCAGTCGTCCCGGCGGTCGTCCCACCACGGTCTCACCGCCGGACGAGCGCCGCGCCCCAGGCCCTCGCCCGGTCCGTCTCGCCCGTGCGCAGCGG
>NZ_JNYE01000255.1 GCF_000717185.1 Kitasatospora phosalacinea | reverse complement strand
CTAGACGAGTAGTTCCGAAGTGGGTCAGTGGTCGTAGGCGATGAGTGATCGGGTGACGGGTTGGCCGGTGGTGCGGTTGTGCCAGATCGCGCAGGTCATCGCCAGCAGTCGCTGGCCGACGCGGGCGCCGAGGCCCTCGATGGTGCGTCCGCCGTGCTGTTCGAGTCCGAGTTGGCCCTTGAGGGTGTCGTTGACGGACTCGATCAGCTGGCGGACGGATTTCAGCAGCCCTTCGCCGGGGCGTGGGGTCCGGTTGCGGTAGGAGGGCCTCAGCAGCTGAGCCCCGAACTGTTCCAGGAAGCGGTCGAGTTCCGCGGAGACGTAGCCCTTGTCGGCGAGGATCAGCAGGCCGGGCCGCTCGCGCACGAGACCGGGCTCGGTCTCGATCAGTGCGGCCAGCACCTCGCGCTCGTCGACCTTCGGGCTGGCGAGGGCCCAGGTGACGGGCAGCCCGGCCGGGGTGCAGACCAGGTGGAGCTTCAGACCCCAGAACCAGCGCGAGTGCGAGCGGCTGTAGCCGTAGCCCGCCCATCCGGCCAGGGCCGAGCGGCGGGCGGTGTCGCGGGAGCGGCCGCACTCGACGGGGGTGGAGTCGGTGATCCACACCGGGTCGGCCCACAGGTCGGTGTCCCGGGCGAGGTCGCGGATGGCCTGCTGGAGCAGGGGCCTGGCGGCGCGCAGGCGCTTGTTGTAGCCGGGGCGTTCGGGCAGGTGGGGGAACATGCCGCGCAGGTGGGCACGGGCGAAGCGGATCCAACGCGCCTCGGAGTGGAAGCCCAGCAGCACCTGGGCCACGGCCAGGCACAGCAGTTCCGAGTCCGTCAGCAGCGGCGGGCGCCCCAGCCAGCGCGTTCGGGGCAGATGATCATCGATCCGCACGTAGAGTGCGGTCAGGAGGGTGTCCAGCTCTTCGGTCGTCACAACCCGAATGCTGGACACCCTCCCTGCATGCCCGGAGCAGAACCAGCAAAGCCAGCAGACTTCGGAACTACTCGTCTAG
>NZ_JNYE01000254.1 GCF_000717185.1 Kitasatospora phosalacinea | reverse complement strand
TGTTCTGTCCTGTGAGGTTGGGGACGCGGCTGGCGGGTGGTTGGCCGGCGAGTGCGGTGTGTCCGCGGTGGTGATTGTAGGTGTGGAGCCAGGCGGGGTAGGCGTCGCGGCGTTCCTGTTCGGTGCGGTAGGGCCTGGCGTAGGCCCATTCGTCGAGGAGGGTGCGGTTGAAGCGTTCGACTTTGCCGTTGCTCTGCGGGCGGTAGGGCCGGGTGCGCTTGTGGGCGATGCCGTGCTGGGCCAGGACGTCGCGCCACAAGTGGGACTTGTAGCAGGCGCCGTTGTCGGTCATGACCCGTCGGACGGTGATGCCGGCCCGGGCGAAGAAGTCGTTCGCCCGGGCCCAGAACGCGGCTGCGGTCTCCTTGCGCTCGTCCGCGAGGATCTCGCTGTAGGCCAGGCGGGAGTGGTCGTCGACGGCGTTGTGCAGGTAGCTGTAGCCGACCCCGGAGCGGGTTCTGCGGCCGGCCTGGCGGCCCAGGGTCTTGTGGCCGCCGCCGTCGGGGATGTTGCCGAGCTTCTTGACGTCGACGTGGACCAACTCGCCCGGCGCCGAGTGTTCGTAGCGGCGTATCGGCCGTCCGGTGGCGCGGTCGAGGTGCGAGAGGCGGGCGAGGCGGTAGCGGGTCAGGACCCGGTGCACGGTGGCCGGGTTGAGCTTGAGCAGGTAGGCGATGCGGGCCGGGCCCCAGCGGCGCAGGACGCGGACCTTGATGATCCGCCGCTCGGTGCGGGTCGGGGTCCGGTGCGGGCTGCGGTGCGGCCGACTGGAGCGGTCGCCCATACCGGCCTCGCCGAGAACGCGATAGCGGTCCGCCCAGCGTTTGGCCGTGGTCGGCGAGACCTGGAAGCGCTCGGCAGCCCGGCGCAGCGGCCAGCCGTCCTCGACCACGCAGCGGGCCAGGCGCAGCCGTCCGGTCTCGGTCAGCGGTGCGTTACGGTGTGGCATGAGGGCCTTTCTGGGAGCCGGTGCAGATGTCGCAATCCACACCGAGCCAGAAGGCCCTCACTCATTTCAAGATCACCACACCGTGAACCC
>NZ_JNYE01000253.1 GCF_000717185.1 Kitasatospora phosalacinea | reverse complement strand
CCGAGTACCGCTTGCCCTGCTTGTTGCTCACCTGGCTCTACTTCCTCTGGAACCTCACGTCCCAGTCTCCAGGTGTCCAGGTCCACGGGGAAGCTTCAGTGCCGCCTCACCCCGTTTTCGCGCACTTGGCTGCCCGGGATCCGTGCCGCCGACGGCAACTGGGTCTGTGACGCGGTACTCGGCCCTGAGCTCCTGTCGGATGATCTTCGCGAGGTCTTCGACCTCCTGATGGATCTCGATCCGGTCTTCACGCTGCGCTTCCATGAGGGCAGCGAGATCCTGGTCAATGCCGTGAAAGCCAGAGACGGCGAACGTATGGCGATCACGGTCTGCGAGTCGGCTGAGCAGGCCGCCTGAGGCGCCGCCAGTAGATGAGTGCGCAGGCGAGTGAGACGAAGGTGTTGTGGAGGTCGAGGCGTCTCTCCCAGCGGACGGCGAGGCGTTTGAATTGGTGGAGTTGGGCGAAGGTCTGCTCGACGACGTAGCGGAGCTTGCCGAGGCCGATGATGTCGGCCTCGCCGCGGCGGGAGATGACGGGCAGGATCCCGCGTTTGCGCAGTTGTCGGCGGTTGGGGTTGCTGTCGTGGCCCTTGTCGCCGAGCAGAGCGTCCGGGCGCTTGCGGGGGCGGCCGACGCGGCCGGCGACCGGTGGGATGTTGTCGACCAGGCCGAGGGTCAAGGTGACGTCGTTGACGTTGGCGGCGGTGGTGATCACGTGGAACGGGATGCCGCCGCCGTCGCTGATCACGTGGTGTTTGCTGCCGGTCTTGCGGCGGTCGACCGGTGACGGGCCGGTGGCCTCGCCCCTTTTTTCGCGTGTACGTGGGAGGCGTCCACGCAGGCGCGGGTCCAGTCGATCAGTCCGGCCGCGTTCAACTCGGCCAGGAGCATGCGGTGCAGGGCCTCGAACACCCCGGCCCGCTGCCAGCGGCCAAGCCTGCGCCAGCAGGTCTGCCCGGAGCCGAAGCCCAGCTCGGGCGGCAGCTGCTGCCAGGTGATACCGGTGTATAGCACGAACAGGATGCCCTGCAGGCACAGCCGGTCGTCCACGGGGCGCGGGCCCGGCGACCGCTCCGGCCACGCCGGCAGCAGCGGCTCGATCCGAGCCCACAGCTCGTCGTCCACCATCCACGGCTTCTTGCTCACACCATCACGAACGGACGAATCGTCACATCGGTCACGCCCCACCAGCAACGATCACGAAGATCGTGTTACGAGTTCTA
>NZ_JNYE01000252.1 GCF_000717185.1 Kitasatospora phosalacinea | reverse complement strand
GACTCGGGGTGGGGGGTGGGGTGGAGGGCCTAGGGTGCGTCGTGAAGATCCCGTGCGTGGTGTCGGGGCATTTCCTGGTGGTTCGGCAAGCAGTCTAGGAGCGCGGAACGTTGGAGACTCTCGGCGAGGGCGATCCGCAGGTCATCGGTCCGTACCGGCTGTTGGGGCGGCTGGGGGCCGGCGGGATGGGGGAGGTGTTCCTCGGGCGGACGGCGGGCGGGCGGACGGTGGCGGTGAAGACGGTCCGTCAGGAGTTCGCCGCAGAACGGGAGTTCAGGCAGCGGTTCCGGCAGGAGGTGGCGGCGGCGCAGCGGGTCGGCGGCCGGTGGACCGCGCCGGTGCTGGACGCGGACACGGAGGGGCCGCAGCCGTGGGTGGCCACGGGCTACGTCGCGGGGCCCTCGTTGACGGACGCGGTGCACCGCTTCGGCGCCCTGCCGCCGGACACGGTACGGGCGTTGGGCACGGGCCTGGCCGACGCGCTGGAGGCGGTGCACGCGCTGGGGCTGGTGCACCGGGACGTGAAGCCGTCGAACGTGCTGCTGGCGCTGGACGGGCCGCGGCTGATCGACTTCGGCATCTCCCGTGCGCTGGACGCGACTTCCGCGCTGACCCGCTCGGGGTACGTGGTGGGTTCGCCGGGCTTCATGTCGCCGGAGCAGGCCAAGGGACGCCCGTCCGGTCCGGCGGGCGACGTGTTCGGGTTCGGTGCGGTGCTGGCCTTCGCCGCGACCGGCCGGGCCCCGTTCGGCGAGCAGGACAGCGCGGCGGGGCTGCTCTACCGGATCGTCCACGAGGAGCCGGAGCTCGGCGGCCTGGACGGGGACCTGCTGGGCCTGGTGCGGGCGTGCCTGGACAAGGAGCCGGAGCGCAGGCCGACCCCGGCGGAGGCCCGGGCGCGGTTGGAGCGGAGCGCCGCGGGGCTGACCCGGCTCGGCGAGCGGGGCTGGCTGCCGGGCGCGGTGTCGGAGGAGGTGGCGCGGATGGCCGTCGCGCTGCTGGACCTGGAGTCGCGGCCCGCCCCGGTGCAGCCGCCCCCGCCGACCGTCCTGGCCGCCCCGACCCCGGCCCCGCCCCCGCAGGCC
>NZ_JNYE01000251.1 GCF_000717185.1 Kitasatospora phosalacinea | reverse complement strand
GGGGAGGAGGGCGGGGTGGGGGTTGGGACGGGGTGGGGGTGGGGTGGGTCAGGCGGCGGCGGGTTCGTCGCGGGCGGCCCGGACGGCCGGGGCGACGGCGGAGGGCAGCGCGGCGGACGGGTAGCGGCGCAGCAGGGCGGCCGTGACCGCGTCCGGGCCGACCGGCTTGCCGAGCTCGGTGGTGAACGCCCGCAGGTAGTCGCCGGTCCAGGTGATCGGGTCAGGGGCGTGCGCGTCCGTGTCCGCGTCCACGGGTACGGGCACGGGCGTGGTCAGGTGGCGGTGGCCCGGGACGGTGCGCAGCGGCTCCAGCGCCGCCATCTCGTCCAGCAGGTCGATCCACGCCTCGCGCTGCGGGGCCAGCGGGGTCGCGGCCAGCCACGGGTGCACGTGCAGCCAGAGCAGCGGGCCGCCGAGCAGCGTCCGGCTGCGGTGCTCCCACAGGTAGTGCAGGTCCGGCAGCCCCAGGGACGCCCCGCGCAGCTCCAGCCGGTGGTCCTCCAGTTCGACGGCGTCCTCCTCCAGCGGCTCCAACGCGACCAGGCGGGAAGGGAGTTCGTCGCCGAGACCCGCCCACGCGGCGCGGACCGCGAGGTGGTCGCGCTCGATCCGGTCGCGGACCGGGGGTGGGGCGAGGAAACGGGCCTCCGGGAACGTGTCGCGCAGCACCTCCGCCGCCAGCCAGCAGTCCGGCGCGTGGTGGAGCACCAGGACGGTACTCAGCCGACGCCCCGAACGCCCGACCTCCCGGACCAGCCGCCGACCGTCCGAGAGCCGCAACCCCGTACCGACCAGCACAGCCCGGTGCTGCCCGAGCACCAGCACCGCGGTCTTGTGCAGCGATGACTCGGGAAGGTCGACCACGCGGTACTCCAGCGGATGCATCGTGCAACCTCCTCCGGCCGGGGACGGCCCCCACACCAGGGTCCGACGGGAGGGCGGTGGGCGCATGTGGGAGGGCTGGTGCCTGCGGCGGGCTCGGGGGAGAGGGCGGTGGAGGGGAGCGCCTGCGGCGGGCTCGGGGAGGTGGTTGACGGGAGGGCGGTGGGCGTATGGGGGAGGGGGAGCACGGGCGCTTGCGGCGGGCTCGGGGGAGAGGGCGGGGGGGGGGGCGGTGGGGAGGGC
>NZ_JNYE01000250.1 GCF_000717185.1 Kitasatospora phosalacinea | reverse complement strand
GGACTTCGACCTCTACCGGCTCGGCGAGGAGCACGTGATGCTCCGGGAGTCGGTGCGTGCGCTGGCGGAGGCGAAGATCGCCCCGTTCGCGGCGGCGGTGGACGAGGAGGGGCGTTTCCCGCAGGAGGCGTTGGAGGCGTTGCGGGGGGCGGACCTGCATGCGGTGCACGTGCCGGAGGAGTACGGGGGTGCGGGGGCGGACGCGCTGGCGACGGTGCTGGTGATCGAGGAGGTGGCGCGGGTGTGCGCGTCGTCGTCGTTGATCCCGGCGGTGAACAAGCTGGGGTCGCTGCCGGTGCAGTTGGCGGGTTCGGAGGAGTTGAAGGCGAGGTACCTGGGGGCGCTGGCCCGGGGTGAGGGGATGTTCTCGTACTGCCTGTCGGAGCCGGAGGCGGGTTCGGACGCGGCGGGGATGCGGACGCGGGCGGTGCGCGACGGTGACTTCTGGGTGCTGAACGGCGTGAAGCGGTGGATCACCAATGCGGGGGTGTCCGAGTACTACACGGTGATGGCGGTGACCGACCCGGAGAAGCGTTCCAAGGGGATCTCGGCGTTCGTGGTGGAGAAGGGCGACGAGGGCGTCTCCTTCGGTGCCCCGGAGAGGAAGCTGGGCATCAAGGGCTCGCCGACCCGGGAGGTGTACTTCGACGACGTCCGCATCCCGGCGGAGCGGATGATCGGTGCGGAGGGCACGGGTTTCGCGACCGCGATGCGCACGCTGGACCACACCCGGGTGACGATCGCCGCGCAGGCGCTGGGCATCGCGCAGGGGGCGCTGGACTACGCGAAGGGCTACGTGAAGGAGCGGCGCCAGTTCGGCAAGCCGGTCGCGGACTTCCAGGGCGTGCAGTTCATGCTGGCGGACATGGCGATGAAGCTGGAGGCGGCGCGGCAGTTGACCTACGCGGCGGCGGCGAAGTCGCAGCGCGGTGACGGCGACCTGACGTTCTTCGGTGCGGCGGCCAAGTGCTACGCGTCGGACGCGGCGATGGAGATCACGGTGGACGCGGTGCAGTTGCTGGGCGGTTACGGCTACACGCGGGACTACCCGGTGGAGCGGATGATGCGCGACGCGAAGATCACCCAGATCTACGAGGGCACCAACCAGGTCCAGCGCATCGTCATGGCCCGCAACCTCCCCT
>NZ_JNYE01000249.1 GCF_000717185.1 Kitasatospora phosalacinea | reverse complement strand
GCCGTCTCCGCGTTCGGCCTCAGCGGCACCAACGCCCACGTCATCGTCGAGGAAGCCGGAACCCCGGCCGCGGACGACACCACCCCGCACCCCTCCGGCGTCCTCGCCTGGCCCGTCTCGGCGCGCAGCGCGGAGGCGCTGCGGGCGCAGGCCGGGCGGCTGCTGGAGGCTGCCGGTTCGGGTGAACCCGCTGCGGTGGGGCGGGCGTTGGCGACGGCGCGCACGCACTTCGAGCACCGTGCGGTGGTCGTCGGCGCGGAGCGCGGCGAGCTGCTGGCGGGCCTGCGCGCTCTGGCGGAAGGCCAGGAGGCCGGGCAGGTCAGTGCGCCCGGGAAGCTGGCGTTCCTGTTCACCGGCCAGGGCTCGCAGCGCCTCGGCATGGGGCAGGAACTGTACGGCCGCTTCCCGGTGTTCGCCGCCGCGCTCGACGAGGTGTGCGCGCTGCTCGACAAGGGCCTGGAGCGTCCCCTCAAGGACGTCATGTGGTCCGACGCCGAAGCACTGAACCTGACGGGGTACGCGCAGTGCGCACTGTTCGCCGTCGAGGTGGCCCTCCAGCGGCTGTACGCCTCCTGGGGCGTGCGCCCCGACGCGGTCGCCGGGCACTCCATCGGCGAGTATGCCGCCGCCTACACGGCAGGCGTGTGGTCGCTGGAGGACGCCTGCGCCCTGGTCGGCGCCCGCGCCCGCCTGATGCAGGCCCTGCCCACCGGCGGCGCGATGGTCGCCGTCGCCGCCGGCGAGGACGACGTCCGCACGGCACTCGCCGCCGGTGTCGACATCGCCGCCGTCAACGGGCCGCGCGCGATCGTCATCTCGGGCGAGGCCGAAGCGGTCGCCAAGGTCGCGGCCTCCTTCCAGCGCACGAAGGCGCTGACGGTCTCGCACGCCTTCCACTCCGCGCTGATGGAGCCGATGCTCGCCGAGTTCCGCACCGTCGCCGCCCAACTCACCTACCACCAGCCCAACCTGACGGTCGTCTCGACCCTGACCGGCCAGAGCGCCGCCGACCTCACCTCCCCCGACTACTGGGTGCACCAGGTCCGCGAGAGCGTCCGCTTCGCCGACGCCGTCACCACCCTCACCACCCACGGCGTCACCCGCTTCCTGGAACTCGGCCCCGACGCCGTCCTGACCGCAATGGCCGCCCACAGCACC
>NZ_JNYE01000248.1 GCF_000717185.1 Kitasatospora phosalacinea | reverse complement strand
CGGCCGGGCCGCGCCCGCCGCGTCCGGCCGCGCCCCGCGCACCTCCTCGACGGGCGCGGCCGCCGCCCGCGCCTCGTCCGTCCGCGCGGCCGCCGCCGCGGCCCGCCCCGTCCGGCCGCCGCTGCCGCCGCGCGCCGCGAGTTCGCTCAGCCGCTCGTGCAGCGCCGCCGCGGGCGGCCGCTCGGACGACTCCTTGGCCAGGCAGGCGCGCACCAGCGGCGCCAGCACGGGCGGGATGCCGGTCAGGTCCGGCTCCTCGTGCACCACCCGGTACAGCATCACCTCGGACGAGGCGCCCGACCCGAACGGCGACTCGCCGGTCAGCGCGAACGCCAGCGTCGCCCCGAACGCGAACACGTCGGTGGCGGGCGTGACGGCCGCGCCGCGCACCTGCTCGGGCGCCAGGAAGCCGGGCGAGCCGACCGCCGTGCCGACGTGGGTGAGCGTGGAGGCGCCGCGCGACCAGGCGATGCCGAAGTCGATGATCCGCGGGCCCTTGGGGGAGAGCAGGATGTTCGACGGCTTCAGGTCCCGGTGCACCACCCCGGCCTCGTGCACCTTCACCAGGCCGTCGGCCAGCGCGGAACCGATCCGCGCCGCGTCCGGCCAGGCCATCGGCCCCTCCTCGGAGACCTGCTTGTACAGCGAGGGCCCGGGCACGTACGCGGTCGCCAGCCAGGGCCGCTCGGTCTCGATGTCGGAGCCCACCACCCGGGCCGTGCAGCCGCCGCGGATCCGCGAGGCCGCGGCGATCTCCCGGGCGAACCGGGTGCGGAACTCGGCGTCCTCGGCCAGCTCGGCCCGGATCAGCTTCAGCGCGACCCGCTGCCCCTTGCGGTCGGAGCCCAGGTAGACCACGCCCATGCCGCCGGCGCCCAGCCGCCGGTGCAGCCGGTACGGGCCGACGATGCGGGGGTCCTCACGCCTCAGCCGCATCATTGCCATCTGCCCGTACCCGTTTCCGTTCCGTCAGCCCGTGGAGTGAGGCCCCGTCGGATGTGGGGCATCGTCAGACACCTGTCTCGGGACAGCTTACGGACAGGCAGCGGCCCCGCGTCGACACGCAACACGCGAACCGCCGGTCGGATTGTCCGACCGGCACGGCGCGCCGCCCGCCCCGACCGCCCGCCGCCCGCTCCCACCGGTGGCGATCCGCACCCGAAC
>NZ_JNYE01000247.1 GCF_000717185.1 Kitasatospora phosalacinea | reverse complement strand
TGCGCGGTCCGGCGAAGGCGGTGGCGTCGAACATGGACGCCTCGTTGGAGGTGCCGACGGCGACTTCGGTGCGTGCGGTTCCGGCGAAGCTGCTGATCGACAACCGGATCGTGATCAACAACCACCTGCAGCGGGCGCGTGGCGGGAAGGTGTCGTTCACGCACCTGATCGGCTACGCGCTGGTGCAGGCGGTGAAGGCCAATCCGGGGATGAACCACAGCTACCGGGTGGAGGACGGCAAGTCCTACCTGGTGAAGCCGGAGCACGTGAACCTGGGCCTGGCGATCGACCTGGTCAAGCCGAACGGTGACCGGCAGCTGGTCGTCGCGGCGATCAAGAAGGCCGAGACGCTGGACTTCTTCGGGTTCTGGCAGGCGTACGAGGACATCGTGCGCCGGGCCCGGGCGAACAAGCTGACGATGGACGACTTCACCGGTGTGACGGTGTCGCTGACCAACCCGGGCGGCATCGGGACCGTGCACTCGGTGCCGCGGCTGATGCAGAACCAGGGCACCATCGTCGGTGTGGGTGCGATGGAGTACCCGGCGGAGTTCCAGGGGTCCTCGCCGGAGACGCTGGCGCGGCTGGGCATCTCGAAGACGATGACGCTGACGTCGACGTACGACCACCGGGTGATCCAGGGTGCGGCGTCGGGCGAGTTCCTGCGCTCGATCCACCAGCTGCTGCTGGGGGCGGACGACTTCTACGACCGGGTGTTCGAGTCGCTGCGGATCCCGTACGAGCCGGTGCGCTGGGCCACGGACGTGGCGACCACGCACGACGACGAGGTCAACAAGACCGCGCGGGTGATCGAGCTGATCCACTCCTACCGGGTCCGGGGCCACCTGATGGCCGACACCGACCCGCTGGAGTACATGCAGCGCAAGCACCCCGACCTGGACGTGGTCTCGCACGGGCTGACCTTGTGGGACCTGGAGCGCGAGTTCGCGGTCGGCGGGTTCGGCGGCCAGAAGATGATGAAGCTCCGCGACATCCTGGGCCTGCTGCGCAACTCGTACTGCCGCACGGTGGGCATCGAGTACATGCACATCCAGGATCCGGGGCAGCGCAAGTGGCTGCAGGAGCGCCTGGAGAAGCCGTACACCAAGCCCGAGCGCGAGGAGCAGCTGCGCATCCTGCGCCGGCTGAACTCGGCGGAGGCGTTCGAGACCTTCCTGCAGACCAAGTACGTCGGCCAG
>NZ_JNYE01000246.1 GCF_000717185.1 Kitasatospora phosalacinea | reverse complement strand
TCAGTCCAGGTCGTCGCCGAAGTCGGGGCGGACGCCCCGGGCGAACTGGATCTCGTCGTTGGAGGTGCCCGCGGCGACCATCGGCCAGACCATCGCGTCCTGGTGGACGATGAAGTCGATGACGACGGGGCGGTCGTTGATCTCCATGGCCTGCTTGATCACGTCGTCCAGGTCCTCGGGGCGCTCGCAGCGCAGGCCGACGGCGCCCATCGCCTCGGAGAGCAGCACGAAGTCGGGGACGCGGGTGCCCTGGGCGGGCGGCTCGATGCCGTCGTGGCCCGGGCCGGAGTGCAGGACGGTGTTGGAGTAGCGCTGGTTGTAGAAGAGGGTCTGCCACTGGCGGACCATGCCGAGGGAGCCGTTGTTGATGACCGCGACCTTGATCGGGATGTTGTTCAGGGTGCAGGTGGTGAGTTCCTGGTTGGTCATCTGGAAGCAGCCGTCGCCGTCGATGGCCCAGACCGGGAGGTCGGGGCGGCCGGCCTTGGCGCCCATGGCGGCGGGGACGGCGTAGCCCATGGTTCCGGCGCCGCCGGAGTTGAGCCAGGTGGCGGGCTTCTCGAACTGGATGAACTGGCTGGCCCACATCTGGTGCTGGCCGACGCCGGCGGCGTAGATGGCGTCGGGGCCGACCAGTTGGCCGATGCGTTCGATGACCTGCTGGGGGGAGAGCTGTCCGTCGGGGGCGGGCTCGTAGCCGAGGGGGTAGGTCTGCTTCCACTCGTTGAGGCGGCTCCACCAGTCGGTGTAGTCGCCGCGGTGTCCGGCGTCGAACTCGGCCTGGACGGCGACGATCAGGTCGGCGAGGACCTCGCGGGCGTCGCCGACGATCGGGACGTCGGCGGTGCGGTTCTTGCCGATCTCGGCGGGGTCGATGTCGGCGTGGACGACCTTGGCGTGGGGGGCGAAGGAGTCGAGCTTGCCGGTGACGCGGTCGTCGAAGCGGGCGCCGAGGGCGAACAGCAGGTCGCTCTTCTGCAGGGCGGTGACGGCGGGGACGGAGCCGTGCATGCCGGGCATGCCCAGGTGCTGGGGGTGGCTGTCGGGGAAGACGCCGATGGCCATCAGGGTGGTGATCACGGGGGCGCCGGTCAGTTCGGCCAGGATCCGCAGCTCGGCGCCGGCGTTGGCCTTCAGCACGCCGCCGCCGACGTACAGCACCGGGCGCTTGGCGTTCACCAGCAGCTTCGCGGCCTCGCGGATCTGCTTGGCGTGCGGCTTGG
>NZ_JNYE01000245.1 GCF_000717185.1 Kitasatospora phosalacinea | reverse complement strand
CGGGTTGTGCATCAGTGACCAGGGGGCGTCCACCACGGCCGGGACGGCGGTGATCCAGGAGACCTGCACCGCCAACACCAACAAGCAGTGGGCCTTCCGCCCCGTCGGCAGCACCGCCGCGCCGACCGTCGCGCAGGACGGCACCGGCCGCTACCGCACCGTGCAGGCGGCGGTCGACGCCGTCGGCAGCGGCAACGCCAGCCGGGTGGTGATCACCATCAAGCCGGGCACCTACCGGGAGAAGGTCACCGTCCCCGCCGACAAGCCGTTCGTCACCCTCCAGGGCCTGGGCGCGAGCCCGGCGGACGTGGTGCTGGTCGGCAACCGGAACGCGGGCACGTACGGGACGTCGGGCAGCGCCACCGTGGTCGCCCAGGGCCACGACTTCACGGCGGCCAACCTCACCTTCAGCAACGACTTCGACGAGAACAGCTCCGACACCGGCGACCAGGCCCTCGCGCTCTACCTGGACGCGGACCGGGCGCTGCTGGACAACGTGCGGCTGCTGGGCGACCAGGACACCTTCCTGGTCAACGAGAGCGCCCGGACGTACGTGGTCGGCTCGTACGTCGAAGGGACGGTCGACTTCATCTACGGCGGCGGCGTCGCCGTGTTCGACAACTGCCGGATCCACGAGAAGCGCACCACCGGCGGCCCGATCACCGCCGCCAGCACCCCGGCCGCCCGGGCCTACGGCTTCCTGTTCTACCACTCGACGGTCGACGGGACGACCGCCGGGAAGACCCAGCTGGGGCGGCCCTGGCGGCAGGACGCGCAGGTGGTGTACCGGGAGTCCGTGCTGACGGACACCATCGCCACCGCGCAGCCCTGGACCAACATGTCCACCAGCACCTGGCAGAAGGCCCGGTACTTCGAGTACCGCAACACCGGCGCGGGCGCGGGCGTGAACGCCAACCGCCCGCAGCTCACCGACGCCCAGGCCGCCGCGTACACCCCGCAGAAGTACCTGGCGGGCGCCGACGGCTGGAACCCCGTCCGATGAGCCCCGACACCACGACGCGAGAGGACACCACCACCATGCGAGCCACCGCCATGCGAGCCACCACCACCCGCCGCCGCCTGACCGGAGCCGCGGCGGCCCTGCTGCTCGGCGCTGGCACCGTCTCGGTCCTGGTCGCCCCGGCCGAGGCCGTGACGTTGCCCGCTGCTGGGACGTACCAGTTGGCGGTGGCGAAGAGCGGGATGTGTCTGGACGTTCCGTCGGGTTCGAC
>NZ_JNYE01000244.1 GCF_000717185.1 Kitasatospora phosalacinea | reverse complement strand
AGCCCGCGAGGCTACAGATTTCACGTCTGGATGGCCGACTGCGACCACCATGCGATCACCAATGCGGAATTCGTGACCTGACCTGCGACTTCCGGTGAGAGCCCGCAGTGGGCCAGCGCGCTCGGGTGCAAGTCCGCTGTGGGAGCGGGCTGTTATCCAGGCGAGGTGGTCGCTGTTGGCGGCGGCGGTTTCGCGGACGATTCGGGCGAAGCGCTCGCGGCTGCGCCCGCCAGGGCGGGCTTGTGCGGGTATTTGCTCTCTCCCGTCATCGGAGGCAGCGCACGCACAATCGTCAGTGTCCTGGCTATCGGCGGGTTCTCGCTTTCTCCGTGAGCGGAGCCTTGATGAGAACCTTCGGAATTGGCTCTGGCCGCTATTCCGTGAATGAGCCTCTTTCATCCTGAGTTTTCGCTGGTCGTGGGGCTGTGGATGATGAGGGTGTGGACGGCGGCGATCAGTCGGCTGATGCGGTTGGTCGAGCAGCGGGCCTTGCTGAAGACCTTCCAGGCCTTCAGCTGGGCGAAGGCGCGTTCGCCTGGTGCTCGGAGTCGGGCGTGGTCGCGGTTGTACTGCTGGTAGTGCTCGGGCAGTTCGTGGTGGTTGTAGTACGGGGTGCGGAAGGTCGCCCCGGCGCCTCGGTAGGCCCGGTCCGCCAGGACGAGGATCTCGCGGGTCAGGCAGGCCTGGACGATTCCGTGGGCGCGGGCGGCGGTCAGGTCGTGGGTGCGGCCCGGCAGGGCGCGGGAGAACCACAGGGGTGTGCCGTCGGGTGAGGCGACGACCTGCACGTTCATCCCGTGCTTGCGGTGCTTTTGCGAGTAGTACGGCTCGTCCGCCTTGATCCGGTCGGTCGGGATCAGGGTGCCGTCCACGATCACGAAGTCGCCCTCGCCCAGTCCCACCAGGGCCTCGCGCAGGCCCGGCGCCCACGCGGCCAGGACCTCCACAGTCTCGTCGACGTACCGCCAGGCCGTCGCCTCCGACACCCCGAACCCTGCGGCGACCCGGGCGAGAGTCTCGTTCTTCCGCAGATGCGCCAGGACCAGCAGGGCTTGCTTGAAACAACCGAGCCTGCGCCAGCGTGAGTTCAGTTCACGCCTTCGGGTGTAGATCAGCCACGAGACATGCTCGACCAGCTGAGCTGCCCCGAGTTTCGTGGAGTCCGCGATCGTGTGGTCAAGCAGTCTGAGGGACTTCCTCCAGGCTCGCCCAGTACGCCTGCTCGTATTCGTCGGG
>NZ_JNYE01000243.1 GCF_000717185.1 Kitasatospora phosalacinea | reverse complement strand
TGAAGTTCCCCCATGATCTTGGACACTCGTTCCTACGCGGCGAGGGTGTGTCGTTGTCGGGTCTCGTGCGGGGTCAGGTAGCCCCAGCTGGGGTGCTTGCGTAGCCGTCGGCGGTTGTAGAAGGTCTCGATGAAGGAGAAGACCTCGCCGCGGGCGGTTGCCCGGTCGGGCCAGATGCGGGCGCCGATCTCGGCTTTGAGGACCGCCCAGAAGCTCTCGGCTGCGGCGTTGTCGTAACACGAGCCGGTGCGTCCGGTGCTCGCTCTCATGCCCAACCTGGTTGCCTCGCTGCGGAATTGAGCCGAGGTGTATTCGCTTCCGCGGTCGCTGTGCGCGATGCAGTCCGGTTCCAGGCGGCCGCGTCCGTGGGCCATCTGCAAGGCGTCGACGACGAGGTCGGCGCGGTGGTGGTCGGCCATCGCGTAGCCGACAACCTCGCGGGTGGCCAGGTCCAGCCAGCAGGCCAGGTAGAGCCAGCCCTCCTCGGTCAGCAGGTACGTGATGTCGCCGACCAGGCGGGTGCCGGGCCGGTCCGCGGTGAAGTCCCGGCCGAGCAGATCCGGCGCCGGTCGGGCCTGCTTGTCCGGGCGGGTCAGCGACCGGCGCCGGCGGCGGGTGATCCCGGCGATGCCGTGTTCGCGCATCAGCCGCTCGATCCGCTTGCGGTTCACCTCGTGCCCCAGCCGCCGCAGCTCGGCATGCACGCGCGGGACACCGTAGGCGCCCCTGGAGGCGAGGTGGACCACCGTGATCTCGTGCGCGAGTGCATCATCGGCCCGACGGCGCCTGCGTCGCGCTTCCTCGCCGTCGGCCCAGGCGTAGAAGGAGGAGCGAGGAACCCCGAGGATGCGGCAGAGCAGGGCGACCGGGTAGGTGGCCTTCTCCGCCGCGATGAACCGGTAGATCTCGCTCACCGGTCGCTCTCCCGCACGAAGAAGGCCGTCGCTTTTTTCAGGACCTCGATGGTCTTCTGCTGTTCGAGGTTCTGTCGGCGCAGGCGACGCAATTCCTCGTGCTCGGTGCTGGTCAGCTCCCCCGGGCCGCCCTCGCCGCGGTCGATCTTGTCCTGCTTGACCCAGCTCCGTAGCCCCTCCGCGCTCACTCCCAGGTCCCGGGCCACCTCGGTGACCGTCTTGCTGGAGGACCGGGCCAGCGCGACGGCGTCCCGCTTGAACTCCTCCGAGTACCGCTTGCCCTGCTTGTTGCTCACCTGGCTCTACTTCCTCTGGAACCTCACGTCCCAGTCTCCAGGTGTCCAGGTCCACGGGGAAGCTTCA
>NZ_JNYE01000242.1 GCF_000717185.1 Kitasatospora phosalacinea | reverse complement strand
CGACATGACCGACCGCCGAGCCGTCACCGACCTCCTCGCCGACCACCGCCTCAGCGCCGTCGTCCACACCGCGGGCGTCCTCGACGACGCCACCGTCGAGGCACTGACCGACCGCCAACTCGACAACGTCCTGCGCCCGAAGGTGGACGCCGCCTGGCACCTGCACGAACTGACCGCCGACCACGACCTCACCGCCTTCGTCCTGTTCTCCTCCGCCACCGGCACCCTCGGCACCGCCGGACAGGCCAACTACGCGGCCGCCAACGCCTTCCTGGACGCCCTCGCCCAGCACCGGCACGCCCGCGGCCTGCCCGCCACCTCGCTCGCCTGGGGCCTGTGGGCCGACAGCAGCGGCATGACCGGCGACCTGACCGACGCCGACCAGGCCCGCCTGCGCCGCTCGGGCATCGCGCCGATCAGCGCCGAGCAGGGCCTCGCCCTGTTCGACGCCGCCCTGGCCGCCCCGAACCCGGTCACCGTCCCCGCCCGGCTGGACACCGCCGCCCTCGCCCGCTCCGGCGCGCCCGTGCCGAGCCTGCTGCGCTCGCTGGTGCGTCCCGCGTCCTCGCCCCGGCCGCTCGCCGGAACGGACGCCCGCCCGGCGGGCCTGTCCGAGGAACTGCACCGCCTGCCCGCCGCCGAACGGCGCCGCCGCCTGGTGGCCCTGGTCGCCGAGCAGGTGGCGACCGTGCTCGGCCACGCGGACGGTGACGCCGTGCCCCACGAACGGCCGTTCACCGAGCTGGGCTTCGACTCCCTGACCGCCGTCGAACTGCGCAACCGGCTCAACCGGGCGACCGGCCTGCGCCTGCCCGCCTCCCTGGTCTTCGACCACCCCACGGCGGCGGCCCTCGCCGACCGCCTGCGGGCCGAGCTGACGGGCGAACAGCCCGCCGCACCCGCCCAGGCGGCCCCGGCCGTCACCACCGAGCCGATCGCGGTGATCGGCATCGGCTGCCGCTACCCGGGCGGCATCACCAGCCCCGAGGAGCTGTGGCAGCTGGTCGCCGAGGGCCGGGAGGCGATCTCGGACTTCCCCGAGGACCGCGACTGGGACGTGGACGCCCTCTTCAGCAGCGCCTGCTGCTGGAGACCGCCTGGGAGGCCGTCGAACGCGCCGGGATCGACCCGACCTCGCTGCGCGGCAGCCGCACCGGCGTCTTCGCGGGCGTGATGTACAACGACTACGGCTCCCGGATCACCGACCCGCCCGAGGACCTGGAGGGCTACCTCGGCAACGGCAGCGCGGGCAGCGTGGCGTCGGGCCGGGTCTCCTACACCCTCGGCCTGGAGGGCCCCGCCGTCTCGGTCGACACCGCCTGCTCCTCCTCCCTGGTCGCCGTCCACCTGGCCACGCAGGCCCTGCGCCAGGGCGAGTGCACCCTCGCCCTCGCGGGCGGCGTCACCGTCATGTCCACCCCGAGCACCTTCATCGAGTTCAGCCGCCAACGCGGCCTCGCCGCCGACGGCCGTTGCAAGGCGTTCTCCGCCGACGCCGACGGCACCGCCCTCGCCGACCCTCACCGCCTCGGGCCTCACCCCCGCCGACATCGACGCCGTCGAAGCCCACGGCACCGGCACCCGCCTCGGCGACCCCATCGAAGCCCAAGCCCTCCAAGCGACTTACGGACAGCACCACACCCCTGACCAACCCCTCTGGCTCGGCTCGATCAAAACCAACATCGGCCACACCCAGGCCGCCGCGGGCGTCGCGGGCGCCATCAAGATGATCCTCGCCATGCAGCACGGCACCCTCCCCCCGACCCTGCACAGCGCCACCCCCAGCCCGCACGTCGACTGGAGCACCGGCGCCCTCCAACTGCTCACCGAACCGCAGCCCTGGCCCGACCCCGACACCGACCGCCCCCGCCGCGCCGCTGTCTCCTCCTTCGGCATCAGCGGCACCAACGCCCACCTCATCCTCGAAGCACCCGAACCCCAGCCCCAGCCCGAACCCCAACCTGAACCCGCACCCGAGCCCGCCTCCGAGCCCACCTCCGAAGCACCCGCCGACTCCGGCCTCCCGACGGTCTGGACCGTCTCGGCACCGACCGAGGGCGCGCTGCGCACCCAGGCGGCCCGGCTGGCGCAGTACCTCGCCGACCGCCCCGGGGCCTCCGTCGCCGCGACCGGCCTGGCCCTGGGCACGACCCGCACCGCGTTCGCGCACCGCGCCGCCGTGGTCGGTGCGCGGCGCGAGGAACTGCTCGACGGCCTACGGGTGTTGGCGGAGGGCGGCACCGGCGCCCGGGTGGTGACGGGCGCGGCGCGGGACGGCAAGGTGGCCTTCCTCTTCGGCGGCCAGGGGAGTCAGCGTCCGGGCATGGGCCGCGAGCTCTACGACACCCACCCCGTCTTCGCCCAAACCCTCGACGAGGTCTGCGCCGCATTCACCCCC
>NZ_JNYE01000241.1 GCF_000717185.1 Kitasatospora phosalacinea | reverse complement strand
TAGTAGGGCTTGGTCAGGTTCGCCTGAGTGCGGGTATGTCGCGGTGGCAGGTCGGGCAGTGTCCTGCCCAGGTGGCGAGGACCAGCTGCAGCTCGCGGACGACCTGGTAGAGACTCAGCCCGCCGCCATTCCTTTTGGGGCCCTGGCCAGCCTCCGCAGGGTGCAGAAGGCGTGGGCCAGGGCGACGAGGGTGACGTGGTGGTGCCAGCCGTTGAAGGTGCGGCCCTCGAAGTGGGCCAGGCCCAAGGCCTGCTTCATCTCGCGGTAGTCGTGCTCGATGCGCCAGCGGAGCTTGGCCAAGCGGACCAGGGTGGTCAGCGGGGTGTCGGCGGGCAGATCGGAGAGCCAGAACTGCACCGGCTCGGCCTCCCGGGCGGGCCACTCGGCCAGCAGCCAGCACTCGGGCGGCTCGACGCCGTCGGTGGCATCGCGGATCTCGCGGCCGGCGGGGCGGATCCGCAGGGCGACGAAACGCGAGTACATCCGCTTGAAGCCGGTGCGGCTCCTGCCGGGGCGGGATCCCTCGCGCCAGGAAACCGGCCTGGCCGCCCTCCGCCCCGCCTCCACCACCAGGGGCCTTGACGCTCTTCGCCGGATCGGGATACCGGGCGACCGGCGGCCGCCCGATCCCGCTGTAGGCAGGGGTGGACGGCCGGGCGGAGCCCGGCCGGGCGCTGAGCGTGGTGGAGATCCCCACCACGTAGTTCAGCCCGCGCTCGCCCAGGCCCAGTCGGAACGCGACCGCGTCGCCGTAGCCGGCGTCCGCGACGACGAGCGGGACGCGCACGCCCCAGGAGCGGGTCTCATCGACCATGTCCAGGGCGAGCTGCCACTTCTCCACGTGCCCGAGGCCGGCGGGGATCCGGCAGCGCACGCGGCGCGACACCTTCACGGGATCGGCCTTCTCGGAGGCGGGGTCCCAGGACTTGGGGAGGAACAGCCGCCAGTCGACGGCCGCGGAGGCGTGGTCGGCGGCCAGGTGCAGCGAGACCCCGACCTGGCAGTTGGTGACCTTGCCCGCGGTGCCGGTGTACTGCCTGGACACGCACGCGGGGGCGTCGCCGTCCTTGAGGAAGCCGGTGTCGTCGATGATCAGCGCGGTCGGCTTCAGCTCGCTGTGCATCCTCCACGCCAGTCGGGCCCGCACATGCGCCGGGTCCCACGGGCTGGCAGTCACGAAGTGCGCGAGCGCCTGCCGGTTGCCGTCCTCGCCCAAGCGGGCCGCCATCGGCTCCACCGACTTGCGCCCACCGTCCAGCAGCAGCCCACGCACATAGACCCGTCCCCAACGG
>NZ_JNYE01000240.1 GCF_000717185.1 Kitasatospora phosalacinea | reverse complement strand
TGAGCTGCCCCGAGTTTCGTGGAGTCCGCGATCGTGTGGTCAAGCAGTCTGAGGGACTTCCTCCAGGCTCGCCCAGTACGCCTGCTCGTATTCGTCGGGCGGGATGTAGCCGAGGGCGGAGTGGAGTCGTTCACCGTTGTACCAGGCGACCCACTGGAAGACGGCCCGCTCGACCTCGTCGAAGTCCCGCCAGGGACCCTGATGCTCGATCAGTTCGGCCTTGAACGTGCCGTTCAGGGCCTCGGCCATCGCGTTGTCGTACGAATCGGCGACGGAGCCCACGGACGCCGAGGCGCCGACCTCGACCAATCGCTCTGTGTAGCGAATGGATACGTATTGCGACCCGCGGTCGCTGTGATGAATGAGGCCGGCGTCCTTCTTGATCTTCTGCCGCCACAGCGCCATCTCCAGGGCGTCCAGCGGCAGGTCGGTTCGCATGTGGGTGGCGGCCTGCCAGCCCACGATCCGGCGGGAGTACGCGTCCAGGACGAACGCCACGTAGACCCAGCCCGACCACGTGCGGATGTAGGTCAGGTCGGCCAGCCACAACTGGTTCGGCCGCTCGGCGGTGAACCGCCGGTTGACCAGGTCCGGCGGACGCGGCGCGGTCGGCTCGGGGACTGTGGTGCGGCGACGCTGCCCGCGGATGACGCCCTCGATCCCGAGCTCGCGCATCAGCCGCTCGACGGTGCAGCGGGCGACCTGGTGGCCGGCGCGGACCAGCGCGCGGGTGACCCGGCGGGCTCCGTAGGTGTGGCCGGAGTCCTCCCACGCGGCTGTGACCAGCGGAATCAGCTCTTCGTCGCGCAACCGGCGGGCGGACTTCGGCCGCGTTTTCCGCGCGAAGTACGTCGAGGGCGACAGGTCCAGCACCCGGCACACGGGATCGACCCCGAAGCCCTCTCGCAGGTGGTCGATCACCTGCTCGGCCTCGTCCGGGGACGGTCGATCTCCTGGGCAAAAAACACGCTGGCGGCCTTGAGAATCTCGTTGGCCCGCCTCAAATCGGCATTCTCTTTGCGGAGTTGCTTCAGCTCCTCCAGTTCGGAGCTGGTCAGGCGGTCGTCGCGCTCACCGGCGTCGGCCTCGGCCTGGCGGACCCAGGACCGCAGGGCCTCCTTGTGGATGCCGAGGTCGCGGGCGACATGCGCCACCGGGCGGCCGGTCGAGCGGACCTCGCGGACGGCGCGCTCGCGGAGTTCATCGGGGTACTTACGTGGTGCTGGCACTGCAGGTGGTTCTCCTTACGCCTGGATCGTAACCCAGGCTTCAAGGACTCCACGAAGATCAGTGCAGCTCA
>NZ_JNYE01000239.1 GCF_000717185.1 Kitasatospora phosalacinea | reverse complement strand
GCAGGAGGTGGCGGACGCCGTGGGTGGTGACCAGGTGGCGGGCGAGCAGTCGGCCGAGGGTGCCGGTGCCGCCGGTGAGCAGGACCGTTCCGGTGCCGAGCGTCGGGCGGTCGGTGCCGGTCGGGGGCGGTGACGTGACCAGCCGCGGGACGTACACCGTGCCTGCGCGCAGCGCCAGTTGGGGTTCGCCGGTGGCGAGTGCCGCGTCGACGGCGGCGCGCGAGGCCTCCGTGCCGTCGGTGTCCAGCAGCACCACCCGGCCCGGGTGCTCCGACTGCACGGACCGGACCAGCCCCCACCCGGGCGCCGCCCCGAGGTCGGCGACGTCCTCCCCGCCGACCGTGACCGCCCCCTCGGTGACCACCACGTACGGCGCCCGCCCGCCGGGGCGCGCGGACGGCTGCTCGGACAGCCGCTCGCGCAGCTCGGCCAGGAGCCGGTGCAGCGCGGGATGCGTGCCGGTGGTCGGCGCGCCGACCGTGAAGCGGGTGAACTCCGCTGTCGGGCAAGCCGTTTCGGGGTGCGCGGGGAGCGGCAGCCGGACCCAGTCGACCCGGTGCAGCCCGGCGGCCGACGCGTGCGGCGCCGTCGGGCCGCCGGACAGCACGCCCTCGGCGTGCAGCACCCAGCGCGGCTGCTCCGCCGTGCCGCCCGGCTGCGCCACCGGCCGGGCGTGGACGGCCAGCGGGCGGTGGCCGTCGGCCCGCTGCGGCTCGCCGAGGATCACCTGCACGTCCAGGGCGCCGTCCGGCGCGGCGAGCAGCGGGCGGTGCCAGGTCAGGGTGAGCGGCACGGCCGCGGGCAGCAGGGCCGCCAGGCCGATCGGGCCCGCGCCGAGTTCGCGCAGCACCTGCCGGGAGAGCCGTCCGGTGTGCACCGTCGAGCCGTCGGCCAGCTCCATCACCGCCGGGAGCAGCGGACGCCCCGCCCGGCCGTCCGGCCCCGGCGCGGCGGCGCGCAGGGACGGGAGCCCGGCGGGCGTCGCCGAGAGCCAGTACCGGCGGCCGGAGAACCCGTACGTCGGCAGCTCGGCCGGGACCGTCCCGGCCGGGAACAGCGCGGGCCAGTCCAGCGCGACACCGGCCGTGTGGGCCCGGGCCGCGGCCAGCGCGACCCCGGCGGGCGACGGCCGGACGGCGATGACGGCGGCGGCCGCCTTGGCGGCGCCCGGCAGCGCCTCCAGGGTCTGTTCGACGGCCGGGCTGAGCACCGGGGTGCCCGACAACTCCAGGAAGGTGGTGGTGCCTTGGTGGTGGAGGGTGTGGATGGTGTCGGTGAAGCGGACGGTGTGGCGGATGTGGTGGGTCCAGTAGTCGGGGGAGTTGAGTTGGT
>NZ_JNYE01000238.1 GCF_000717185.1 Kitasatospora phosalacinea | reverse complement strand
CAGCGTGAAGGATGAGCGAGATGCGCAGAGGATGGCTGGCCGTCGGGGCCGCTTCCATGGTGGTGCTCACTGCCTGTAGCAGCAGTGGTGGCGGCGGGACGTCCGCTGCGCCGTCGGTGAACTCGGACCCGACGAAGGTCTCGGGCTCGATCACGGTGCTGACCAACCGCACCGACCAGTTGGGCGACGGCACGCTCGACAAGTACGCCGCGGAGTTCAACAAGGTCTACCCGAACGTCAAGGTGAAGTTCGAGGGGATGAAGGACTACGAGGGCGAAGTCAAGATCCGCATGAACACCGAGAACTACGGTGACGTGCTGCCGATCCCCTCCGACCTGTCCATCGCCCAGTTCCCCAACTTCTTCTCCTCGCTGGGTGCTTCGGACGAGCTGTCGAAGACCTACCAGTGGACCGACTACGCGACGGTGGACAGCAAGGTCTACGGCATCGCCAACTTCGGCACCGTCACCGGCTTCGTCTACAACAAGAAGGTCTGGGCGGACGCGGGCGTCACCGCCTGGCCCAGGACCCCCGAGGAGTTCCTCGCCGACCTGGAGGCCATCAAGGCCAAGGGCGCGGCCACCCCGTACTACACCAACTACCACGACGGCTGGCCGCTGCGGCAGTGGACCGACGCGATCGGCTCCCCGTCCTGCGACGAGGGCGCCAAGGACGCGCTGGCCGACACCGCGCAGCCCTGGGCCGCGGGCAGTGACCTGCACACCATCGACAGCCTGGTGTACTCGATCGTCAACCGGAAGCTGTCCGAGGACGACCCGACCACCACCAACTGGGACCAGTCCAAGGTGATGCTGGGCACCGGCAAGGTCGCCACGATGTACCTGGGCTCCTGGTCGGTGTCGCAGATGCGCGACGCCGCGTCCAAGGCCGGCGCCAGCCCGGACGACATCGGCTACATGCCGTTCCCGTCGACCACGGGCAAGCCGTGCACGGTCCTGCAGCCGGACTACAAGTACGCGATCAACAAGCACTCCAAGAGCCAGGAGGCCGCCCGGGCGTGGCTGGACTGGTACGTCACCAAGTCCGGTGCGGCGCAGGCCGAGCAGGGCATCTCCTCGGTCAAGGGCGCCGAACTGCCCGCCACCCTCAAGCCGTTCACCGACAACGGGGTGCAGCTGATCGGGCAGAAGCAGGACAAGTCCGCGACCGTCAAGAAGATCGACAAGGGCGCGGAGATCAACCTCGACGCCCCCGACTACCGGCAGAAGCTCGTCGACATCGCCCGCGGCGCCGCCTCCGGCGACCTGGACGGCTACTTCGCCGAGCTGAACAAGAAGTGGTCCCAGGCACAGAAGACCGTCAACGGCTGACCCC
>NZ_JNYE01000237.1 GCF_000717185.1 Kitasatospora phosalacinea | reverse complement strand
CGGATGCTCCTATGGATGTCAAGCGGCTTCGGTGAGGTCGCTTCGAGTGGTTGGCGGGTTTGTGCGAGTGGGGTGGATCGACCGCATCAGGGCGCGGTAGACCTCACGCGCAATGTGGCGTTTCAAGCAGCGCATGATGTCCTTCTTGGCGAGTCCTTGGGCGGTTCGCCGTTCCACGTAGGTGCGAGTGCGTTCGTCCCAGCGCATCCGGGACAGGACGATCGTGTGCAGGGCGTGGTTGGCGGCGCGGTCGCCGCCGCGGTTGAGCCGGTGGCGGTCGCGTCGTCCGGACGAGGCGGGTATCGGTGCGACGCCGCACAGGTGCGCGAAGGCGGCCTCGGAGTGCAGCCGGTCGGGGTTGTCCCCGGCGGTGGCCAGTAGCTGGCCGGCCACGTCCTGGCCGACGCCCTTGAGCGCCAGCAGGTCCGGCGCTGCCTGGGCGGTCAGCGCCTTGAGCTCGGCGTCCAGTTCCTCGCACTCGCCGGCGAGCGCCAGGATGCGCCTGCCCAAACGACGCAGGCCCGCCTTCACCGCCTGTGCCGGGTCGGCCAGGTCGTCACCGGGTCGCAGCCGGGCGCATGCCCCGGCCAGCGCGACAGCAGACAGCCCACGCAGTTGGGCACGCAGGCTCTCCGGCGCGGTGACCAGCAGTTGCCGGGCCTGGTTGACCGCCTGGGTGCGGGACTTGACGGCCGAGCGGCGCACGACCCGTAGGCTTCGGATGGCCTCCACGATGCCGTCGCGGCTCTTCGGTGTGCCGCTCGCCCGGCCGGAAGCCACCGCCTGCGCGGCGGCGTAGGCATCGATCGGGTCGGACTTGCCCTTCATCCGGCGCGTCCTGCGGTCCGGGCGGTCGACCTCGATGACGGTCAGCCCCGCCCGGCGCAGGGTCCGGGCCAGTTCGGCGCCGTAGGCGCCGGTGCCCTCCACCCCGACCGCGGCCACGGTGCCGAATGAGCGCAACCACGCCAGCAGCAGCCGGTATCCGGCGCCGGTGGCGGGGAACTCGTGGTCGGCGAGGTGGCGGCCGAGGCGGTCGATCACCGCCGCGTGGTGCGTCTGGCCATGGGTGTCCACGCCGCCTGTGACTTCCAGGGTCTGGTCCGTCATGCTGGTCACCGCCGTCCTCTCGCTGATCCCGGTGTGGCGGCACGCGCCGGCCGGGCGGGCGGACAAGACAGTGGCGGGGCTTCTGACCAAGCTCCTATAAGGTCACGGGCGCCCGTCCGGTCGCGTGCGGTGACCCCTCCGTGCGGGCCGACAAATCCGCTGGAGGACAGCCAGTCGGCGTCGGTCAGCCGGTGGGTCAGACCCGCCGGAGGAGCCACTACACATCCTCACTGTCAGCCG
>NZ_JNYE01000236.1 GCF_000717185.1 Kitasatospora phosalacinea | reverse complement strand
TACGCGGTCAACTCCGCCAAGTCACTGGCCCTGCCCGCCGAGAGCATCACCACGGCGCAGGACTGCCCCGAGGCGGGAGCCACCCCGACCGGCACACTGATCGACGACAGCCGCACCTCCTACGACAACAACGCGTTCACCTGGGACGGCGCCGGCGGCGGCACCGCACCCAGCAAGGGCGACCCCACACGGGCCGAGAAGGCCTCCGCGATCAGCGGACCCAACGCGACGGCCTTCCTGACCCTCAAGAAGGTCGCCTACGACTCCTACGGCCGCTCGGTCCTGGAGACCCGGACGCCCGACTCCACCGCCCCCAGCGGCAGCAGTCTCGCCCGGACCATCGCCACCACCTACACCCCCGCCACCGGCCAGCTCCCGGCGTCGATGTTCCAGAAGACCAAGGTCGACTCGGGGGTCAACCCGGCCTACCAGACCACCACGAGCACGTTCGACGTGCCGCGGGGTCTGCCGGTGGAGAAGATCGACATCGCCGGCCAGAAGACGTCGATCACCTACGACACCATGGGGCGCACGGCGGCGGTGTGGCTGCCGACCCAGGCCAAGGCGGCCAACCAGTCGCCCACCATGACCTACAGCTACGTGGTGGCCAAGGACAAGCCGACCGCCGTAACCAGCAAGACCCTGCTGGAAGACGGCTCGTACTCGTCCTCGGTGGCGCTGTACGACGCGCTGCTGCGACCCCGGCAGACCCAGGCGACCAGCGCGAACAACTCGATCAACGTCACGGACACCCAGTACGACTCGCACGGCTGGACCGTCCTCGCCAACACCTTCAACGTGGCCGGCACCCCGGCCTCCGACCCCGTGCTGGCGGCCCAGATCACCATGCCGTCCACCACGCTGACCGAGCACGACGGCATGGGCCAGGCCACCGCCACCTACGACGAGAGCAACGGAGCCACCACTCCGGGGACGACCACGAAGACGGTCTACTCCGGCGACTCCGTCCTGGTGGTGCCCAAGACCGGAGGCGTCGTCAGCCGGACGCTGACCGACGCCCGCGGCCACACCACGGCCCTGCAGCAGTTCACCACGCCACCGACGATCGGCGGGTCCGCCGCCTCCGGGTGGACGGCGAGCGGCGGCAACTACACCACCACCACGTACGGGTACACCGACAGCGGCCTGCAGAACACCGTGGTGGCCTCCGACGGCAGCACCTGGACCTGTTGGGCCGCAAGCTGACCGCGGTGGACCGGACCAACGGCAACTTCACCTTCGGCGTCTGGAAGTACGACACCCTGCAGGTCGGCAAGCTGACCTACGCGGCGCGCTACGTGCCGGGCGTGACGGACCCCTACGTCGTCCAGAGCACCGGCTACACCAGCCTCGGCAAGCCGCTCGGCAGCACGATCAAGCTGCCCGCCACGGAGGCACCGCTCCCGACCACCTACAGCACCACCTTCACCTACTCGCCCACCACCCAGAAGCTGATCACCCAGCGCGACCCCGGCATCGCCGGACTGCTCACCGAGGACATCACCTTCAGCTACGACAAGATCGGCAACCCGTCCGGCCTGAAGGGGCTGAACGCCGTCGTCGGGCCGATCGAGTACGTCAACACGGGCGAGCTCGCCCGCATCACCTACGGGCCCTCGACCAGCCCGGTCTGGTCCACGTACAGCTACGACGGCCAGACCCGCCGCCTGCTGCGTACGGAGACCCAGCGGACCCAGCCGGCCGGGGTGGTCGACGACCTCACCTACACCTACGACGGTTCGGGCAACCCGCTCTCGGTCACCGACAAGCAGTCCGAGACCGGCAGCACCGTCACC
>NZ_JNYE01000235.1 GCF_000717185.1 Kitasatospora phosalacinea | reverse complement strand
GGTGACGGTGCTGCCGGTCTCGGACTGCTTGTCGGTGACCGAGAGCGGGTTGCCCGAACCGTCGTAGGTGTAGGTGAGGTCGTCGACCACCCCGGCCGGGGAGGCGCTGCGGCTGGTCTGCGCTCCGATCAGCCGGTGGGTCAGCTCGTCGTACCGGTAGGTCGACCACGCGGGGTTGGTCGACGCGCCGTAGCGCAGCTGCGCGATCTCGCCGTAGGGGGTGTACGCCTGGACGCCCACGAGCACGTTGAGGCCCTGTGTCTGCTGGGGCCTGCCGATCGCGTCGTAGCTGTAGGTGATGTCCTCGGTGAGCAGTCCGGCGATACCGGGGTCGCGCTGGGTGAGCAGCTGCTGGGTGGTGGGCGAGTAGGTGAAGGTGGTGCTGTAGGTGGTCGGGAGCGGTGCCTCGCCGCCGGGCAGGGTGATCTTCGTGCCGAGCGCAGACGCCGAAGGTGAAGTTGCCGTTGGTCCGGTCCACCGCGGTCAGCTTGCGGCCCAACAGGTCGTAGGTGTAGCCGAGTTGGGTCCCCCGGGCGTCGATCGTGCCCACCTGGTTCGCGGCGTCGTCGTAGGTGTACTGCGTCGTCCCGGCGTCCGGGTCGGACTGTCGCACCTTCCGGCCGAGCAGGTCGTAGGTGGAGAGCCAGACCGAGCCGTCCGCGGCCTCGACCCTGGTCGGCTTGCCGTTCAGGTCGTAGGCGTACTTCGTGGCGACCGACGTGCCGCCGGTCGCGGCCCAGCCTCCCGTCGCCGATCCGGTGATCGTGGGCGCCGTGGTGTACTGGTCGATCTCGACCTGCTGGTCGCGCCCGTCGGTCAGCTTCCGGGTGGTGATGCCGCCGGCGCGCGGCACCACCAGGGTGCTGTCACCGGTGTACACGTTCTTCGTGCCCATCCCCGCGACCGTGCTGCCGCGCTGTTCCTCGGTGGTCCCGGTGATCCGGCCCATCCCGTCGTGCTCGGACAGCGTGGTGGCCGGGATGGTGATCTGGGCGGCGGTGGCCACCACGCTCCGGGGCGGACCGGCCACGTTGAAGGTGTTGGCGAGGACGGTCCAGCCGTGCGAGTCGTACTGGGTGTCCGTCACGGTCATCGAGTCGTTCTCGCTGGTCGCCTGGGTCTGCCGGGGTCGCAGCAGCGCGTCGTACAGCGCCACCGAGGACACGTACGAACCGTTCTCCATCAGGGTCTTGGTCGTGATCGCCGACGCGCTGGCCGTGTTGACCGCGTACTCGTACTTCATCGACGCCGGTTGGTTGGCGGCCTTGGACTGGGCCGGCAGCCACAGGGCCGTGGACCGGCCCAGGGTGTCGTAGACCGTCGAGGTCCGCAGGTTCGCGGGGTCGACCTTCTCCAGTGGCAGGCCCCGGGCGGCGTCCAGGGTGACCGTCGTCGTCTGGTAGGTCGGCGAAGCACCGCCGGTCACCTGCGACGTCGTCACGGTACCGGTGGGCACCGCGCCGGTGGCCGGGGTGTAGGTGGTGGTGGTGCTCTGGGCGAGGCTGCTGCCGTCGGGGGCGGTGGAGTCGGGCGTCCGCACGGTGGTGGCCGCACGGCCGTAGGAGTCGTAGCTGGTCCGCGTAGCGGTCACGAAGGCCGTCGCGTTGGGTCCGCTGGCCGCCGAGGCGACCTCGGAGCGAGTCGGTTCGCCCTTGCTGGGTGCGGTGCCGCCGCCGGCGCCGTCCCAGGTGAACGCGTTGTTGTCGTAGGAGGTGCGGCTGTCGCTGAGCAGTGTGCCGGTCGGGGTGGCTCCCGCCTCGGGGCAGTCCTGCGCCGTGGTGATGCTCTCGGCGGGCAGGGCCAGTGACTTGGCGGAGTTGACCGCGTA
>NZ_JNYE01000234.1 GCF_000717185.1 Kitasatospora phosalacinea | reverse complement strand
GGTGGGACGGGCGGGCGGGACGGCGGAGTGGGCCGGGTGGGGCCGGGTCAGGCGATGCCGCCGTTGCTGCGGATGTTCTGGCCGTTGATCCAGCGGCCGGCCGGGCCGGCCAGGAAGGCGGCGAGTTCGGCGATGTCCTCGGGGGTGCCGAGGCGTTCCAGCGGGGGCTGGGCGGCCAGGCGGTCGACGGTGTCCTGGTCCTTGCCCTCCAGGAACAGCGGGGTGGCGGTGGGGCCGGGCGCGATGGCGTTGACGGTGACGTCCCGGCCGCGCAGTTCGCGGGCCAGCACCAGGGTCAGTGCCTCGACCGCGCCCTTGCTGGCCGCGTAGGCGCCGTAGGTCGGGAACTGGAGCCCGAGCACCGAGGTGGAGAAGTTGATCAGGGCTCCGCCCCGGCGCAGCCGCCGGGCGGCCTGCTGGGCGACCACGAAGGTGCCGCGGACGTTGACCCGCTGCACCTCGTCGAAGTCGGCCAGGTCGAGTTCGGCGACGGGCGCCAGGCGCATGACGCCCGCGGTGTGGACGACCACGTCCAGCCCGCCGAACTCGGCCTCGACCCGGTCGAACGCGGCGGTCATCTCCCGTTCGTCCGCCACGTCCCCGCCGACCGCCAGCGCCCGGCCGCCGTTGCCGACGACCTCCGCGACCAGGGCCTCGGCCTTGTCCTTGCTGCCGGAGTAGTGGACGGCGACGGGGTGCCCGGCGGCGGCGAGCCGCCGGACGACGGCGCGGCCGATGCCGCCGGAGCCGCCGGTGACCAGGGCGACCCGGGGCTGTGCGTCGGTGACGGACATGGCGGAACCTCTTTCGTATCGGCGATCTCGCTCTGCTGGTATCAACGATAACAGAGAATGGGATCGGCGATACGCTTCTGCTGTTATCAGTGAAACGGTGCGGCGGACGGAGACCGGGGGCGGCTCACCAGGCCCCGCTGATCGGCCCCCGGTCGCCCGCCGCGCCCCGGCCGCCGTCCGCCGCGCCCAGCTCGGCCGCGATCCGGTCCAGCAAGGGGAGGGCTCGGGTCAGCAGGTGCTGCTCGGACTCGTCCAGGCTCCCGTCGACCGCCCGCGCGAGCAGGCCGACCCGCTGCTGCCGGTCGGCCTCGATCGCGCGTCGACCCTGCGGGGTCAGGGTCAGCACCTTCTTGCGGGCGTCGTCCGGGTGCGGCCCGGCGGTCAGCTGGCCGGCCTCGGCGAGCTCCTTGACGGTGGCAGCCATGGTCTGGTGGCGCACGCCGCGGCTCGCCGCGAGCTCCGCGGTGGTCATCGGGCCCTGCCGGTCGAGCAGGTCCAGCACCGTCGCCGGGATGGGGGCGAGCTGGTCGAAGGGGCGACCGGCGCGGACCAGGCCGCTGATCGCCGTCCGCAGTCCGGCCGCCAACTGCTCGGCCGCGGACGGTTCGGGGGTGGGCGGTGCGGGGGTGGGCGAG
>NZ_JNYE01000233.1 GCF_000717185.1 Kitasatospora phosalacinea | reverse complement strand
TCCCTAAGAATGTGAGGCGGTCCGGGAGGACCGGGTGTGGCTGATGGTGGTTTGCCGTTGATGGCTCCGAAGGAATGGCCGCCCGGTCCTTCGGGATGCTCCGACCACTGATTGAGAACTGCGGTCATCGCTGGTTAGGGACCTGTTGGCGGAGTGTTCTACGGGCCATGGAAGTGCTGGTCACGGTGGAACGGAGCTATGGTCTTGAGCACGCCTCAGGAGCGGATATGGGTCGGCATCGACGCCGGCAAGGGGCACCACTGGGCGGTGGCGGTCGACGCCGACGGCGAGAGCGTGTTCTCGACGAAGGTGATCAACGACGAGACCCAGATCCTCGCCCTCGTCAGAACCGCCCAGGCGAAGGCCGACGAGATCCGGTGGGCGGTGGACATCTCCGGCCGCGCCTCGACCCTGCTGCTGGCCCTGCTGGTCGCCCACGGACAACACGTCGTCTACGTGCCCGGCCGCACGGTCAACCGCATGTCCGCTGCTTATCAAGGAGAGGGCAAGACCGACGCCAAGGACGCCCGGGTCATCGCCGACCAGGCCCGCATGCGTCCGAAGGGCTTCGCTCGGCTGGACACCCCTTCGGAGCTGGTCACCACGCTGCGGGTGCTGACCAACTACCGGGCCGACCTGATCGCCGACCGGGTTCGGCTGATCAACCGGCTGCGCGACCTGCTGGTCGGCATCTGCCCGGCCCTGGAGCGGGCCTTCGACTACTCCGCGGCCAAGGGCCCCGTCGTCATGCTGACCGAGTACCAGACACCGGCCGCCCTGCGGCGGATCGGCGTCAAGCGGCTGACGGCCTGGCTGGAGCACCGCAAGGTCCGCAACCCGGGCGACGTCGCCGCGAAGGCGGTGGAGGCCGCACAGTCGCAGACGATCGAACTGCCCGGCGAGAAGCGGGCCGCCAAGCTGGTCCGCGACCTCGCCCACCAGCTCCTGGCCCTGGACGAGCGGATCAAGGACAACGACCGGGAGATCCGCGAGACCTTCCGCGCCGACGAACGCGCCGAGATCATCGAGTCGATGCCCGGCATGGGCCCCATCCTGGGCGCCGAACTCGTCGCCATCGTCGGCGACCTGTCCGGCTACCTGGACGCCGGCCGCCTGGCCTCCCACGCCGGCCTCGCCCCGGTCGCCCGGGACTCCGGCCGCCGCACCAACAACTACCACCGGCCCAAGCGGTACAACCGGCGCCTGCGGTACATCTTCTACATGGCCGCGCAGACCGCGATGATGAGGCCCGGTCCGTCCCGGGACTACTACCTGAAGAAGCGCGGAGAGGGGCTGTTGCACACCCAGGCCCTGCTGGCGCTCGCCCGCCGCCGGGTCGATGTCCTGTGGGCGATGCTGCGTGACAAGAGGCTGTTCACCTCCGCCCCGCCGGTCACGCAGGCGGCTTGACACGATCATTGAGATTCCT
>NZ_JNYE01000232.1 GCF_000717185.1 Kitasatospora phosalacinea | reverse complement strand
TGACCTGCGCGATCTGGCACAACCGCACCACCGGCCAACCCGTCACCCGATCACTCATCGCCTACGACCACTGACCCACTTCGGAACTACTCGTCTAGCTGATGCCTACGAGCACGCCTCGGCGGGCGGGAGTATTACATCGATAACTCGCCGGTGGGCTGCTGCTGGAGTAACGGATCCGATCACTGGAAACCCAGTCAGTCCTGCGCGCCTATACGGCATACTTGACTCGGGGTTCGGGCTCGGATTCGTTCGTTACAGGCTCCCAGGTCAGCTTCACAAACTGGTGAACACAGGGAAAGGGGGACTGAAGAAGCGCCGAAACCGTTCCCGTAGGCCGGAGGAATATGGCCTCTACCTTCCTGGTCAGCATGAGCCGGTCATTGCAGACCCTGTTCGATGCGAGCTGATATGGGACCGGTACACGAGGCATCGGGGGGCCTATCCAAGGCGCCCGGTGATCAATGATCGAGAGTCCGTCAGATACTCCGTCAGCGGGCTAGTTAAATGCCCCCATTGCGGGGTCACCATGCAACCGATGCTGCGCGCCAAGAAGGTGCGACGCCCGAGTATAAATGGGCGACCGAATCCATTTGACGTCACCTGGCGATGCCGGACCCAGTCGGATATGGGAACGTGCCGGGAATCTGGATATGGAAATCTTGAGCACATCGAGACGCATGTCATAAACTGGCTGGATCGGCACATTCCAGATCCTCCAATTGATCTCCAGGATCGGATCGAGAGAGCGTCCGCCCATCAAGCGACTGTCGTTCAAGAGCGGTCGGCGGAGGATGAAATAGCCGATCTTGAACGGCAGGAGGACAACCTTGCCAAGGCTGTTTCTGTAGGCGCCATCAGTCTCGATGCGGCCCGGCGGCGTCAGGAAAAGATCCTGTCAGAGCGGCAGGAGATCCAGGAGCGGCAGCCTCCGAGAACCACTCTGATTGAGCCTGGCCAAGAGGATCGCCCCCGCGCCGAATATATGGGAATCGTAGCCGAGTGGGGAATGGCCAGCCCGGATCAGCGGAACAAAATTCTGCGAACCGTCATCGGCGGTATTCAAGTATATAAAGGGCGCGGGATCCCGTTGGATGAGAAGTATCGCATCGTTCCCAAATGGGCAGCTTGATATCCCGTTGACTGCTTCTCGGCAGTCAAACGCCACTACCCCGAGGTGCGGTCGAACTGCGCATCGGATCATGCCGATGCCGAGCAAATCGGGGAACTTCACTCCGAGTATCTCGGTGTCGGCCAGCCCGGCTCGCAGCTCGACCGCACCGGGGGGATCGGCTGAGAGCGGGCACGTCGGCGCCGCGTGCTCGAGGACATCCCACGAGCACAGGCTGACTCTCCGTCAGCCCTGCGGTCGGTCGTCGTCGTAGGCGCTGGTGCCCTCGTCCAGCAGCGGGCCGTCCGCGGCGGGCTGCGGGTGCTTGAGGTGGGCGGGGGCCAGGGCGCGCAGGCCG
>NZ_JNYE01000231.1 GCF_000717185.1 Kitasatospora phosalacinea | reverse complement strand
AGCCAGGGTCGGGCCAAAGGCCGCAAGAGCTTCGCCTGGACCGACTACCGCGACCTGATCGTCGCCGCGCACAACCAGCTCGACGGCCCGATCGTCCTGGTCTGGGACAACCTGAGGGGACCTGCGGGCTGAAGCCGAGGCGGTGCATCAGCCTGGTGGCGCCCGAGACGCTGTAGGTGACGTGGAACTTCCGCCCGATGAGCGTGACCACCCGCGAGGCCGTCCAGACCTGGTCCTCCACCCAGCCGTGCGCGGCCGGCCCCTCGTCCAGATACGCGGCGAGCTTGGTCAGACAGCGCGGCGACAGGCGACACCGCGACCCGGCCGGGCCACGCGATGCCAGCGCCTGCACGCCACCGGCGCGCCACAACTGGTGCCACTGATAGGCGGACTTCACACTCACCCGCAGGCGCCGGGCCACCTCCGCCGGCTTGACCTCCTGCTCGAACAACTCGGCAGCCTGCACCCGCACCGACTCCCGACGCAGCCGTCCCGCGGCGGTCAGCCCGCCGCCATCCGCATATCTCACACACCACCGGTACAGCCACCGCTTCAGACCCGTCAGGCACTTCGCGCAGATTCACCCTGACGAGCCGAAGTCAGTAACTGATCGTTTCAGAATGCCGTCGTGTGGAGATGCTGGCGGCACATGGGACAATCTTTTCAGCCACGGGCTCAGGGGGACGCCGGATGGAACGGGTTGGGGCTGCACGAGACCTCGTGCTCGATTACGTCCATGCTCTGAACGCGATTGACGAGGCCATGAGGGTGGCGATCCCCTCACTTGAGCGACTGGCAGATCTCCTCGGTCTGGCCCGGTCGCGCCGGATCAGCCGGAGTGATCACATCGGCGCCTACTCCTACACGGTTCATGGGGCAGGCTGCCGCTTCGTCAGCGACAACGGCACTGAGGTCGATGTGGACTTCGCAGCCGACCGGAGCGAGGTCTTCGACCTCTGGCGGCTACGCCGGTACGGGCTGAGCCTGCCGGTGACAGTTGACGTCACCGATGAGGACCTGCGCTCCGCGGTGCGGTCGCTGCAACCGCTTCTGGCCGAGGTGCGGCCGGGGTGGTTCAGCGTAGCCGAGATCGCTTCAGGGTGAAGTTCGCAGGCGGCGGAGGCATATGAGACTGCAAGCCAGTTCGAGCAGGCCCTGGTGGAGATCGGCGCGTCGCTCGTAGCGGGTGCGGAGACGTTTGAACTGGTGCAGCCAGGCGAAGGCGCGCTCGACCACCCAGCGCACCTTGCCCAACCCGGACCCATGGGCGACGCCGCGCCGGGCGATCAACGGCTTGATGCCGCGCTTCCACAGCAGGCGGCGGTACTTGTCGAAGTCGTAGCCCCGGTCTGCGTACAGGCGCCGGGGCTTGCGGCGGGGGCGTCCCCGCAGTCCCCGGATCGGCGGGACGGCGTCCAGCAGTGGCAGGAGCTGGGTGACGTCGTGCCGGTTGCCGCCGGTGAGCGTGACGGCGAGCGGGATTCCGTGCCGGTCGACGATCAGGTGGTGCTTGGAGCCGGGGCGGGCGCGGTCGACGGGCGAGGGGCCGACGTGATCCCCCCTTTAACTGATCGTTTCAGAATGAGGTTCGGAGCTTCCGCAGGCAGATGATGGCTGCAGGCTGGTTGGAGCAGGCCCAATCGAGGTCGGTGCGTCGCTTGTA
>NZ_JNYE01000230.1 GCF_000717185.1 Kitasatospora phosalacinea | reverse complement strand
CGGACGCTGTTGGTGAATTCGGGTTCTGATCACTTCGCCTCGTCGACTGGTTGGTCGGTGGGGCGAAGTGCTGCGAAGTGGCTGGTGCGGGTTCGGGCTCGGGGTGTGTCGGTGAGGTGGGCGTCGATGCGGGTGAGGTTGAGGGCTGCGCCGGTGAGTTGGTGCTGGAGACCGGTCTTCGCGAGGCCCCGGTAGCGGGATCTGCGCATGCCGCAGCGCCCGACGCCCTGGGCGATGGTGCCTTCGACGCCGGCGCGGACCTTGTAGCGCTCTTTCCAGTCGTCGGTCTGCTGCTCTGCTCTGGCGGCTCGCAGGGCGTGGTGGTCGTCGTGCCGACGCAGGCGCAGTTCGCGTCGGGGCGCCTTGGGTGAGTTGATGCACTCTGTCCGGGCCGGGCAGGGGCGGCAGTCGGTGGAAGAAAACCGCACCCGGATCACCGGCAGCCCGTGTTCGGAGAGCCGGTTGCTCCAGTTGACGCTGGTGTGGCCGCCGGGGCAGGTGACCCGCTCGCGGTCCCAGTCGATGGAGAACGACTCCCGGCCGTGGCTGTCGGCGGTGCCCCGCGCACTGGTGTCGGGCCCGACCGGTCCGTGCAGGGCGATGCCGTGCTCGCGCCGGGCCGTCGCGATCTGGGAGGCGGTGGGATATCCGGCATCGACCCAGTGCTCGTCCGGCAGACAGTCCCGTTCGGCGAGCGAGGTGTGGATCACCTCGCCCATCACGCTGTCCGCGACGGTGGCGCTGGTGGTGGCCACGTTCGTGACCAGGTTCGGCGTGTCGCTCTCGCAGGTCTCGGTCAGGTGGACCTTGTAGCCGTCCCAGACCAGCTCGTTCTTCCTGCCGCCGCGTGCCTCGGGGTCATAGGGGGTGACCAGGCGCAAAGCGCCCGGCGGCCGGTCTTTCGGGTCCCGCCGCCTCACCTCGCCCTCGGCCTGGTGGAAGTGCTGGACCCAGACCAGGCGCAGGGTCTCCACCTCGGGCAGGGCCCGCAGGCCCGGCGGCGCGTCGGGGGCGCCAAGCGCCTGGAACAGCCGCGTCCCGTCGGCGCCGACCCGCTGCCCCGCCTCGACCCGCTTCGCGTGCGCCTTGGGGAAGCGGGAGTCCTCGGCCCGGGTGGCGTAGTGCCGGAACCAGTCCGGCTCCGCGACATCCGCCAGCCATTCGGGGGCGGCCCGGGCGAGCGCGTTCAACGCGGAGCGCAGTGTCTCCGAGACCATCTCCAGCCAGCACATCTGCCGGGCCGCGGACAGCACGTGGGTGGAATCGGTCCGCGCCCGCCCCGCCGTCTTCAGCAGGCCCCTGGCCCGGGCGGCGTCGAGGACGCCGTCCAGCACCCGCCGTCCGGCGTCCGCCTCGACCAGCCGGTCCCTGAACTCCGAGAGCACCGAGAAGTCGAAGCCGGGATCGCCCAGTTCCAGGCCGAGTGCGTACTTGAAGTCGATCCTCGCCCGCACCGCCTCCGCAGCCTGCCGGTCGGTCAGCCCCTCGACGAACTGCAGCACCAGCACCAGCGCGAGCCGGCCCGGCGACCAGGCAGGCTTGCCTCGCGACGGGAACAGATCGGCGAACTGCCCGTCGGTGAACAGCACCCC
>NZ_JNYE01000229.1 GCF_000717185.1 Kitasatospora phosalacinea | reverse complement strand
CGGACCTCAGCCATCTCCCCAGGTGTCACACGTCCTCAACGACACACCACCGCCAACAGACACGCCCAATCAAAATCAACCTGACCAAGCCCTACTAGGCTGGGCCGCATGGATGAGATCGCGGGGGTGGAGGTCGTCGCTTTCCCGGACGCGGCGGCGTTCGAGGCCTGGTTGGCGGGGCACCACGGGCGGCAGGAGGGGGTGTGGGTCAAGGTGGCCAAGAGGAAGTCGGGCATTCCGACGGTCACCGAGGACGAACTGGTCGACGTGGGGCTGTGCTACGGCTGGATCTCCGGGCAGCGGCGTTCGCTCGACGCGCAGCACTACCTGCAGAAGTACGTGCCGCGGCGCCCCCGGAGCCTGTGGTCCCGGGTGAACGTGGAGAAGGTGGCGGCGCTGACCGCTGCCGGGCGGATGCGCGAGCCCGGGCTGGCCGAGGTGCGGCGGGCGCAGGAGGACGGGCGGTGGGCGGGGGCGTACGAGTCGCAGCGGACGGCGGAGGTGCCGCCCGGCCTGGCGGCCGAGCTGGAGGCGGACCCGCGGGCGAGGGCGGCCTTCGAGGCGCTCGACCGGACGGGGCGCTACCAGCTGATCCTGCCGCTGCTCCAGGCGCTGACGCCGGAGGCCGGGCGGGCCCGGTTGGAGCGGGTGCTGGACGTGCTGCGGGGCGGTGGCGGGGGCGAGTGACGGCGGGGCGGGTGACGGCTGGCGTGCGTACGACGAGAGGGTAGAAAGGTCTGGACCATGGCGTCAATAGGTTCAGACCACTTGATGGTGCGCGCAGGGCGCGAGGGATCGGAAATGGCCATGGAATATCTGGTTCCGATTCCGGAATTCGCGGCTTCCGTGCTGGTGGGGGTCGGTCGGACGCACCGGAATCAGTCGGGTGGACGGATTCGGTGGCAATCCGGGAACGACAGTAAAGGTTCCTGACATTCCGTCACTTCGCTTTCATGATTCCTTTCCTGACCTATTGACAGGTCTGGACCATTTGGAGTTGAGTGCGCCGCGGGTTCCCTGCCCAGCCCCGTCCTTCCCCCCACGAGGAGTGGCACGTGAACAAGCAAAAGATCGCCGCGCTGCTGACCGGCGCGCTGGCTGCGACCGGCCTGGCCGTGATGGTGCCCACCACGTCGACCGCGGCGGCGGCCTGCACCACCCCGTACTCGGCGACCCAGGTGTACACCGGCGGCACGTCCGCCTCGTACAACGGGCACAACTGGAACGCCAAGTGGTGGACCCAGGGGGAGACGCCGAGCACCGGCGGCTCCGGCGTCTGGGCCGACCAGGGCGCCTGCGGCGGCGGTGGCGGCACCACCACGACCCCCACCGCCTGCAACCACCCGACCTGGGTGGCGGGCACCCAGTACGCCACCGGCTCGATCGTGAAGTACGCGCCCAACGGCCAGTACTACATCGCCACGCACGACAACCCGGGTTACGACCCGACCATCTCCACCTGGTTCTGGAGCCCGTACACCTGTAGCGGCGGCGGCACCAGCCCGAGCCCGTCCGGCACCGTCAACCCCGGCGGGTTCGTGGTCTCCGAGGCCCAGTTCAACCAGATGTTCCCGAACCGGAACTCCTTCTACACCTACTCCGGCCTGGTCGCGGCGCTGAAGGCCTAC
>NZ_JNYE01000228.1 GCF_000717185.1 Kitasatospora phosalacinea | reverse complement strand
GTCGGGGGTGGTGGCGGGGGGTGGTGTTCGGTTTCGTCTGGGCCGGGCCCGCCGTCCCGGGGGCTGTCCGGTCGTGCTGCGCCGCCGTCCCGGGTTGCCGTGCGTGCCTCGCCGCGCCGCCGTTCCGGGGCTGCTGGGCCTGGCCCGGTGCTGCGCGGCCGGGGCGGGCCGTTCGGGGTCTGCTGCGCCCTGCTCGGCCGCCGCCGTCCAGGCCGTGTTCGCCCTTCCCGCCGTTCCGGGGGCTGTCCCGCCGTGCTGCGTCGCTGTCCGGGTCGGGCCCGCTGTCCCGGGGCGGCTGTCCGGGCCTGGCTGTGCTGCTGTCCCGGGCGGTCCGTCGTTCCGCTGGGGCGGTTCGGGTTGGGCGGCTGGGTGGCCGTCAGGCCGCCGTGAGGGCCGCTCTGGTGGTGGGCGGGGGTTGTCGTGCTTGGTGTCGCGATGGGGTGCTGTCGTGTGGGGTGACGTGGGCGGGTACTCCTGATCCCCTGTGTGGGGTCCGGGCGCGACAGGTGGGTGCGACAGGGTGCCGGGGTGGGGCCGCGGCTGCTGCTCGGTGGTGGCCGCCTTCCGGGTGCCGACGACCGCCAGGTGTTGGTGGCGGCCGGGAAGGCCGGCCTTGTCGGTGGCGTGGTCGGGGTGGGGTGCTCGGCGGCTGGCGGCTCGTCTCGGCCGTCCGGCGCCGGGCCCCTGCTCTTGGCCCTGGCCGCCCGGCGCCGCGCCCCGCTGTGTCCGTCCTGGTGGCCGTCCTGGCCGCCGTCGTGGCCGCGGTCCAGGTTGGGTGTTCGGTTTGGTTTTGCTGTTCCGGGAATTGGCCTGGTGGTGCTGCGCGGTTTTTCCTGGGCGGTCTGGGAGGGTGGTCGTGGTGTCGGGGCGGAGGGCCGTAGGCCCATTTCCGAGGTGCCCGAATTCGATTCCTCGCCGCTGCGCCTGGGAAAGGTTTCGGATTCTCGCCTGAAAGGGAGCGAGGGGGAATTCAGATTTCCGCCTGGAGTGCGGCAGGATAGAGTCTGGACGGGTGGTCTCCGCGACGCTTCCCGTTCGCGTTCGCGCCCGTTCACGGGCCGGTAGGATAGAGCTGTAAGGCACCCCGGTAAGTGCCTCAGGAAACGAGCTGAATGCTTCTGGGCAAGCGGTCTGGGAGTCTGCGGTTGAGGGCCCGTCAGGGGCCGCCGTGCGGGGCGTCCGTGAAGGTCCGCCACCGGGGCGGGGGAGGCCGGTTCGGACCGGTGGCCCGGGGGTTGCCCCCGGAGGCCGCAGGCCCCGCCCCAGCCCCTGCCCAGGGGCGCAGGACGGCCCGTCAGCCCGGCAACCGCAGGGCTGGACCGGCCACCGGCCGGGACCGGGGGATGACTCCCGGGGGTGGGGTTGTGGCTCCTACCGGAAGTCCGCGACACATCGTCAACGCCGGGGGCCGCAGGCCCCGGCCGGCACCCCCGCCTCCCCGGAGGGATGGGCCGCTACCCGAATTTCGCGTCACATCGTCAACGCCCACCCCCGGGCGCACCCCGGGAAAGGCCGTCAGCCAATCGGACCGTAGGGCCGCGAAAGCACCGGACCAATAAGACAGGAATGCCGACCGGTTGACGGGCCGTAGGCCCGGGGAAAAGCCACCAGAAATGGCGGAGCGCAGC
>NZ_JNYE01000227.1 GCF_000717185.1 Kitasatospora phosalacinea | reverse complement strand
GGCTCTGTCCCGTAATCGGTGGTAACGAAGGGTGACGGGCGTCGTTGGCATGGTGTGCGTGATGTCAACGAGCTTGTGAGTGTGGTGTTTTCCGGGCTGTCCGCCCTTGTCGTCGAGGATGTGGCGGACGAGGGCGAGGTCATCCGGGTGTCGGCGCGGACCAGGGACGATCCGGTGCCGTGCCCGATGTGCGGGCAGCCGACGGGGCAGGTGCATGCCTTCCACGGGCGGGTGGTGGCGGATGTGCCGGTGGACGGGCGCCGGGTCGTGGCGTCGGTGCGGGTCCGACGCATGGTCTGCCCGGTCCTGGGCTGCCCGCGGCAGACGTTCCGCGAGCAGGTCCCCGGCCTGATCGAACGCTACCAGCGGCGCACGCGCCGTCTCGCCGACCAACTCGGGCAGGTTGTGAAGGAGTTAGCGGGCCGGGCGGGCGCTCGCCTCTCCCGCGTCCTGGCCTGCGCGATCTCCCGCTCGACCGCCCTGCGCGTGCTCATGCGCCAGGCGGTGCCGCCGCCGCGCATCCCGCGCGTGCTCGGCGTCGACGACTTCGCCCTGCGCCGGCGTCAGCGTTACGCGACCGTGCTGATTGACGCCGAGACCGGCGAGCGGATCGACGTCCTGCCCGACCGCACGACGCAGACGCTGGTCGCGTGGCTGCGCGAGCACCCCGGGATCGAGTACGTCTGCCGCGACGGCTCCGGGTCCTACGGCGAGGCGATCCGCCAGGCCCTCTCCGAAGCTGTGCAGGTCAGCGACAGGTGGCACCTGTGGAGCAACCTGTGCGGCAAGGTCTTGGCCGAGGTCCGCTCCCACGCGGCCTGCTGGGCCACCGCGGTGAACCCTGCCCGGCCCGGGGGCGTACGCGAGCAGACCACCCGTGACCGCTGGCAACAGGTCCACAAGCTGCTCGGCCAGGGCGTCGGCCTGCTCGAATGCGCCCGCCGCCTCGACGTCGCCCTGAACACCGTCAAGCGGTACGCCCGCATGAAGGAGCCCACCGGCGACCGCCGGGCACCGCGCTACAAGCCCACGCTCGTCGACCCCTACCGCGATCACCTGCGCCAGCGCCGGGCCGGGGACCCCGCGGTGCCGGTTGCCCACCTGCTGCGCGAGATCAAGGAGCTGGGCTACACCGGCAGCGCGAACCTCCTGGTCCGCTACCTCACCCAGGGCCGCGCCGAGGGCGACAAGCCTGTCACCACCCCGCAGCGCTTCGCGCGTCTCCTCCTCAGCCGCCCCGAGAATCTGCGCGACAAGGACACCGCACTGCTGAGGGAACTCACTGCGGCCTGCCCCGAGATGACCGAACTCGCCCGCCTGGTAAGCGAGTTCGCGCAACTGCTGACGCCGGCCGAGGGCAACGACGCCAAGCTCACCGACTGGATCATGTCAGCTCGCTCCGTCGGCCTGCCCCACCTGCACTCCTTCACGAACGGCCTGCAACTCGACCGGGCCGCCGTCGACGCCGGCCTCACGCTCCCCTTCCACAACGGCCGCACCGAAGGCGTCAACACGCGAACCAAACGGATCATGAGGCAAATGCACGGCCGAGCCAGGTTCCCTCTGCTCCGCCACCGCATCCTCCTCCAGTGACCACCACAGAGCGCTACCACCGATTACGGGACAGAGCC
>NZ_JNYE01000226.1 GCF_000717185.1 Kitasatospora phosalacinea | reverse complement strand
GGTGGACCTGCCGACGTATGCCTTCCAGCACCGCCGGTACTGGTTGGAGCCCTCGTCCGCGACGGCGGGTGCGGAGCGCCTCGGCCTGGACCGCACCGGACACCCGCTGCTCGGCGCCGCCGTCGAACCGGCCGAGGACGGCGGCCTGCTGCTGACCGGACGGCTCGCGATCGGCAGCCACCCCTGGCTGGCCGACCACACGGTCGCCGGAACGACCCTGCTGCCGGGGACGGCGTTCCTGGAGTTCGCCCTGGCCGCCGCCGACCGGGCGGGCTGCGACCGGGTCGCCGAGCTGACCATCGAGGCGCCGCTGCCGCTCCCCGCCTCGGGCGGCGTCCGGCTCCAGGTCGCGGTCGGCAGCCCGGACGCGGCAGGCCGCCGCACCGTCGGTATCCACTCCGCGCCCGCCGCGTCGGTCCCGCCCGTCGAGTGGACGCGGCATGCCACCGGCCTGCTGGAGCCCGCGGCCGACGCACCGGCCGACACGCTCGCGTCCTGGCCCCCGGCCGGGGCGACCGCGGTGCCGGTGGAGGACGCGTACCCGCAGTTGGAGGCGCTCGGCTACCAGTACGGCCCGGCGTTCCAGGGGCTGCGGGCCGTGTGGCGGCGCGGCGACGAACTGTTCGCCGAGATCGGCCTGCCCGCCGGGCAGGAGGCGGCGGCCGACCGCTACGGCGTGCACCCGGCGCTGCTCGACGCCGCGCTGCACCCGGTGGTGCTGAGCCTGGCCGGGGACCGGACGCTGCTGCCGTTCTCGTGGAGCGGGGTCCGGTTGCACGCGACCGGGGCGACCGAGCTGCGGGTGCACTGGTCGCCCGCCGGGCCGGACACGGTGGCGCTGGTCGCCGCCGACGCAGCCGGAGCGCCCGTCCTGACCGCGGACCTGCTCGCCCTGCGCCCGGCCCCGGCCGGTACGGCCGCCGCGGGCGCGGCGCGCTCGCTGCACCAGGTGGAGTGGGTCACGGCGGCGGCCGCGGCACCGTCCGGTGGCTGGGCCGTGCTCGGCCCGGACGGCACCGCGCTGCTGTCGGACGCGCCCCGTTACGCCGATCCGGCCGAGTTGTCGGCCGCGCTGTCGGCTGCGCCGTCGGCCGTCGACGTGCCGGAGAACGTCGCGGTCGTATGCGGCCCGGGCGACCCCGCGGACCCGGGGCCGCTGGTGGCGCACGCGCTGACGCTCATCCGGTCCTGGCTCGCGGACGAGCGGTTCGCCGACTCGCGGCTGGTGTTCGTCACCCGCGGCGCGGTCGCGGCCCGCCCGGACGACACGGTGCCCGACCTCGCCGCGGCCGCCCTGTGGGGGCTCGTCCGCACCGCGCAGTCCGAACACCCGGGCCGTTTCGCGCTGGTGGACGTGGACGTGGACGTGGATGCGGACGGTGTGCGTCGGCGTACGGGGTGCGGCACCTGCTGCTGGTGAGCCGTCGGGGTGGGGAGGCGCCGGGTGCGGCCGAACTGGTCGCGGAGCTGGGGGAGTTGGGCGCAAAGGCGGTGGTGGTGGCGTGTGACGTCGCGGACCGGGCTGCGGTGGAGCGGCTGCTGGACGGCGTTCCGGCGGAGCACCCGCTGACGGCGGTCGTGCACGCCGCGGGCGTCCTCGACGACGCCACGGTGGAGACCCTGACCAACCCCGGCCAGGCCAACTACGCCGCCGCCAACACCTACCTGGACGCCCTCGCCCAGCACCGCCACGCCCTCGGCCTGCCCGCCCTCTCGCTCGCCTGGAGCCTCTGGGCGACCGCCGACGGCATGGGCGGCGGACTGGGCGACGCCGAACTGGCCCGTTGGCGGCGCAACGGCATCGAGCCGCTCGCCGACGAGGAGGGACTGGCGCTGTTCGATGCCGCGCTCACCGCGGGCCGGCCGCTGCTCGTCCCGGCCCGGTTCGACGCCGCCGCGCTGCACACCCGGGCCGAGGAGGGCCTGCTGCCCGCCGTGCTGCGACCGGCCGGACGCCGTCCGGTCCGGCAGCGGGCGGGCGGCGCGGCAGGTGGTGCGGCAGGTGCGGAGAGCGCCTGGACGGCCCGCACCGCTGGCCTCAGCTCGGACGAACGGCTTTCTGCCGCAAGGGAGTTGGTGAATTCCACGGTGGCCTCGGTGCTCGGCCACGGCGATCCCGCCGCGGTCGACGCTGAGCTGAGCTTCAAGGAGCTCGGCTTCGACTCGCTGACCGGCGTGGAACTGCGCAACCGAATCAACGCGGCCGCCGGGGTCCGGCTCCCCGCGACGGTGGTCTTCGACCACCCCACCCCCGCCGCGCTCACGGCGCTGCTGCTCGAACTCGCGGGCGGCACCGGCCCGTCCGAGACCGGAACCCCGGCCGACACCGCGCCGATCGCGGCGAACGACGAGCCGATCGCCGTCATCGGCATGGCCTGCCGCTACCCCGGCGGGGTCGCCTCGCCGGAGGACCTGTGGCGGCTGGTCGCCGAGGGCCGGGACGCCGTCACCGGCTTCCCCGTCAACCGCGGCTGGGACCTCGACGCGCTCTACGACCCGGACCCGGAGCGGGTCGGCACCTCGTACTGCCGCGAGGGCGGCTTCCTGCACGACGCCGATCGCTTCGACGCCGAGTTCTTCGGCATCTCGCCGCGCGAGGCCGCCGCGATGGACCCGCAGCAGCGGCTGCTGCTGGAGACCGCCTGGGAGGCGTGCGAGAGCGCCCGGGTGGAGCCGGACGCGCTGCGCGGCACCCGGACCGGCGTCTTCGCCGGTGCGATGTACAGCGACTACGGGGCCCGGGCGGCGAACGCCGCCGAGGAGTACGAGGGCTACCTGCTGACCGGCAGCACCGCGAGCGTGCTCTCGGGCCGGGTCGCCTACACGCTGGGCCTGGAGGGTCCGGCGGTGACGGTCGACACGGCGTGCTCGTCCTCGCTGGTGGCGGTCCACCTGGCCGCCCAGGCACTGCGGCGCGGCGAGTGCACGCTCGCGCTGGCCGGTGGCGTCACCGTGATGTCGAGCCCCCACACCTTCGTCGAGTTCAGCCGCCAGCGCGCCCTGGCCCCCGACGGCCGCTGCCGGTCCTTCTCCTCCGACGCCGGTGGAACCACCTGGAGGCGCACGGCACCGGCACGACGCTGGGTGACCCGATCGAGGCGCAGGCGCTGATCGCGACCTACGGGGCCGAGCACAGTGCCGAACGGCCGCTCTGGCTGGGCTCGTTGAAGTCCAACATCGGCCACACCCAGGCCGCGGCCGGGGTCGGTGGCGTGATCAAGATGGTGGAGGCGCTGCGCCGCGGCGAGCTGCCGAAGACCCTGCACGTGGACGAGCCGTCGCCGCACGTCGACTGGTCCGCGGGGACGGTGGAGCTGCTCACGGAGCACCGGAGTTGGGAGGGGGAGGGTCCGCGTCGGGCCGCCGTCTCCTCGTTCGGGATCAGCGGCACCAACGCCCACCTGATCCTGGAACAGGCGGAGCCCGTACCGGCCCCGCACCGGGAACCGGACGCCGCGGCGGCCTACCCGCTGGTGCTGTCCGCCCGGACCCCGGCCGCGCTGTCCGCCCAGGGCGCCCGGCTCCGTGACCTGCTCGCCGCCGACCCGGAGCTCCCGGTCGCCGACCTGGCGCGCTCGCTGCTGACCACCCGTGCCTCCATGGACCACCGTGCGGTGGTGGTGGGTGCTGATCGGGAGGGGTTGGTGGCGGGGTTGGTGGCGTTGGTGGAGGGGCGTGGGGTGTCGGGTGTGGTGTCGGGGCGTGCGGTGTCGGGTGGTCGGGTGGCGTTCTTGTTCACGGGGCAGGGTGCGCAGCGGGTGGGGATGGGGCGTGAGTTGTATGACGCGTTTCCGGTGTTCGCTGC
>NZ_JNYE01000225.1 GCF_000717185.1 Kitasatospora phosalacinea | reverse complement strand
CACGCTCTCCAGCGCCCTGGGCAGCGCCGTCCGCACCCACCGGCTCCCCTTCAACGCGGCCCAGCCCCTGCCCATGCGCCGGCCCCGCGCCGACGAGCGCGTGCCCTGGAGCGCGGAGCAGGCCGTCGACTTCCTCACCCACTGCCGCAACGTCGACCCCGCCTTCGCCGACCTCTTCGAGACCATCATCGGCACCGGGCTACGGCTGGGCGAGGCACTCGGCCTTCAACGTCCCTGCGTCCGCATCGACGACCGCGTCATGTTCAGTCCGCGATCGACAACCACGAACTCGTCCTGACCGCACCGAAGACGAAGAAGAGCCGCAACTGGGTGCCCCTGTCCGAGCGCGTCGCCACAGCCCTCCAACACGCCATGGACCGGAGCACCGCCACCATCAACAGCCACGTCTTCCAGGACGCCCACGGCAAGCCCCTCCACCCGACCGGCGCTTCCACGAGCTACGCGAGCAGGCCGGACTCCCCCACGTCACCATCCACGACCTGCGACACCTCGCCGCCACCCTCGCCCTGGAAGGCAACGTCCCCATGACCGTCATCTCCAAGACCCTGCGGCACTCCACCCTCTCCACCACCGCGAACATCTACAGCCACCTCACCTGGGACGTCGCCATGGCCGCAGTCCACACCATCGAAGCCAGGCTCTGCCTCGTCGAAGCCCGCGCCCAGTACGGCGCCGACGCCCTCGCCAACAGCACACCCCCGCCGAACCCGCTCTTCAGCCACGCGGCCTGACCACCACAGCGCCACGGCCGGCCCAGCAGGCCGAGCCGTTCACAACCGGCAGGACCGGACAACCGGCCACCCCGCCCACAGCTGCACCCGATAAACGTGCGGTCCGTCAAACACCTGACGCTGCAGGTACTTTCGGCATGCCATTTTCCCGCGAAACCGGGCCCATTTCCGCACCGAAGAGGCGACCGGCCCTCGATCGATGACACCCGAATGCCCGACCGAGTGGACAAACACCCCGCCACGACCGAGAAGAGGGCCCTCAGCCTGCACAGACGCCCTCAGCGAGATGACGTGAACGAGCGTTCACGACCACACTGCGACCACCAATGGAAAAGGCCGCCCCTATCACTCCGATAGGAACGGCCTCCGACCTGCGTAAACGCTGGTCGGGACGACAGGATTTGAACCTGCGACCCCTTGACCCCCAGCAGGAAAGGTTTCCCTATTCCTGCCTGAATTGCGCTCACATGCACGTCGTGCGTGTGCAGATGAGCGCGCTTCGCGCACCTTGTGCGACGGCGCGCATGACGTGTGGTCCCCAGCTGGTCCCCAGCTCAGGGGCTTGACGAAGGGTCCGGGCGGCGTCCATGTCTCTAGGGTAGCGCCGCCCCGGCCACAGATCCAGTGGTTCCCGCGGACCATCCAGAAATCTCCCGGCAGTACGTCGATGGCCGCCGATGAGAATTAGGCTGAACCGGCCGAAGGGCAGCCATAGAACGGCCGTTGGAAATCCCAGGGCCAGCCATTCCCCACAGGCCCACGAGAATTCTCGACGCTCGCCGTGGCGCACCCCGAAGACCCGTGCGAGACCCGCCACCACCGCACCATGCGTGCTCCGGGGTGTACGAGCCCAACAACCCACAGCCGACCAGCAAACATGTACTCCCGGTCCGCAGCCATTCGTCGCGCGGTGACTCCTTGCGGACCGATACCGCGCGATCAAGCAGCCCTACCCGCCATCCGGCGGGTTCGCCAGCCGGGCGGAGGCGGCCCGGGAGATGGCGCGGGTGCTGGATGCCGAGTACCGGGGCGTGTACGAGGACCGGACGCTGCGCGTCGGGGTATTCCTGTACGAGTGGCTGGAGGCGAAGCGGCCGGCGCTGGCACCGAACACCTGGGCAGGCTACCGGGCGTGCATCGAGCGCGACCTGGTCCCCGCGTTCGGCGGCATGGTGCTCCTCGACCTGCGACCCAAGCACATCGACGCCTGGGTTGGCGCGCAGCTCGCCGCCGGCCGCGGGAGCACCATCGTCCACCACGCGGTGGCCATGCTGCGAGGCGCCCTGAACCACGCGGTACGGACGTGGCGGCTGCGCTACAACCCGGCCAAGCACTCCGTCCCGCCCAA
>NZ_JNYE01000224.1 GCF_000717185.1 Kitasatospora phosalacinea | reverse complement strand
CAGCCCGGAAAACACCACACTCACAAGCTCGTTGACATCACGCACACCATGCCAACGACGCCCGTCACCCTTCGTTACCACCGATTACGGGACAGAGCCCAGTAGTCGGTGTTGTAGGTGCCGGTGCCGTTGTTCGATCCGGTGATGTGGGCGATCTTCTCGCCGTTGTCGCTCTGCGGCTTCCAGGTGCTCTTGCCGGAGTCCCACACCAGCGCGGTCGACGTGCCATTCAAGGACAACGTCAGGATCGGACCTGCATAGCACTGGTCGCCGGTCTCGGACGGCGAGGCGCTGCCCTCGGGCTGGTCCGTACAGGAGGTGAAGGTCTGCTCGATGTAGGAGTCCGGGGTCGACCACCCGTCGCCCACCCACGACGCCTGCGCCTGGGTGGAGGCGGTCTTACCGTCCACCGAGGCCGAGTCGTAGGTGAGTTCGATCGCGGGCACTACCGAGGTCGTGGCGCCTGGTGCCTGGATCGGATAGGCGTAAGTGAACGCCCCACTGCTGCTGCCACTGGACCAGGATCCGGACGGCGCCAGCGATCCGGCGGCGTAGCTGCCTGCGGCGCTGCCGCCCTGGTCATCGGAGGTGGTGGCCGCGAGGACCTGGAGGCTGGACATCGACGCTGCTTTCAGCACCGCCGAGTCGTTGCTGGAGAAGGTCGCGGGCACCGTGTTGCTGTTCGACGCCGAGGTGGAGGGTTCCACCTGCGACTGCCCGAGTTCGACCTCCGCCGACACACTGGTTGTCTTCGGATCCTGTTGGGTCGCGAGCGGGGTCTGCACGCGGCAGGCAGCGACATCTGGCGTGGTAAGCGCGCAGGCCGGGAGGGTGACCAAGTGGAGTCGGGAGGCGTAGTTGCCTCCGAAGGCTTCGGCGAAGGCCGAGTAGTCGACGCCGACCCGCACCTTGCTCTTGCTAGTGGCAGAGGACGGGTCGACGGTGAAGACGACACCGGAGACGCCGAGTGCGGCAGCCTTCTGGTGGTCGAACACCGACACGCCGATGTCGGACGGTCCCTGGTGAGCACCATCTTCGCTTTTGGGCGCCTGCAGCCACACCGGTGTACCTGCTGCGACCTGGCGGGCGCCGTCGGACTTCTCTGAGGGTGCAAGGACGTGGGCGCTGCTCTTGGCGGCTGCAGGCCAGGTGGTCGCGTGCGGGGTGAAAGCGCGCTGTGCCTGGCTGACCTGCTGGGCAACCTCCGGCTTGAGGTCCTTCACCCCCTTCACGGCCCCTGCCGAGGGCTTGCTGGGCTTCCACGGTTCGGCCGCTGCTGCGGCCTGCGCAGGGGCAGCAATCAATGCTGCTACCAGCGCGGCGGCTGCGGGGCAGCCGATCATCCGCCAGAAGCGATTTTGACGTCTCGTCACCTTTATTTGCTGACTATTCGTCAATCTTTGGCGAAAATCGCCGACTTGACTTCGTGCTCCACTGGACACTGATCTTCCATTTCTTTCGCCACCCACATGAGGGCAGCACAAGGCACTCGGAGCGATGATCGCTGCCGAGTTTGGAAGCGATCATGGCAAGAACCTGCGCATGCCGTCACCAGGTACAGAGCCTCCCGCCAGCTGTTTTTGCCTACTCTTTGCTCGATCATCGATTGACATAATCGGGCAAATGATCGGCAAGGTGCTCAATTCACTTGACCGAGCATCAGGGCAGCTTGAAAGCCTGTATCTCCCGTATGCGATTCTCCTGCCGGATATCGGCGCCTGCCGTCATCCGTTCCGTGAACGAAAGGGCTGGGGGCTTCCTGTGCCACCTTCCACACCAACAAGACGTGTGCTCGCCGCAGCGCTCGGCG
>NZ_JNYE01000223.1 GCF_000717185.1 Kitasatospora phosalacinea | reverse complement strand
GCCTGCTGTTCGGCGGCGTGGCGCTTGGCGGAGCCGACGGCGGGGGCGGAGGAGGCGGGGCGGGCGACGCGGCGCAGGCGGGCGTTGCCGCCGGTGCGGCCGATGACGACCTGGAGGTGGTCGACCAGGTTCATGGCGATGAAGGGCCAGGCGCCCTGGTTGGCGGGTTCCTCCTGGGCCCAGACGAACTGGACGTCCTCGCCGTAGCGGGCGAGTTCCTCCTGGAGTTCGGCCACGGGGAGCGGGTAGAGGCGCTCGACGCGGACGATGGCGGTGTCGGTGACGCCGCGTTCGGTGCGGGCGGCCTCCAGGTCGTAGTAGAACTTGCCGGAGGTGATGACGACCTTGCGGACCTGCGCGGGGTCGACGGTGCTGTCGCCGATGACGGGGCGGAAGCCGCCGGTGAGGAACTCGGCGGTCGCGGAGGCGGCGGCCTTCAGGCGCAGCATCGACTTCGGGGTGAAGACGATGAGGGGCTTGTGGTGGGGGTTGTGGGCCTGCCAGCGCAGCAGGTGGAAGTAGTTGGAGGGCAGGGTGGGCATGGCGACGGTCATGTTGTCCTGCGCGCACAGGGCGAGGAAGCGCTCGGGGCGGGCGGAGGAGTGGTCGGGGCCCTGGCCCTCCATGCCGTGGGGGAGGAGCAGGGTGACGCCGGAGTGCTGGCCCCACTTCTGCTCGGCGGAGGCGATGTACTCGTCGACCATGGTCTGGGCGCCGTTGACGAAGTCGCCGAACTGGGCCTCCCACATGACCAGCGCGTTGGGGCGGGTCAGGGAGTAGCCGTACTCGAAGCCCATCGCCGCGTACTCGCTGAGCAGCGAGTCGTAGACGGTGAAGCGGGCCTGGTCCTCGGTGAGGTGCATCAGCGGGGTGTAGTCCTCGCCGGTGTTGCGGTCGATGAGGACGGCGTGGCGCTGGCCGAAGGTGCCGCGGCGGGAGTCCTGTCCGGCGAGGCGGACGGGGTGGCCCTCCATGAGGAGGGAGCCGATGGCGAGGGCCTCGCCGGTGGCCCAGTCGATGGTGTCGTCCTCGACGGAGGCGGCGCGGCGCTGCAGCTGCGGGAGCAGGCGGGGGTGGACGGTCAGCCAGTCGGGGAGGTTGACCTGGGAGGCGGCGATGCGCTTGACGGTCTCGGCGGAGATGCCGGTCTGGATGGAGACGGGGAAGTCGGCCTGCGGGCGGCCGGTGGCGGCCTGGGCGGGGGCGGCGGTGGCCTCGCGGACCTCGGCGAAGACCTTCTCCAGCTGGCCCTGGAAGTCCTGCAGGGCCTGTTCGGCCTCTTCCATGGTGATGTCGCCGCGGCCGATCAGGGCCTCGGTGTAGAGCTTGCGCACCGAGCGCTTCTTGTCGATCAGGTCGTACATCAGGGGCTGGGTGAAGGACGGGTTGTCGGCCTCGTTGTGTCCGCGGCGGCGGTAGCAGATGAGGTCGATGACGACGTCCTTGTGGAACTGCTGGCGGAACTCGAAGGCCAGGCGCGCGACGCGGACCACGGCCTCGGGGTCGTCGCCGTTGACGTGGAAGATCGGCGCCTCGATCATCCGGGCGACGTCGGTGCAGTACATCGACGAGCGCGAGGAGGCGGGGGCGGCGGTGAAGCCGACCTGGTTGTTGACCACCACGTGCACGGTGCCGCCGGTGCGGTAGCCGCGCAGCTGCGACATGTTCAGGGTCTCCGCGACCACGCCCTGCCCGGCGAACGCCGCGTCGCCGTGGATCTGGATCGGCAGCACCGGGAAGGTCGTGCCGCCGAAGTCCAGGATGTCCTGCTTCGCGCGGGCGATGCCCTCCACCACCGGGTCCACGGTCTCCAGGTGCGACGGGTTCGCCGCCAACGACACCTTGA
>NZ_JNYE01000222.1 GCF_000717185.1 Kitasatospora phosalacinea | reverse complement strand
TCGAACCCGGCGAGATCGAGGACGCGTTGACCGCCCACCCGGACGTCGCCCAGGCCGCCGTCGTGGTCCGCGAGGACACCCCCGGCGTCAAGCGCCTGGTCGCCTACCTGGTGGGAACCGCCGGGGCCGAACACGACGCCCTGCGCACCGCGCTTGCCGCCCGGCTGCCCGAGTACATGGTGCCCACCGCCTTCGTCACCCTGGACGCCCTCCCGCTGACCGTCAACGGCAAGCTCGACCGCGCCGCCCTCCCCGCCCCGCGGACCGGCGGCGGCGAACGGGCCCCGCGCGGCGCCCGCGAGGAGATCCTGTGCGGCGCCTTCGGCGAGGCCCTCGGCCTGGACGACGTCGGGCCGGAGCAGAACTTCTTCGACCTCGGCGGCCACTCGCTGCTCGCCGCCCGGCTGACCGCCCGGGTCCGCCACCTGCTCGGCGGCGCCCTCACCGTCCGCGACCTGTTCGAAGCACCCACCCCCGCCGCCCTCGCCCACCGCCTGGACGGCCCCGCCGACACCCGCCCCGCCCTCACCCGCCGCCCCCGCCCCGCCGACCTGCCGCTCTCGCACGCCCAGCGCCGGATGTGGTTCCTGCAGAACCTCGACGGCGACGGCGCCACCTACAACGTTCCCCTGGTCGTCCGCGTCACCGGCCCGCTCGACCGGGCCGCCCTGCGCACCGCCGTCCGCACCGTCAGCGAACGGCACGAGAGCCTGCGCACCGTGTTCACCGAACGCGACGGCTCGGTGTACCAGCAGGTCCTGGACGCCCCGACCGCCGCCGGGGCGATCGAGGTCCGCCCCGTCACCGAGGCCGGGCTCGACGCCGCCGTGCAGGACGCCGTCCGCCGCGGCTTCGACCTCGCCGCCGAACGGCCGCTGCGTGTCACCGTGCTCGAACTCGGGCCCGAGGACCACGTGTTGGTGCTGCTGTTCCACCACATCGCGGGCGACGAGTGGTCGATGAACCCGTTCGTCGAGGAGCTGACCGCCGCCTACACCGCCACCGCCACGGGCACCGGGGTCGAACTGCCGCCGCTGCCCGTCCAGTACGCCGACTACACGCTCTGGCAGCAGGAGCTGCTGGCCGAGGGCCCCGGCAGCCTGCTGGAGCGCCAACTCGCCCACTGGCAGCAGGCCCTGGCCGGGCTCCCGGAGGAACTCGCGCTGCCCCTCGACCACCCGCGCACCCCCACCGCCCACCACCGCGGCGACACCGTCCACGGCCACGTCCCGCCCGCCGTCTACCGCGGCCTGCGGGAGGCCGCCCGGGCCACCGGCACCACCACCTTCATGCTGCTGCAGGCCGCCGTCGCCACCCTGCTGCACCGCCTCGGCGCGGGCGAGGACATCCCGCTCGGCGCCCCCGTCGCCGGACGCTCCGACGCCGGACTCGACCGGCTGGTCGGCTTCTTCGTCAACACCGTCGTCCTGCGCACCGACCTGTCCGGCGACCCGACCTTCGCCGAACTGCTCGGCCGTGTCCGCGAGTTCGACCTCGCCGCGTTCGCCCACCAGGACCTCCCGTTCGACCGCCTGGTGGAGGCCGTCAACCCGCCCCGGGTGCCCGGCCGCCACCCGCTGTTCCAGGTGATGCTGGGCTACCAGCACAACGACGGCCGGGCCGGCCGCCTGCTCGGCCTGGAGAGCCGGATCCTGCCCGGCGACCTCGGCGCGGCCAAGTTCGAACTCGACTTCAACTTCGAGGAGACCTCCTCGGCGGAGGAGATCGACATCGCCTTCGAGTACGCCGCCGACCTCTACGACCGCACCACCGCCGAGTCCCTGCTCGAACGCCTGCTCGCCGTCCTCGCCCAGGTCGCCGCCGGGTGCCGGGTGAGACGGCGTTGGTGTTCGGGTGGCGTTGGGGTTGCCGCGTTCGTTGGACATGGTGGCGGCGCTGTTCGCCGTCCTGCGGGCGGGGGCGGCGTACCTGCCGCTCGAACTCGACTACCCGGTGGACCGGTTGGCGTTCATGGTGGAGGACACCGCCCCCGTCCTGCTGGTCACCGACTCCACCGCACAGCACCGGATGCCGTTCACCCCCGGTGTCCCCCAACTCCTGCTGGACGACCCGGCGGTGACCGCCGAACTCGCCGCCCAGTCCGACGGCCCGTTCCACGTCCCCTACGAGCCGGACGCTGCCGCATACGTGATCTTCACGTCGGGTTCGACCGGCCGTCCGAAGGGTGTGGTGACGCCCTACCACGGGCTGACCAACATGCAGTTGAACCACCGCGAGGCGATCTTCGATCCGGTGGTGGCCTCCGCCTGTGGGCGCAGGCTGCGGATCGCGCACACGGTCTCGTTCTCCTTCGACATGTCGTGGGAGGAGCTGCTGTGGCTGGTGGAGGGCCACGAGGTGCACGTGCTGGACGAGGCGCTGCGCCGCGACGCGGAAGCGCTCTCCGCGTACTGCGCCGAACACGCGGTGGACGTCGTCAACGTCACCCCGTCC
>NZ_JNYE01000221.1 GCF_000717185.1 Kitasatospora phosalacinea | reverse complement strand
CCCCCCGAGGACGCCTGGTCCCGCTCCTACCGCGTCACCGACACCCCCGCCCCACCCGGCTACCACGCCGCCGTCGCCCTCGCCGGAACCGCCCCCTTCCGCACCACCACCCGCCCCTGGCAGTGGACCTGACGGATATTCAGCTCCCGGCCCGGCACCTTCACGCCATGAGCACCGTGGACGAGGAGTACCCGGACCGGAGACCGCCCGCAGACCTTCCAGCGGCAGAGGGGTCAGGCGCGTCGGATCAGGCAGCGGACCGTGATGGCGGTGCGGGATCAGGCCGGTGGCTTCGGGTCAGGTCCGCTTGCGGCTCGCGATCTCCTCGGAGAGCCGCTGCACGTGGGCGGGGTCCGCGTCCCGGGCAAGGGCGACGTAGTGGTCCATGACGGTCGGCCGGTAGCGCACGGGCAACGTCTGTCCCGGGGCGAGTCGGGTGAGCTCGGTGATCGTGAGGTCTTCGTCTGCGATGCCGCGGAACGAGATGCCGTCGGCGGTCTCCACGTCGAACATCAGGACCACGCGTGGACTGCCGTCGCTGCTGACCTCCCGCCAGTCGACGAGAACGCCGAGCGCAAGCTCCCCCGTACGCAGTTCCGCTTTGCGCTTCCGTGCGTCACCGCTCAGGAGCGGGTTCGGGGCGATGCCCGGGAAGTCGGGCCCGACGCCGAGCGATTCCCGGCTCAGGTCGGGCCTGAGCTGTGCCACCAGGTCGTTGAGCTTCTCGCTCGAACCGAACACCCTGCCGAAGAGCCTGCCGAACACCCTGCCCCCTCCCTCGCACCGGTGCCGGAATCCCGGCCCGGCGCTTCGCCCTGCGCGCGATTGTACGAGCGTCCGCCAGGAGGTGCCGTCCCGTCATGCGTTCTCGACCCGATCCGCGACCGGCTCCTCACGCTCCTGCCCGTGCGCCACGAACTTCTGGACGGACAACTTCGGCGGGCCCCGGCGCTGCACCGAACGCCGGAGAACGGCCGTCGAGTTCCTCCCCACCCCCACCGCCCACGGTTCCCACCCCAGGTCGTGCACCGTCGCGGCCCGGTGGCGGGCGGCCAGCAGGACCCACGCCTCGGCCTCGCTCGCCGGGGCGTTCCCTCAGCCCTCGGCCATGAACGCGTCGAAGACCTGGCGCAGGGCCTCGGGCGGTTGCGGGATCAGGCGGGCGAGGACGGGGCCGTCGACGTCCTTGCTGTAGCCGCGGCCGAGGAACTCCTGCAGGACGGTCTTCAGCACGTCCGCACCCGGGGCCAGTTGCCGCCAGTCGGTGTCCCACACGCTCCGGACGGCGGTGGCGTGCGCGACCCAGGAACGGCGGATCTCCGCTTCGACGTCCTCGCGCAGCGGGATCCGGGCGGTCACCGCGGCAGCCACCCCGTCCGCGTCGGCCCGTTCGCGGGCGAGCCGGCCGCGCAGCCGGTTGTCCGCCAGCCGGACGGAGGGCAGCCCGGCCAGCACCCGCTTGAGGACGACTGTTTCCTCCAGCTCGTCGGCGGCCTTCCGCATCGCCGTTTCCGCCTGCTCGGCCGTCACCCCGGCGCCTTCCCGCTCCGCGTTGACGAACCCGGCCACGGCGTCCGCGTCCAGCAGCAGGTTCTCCACCTCGCGCACCGGCAGCACGAACACGTTGCCCTGCTTCTCCAGCCGCGCGACCTCGCCCTCGGGCAGCTCGTCCCGGTCCCGGACGAACAGCACCCGCCGCTCCTCCAGTCGGTCGGCGTCCGCGAGCCACCGCGCGAGCAGATCGGCCTGGCGCGCATCGGCGCCCCCGCCACCGGCCAGGACCGCCACCCGGGGGTGCCGCAACTGTTCATCGCGTGCCCCTCCCCTGAGCGCGGCTGTGGCGTGATCCTACGGGCCCGGCGGGAGGTCAGTCGCGGAGTTCGGCGGGGAGGAGTTCGGGCGGGGTGTCCTGGTAGGTGACGGGGCGGAGCCAGCGGTGGACGGCGGTGGTGCCGACGGAGGTGGTGGGGGTGGTGGCGGCGGGGTAGGGGCCGCCGTGCTGCATGGCGGGGGTGACGGCGACGCCGGTGGGCCAGGAGTTGAGGACGAGGCGACCGGCGAGGGGGGTGAGGTG
>NZ_JNYE01000220.1 GCF_000717185.1 Kitasatospora phosalacinea | reverse complement strand
CGCGCCCTGATGCGGTCGATCCACCCCACTCGCACAAACCCGCCAACCACTCGAAGCGACCTCACCGAAGCCGCTTGACATCCATAGGAGCATCCGCCGGGTGGACGGGAGCGGCGGCCGGATCGAGCCGCTCCGCTCCGGCCGCCGCTCCCGCCCACCCGGCACCTCACGCATTCCCCTGCCCCGTTCACCTCCGGTTGCTACTGTCTGCGTGCGGAGGGGGACGGATGGGTCACTGGCTGGTCGGTACGGAGTGCCTCGCCGCGTGCCGTTTCGCCCTCTCCCCGCTGGTCGAGACGGTCGCCGCGGTCGGCGTCCTCGCCGAGATCCGCCCCGAACCCTGGCGCCGCCACTGGCTCGCCACCCACCAGCCCGCCTTCCGCGCCCACCTCGCGACCGCCCCGGAACCCGCCGCCTGGCTCGCCGCCCGCCGCCCCTCCGACTGGCCAGCCGCCCTGCGCCTGCCCCTCCCGGACCCGGACGCCGACCCCCGCCTGCCCGACCTCACCGCCCCCGGCCTGCCGCCCGCCCTCACCGAACTCCTCGACTGGACGTGGCAGCACGTCGTCGGCCCCGAATGGCCCGCCCGCCTGCGCGCCCTGCGCACCGACCTCGCCACCCGCCGCGAACGCGCCGCCCGCCACGGCTGGCCCGCCGCCCTCCCCCACCTCGGCCCGCAGCACCGCTGGCTCCCCGACGGCCGCCTCCGCCTCACCGCCCCCGACCTCCCCCCGCACCCGCACCCCGCCCCCGCGCTACTCCTCGTCCCCACCAGCGCCCGCCACGGCTGGCTCCTCCCGGACGAGTCGCACACCCGCCTCGCCGTCGTCTACCCCGCCTCCGCCGCCCCCGTCCCCGGCCCGCGCACCCCGCCCGCCAGCCTGGGCCGCCTGCTCGGCAGCGCCCGCGCCGAACTCCTGGCCGCCCTCGACCGCCCGCGCGACACCAGCCAGCTGGCCGCCCGCACCGGCCTCGGCCCCGCCGCCGTCGACGACCACCTCACCGTCCTGCTCGACGCCCGCCTCGTCGCCGCCACCAGCACCGCGGGCCGCTACTACCGCACCGCCCTCGCCGAGGCCCTGCTCTCCGCCCAGCCCGCCGGCTGAGCCCCGGCCCGCTCAGCCCTGCCGCACCGCGCTGCGCTCCCGCTCCCCCGGCAGCGCCGCCGCGGGACGCTCCCCGTCCTCCCGCTGGCGCCACCCCGACACCGCCGCCTGCACCAGGTACACGGTCAGCAGGATCACCACCGCCACCAGCCCGTCCGCCCAGAAGTGGTTCGCCGTCACCACCACCACCCACACCGTCACCACCGGGTGCAGCACCATCAGCCACCGCCACGGCCCGCGCGCCACCGAGACCACCGCCACCGCCGCGATCACGCACCACGCCACGTGCACCGAGGGCATCGCCGACAGCTGGTCCGCCACCACCCCCGCCACCGCGTTGCCGTACACCGACTGCCCGTACTGCTCCGCCAGGTCCACGAACCCGTTCCCCGGCAGCATCCGCGGCGGCGCCACCGGAACGAACTGGATCAGCAGGCACACCGCCGTCGTCGCCACCACCGTCGTCCGCACCCACGCGTACCGCGCCCGGTGCCGTAGGAACAGCCACAGCAGCACCACCAGCATCACGCCGAAGTGCATCGTCGCGTAGTAGTAGTTCGCCCCCTGCACCAGCCACGGATGCCCCACCACCGCCCGTTGCCAGGACGCCTCGTCCGGCAGCCCGAGTTCCCCCTCCGTCCGGTGGATCCACTCCGCCCGCTCCAACGCGTGCCCCGTACCCATCAACGACAGGTGCCCCACCACCTGCCACAGCGCGAACAACGCCAGCAGCGTCCCCGCCTCCCGCACCACGTCCGCCGCCGCCCCCGCCCGACGCCGCCGCACCTCCCCCTCGGCCCGCCGAGCCACCCCCCTCCTGACGGTGAACGCCGCAGCGTACAGCGCCGCGGAGGCACCGGCCGAGGTTTGCCACGTCAACGTCAGGTTCTGCATTCGCGCAGGCTACCCGCACTGCCCCGGAAACGCGAGAAAGCCCCCTGACATCCCGTCAGGGGGCTTTCTCTGAATGATTGTTCGGCGGCGTCCTACTCTCCCACAGGGTCCCCCCTG
>NZ_JNYE01000219.1 GCF_000717185.1 Kitasatospora phosalacinea | reverse complement strand
GGGCGGGGCCCGCCGCGCGCGGCGGCCGGGGCGGCGGCGGGCGCGGCGTGGGCGCCCTGGCGGCGGGCCGGCAGGGCGGTGGCGCCGGTGCGGGGGATGCTGCTGGCGGGGGCGGCGGGCTGCCGGTGGCTGCCGGTGTCCTCGCCGCTCTGCCGGGGGGCGTCGGGGGCGGACTCGACGGTCTCGGCGAGCAGTTCGCGCGGGACGAGCACGACGGCGGAGGTGCCGCCGTAGGGGCTGGGCCGCAGGTGCACCCGGATGCCGTGGCGGCGGGCGAGCCGGGAGACCACGAACAGGCCGAGCCGGTCGGTGTCGGCGAGGTCGAACTCCTGCTCGACGGCGAGGCGCTGGTTGATCTCCTCCAGGTGCTGCTCGCTCAGCCCGAGGCCGCGGTCGTCGATCTCCAGGCAGAAGCCGTGCGCGACCACCTCGCCCTGGACGGTGACCTGGGTCTGCGGCGGGGAGAACACGGTGGCGTTCTCGACGAGTTCGGCGATCAGGTGGGTGACGTCGGCGACGGCGGAGCCGAGCAGGCCGGTGCCGGGGAAGGGCCGCACCTGCACCCGGGCGTAGTCCTCGACCTCGCCGACGGCGGCGCGGACGACGTCGACCATCCGGACGGGCTTGCGCCAGGCGCGGCCGGGCGAGCCGCCGGAGAGGATGATCAGGCCCTCGGCGTGGCGGCGCATGCGGGTGGTGAGGTGGTCGAGCCGGAAGAGGTCCTCCAGCTCGCGGGGGTCCTCGGTGCGGCGCTCCATGGTGTCGAGCAGGGTGAGCTGGCGGTGCAGCAGGACCTGGCTGCGGCGGGCGAGGTTGACGAAGACGGCGGAGACGCCGCGGCGCAGTTCGGCCTGCTCGACGGCGGCTTCGACGGCGACCCGCTGGACTTCGTTGAAGGCCCGGCCGACCTGGCCGATCTCCCCGGTGCCGAACTCCAGTTGGGGCACCTCGGCGACCACGTCGACGGCGTCGCCGCGGCGCAGCCGGAGCATCACGGAGGGCAGCCGGGTGGCGGACAGGTCGGCGGCGGCGTTGCGCAGGCCGACGAGTTCGCGCACCAGGCGGCGGCCGGTGCGGTAGGAGATGACGATCGACAGGACGACGGCGGCGAGGCCGACCAGGCCCGCCGTGCCGCCGCGGATCAGTGCGTCGACGGCGTTGCCGCGGGCCTGCTCGCCGAGGTCGTCGGCGAGCCGGGAGTTGATGGCGTCGATGTCGGCGAGGACCTTGTCGGCGGTCTCGCCCCAGGAGTCGACGGGGCCGCCGCGCACTTCCAGGGCCCGGTCGGCGGCCTTGTCGAAGCCGTTCTCGGCGGCGGTGAGCCAGCTCCAGTTCTGGCCCATCCGCAGCGCGTTGTAGGCCTGCCGGTCCTCGTCGTCGAGTTCGGCGATGTAGATCCGGAACAGGGCCTGCTGGGCGTTCATGGCGTCCAGCGCGACCTGCTGCTTGCGGCTGTCGGCGGCGGCGGCGTCGCTGCCGGCCCGCAGGGCGCGCATCGCGGCGGTCTCCTGGGCGAGGTACTCGCCGGCCCGGGAGAGCTCGACCAGGATGGTGCCCTGGCGGGGCAGCGAGCCGGTCTGCTTGGCGATGAAGGAGGAGCGGAACGCGAACACCGGGGTGATCAGGTCGCTGTAGTCCTTGAGGGCGCCGTCCCAGCTCTGCTTCTGCTGGCCGATCTGGCTGCGGATGGCGCCGAGCTGGTCGGCGACGGAGAGCACGTCCTGGTAGCGGGCGCGCTGGTCGGCGTCGAGCTTGTCGGCGTCGTGGCTGGTGCCCTGGTAGCGCAGCAGCTGCAGGTCGCGGTCGGTGGTGGTGCGGGCCTTGGCGTAGGCGGCGGCGTAGTCGGCGTTCCCCGGGGCGGCCAGCCGCAGGACGGCGGCGGAGCGCTCCTGCTGGAGGTCGTAGGCGTACTGGTCGGCGGGGTCGCCGAAGGCGGTGTACGTGGAGCTGAGGTCGAGCTGTTCCCACACGTCGCCCGTGGTGACGAGGGTGGCGTAGACCCACAGGCCGCTGAGCGCCGCGATGGGCACCAGGAGCAGCGCGACGATCCTCGCGCGGATCGAGCTGCGGCGCAGGCGCATACGGGTCCTTCGTGGTCCTCGGGCTGAGGGGGCCCGGGACGCGGGTGGGCGGGCGCGGGTGGGTGCGCGTGGGCAGGGGTGGGTACGGGCG
>NZ_JNYE01000218.1 GCF_000717185.1 Kitasatospora phosalacinea | reverse complement strand
GCCGTCGAGGTAGAGGGTCTGGCCGTTGTCGTCGCCGGCGATGACGGCGTGGTGCCAGGTGTTGTCGTTGACGCTCCTGCCGGAGGCCAGGGTGGTGGCGGCGTCGCCGGTCCACAGGCCGCCGTAGAGCTTGCCGTCGGTGCCCACGTACAGAGCGGGGTTCCACTGGTCCACTCCGCCGGTGTGGGCGGCACCGAGCGGGAAGGACTGGTAGCCGTACAAGACGCCCGGGGCGCCGGTCTTGAACCAGAGCTCGATGCTGTTGGCGCCCCGGACGGGGGCCGCGGAGGCGGGCAGTTGGAGCGAGGAGGTGGTGCCGTTGAAGGTGACGGCGGTACCGTCCGAGGCGCCGGAGGGTCCGGTGACGCCGTTGGTGGTGGCGGTGTAGGTGCCGTGCTCCTGGTTCGGGAGGGCGGTGCCGAGGGTGTCCTGCGCGACGGTCGCGCCGGTGCGGTCGTTCAGGCGCCAGTAGGCGGACGGAGTGTTGGTGGTGACGCCGGTGCGGTAGTTCGCGGACTGGCTCCCGGCTTCGCCCGCGGGGGCGGTGGCGTACGTGTAGTGGCGGCCGATGCTGTCGGCAGAGAGCGTGTAGTTGTAGTAGGCGAAGTCCGCGATCTGGCCGTTGAAGTGGCCGCTGGTGTCGGCGGGGACGGCGGGAAAGCCACTGCTGGTGTTGCCGGCTCCGAGGTAGACGTACTGATCGCCGTTGTACCGGGTGGTGCCGGTTACCGGACTGCCGCTGGCGGCGCCGTCGATGTACAGCTGCTGGATGTTGGTGGAGCCGGAGCCCGCGACGGTCAGCACGGCGTGGTGCCAGGTGTTGTCGTTGACGGCGGTGGCGCTCACCGCAGTGTTGGTGGCGCTTCCCGTCCACTGGCCGCCGTGCAGCTTTCCGTCGGTACCGACGTACAGGACGGGGCTCCAGTCCTGGCCGCTGGTGCTGCCGCCGAGCGGGAAGGACTGGGTGCCGTAGATGACGCCGGCGGAGGCGGTCTTGAACCAGACCTCGACGCTGGCGCTGCCGCCGGTTCGGGTGACGGCTCCGGCGGGCAGTTGGACGTAGGAGGTGGTGCCGTTGAAGGTGGCGACGGTGGTGTTGCCGGTGCTGTACGGACCGCCACTGTTGAGGGCGGTGTTGTTGTAGGTGCCCTGGTTCTGGGCGAGGGCCTGCGAGGTGAGCAGTTCGGCGGCCTGGCTGCCCGCGGTGTCGTTCAGGCGCCAGTAGCCGGAGGGGTGGGCGTCGACGACGGCGGCGTCGTACGCGGTGGCCCCGCCCGTGGCCTGGGCGTAGAGGGTTGCGGCGTTGATGCCGTGGTCGAAGGCGGCGACGTCGGCGATCTGGCCGGTGAAGTGGCCGGAGGGGTCGGTGGTCGGGGCGGCGGGCCAGCCGGAACTGACCGCGCCGGCGCCGAGGTAGACGTGGTTGGAGAGGCCGTTGGGCTGGATCTGTCCGGTGAGGGTGCCGGCGGTCTGCCCGTCGAGGTAGAGGCTCTGGCTGGTGGGCGTGGTGGCGGACAGGACGGCCTGGTGCCAGTTGCCGTCGGTGACGGTGGCGCTGCTGGCCATCGTCTTACCTGCGTCACCGGTCCAGAACTGGCCGTGCAGCTTGCCGTCGGTGCCCACGTACAGGGCCGGGTTCCACGACAGGCCGCTGGTGGGGGCTGTGCCGAGGGGGAAGGACTGGTAGCCGATCAGGACGCCGGGCTTGGTGGTCTTGAACCACAGCGACAGCGCGCCGGTGCCGGTGGTGGGCACGTACGCGGACGGCAGTTCGGCCCAGGAGGTGGTGCCGTCGAAAGTCGCGGCGGTGGTGCCCGTGATCGGGCCGGTGGCGCCGAGGGTGACGTTGGAGTAGGTGCCGTTGTTCGGTGTCGGTCTGGGTACGGAGACGGTGTTGACGGCCTGGGCCGCCTTGCCCTCGGACAGGCGCCAGTAGCCGGAGGGGCGGTTGGCGAGGACCGCGCTGCGATACTGCTGCTCGGTGCCGTCGACGGTGGGCGCATTCAGCTTCCAGACGCCGCCGATTTCGTCGGTGTACTGGGTGGCGCGGTCGTTGACGTTGTCGTAGGCGACGGCAAGCTTGGTCTTGGTGGAGGGCAGGGTGATGTTGGTGAGTTCGGCGGACGTCTGCTTGGCGGCGGCCCATTGGGCGGTGACGGCGGGGGCGCCGAGGG
>NZ_JNYE01000217.1 GCF_000717185.1 Kitasatospora phosalacinea | reverse complement strand
GGTGGGGATTGCGGGGGTGGGGGTGGTGGTGGTTTCGGGGCTGGAGGGGGTGTCGGCGTCGGTCGGGAGGGTGGTGCGTCGGGTGAGGGCGTGGACGGGGTGGCCGGTGGCGCGGGCGTGGCGCAGCACCTCGCGGCCGAGGACGCCGGTCGCGCCGGTCACCAGCAGGGGGCGGGCGGTGCGGTCGTTCGCGGTTCGGTCGTTCACAGTGCGCTCGTTCACAGTGCGCTCGTTCACGGTGCGGTTCCTTCCGGGGAGGGGTGGCGGGGCTCTCCCTGGTAGGAACCGGACGGTCAGCCGTTCTGTGACAGCGCCAGGTGCCGGTGCGCGTAGTGGGCGAGTTTGTCCGGGTTGCGCAGGATCCGGATGTCGGTGACGCCGTCGGGGCCGACGTCCACCAGGCCGACGGAGGTCAGCGCCCCGCCCTCCCAGCCGAGCAGGGCGGGGGCGCCGTTGGCCTCGGCGAGTTCGAACCGGACGTCGCCGGTGAAGCGTTCGAACAGGCCGGCCAGGAAGCGGGCCGCGTTGACCCGGCCGTGCACCGGCCGGAGCGCGGCGCGGACCTTGCCGCCGCCGTCCGACCACACCACGACCTGCGCGGCGAGGAGCTGTTCGAGCTGCTCCAGCGCCCCGTCCGAGGCGGCCTGCAGGAAGCGGCCGAGCAGGGCGGCGTTCTGCTCGGCGTCGACGGTGCCGGGGCGCGGGGCCCCGTCGGCGAGGCGCTTGCGGCCGCGGTGGTGGAGCTGGCGGGCGGCGGCCTCGGTGCAGTCCAGGACGCCCGCGACCTCCCGGTGGCTGTACCCGAACGCGTCGCGCAGGACGACCGCGGCGCGTTCGGGCGGGGAGAGCCGCTCCATCAGGGTGAGCACCGCGAAGGACACCGCCTCGCGCTGCTCGGCCCGCTCCATCGGCCCGAGCGCCCCGCTCGCCACCGGCTCCGGCAGCCACGTCCCCGGGTACTCCTCGCGCCGGGCCCGGGCCGAGGTGAGCCGGTTCAGGCACAGGTTGGTGACCACCTTGTTCAGCCAGGGCCCGGGCGCAGCGACCTGCCCGGGCTCGGCGCCGTGCCAGCGCAGGTACGCGTCCTGCACGGCGTCCTCCGCCTCGGCGGCCGACCCGAGCATCCGGTACGCCAGCGAGAACAGCCGCTGCCGGTGGCTCTCGAACTCCCGTACCGCTTCGTCCCGTTCCCCGTCCATGGGCTCCACGCTAGAGCACCTCACCGGCCTCGCCGCGGTGGACGGGGGCGCGGAGTGAACCCCTTGGGCGGGGAGGTCGAGTGCGTGGAGCAGGCCCGCGAGCAGGTGCCCGTTCGCCCGGTGGGGTTCATGCCGTTGCAGGGCGGGTCGCCGACGGCGCGCCGGAGGGGGCCGCGGTCCGGCCGGACGTCGGGGAGGTGCGGGGGACGTCCGGCGCGGGCGTTCGCGGGGCGGGCGGCGGCAGGGGACGGGCTTCGGGGGCTGAGTCCTGGCGGCCGGTTGTCAGGCCTGGGTGGCGGCGTAACGGGCGCTGACGTCCTGCCAGTTGACGACGTCCCAGAGGCGGGTGACGTAGTCGGGGCGGACGTTGCGGTACTGCAGGTAGTAGGCGTGCTCCCAGGCGTCGAAGGCGAGCAGCGGGACGGTGCCCTGGCCGACGTTGCCGTGGTGGTCGTAGACCTGCTCGACGATCAGGCGCTTGCCGAGCGGTTCCCAGGAGAGGACGCCCCAGCCGGAGCCCTGGACGCCGACGGTGGCGGCGGTGAGCTGCTGCCGGAAGGCGTCGAAGCCGCCGAAGTGCTCGGTGACGGCGTCGGCGAGGGCGCCGTCGGGGCGGTCGCCGCCGTCGGGGGAGAGGTTCTCCCAGAACAGCGAGTGCAGGACGTGGCCGGAGAGGTGGAAGGCCAGGGTCTTCTGCAGGCCGACCAGGGCGCCGAACTGCTCCTTGTCGCGGGCCTCGGCGAGCTGGTCGAGGGTCGAGTTGGCGCCGTTGACGTACGCCAGGTGGTGCTTGGAGTGGTGCAGTTCGAGGATCTCGGCGGACATCGCCCGCTCCAGGGCGGAGTAGTCGTACGGCAGGTCAGGCAGCGTGTAGGCACCCATGGCTGAGCAGCCCTTCTCGTTCGGACGGAGGGTCAGTTGCGAGAGCCACCTTATTGCAAACCTGTTGCAGTAGCGACGATTGAGCATTAAGGACCGGTGTCGCCACGTGACGAAGGCCCGCCCGGTGGAGAACCGGACGGGCCTTCGGGGAGGGGAGGAGGGGGGAGGGGAGG
>NZ_JNYE01000216.1 GCF_000717185.1 Kitasatospora phosalacinea | reverse complement strand
TCGGGGTACTTACGTGGTGCTGGCACTGCAGGTGGTTCTCCTTACGCCTGGATCGTAACCCAGGCTTCAAGGACTCCACGAAGATCAGTGCAGCTCAAGCTCGTACGGGACGTCGAGCATGGCACGATACGGGACCAAGCGAGGCTCCTCGGTCAGAGCGTGGTGCGTAGAGAACACCAACGCAACGACCAGGAGCCTCGCCTGTTACCCGACCACCGCTGACCAGCCATTTCACCCTTCCCAGACAGGATGAAAGAGGCTCAATGAGCCCTTTCAAGTGCGACCCGAACGAGTGCTGAACCGACTGCCGTTGACGGGCGTTTAACCTGCCGGATCTCGTCAACAAGCGCGCCCCTGTACGCCCGCGCTATCACCTGATCGGTGGCCGAGTTGAAAGGGCTCAATGATCATGCCGTGACGCCCGGCGGAGCAGGACGACATGGTCCGCAACGAGGCCCTGCCCAGCACCTGGTACCGGGCAGGGCCTCATTCGCGGAAGCGGAACGAGGCTGTTGGCCATCTTCGACCGCACCGGCTGCCGCCACCTGGAGCAGGGAGAGCCTCGGCTCGCTCTCGGCGGCAGAATCTCGGCTCGGTGCCCAGCGGTGCGGAGCCCCTCGCCCGAACCACGCTAGTGCTGCTCCGCGGAAGTTCGTGGAGGGGTGTTGATCAGGCTGCCTTGAGCGGGATGCCCTCGTAGGTCCAGCGGTAGGGCTTGGCGGTCTCGTTGTGGCCGATCGCGTAGGCCTTCAGCTTCTCGATCAGGTCGTCGCGGCTCGCGAAGTCGCCATGCCGCACGACCCGGCGGGTCAGGGCGGAGAAGAACAGTTCGATCTGGTTGAGCCACGAGGTGTGCGGCGGCGTCCACCGGACGTGCCAGCGCGGGTGGGCGGCCAGCCACGCCCTGGTGTGTCCGGCGGTGTGGGACGAGCCGTTGTCGAGGACGACGTGGATCTCCTTGTTCGGTGCGATCGCCCGGTCGAGCAGGTCCAGGAAGGCCGTGAAGGTCACCGCGTCGTTGCGGGCGATCACCTCGGTGAGGACCTCGCCGGTGCGAACGTCGAGCGCGGCCACGAGGGAAGCCGTGCCGTGGCGCCGGTACTCGAACTCCTGCCTGACCGGCTCGCCGGGGCGTGCGCAACGCCCGGGATAACGGCGCGAGCGGGCCGCGATCGCGGTCTTCTCGTCGATCGAGAGCACCACCGCGCCCTCGGGCGGATTCAGGTAGAGGGCGCATACCTCGGCGGCCTGCCGCCAGAAGCCGGGAGTGTCCCGGCGGGTGAGCCAGCCGCGGACCTTGTGCGGCTTCAGGTCCAGGCCGGCCAGGATCCTGCCGACCTGGGAGGCGGAGACCGGCGCGAAGCACGTGCCGGCCACCCGCCGGGCGATGGCGCGGTGCGACCAGGTCGACTCCGGATGCGGCGGCGCGCTGGTGGCAGTGGCCACGATCGCCATGCGGACCTCGGGCCCGTAGGCCCTCGGCCGGCCCGGGCGTTCGGCGTCCCGCAGCCGCCCAGCCCCAGGACGGCGAACCGGCCCCGCCACTTGCGCACCGTATTCACGCTGACATCCAGCTCCCGGGCGATGGCGCCATTGGCGAGCCCGTCCGCCGCCGCGAGCACGATGCGGGCTCGCAGCACCGCCCGTACTTCGGACTTCGCCGAAGCCGCCGTCCTGTCCAACCGCTCGCGGACCTCCGCCTCCAGCACCACCACGACCGCCGTCCCCGCCCGTCGACCACCACGCACGGCCACCGATCATGGCGGGTCGCCGCCCCGCCCGGCAGGATGAGCCCGTGCCGAAGAACCCGCCGGAATCGATGCAGCACCACCTGTGCCAGAGCCTGAACCGCCACGCCCGCGAACGCTGGCCCCACGTGGACGCCGTCACGGTCCGCTTCCGTGCCGGATTCGCTTACGTGGCCGCCGAGCTGCCTGGCGGCCAGAACCTCCCACTGTGCCGCCTGCGCTTCACCGGCGTACTCCACACCTGGGGTTTCTCGCTCTACCTGGCCAGCAACGACGGCTACCGCGACAACTTCCTGCCCAGCGGGCTACCGTCCGGCTCCCCAGAAGAAGCCCTCGACTGCGCGGGCGGCCTCTATCTCAACGGACTGGCCATCTGATCAACACCCCTCCACGAACTTCCGCGGAGCAGCACTAGGTGTACTGACCACGGAGGTTGGTGACGGGGTTCACGGTGTGGTGATCTTGAAATGAGTGAGGGCCTTCTGGCTCGGTGTGGATTGCGACATCTGC
>NZ_JNYE01000215.1 GCF_000717185.1 Kitasatospora phosalacinea | reverse complement strand
TGTCGGCGCCGGGTGAAAGCTGACCGCTGAACGGCGGATCAAATGGGACCCACCTCGCAGTCGTCTGATCATCCTGATCTTCAGAGGTCAGGAGGAGAGGGTGATTTCCGTGGAGGACTGGGCCGAGATCCGTCGGCTGCATCGGGCCGAGCACATGCCGATCCGGGCGATCGCCCGGCACCTGGGCATCTCGAAGAACACGGTGAAGAGGGCTCTGGACGGCGATCGGCCGCCGGTCTACCAGCGTCCGTTGAAGGGTTCGGCGGTGGACGCGTTCGAGCCTGAGATCCGTGAGCTGCTCAAGGCGACCCCGACGATGCCGGCCACGGTCATCGCCGAGCGGATCGGCTGGGAGCGCGGGATCACGATCCTCAAGGAACGGGTGCGCGAGCTGCGCCCGGCCTACCTGCCGGTGGACCCCGTCTCGCGGACCGTCTACCAGCCCGGCGAGCTCGCCCAGTGCGACCTGTGGTTCCCGCCCGTGGACATCCCGCTGGGCTACGGCCAGTCGGGCCGCCCGCCGGTGCTGGTCATCGTCTCCGGCTACTCGCGGGTGATCACCGCCCGGATGCTGCCCTCACGGCAGACCGGCGACCTGATCGACGGCCACTGGCGCCTGCTGACCGCTTGGGGCGCCGTCCCCAAGACACTGGTCTGGGACAACGAGACCGGCGTTGGCAGAGGCAAGCTGACCAGCGAGTTCGCCGCGTTCGCCGGTCTGCTGGCGGTCAGGATCCACCTCTGCCGGCCTCGCGACCCCGAAGCGAAGGGCCTGGTCGAGCGCGCCAACGGCTACCTGGAGACCAGCTTCCTGCCCGGCCGCACGTTCACCGGCCCCGACGACTTCAACACCCAGCTGACCGCCTGGCTGCAGATCGCCAACCGCCGCCAGCACCGCACGATCGCCGCCCGACCCACCGATCGGTGGGAGGCGGACCGCGCGGCGATGCTCGCCGTCCCGCCCGTCGACCCGCCCGCCTGGTGGCGCTTCCACACCCGGATCGGCCGCGACCACTACATCCGCGTCGACACCAACGACTACTCCGTCCACCCACGCGCCATCGGGCACACCGTCATGATCCGCGCCGACAACGAAGAGGTCATCGTCATCGCAGGCGAGGACGTCGTCGCCCGGCACTCCCGCTGCTGGGCCAAGCATCAGTCGATCACCGATCCCGACCACGCCGCCGCGGCCCAGGTCCTGCGCGGCGAGGTCTGGCACCACAAGGCCGCCCGCGCGGCCACCGCCCGAGCAGCGGCCCTGGCTCCCGACAGCCTGGGAATCGAGGTCGAACAACGCGAGCTGGGCACCTACGACCGCATGTTCACCCTCATCGAAGGCGGCGCCGGAAAAGAGGACACCTGATGGTCCGCAGCACTGCCCCCGCCGCGGCAGGGGCCGCCTCCACAGCCCGAACCGGCCGGCAGACCGCCTCCGACCTGGCTTTCCTCGCCCACGCGATGAAGGCCCCGGCCCTGCTGGACGCCGCTGAGCGCCTGGCCGAGCGCGCCCAGGCCGAGTCCTGGACCCACACCGAATACCTCGTCGCATGCCTGCAGCGCGAGGTCTCCGCCCGCGACAGCCACGGCGGTGAGGGCCGCATTCGCGCCGCCCGCTTCCCCGCGATCAAGACGATCGAGGAACTGGACGTCACCCATCTGCGCGGCCTGACGCGCCAACAACTCTCCCACCTGGGAACACTGGACTTCATCGCGGGCAAGGAGAACGTCGTCTTCCTCGGCCCTCCCGGGACCGGCAAGACCCATCTCGCGACCGGGCTCGCGGTCAGAGCCTGCCAGGCCGGACACCGCGTCGCGTTCGCCACCGCCGCCCAGTGGGTCGACCGGCTCGCCGCCGCCCACCACAGCGGCCGGCTCCAGGACGAGCTGGTCAAGCTCGGCCGCTACCCGCTGATCGTGATCGACGAGGTCGGATACATCCCGTTCGAAGCCGAGGCCGCCAACCTGTTCTTCCAGCTCATATCGAACAGATACGAACGGGCAAGTGTGATCGTCACCTCGAACAAGCCCTTCGGCCGGTGGGGAGAGGTCTTCGGCGACGAGACTGTCGCCGCCGCCATGATCGACCGGCTCGTCCACCACGCCGAGGTGCACTCCCTCAAAGGCGAGTCCTACCGCATGCGCGGCCGTGAACTCGGCCGCGGCTCCACCACAACCACCGACAACAACTAACCAAGACAACCAACGACGCGAGGGTCAGAACTCAACCGGCCAGAGCGGGTCACGGTTCAACCGCCGCCGACA
>NZ_JNYE01000214.1 GCF_000717185.1 Kitasatospora phosalacinea | reverse complement strand
GGTGCGGGGTGCGGGGTGCGGGGTGCGGGGTGCGGGGTGCGGGGTGCGGGGTGCGGGGTCACCGTCGCAGCAGGTCGACCACCCCGGTGAGGTCCTCCTCGGCGCTCCCCGACTCCAGCCGCCGTCGCATCAACCCGAAGTAGGGGGCCAGCAGTTCGGGGCTGACCCGCTGCTCCTCCGCGGTGCGCAGGAAGGTCGGCACGCCGGCCACCTGCATGCCCAGGTTGGAGACGACGCCCAGCGTGTAGTCCCCGGCCTCCAGTTGTGCGGCGGTCTGGTGGACGGCCGGGGCCATCGCGGTCAGCCAGTCGGCGAGCAGCGGGGCGAGCGAGGAGGGTGCGACGGACTCCTTGCCGATCAGCGCGAAGGCGTGCGCGGCGCCGGCGAACATGCCGTACATGGCCCCGAGCAGCGCCACGTCGTGCAGCGCGGCGAGTCCCGGGTCCTCGCCGACCCAGCGGACGCCGGCCGGGACGGCGAGGGCGGCGCGGTGCTGCTCGAAGAGCTCGGGCGAGCCGCTGTAGAAGACGTAGCCGCCGGCTTCCGGCACCCCGATCATCGGCGGGACGGCCATGATCCCGCCGTCGAGGTAGCGGGCGCCTCGGGCGACGGCCCAGGCGGCCCGGTCGCGGGCCTGGCCGGGGGTGCCGGTGACCAGGTTCACCAGGTCCCGTCCGGTGAGGTCCGCGTCGGCGAGTGCCTGCCCGACCGAGTCGTCGTCCAGCAGGCAGACGACCACCAGGCCGTTGGCGGCGACCGCCTCGGCGGCGCTCGCGGCGACCGTCGCACCCTCGGCCGCGAGGGCCTCGGCGCGGGCGGCGCTGCGGTTCCAGACGGTCAGCGGGTGTCCGGCGGCGAGCCAGGCCCGGCCGAGCGCGGTGCCCATCGCGCCGAGGCCGAGCAGGGTCAGCGGGGTCCTCGCGGTGCCCCCGGGGGTGCGGGCCGCGGTGTCCTCGGCCGGGTTCTCGATGCTGTGCCCAACGGCGTTCTCTGTCATGCCCGTTAGGCTGCTCGCAGGCCCGGGAGTGATCAAGTACGCACTTCGGAGTGGGTGGTTACCCCGGGGTGAGCGAACAGGTCAGGGGAGGGCGCGATGGCGACCGTCAACCGTCCGGGCGCACCGGACGGGCACGTCTGCGGGATCGACGCGGCACTGGAGGTGATCGGCGGCAAGTGGAAGGTGCTGATCCTCTGGGCCCTGCACCAGCAGCCGCACCGCCGGTTCGGCGAACTCCGGCGGATGCTGCCCGGGGTGACCGAGAAGGTGCTCGCCGCCCACCTGCGCGAGCTGGAGGCGGACGGCATCGTGCACCGCGAGTCGTACGACGAGGTGCCCCCGCGCGTCGAGTACTCGCTGACGGGGGACGGCACCCGGCTCAACGGGGCGCTGGGCCCCCTGGCCGACTGGGGCCGCGCGCGGGTGCTTGCCGCCCGCACCACCCGGTGAGACGGCGGCACCAGGTGGTGCGGGCGGACCGGAGGAGCGGGCGGGGCCGGAGGAGCGGGCGGACCGGCAGCGGGGCCTCCGGCGGCTCCTCGAGGGCCGTCGGCGCCGGTTCAGGCCCGCTCCTCCCCCGCTTCGGCGAGCAACTGCCAGAAGCGGGCGGTGGGTTCGGGGCGGGTCGGGGCGGGGGCGGTGCCCCAGGAGGTGGGGGTGTGGTGTTCGGACTGGAGGGTGGCGAGGACGCGTTCGAGGGTGGCGGGGTCGACGGGGACGAGGCGGGCGACGGGGGCGAGTTGGGCCTGCCAGCGGCCCTGGACGACCTGGCGGAGGCGGGCGTCGAGGTCGGCGGTGCGGCCGGTGAGGCGGAGCAGGGTCGGGAGGTCGAGGGCGAGGACGCGGGCGAGCAGGCGGGTCTGCTCCTCGCCTGCGGTCCAGCGTCCGGTGGCTTCGACCCGCCGGTAGGTGTCGGGGGCGAGGCCGAGCAGGCGGGCGGCCTGGTCGGGGGTGAGTTCGCGGGCGATCCGGTGGTCGCGGAGGGTGACGGGCGCGGCGCCCATGAGCCGGGCGGGCGGGCACCAGAGGGTGCGGGCGAGGGCGATCAGCTGTTCCTCGGTGGGCGCGACCTGCCCCTGCTCCCAGCCGAGGACGTGCCCGGGCAGCAGCCGTACGCCGTGCGCGGCGAGCCCGGCCGCGACCTGGTCGACCGTCAGGCCGAGGGCGGTGCGGTGGGCGCGGGCCGCGGCCGGGGAGAACGGCACCGGTGCGGGGGCCGGTGGCTGTCTGCGTCGCATGCCTTCCGACGGTAGGGCGGGGGCGGGGCGGGCCACAGCCGCGGATGGTACGAAGCGGGGGCGACTGCGGGGCGGCGGGGCTGGGCGATGCGACGAACCGGGGCGGGTCGGGGCGGGTC
>NZ_JNYE01000213.1 GCF_000717185.1 Kitasatospora phosalacinea | reverse complement strand
CTGGGCGAAGGGGTTGAAGTCCGGCGGCGGGACCTTCACGAGGCGGCCCTTGGTGGGGTCGGCCTCCTCGGCTTCCGCGGCGGGTGCGGTGGTGGCTGCGCTGGGGGCCGGGGGTGCGAAGGGGTTGAAGTCCGGCGGCGGGACCTTGACCAGGCGGCCCTTGGTCGGGTCGGCCTCCTCCGGCTCCGCGGGAACGACCGGCGGGGCGCTCGGCCGGGGCGGGATGGCCGGGCTCGGGGCCGGGGCGCTCGCGGACGGGCTGGTCACGGTGCCGAACGGGTCGGACGGCTCGGAGGAGAGGGTCGTGCCGAACGGGTCCGCGGCGGCCGGGCGCGGGGCCGCGGCCGGGACGGGTGCCGCGGCGACGGGCGCGGCGACGGGCGCGGCGGCCGGGGCGGGGGAGGTGGTCTGGGCGAAGGGGTTGAAGTCCGGCGGCGGGACCTTCACGAGGCGGCCCTTGGTCGGGTCGGCCTCCTCGGTCTCCTCGGCTTCCGCGGCGGGTGCGGCGGGTGCGGTGGTGGCTGCGCTGGGGGCCGGGGGTGCGAAGGGGTTGAAGTCCGGCGGCGGGACCTTGACCAGGCGGCCCTTGGTGGGGTCGGCCTCCTCCGGCTCGGGCTGCGGCGCCGGGGCGGCGGCCGGGGTCGGGGCGCCGAACGGGTCCGGGCTGCCGAACGGGTCGCTGCCGCCGAACGGGTCGGCGGCGGGCGCGGCCTGGACCTGGGGCTGGGCCGGAGCGGGGGAGGTGGTCTGGGCGAACGGGTTGAAGTCCGGCGGCGGGACCTTGACCAGGCGGCCCTTGGGCTCCTCGTCCTCGGCCGCCCGTACGGGCTCGGGTGCGGGCACGGGTGCGGGCTCCGGGGCCTGCACGGGCACGGGGGCGGGGGTGGGCGCGGGCGCGGCGAACGCGTCGGCGGAGGCCAGCGTCGGGGAGCCGGTCGCCTGCGCGGGCAGGTCGCCGGGGGCCGGGGCGGCGAAGGGGTTGAAGTCGGAGGGCGGCACCCGCACCGCCGTTCCGGACGGGCTCTCGGGCGGCTCGGGCGCCACGACGGGTGGCGGTGCGGGTGCCTGTGCCTGTGCCTGTGCCTGTGCGGGCACCGGCGCGGCGGGGGCGGCGGTCGGCGTCGCGGCCTGGGGGGCGGCCGGCGCCTGGGCGGGCACCGTCGCGGGGGCCTGCTGGGCCGGGACGGTCCGGCCGACCGGCACCGGTGCCGGGGCCACCGACACGCCGTCCCAGGCGAGTTGGACGGTGCAGAGCAGGTCCGCGAACACCTCGGTGTACACGTCCCAGTCCTCGGTGTCCGAGGTGCTCAGCTGGACGGTCAGCACGGTGGCCCCGTCCGGCATCGGCAGGAACGCCTCGACCACGGTGCTCACGACCCGGCCGCTCGGGCTCTCGTCCCGCAGCTCCTTCAGCGCCGGGACGGCCCGGGTCTCCACCAGCAGCGCGGCCGGGCCGGCCGGCAGCAGCACCGTCCACACCTCGGCGTACGGGCGCTCGGTGGAGAGGTCGACGGCCAGCTCCTGGATCGGCTGGGAGCAGCGGACGGTCGACACCACCAGCGACGTCCGGGAGCGGCGGCCGTTCACCAGCAGGGCGCCGACGCCCGCGTAGGCGACGTCCGCGGCCGCGAACTGCTCGGCCAGCAGGGCCGCCACCACCGCGAAGTCGTTGCGCTCGGCGGGGGAGGCGCCGGAGAAGACCTCCTCGGCGGTCTCCGCCAGGTGCGCCGACAGCGCGTTGCCCGAGCCGCGGACCGTCAGGGTGTGGAACGCGGGCGGCACGACCAGCCGCGCCTCCACCCCGGAACCGGTCGACAGCTCGTCGGGGGCGACGGTGCTGCGCGGCTCCGCGAGCGCGGCGAGCGCCGGGGTGAACCCGGCCACGCCCTCGCCGTCCAGGCCGGTCGGCTCGACCGACAGGCGCAGCGCGGAGGCCGACGGCAGGTCGGTCAGGCCGAGTGCCGAGGCGCCGAAACGGTGTGCCAGCACCGGGACGGCCTCGCGGCCGGCGGCGGCGTTCGGGCGCCGGAGGCTGGACACCTCGACGACGGTGCCGAGCTTCGGCACGGCCAGCAGGCCGGGGCCGATCTGGCTGATCCGCAGGCCGAACAGGGCCTTGGCGGCGGGGTGTTCGGAGCGGCGGAAGGCGGTGAGCGCGTCGGCCTGGTAGTGGGTGGCGCGGCTGCCGAGAAGTGCGGCGCACGCCGCGTCCAGCGTGGCCGTGATCCGGTCTGCGGCGGCGAAGCCGTCCTGCGTCATTCGCCGAGCCCCCTCGTTCTCGGGTGTGGACAGTTCAGCCACTTTTTATCAGACCCGACCGGCAGGGGGTCGGGGGTCGGGAGCTCGCGGGGCGAGGGGGTCGGGAGTTCAAGGGGGTAGAGGGTCGGGGGTCGGGTGGGTG
>NZ_JNYE01000212.1 GCF_000717185.1 Kitasatospora phosalacinea | reverse complement strand
CAGGGGGGACCCTGTGGGAGAGTAGGACGCCGCCGAACAATCATTCAGAGAAAGCCCCCTGACGGGATGTCAGGGGGCTTTCTCGCGTTTCCGGGGCAGAAGCTACGCTGTGGGCTTCAGTGCTGGCCTGGAAAGGTCGTTCGATCGGGGAGCGGATCATGTCCGGCGATCTTGTAGGTGTGTTGGTCAGGCTAGGCCCAGCAGGTCGAGCGGGCGGGGTGGAGGGCTCGTAGGAGGCGTGGCGGAGGCGGGCGGCGATGTTGCGGTGCCCGGTGGCGCGGAGCGTGACGAAGTGCAGCCGGTTCTCGATGGTCCACTGTGACCTGGTGAGTCGGCTGAGGCGCTGGAGGAAGTCCAGGCGGAGGCCGGTGATCGTGAGGGCCCTGGTCACGCGGGTCTCTTTGCGGCCGTGGCCGGTCTCGCGGTCGTAGCGACGTGCGGTGGTGTCCTTCCAAGGCAGCGGCCGCAGCCGGCGGTGGAGTTCGGGCTGGTTGGCCTTGACCACCAGCAGGTAGTGCGTCTTTTCCTCCACCAGGAAGCGCGCGTGTGTGCGCTGCGTGTGCAGGGCGTCGGCCGTGACGGTGGTACGAGCGCGCACCGGCGACCACCGCCGAGGCGGTGACCAGCAGGACTGCCGCGAACGGATGACGCACACCGCGCCGCCGACGCGGATCGGGTAGCACCCGTGATCGCTCCACCAGCGAGAGCTCCGCGACACCCTCCAGGGCGGGCGACTTGGGAAGGTCACCCGTACAACCGGAGTTTCGTTGCGTTCGTGACGGGCCAGCTCTGCCTCGCACCGCTGTGGCCTGCAGACTCACATGATTACCAGGACTTTGAAACGCCCTGGGCTCCGGCGCCCCGGTCCGCACCGCCATCGGATCCCATCGATCAGCTGCCGCCGTCAGACGCAGGCACTTACGCGTACTACTGCGGGTGCGAGCCGTCCACGATCTCAGGATTGACCGTGTCGAAATACACCCAGTCCGTCGCAGGGGCGAGATGGAACCTGCCCGGATAGTGCGAGTTGGTGATGTGGTCGTCGTAGTCGGCGCTACTCACCCACTCGGCATTCTTGGGTAGGAACTCTGCCAGCTCCTCCGGCAGTTGGGACGGAGTGGAGGGCTCGAAGGCGTAATCCGTCGCACTGACGATCGAATTGACCGTACCTGCAGGTAGGCGGGCGACACCGACTACGCGGATGCGCGGGTCCTGATCCGGGATCGACTCGCGACCCGAGTCGTTGGGGTTGTAGCCCAGCCAGTGAGGGTCGGACAACCGGCCGACCGCGGCGAACCGGCGCTGAAGTGGCTCGACGTCCCTGCGCACCTTCTTGTGATCCGGGACGGCACCATCAGAACCAGCCGGGTGCACGCCGGTACAACCACTCAGGGCGACGAGCCCACTGAGCAAGATCCACCTGCGGCGGCTGACAAATCCCAACGTCCCCATGTACTCCGCCCCCACGTGTGCTTCGAGATCTCGATCCTAGCGAGCAGACGGGGGAGCTCGGGCTCTTGGTGGGCGGTGGACGCGGGGAGGCCCGGCTGCGGGGTGGGGGCGATGCCGGGCGGGAGGAGCCGTGGGCCGGGTCCCGTGTGACTCGCTCCGCGATCACGCGTCCGCTGGTCACGCTGCGGCTCCTCCTGCCTGACCCGGTTGTCCGCGCCACCGCGCAGGCGGTGGTCGTCGCCGCCTACGAGATGGTCGATGCGGCCACGAGCATCGAAGGGCTCACCGCGGCGCAGGACGCCGCGCGGCCCGCGCGCGACCGGTTCATCGATGCGACTGCCGCGCACTTCGGCGCTGCGATCGACGAGGGCGGTGCCGGCGCGAGTCGTTTCCGGGTCGGCGTCGGGCAGTTGCGGGGATCGCGATCTCCGGTCCGGGCACTAGGCTCGCCTTCTTGTCGATCGGGCTCGGTGGAAAGGACGTTGGCGTGCTTCTCGGTCTTCGGACGGTCATTCATCCTGCGCAGGACCTTGCTGCGGCGAAGGCGTGGTGGAGCTCGGTGCTGGGGGTGGGGCCCTACTTCGACGAGCCGTTCTACGTGGGGTTCAACGTCGGCGGCTACGAGCTGGGGTTGGACCCGAACGCGGATCCGGCGGTCGGGCCGGTGTCGTACTGGGGGGTGCGGGACGTGGACGTGGCGGTGGGGCGGTTCGTGGCGGCGGGGGCGGTGCTGCGGGAGGAGGTGCAGGAGGTGGGGGGTGGGATCCGGGTCGGGACGGTGGTCGAGCCTTCGGGGGCGGTGGTCGGGCTGATCGAGAATCCGCACTTCGTGCTGCCGGAGGATGGGAGCGGCGAGGGTGGAGGCCCGGGGCGCTGAGGGGGTCAGCGGGCGTGGTGGTCGTTGGCGACCAGGAGGCGGGCCAGGCGGGCGGCGGCGGTGGTGACGGCGGGCCAGGCGGGGGAGTGGAGGTGGTCGGTGGGGCGG
>NZ_JNYE01000211.1 GCF_000717185.1 Kitasatospora phosalacinea | reverse complement strand
TTACTGGTCATTTCAAAATGAGTTTGACCGAGGGCTTGGCAGTTGAGGGGCGAGGCGGCAGAGTGCTGCATATGCCGGATGATCTTGTGCCAGATGACCTGTGGGAGCGGGTCGCTCCGCTGCTGCCGCCACGCCCGCCGAGGCGCCCCCGCTACCCGGGCCGCCTGCCGACGGATGACCGTGCTGCGCTCCGCGGCATCATGTATGTGCTGTGCAAGGGCGTGAGCTGGCGCGACGTGCCCGCGGAGCGGACCGGGTGCAGTGGTGTCACCGCCTGGCGGCGGTTGCGGGACTGGAGCCAGGCCGGCGTGTGGCCTCGTCTGCACGAGCTGCTTCTTGCCGAACTGCGGTCGGCGGGCCTGCTGGAGATGGACGACGCGGCGGTCGACGGCTCGCACGTCAGGGCCCTCAAGGGGGGGCTCACACCGGACCTTCGCCGGTGGACCGGGGCCGGCCGGGCAGCAAGCACCATCTGATCGTCGACCGGAACGGCACCCCACTCGCTGTCACGCTGACCGGTGGAAACCGCCACGACGTCACCCAGCTGCTGCCGCTGCTGGACGCGATCCCGCGCATCCGGGGCCTGCGCGGACGGCCACGTCACCGGCCGCGCAGGCTCTTCGCTGACCGGGGCTACGACTACGACAAGTACCGGCGCATCCTGCGGCACCGCGGCATCACCCCCAGGATCGCCCGGCGCGGCGTCGCCCACGGCTCAGGACTCGGGAAGACCCGTTGGGTTGTCGAGCGGACCTTCGCCTGGCTGCACCAGTTCAAGCGCCTGCGGATCCGCTACGAGAGACACGCGGACCTCCACCTGGGCCTGCTTCAACTCGCCTGCAGCATCATCTGCCTGCGCAGGCTCCGGCCCTCTTCCTAGAATGATCAGTGATGGCTGGCCGCAGGCGGGCCGCCTTGATTCACGCCCTCAGGCTGACGGGGAAGCAGTCGGGGGTGACGCAGCCGATGATCTGGTGCTGGTCAATGGGCAGCAGGCGGCTGCTGACCGGCTTGGGTGCCGTGGCTGGGCGGGCAGCGTATTCGGCGAGGACGTTGCCCGAGCCGTCGACGACGGTGACGACGGAGGGGACGACGCTGCCGCCTGTGACGACGAGCTGGGGCACCCGGCCTACGTACCGGACGCTGAAGGTGCCCACGTCCTGCGGCGTGAGGTCGGCCTGCGCGACCTGGACCAGAGTGGCTTCGCCCTCGGGCTTGACCTCCGTCACCGGGATGCTGCTCACGTCGGGGGAGGCGGGGCCGCCCTCGGTTGCCTCAAGCGCCCCGAGGTCGGTGATTTCGGACTGGGGCGTGGTCTCGGACATGTTCTCTCCTTGCGGGCCGGCGCGGTGCCGACCTGGTCAGAGCGTCGCAGGGCACGGTGTTGTGCTCAGCGACTTCTGGAGGAAAGGCCGAAAATCGGTGACCCGGCGTGAAACCACGCTGTCCCCGGTCTGTCAGCGGCGAGGCCGGGAGCCGCGGGTCGCCCTACGGTCAGGCAGTATGTGCTCACGCCAGTTGTCCCCCGAAGTGCGCTCCCCCTCAGCGGGGGAGTTCGGCGGTGCGCCCGGGGAGAGCCGTGGTGATGTAGCGCATGGCGGTGTCGTCGGTGATGCCGAACGGGCGCATGAGGTGGAGCGGGTCGCCGGTGGCGGTGGCTGCGTCGAGGAACTGGGCCCGGCCGAGGCGGTAGAGGGCGGTTTCGTCGGCGAGGACCAGTTGCAGGGCGGATTGGGCAATGGCTTACGAGCGGGTTCGTGATAGCGGGTGAGGACGGGATCGCCTGTCGGAGGCCGTGGTTCGCACCTTGGCGGTACGGTCGGAGCGAGGTCGGCAATGGCGCGGTAGGTGTCGGGCAGGTGGTTCCGGCAGTGGGTTCAGCGCCCGAGGCCCTTCCACCGCTTGTGGTCGGCGAGGGTGCGATTCACCCGCTCCCTTCCCTGGCTGCCATACCGGGGTCCGTAGGGTTCCCTGCCTGTCACACCGCAGTCGCACCAGCACGCCTGCACAGGTCGGATCTGGTGTCGATCCCCCGTGGGCGCGACATGGGTTCCGGCCGAACGCTCCCAGCGGCGAACTCCCGCCTCCCCTTGATCCTCAAGGCAGGCAGGGTCAAAAACGGCGATTTCCGGACTACTTAAGCATTGGTGGACGTAGTCGCCCGTTTGCCGCGGTCGTCTGCATGCCAAGGATTCAGTCAGGTATCGGTACGACGGAAGGCGGGTTGAGCATGGCGGACTGGGTGAAGGTCACGGGCGGTCTCAGCGCGATCTATCCCCGGCGGGCTGAGCGACATCGGGGCGGGCGCGGACGGCACGGTCTGGGGCGTCAACGGCGCCAACCAGATCTTCCGGTACGTCGGGGACCAGGACGGCGACAATCCGTGGAAGAACATCTCATCCCCGGCGGGCTGAGCGACATCGGGGCGGGCGCGGACGGCACGGTCTGGGGCGTCAACGGCGCCAACCAGATCTTCCGGTACGTCGGGGACCAGGACAGCGCGAACCCGTGGAAGAACGTCGCCGGCAGCCTGAAGCGCATCGCAGTGGGCTCCCGGACGAACGTGTGGGGCATCGACCCCGCCGGCACCATCTACCGGTACACCAACAACGACGCCAGCGGCACCAACCCGTGGATCAAGATCCCCGCCCCCGGCCCCGCCACCGACATCGCCGCCGGCGCCGACGGCACCGTGTGGCACGTCAACGGCGCCAGCGAGGTCTACCGGTACACCGGCGACCAGCCGAGCTGATCCCCCACCTGCCGTTTCGTGCGGGCCCGGCGGCCCAGAGGGCCCGGGCCCGCACGAATGCACTGGTCACTCCTGCGCCGCGTTCAGCCCGCTTTGGCCAGGTCAGGTGCAGGCACACACGCCAAGCCGCCCCCGCAGGAGATCGCCGAGGCGACCAGCCGACCCGCGCCTGGCAGCAGCAGGCGAAGAGCATCCCGCGAGGCAGCCACCGGCGAAAGGCCCCGGCCCCCGGGTTCGGCACCGGACCCTCCAGCTTCCGCAGACGCGAAATAGGCCGCCCGTACTGACGGTACCCCGTTGGGATGATCTTGCGCCCGTTCCGTACCCGCCGACCAGCAGGCGGTTTTACGGTCGTGCGACCGCCGCCCGCGTTGTGCGAGCGGCACGAAGCGAGAGGACGCCCTGTGATGCCGGATGCGGCTGCGATGAGCGAAAAGTTCGATTCCCTGTTCGCCTGGTTCGACCAGGACGGCGACGGGCAGCTGTCGGGGGCCGATTTCCAGGCCACGGCCGCGGTGTTCTCCCGGACGGCGCGGCCGGGCGACGATGCCAACGTGAAGGCCATCCACGATGCGTTCGGCCAGTGGTGGGACCTGCTGGTCGAGCACGCGGACACCGACGGCGACGGAATGGTCTCCCGCGAGGAGTTCCGCGTCGTCATGCAGGACAACGTGACCGCCCCCGCGCACTTCGAGAGCGCCGTGATGCGGATCGCCGACGCGGTGATGGACGCCTTCGACACCAACGGGGACGGCGTGCTGTCCCTGGAGGAGTACGTGCGCCTCTACGACACCCTGGGCGTTCCCCGCGAGGTGTCCGCGCCGGCGTTCGCCCGGATCGACCTCAACGGCGACGGCGTCGTCAGCCACGCCGAGTACCGCAAGGCGATCGTGGAGTTCTACCTCAGCACCGATCCCGCCGCACCGGGCAACTACCTGTTGGGCCCGGCAGGTCTTTCACTCTGACCCTGCCCCGACTACCGCCCGGCGCCGGCCGTGCTCACTGCTTCCCGGCCCGGCCCGGGTCCCGCAGTGGCCGCAGGCGGCCGGGCATCCCAGGCAGCAGGACGCCTTGCCGGCCGAGCAGGTTGACGCGGTGCCGCTCGAACAGGAGAAGCGGGCGATGTCCTGATCACGGAGGTCGAAGCCGTCGGCGCGCAGCCGCTCCAGGGCAGCGTCCACGTCCAGGGTGTCGACCAGCACCAGAGCATGTTCGAGGCCTGCGGGGCAGCCCCTGCCAGCGACCGGCCGCACAGGCTGTTCGCGGACCGCGGCTACAACCACACCTCCGCGTCCTTCGTCGTAGCGGCATCACGCCGAGGATCACCGCCGCGGCCTCACCCATGGTTCCGGACCGGGCAGGGGACGCTAGCTGGTCGAGCGAACCTTCGTCTGGCTCCACCAGTTCAAACGGCTCCGCACCGGCTACAAGCGACGCACCGACCTCGATTGGGCCTGCTCCAACCAGCCTGCAGCCATCATCTGCCTGCGGAAGCTCCGAACCTCATTCTGAAACGATCAGTTA
>NZ_JNYE01000210.1 GCF_000717185.1 Kitasatospora phosalacinea | reverse complement strand
GTCGATCCGTCGTCGTTCCGGGCGGCCTTCGGCGGTGACTACGCGGCGCGGCTGCGGCTGGTGCGGCTGCCGGCGTGCGTGCTGACCACGCCGGAGCGGCCGGAGTGCCAGACGCAGTCGCCGGTGGAGGCGGTGCCGGAGGTTCCGCTGTCGGCCCGGGTCGACCTGTCGGCGGCGGGGGAGGGCGGGGCGAAGCTCCGGCTGTCCTCGCTGGAGTCGACCCCTTCCGGCTCCGGCTCCGGTGGTTCCGGGGCGACGGTGCTGGCCGCGACCTCCGCGCCGGACGGGTCGTCGGGCTCGTACTCGGCGACCGCGCTGTCCCCGACCGGCACCTGGTCGGCGGGCGGCAGCACGGGCGCCTTCTCCTACTCGTACCCGCTCAACGTCCCCGCGGCGATCGGCGGTGCCACCCCGAACCCGGAGCTGTCCTACGACTCGTCCTCGCAGGACGGTCGGACCTCGGGCACCAACAACCAGTCCTCCTGGCTCGGTGACGGGTGGGGCACCAGCGAGTCGTACATCGAGCGCTCCTACAAGAACTGCGGGGACGACACCTCCTCGGGCGCGCCCGCCGGGTCCGGCGACAGGTGCTGGGCGGGGGAGGTGGTGACCCTCTCCCTGAACGGCAAATCGACGCCGCTGGTCTACGAGAACGGGGCGTTCCGCCCCGTGAACGACTCGGGGACGGAGAAGGTCGAGCGGTTGTACCTGTCGGGCGGTGCGTCGAACGGGACGTACAACGGCGAGTACTACCGGGTGACCGAGAACGGGGTGCAGTTCTACTTCGGCCTGAACCAGCTGCCCGGGTTTTCGGCGGGCAAGGAGGAGACGAAGTCGGTCTACACCGTGCCGGTGTACGGGGCGAAGGCGGGTGAGCCGTGCCACGCCTCGACCTTCGCCGGGTCGTCCTGCGTGCAGGGCTACCGGTGGAACCTGGACTACGTCGTGGACCTGCACGACAACGCGACGGCGTACTACTACCAGCCGGAGGGCAACTACTACGGGGCGAACGCGCAGAACACCGGCGTGTCGTACGTGCGGGGCGGGTGGCTGCGGCGGATCGACTACGGCATGACGGCCTCGACGGTGTTCTCCCCGGCGCCCGAGCAGGTCGTCTTCGACGTGAAGGAGCGCTGCATCGACGGCACTCCGGCGGGCGCGGTGTGCGACGACGCGCACTTCAAGGCGGAGAACGCGCCGTGGTGGCCGGACGTCCCGGTCGACCTGGACTGCGCGCAGGGGGCGACCTGCACCAACCACGGGCCCTCGTTCTGGTCCCGCAAGCGGCTGTCGTCGGTGACCACGCAGGTGCGGGTCGGGGGTGCGGTCCAGCAGGTGGACCGCTACGACTTCACCCATTCGTTCCCGGACGGCGGTGACCACGCGCCGACGCTGTGGCTGGAGTCGATCCAGCGCACCGGTCTGGACACCAGCGGCGGGGGCGGTGCGGCGGCGCCGGTGCCGCCGACGGTCTTCGGTGCTCCGGCGCAGTTGCCGAACCGGGTGGGGACGATCTCGAACGTGTCGGTGATGTACCACGACCGGATCCAGACGATCGTGACCGAGTCGGGTGCGCAGATCACGGTGGTGTACAACGACACGGAGTGCACGCCGCAGAACGTGCCGGCGGATCCGGCGGTCAACACCAAGGCGTGCTTCCCGACGCTGTGGAAGCCTCCGGGCTACAGCAGCCAGCAGAAGGACTGGTTCCACAAGTACACGGTCAAGAGCGTGCGCACCCAGGACCTGCACACCGTGAACCAGGACGGGACCTACCCGTCGCTGCTGACGTCGTACAAGTACGTCGGTGACGCGGCCTGGCACTACGACGACAGCGAGCTGGCGAAGGCCGACGAGCGCACGTACTCGCAGTTTCGCGGGTACGGCACGGTGGAGACCCGCACGGGTGACACCTCGGTGTTCCACAAGAACAACGGTGCGGCGGTCAACGACCGGTTGACGCTGTCGCGGACGTTCTACTTCCGGGGCATGTCGCACAACACCCCCGACGGCACGGGCGGCAGCACGGTCACGCTGACCTCGCAGGACGGCAAGTACAGCTACGAGGACCGCAACGAGCTGGCCGGGCGGGCGTTCGAGACGGACACCCACACCGGGGACGGCGGTCCGGTCGACAGCGCGACGGTGACCCTGCCGACGGTCATCGGCCCGACGGCCACCCGCGCCCGCACCGGGCTGCGGCCGCTGACCGCGCAGATGGTGCGTGACGCGAAGGTGTACAACCGCAAGGCCGTCTCCTACGGCTGGCGGGAGACCGAGACCGACACGTTCTACAACACGGCGCTGAACCAGACCACCACCGGCATGCCGGTGCAGGTCGCCGACCGGGGCGAGAGCGCGGCGGCCGGCAACGTGGCCAAGTGCAGCTGGAGCCGGTACGCGGTCAACTCCGCCAAGTCACTGGCCCTGCCCGCCGAGAGCATCACCACGGCGCAGGACTGCCCCGAGGCGGGAGCCACCCCGACCGGCACACTG
>NZ_JNYE01000209.1 GCF_000717185.1 Kitasatospora phosalacinea | reverse complement strand
CCCTCACCCCCACCCACCCCCGAAAAACCCTTTGCGTCACGTCCACCCCCGCACCTAAGGTGTCCCCGTCCCGCCGCGCCCTGCGCGCTCGCGGGCCCGACGAGAGGAGGTGCAGACAGATGGTTGCCGCCGTGACGCGGCGCGCTTTCGTGTGCGCGCCATCCGCCTCCCCCCGTCTTCGCCCCACCGGCTGACCGCGCGACACCCCGCGCCCCGGTGGGCCACTCCTCAGGAGCCACCGCAGTGCGCGAGCGCTTTGCCGACAGCGATTCCTTCTCCCGTATCCGCCCCAAGGGCGCTTCCCGTCGCGGCCGCCGGGCCGACCGCTTCGACGACTCCCAGCCCGAGTACGACTACTTCCCCTCCGCCGGGTCCGACGCCGACAGCGCCGACGAGCCCGCGGAGCAGCAGTTCACCGCCCCCGTGACCGACGGCCCCGCCGTGGGCGACCGCTGGTCGACGTGGGACCAGTCCACCCCGACCGAGAAGGGCCCCGAGCCGCGCCCCGACTGGGTCGTCACCGAGCTCGCGGCCGTCGACACCGAGCTGGGCATCGTCAAGACCGGCAAGGAGGCGGACGTCTTCCTGCTGGAGCGCTCCGTCCCCGGCACCTCCCGCCGCACCCTGATGGCCGCCAAGCGGTACCGGGACGCCCAGCACCGGATGTTCCACCGCGACTCCGGCTACCTGGAGGGCCGCCAGCACAAGGAGTCCCGGGTCACCCGGGCGATGGCCAAGCGCACCTCCTTCGGCAAGGAGGCGATCGCCGGCCAGTGGGCGGCCGCCGAGTTCGCCGCGCTGTCCCGGCTCTGGTCGGCGGGCGTCGCCGTGCCCTACCCGGTGCAGATCACCGGCACCGAGATCCTGATGGAGTTCGTCGGCGACGAGAACGGCACGGCCGCGCCCCGGCTGGCCCAGCTGCGCGCCGAGGAGGCCGACATCGACGACCTGTGGGCGCAGTTGGGCCGCAGCCTCTCGCTGCTGGCCTACGACGGCTACGCGCACGGCGACCTCTCGGCGTACAACATCCTGGTGCACCGCGGCCGCCTGGTGGTCATCGACGTCCCGCAGATCGTCGACGTGGTGGCCAACCCGCGCGGCCTCTCCTTCCTGGAGCGGGACGTGCGCAACGTCGGCGCCTGGTTCGTCTCCCGCGGCCTCCCGCCCGCGAGCGTCGAGGCCCTGGTCGACTCCCTCGCCACCGACGCCCGCCTGCGCCGCTGACCGCCCGCCCGGGGAGGGCGAGCCCCTCCTGACCGTCCCTCACCCCGCCCGCACCGCAAGCCAGTTGCGTCACGCAACGATGTAGAGTCACCGCGGTCGGGCGGGGTGCAGGGCGGCACCGGCTTCCCTCCGCGCGCCCGAACGGCGAGAATCACCGCTGACAAGTCGTACGACATGCTCGGGGGATGCGGGACATGTGGGGTCGGGGGACGGTACTCGGGGGCCGGTACGCCCTCTCCGAGCGGCTGGGCAGCGGCGCGATGGGCGAGGTCTGGCGCGCCGAGGACCAGGTGCTGGGCCGGCAGGTCGCGGTGAAGATCGTGCTTCCCGCGCTGATGGAGGACGAGGTCTTCGCCGCCCGCTTCCGCCGCGAGGCGACGGTGCTGGCCGCGATGAACCACCGCGGCGTGGTGCACATCCACGACTACGGCGAGGACGACACCGAGCCGGGCGCGAAGACCGCGTACATCGTGATGCAGCTGCTGTCGGGCAAGCCCCTCGACCGGGACCGCGACCGCAAGGCCCTGCCGCCCGACCGCGCGCTGGACGTCGCCGCCCAGGTACTGGAGGCGCTGCACGCCGCGCACCAGCAGGGCATCGTGCACCGGGACATCAAGCCGTCCAACCTGATGATCGACGAGGACGGCCGGGTCACCGTCACCGACTTCGGCATCGCCCGCACCCTGGCCGACAGCCGGATCACCACCTCCCACGCGGTCATCGGCACCGCCCTGTACATGGCCCCGGAACGCGCCGAGGGCAAGGACGCCTCGGCCGCCTCCGACCTCTACTCGGTCGGCGTGGTGCTGTACGAACTCCTCTCCGGCGCCGTGCCGTTCACCGGCGAGACGCCGCTCGAAGTGGTGCTCAAGCACGTCCGCGAGCCGGTGCCCGAGCTCCCGGCGCAGGTGCCCGCCCCGGTGCGGGCGGTGGTCGCCAAGGCGCTCCGCCAAGGAGCCCGGCGACCGCTACCCGGACGCGGCGGCGATGGCCGTCGCCGCCCGGCAGGCGATGTCCACCCCGGCCGGGCTCGGCGCGGTGCTCGCCCTCCCCGAAGCGGCCGGGACCCCGCCCGTCGTCCCCCCTCCCGTCCCCGCCCCCGCTCCCGTACCCGCGCCCACCGCGCCCGACGGGAAGGACCGGCGCGCCGGACGCCGCCGGCTGGCCACCCTGGTCCTGCCCGTGGTGCTGGTCACCGGCGGCGGCGTGACGGCCCAGCAGTTCGACCTGCTGCCCTGGCAGGACCGGAGCACCCGCACCACCGCCGACCCCACCCGCTCCCCCGACG
>NZ_JNYE01000208.1 GCF_000717185.1 Kitasatospora phosalacinea | reverse complement strand
TGTCAACGGCCATGTAGTTCGCCCCGCAGGCGGCCAGGGATCTGCCCCGCTGGCGGCCAGCTGGATGTCCCCGACGGCGGCCAGATAACTCCCCACCGTCGTGTGGACTCGGTCAGCTGAAGGGCTTCACTCCCTTGCCGGTGGTGGCCTGGGTGAGCCGGTAGCTGTCACCCTGGGTGACGACGATGTGGGCGTGGTGCATGAGCCGGTCGACTGTGGCGGTGGCCAGGGTCTTCGGCATGATCTCGTCGAACCCAGACGGGTGGAGGTTGCTGCTGACCGCGATCGAGCGGCGCTCGTAGGCGGCGTCGACCAGCCGGTAGAAGCCTTCGGCGGCGTCCGGAGAGACGGGCAGCAGGCCGATGTCGTCGACCAGGATCAGGTCCGAGCGGATGATCCTGGCGAGCGCGCGGGCGATCGAGTCGTCCGCGCGGTGCCGGCGGACGAGTGCGCCGAGGTCCTCGATGGTGAACCAGGCGACGGTCATGCCGGACTCGACCGCGGCCTGGCCGAGCGCCTCGGTGAAGTGGCTCTTGCCGGTGCCGGACGGGCCGCAGACGCAGAGATTCTCCCGACGGCCCACCCATTCAAGGGACTTGAGCGCGTCCTGGGTGTGCCTGGGGATCGCGGAGGCGGTCTCGTCCCAGTCGCCGAAGGTCTTGCCGGTCGGGAAGCCGGCCCGCTTGCGGCGGGTGTGCAGGTTCGCCCGGTCGCGGCCGGCGGCCTCCTCCGAGAGCAGGACCCTCACCACCTCGGCCGGGTCCCAGCGTTGGGCCTTGGCGGTGGGGATGATGTCGGGCAGCGAGCGGCGGATGTGCGGGAGCTTGAGCCGCTTGGTCAGTTCGATGGCCTCGGCCAGCGGATCGCCGTTGGTGCCGTGGACGGTTCGGAGCGGGGTGGCCATCAGGACGGGTCGCTTTCATCGTGGTCGAGCAGAGCGTTGACGCCGAAGGAGGACCAGGCGGAGGTGCCCGGCTGGAGCGAGTGCTCCTCGCTGCGGCGGGTGGGTTCGGCCTGTCCGTGGACGGCCTGGTAGTCGAGGATCGAGAGCAGGTCCTTGTCCGCGAAGCGGCCGGTGACCGCCGCGGTGCCCAGTGCCCGATCGACTTCCTCGGCGGAGAAGAGCTTGGCGAGGGCGACGGCCTGGGCCATCTTCGCCTTCATCCGCCGGGTGCCGGCCGCGGCAGCCTCGACCAGCCAGCTGGCGGCGCCGGGGCCGAGCTGGAGGAACGCGGCCTCCTCGACGCTGGTCGCCTTCGGCGTGCGGTCGGCTTCCTTGTTCTCGCGCGGCGGGTAGTGGGCGTCGTCCAGCACGGGCGAGCCCGGCTTGCCGACCTGGTGGCGGGCGACCTCGCGGGCGGTGCCGCTGCCGTCGACCGCGGTGACGATCAGCTCCTCGCCGTGGAAGCGGGCCCAGACCCGGGTGTCGATCAGCTCGTGCGGGACCGAGTAGCGCACCGCCTCGACCGAGATCGTCGCGTCCCAGTTGACCCTGCGGGTCGTGCCGAACGCCGCGGTGAACGGCTGGCGGGGCAGCGGGTGCAGCCGTTGCTTCTCCTCGGCGAGGCGGTCGACGGGCTTGCGGCGGGTCTCGCGGTGGGTGCGGGAGTTGACCTCGTCGCAGAACTGGCGGCAGGCGGCCTCCAGTTCGCCGAAGGTGCGGAACTCCTCGCGCAGGTTCACGTCCTTGGGCACCAGGTCGGCCTTGGCGATCCGCACCGTCGCCTCCGAACCGCCCTTCGACTCCGGATCGGCCGGCACGCAGGTGCGGATCGTGGTGCCGTAGTGCCGGGCGACCTCCACGATCTCCGGGTTGCGGACCGCGATCCCGGCGATGTGATCGGTCGTCACCGTCTTCTCGTTGTCGGTCAGTACGTAGGCCGGCACCCCGCCGATCCGCCGCAGCGTGGTGTCCAGGCAGGCCGTGACCGTCGGCAGGGTCTTGTCCCAGATCGGGATCACCACCCGGAACCTCGACCAGGCCAGCCACGCGCAGAACAGCGTCGTCTTGCGGCCCTTGATCACCGGGCCGTCGCCGAAGTCGTACTGCAGCCAGAGACCCGGCTCGGTCACCCATGGTCGGTAGACGCGCCGCTGACCGGCTCTGAACTGGGCCTTCGCCTCGGCGACCGTGCGGCGGGTGGTGCGTTCCCCGCCCGTGAAGCCCATCGCGACCAGGCGCCGGTGCACCACGTCCGAGCGGATGCGGCCCTGCGAGCGGACCACCAGCTCCTCGATCTTCGGAAGGTAGTCGTCGATCGCGCGGGCCCGGTGCCGGCGCTGGCCCGGCTCCAGGCCGGCCTCGCGCATCTTCACGTACCGGGCCACCGTGTGGTGGTCGCACCCGGCCAGCTCGGCCGCAGCACGGTAACTGCCTGTGAGGTCGTATGCCTCCAGGATCTCCATGATCTCCCTGCTGTTCTTCACCCGCTCCAGCGTCGCCGAGCGGGAACCAATCGGGCGAGCGGGGAGATATCTGGCCATACGCGGGGAAACCCGTGGCCATCAGTGGGGCGCTATATGGCCGCCCACGGGGAGGATGTCATGGCCGCCGTCA
>NZ_JNYE01000207.1 GCF_000717185.1 Kitasatospora phosalacinea | reverse complement strand
CACACGCACCCACCCGCTCCCGGAACACCACCGACGAACCCAACAACTCCCGCGCCATCCCCACCCACTGCGACCCCTGCCCCGGAAACACGAACACCGTCCGACCGGGACGGTCGGGCCCCGCACCGGAGACCAGGTCGGCGGACGGCAGCTCCCGGGCGAGGGCGTCGAGCCCGGCGAGGGCGCGGTCGCGGTCCGGGCCGAGGACGACGGCGCGGTGCGCGAACACCGTCCGGGCGGTGGCCAGGGTGTACGCGGTGTCGGCGAGGCCGGTCTCCGGGTGCTCCGCCAGGTGGGCGTGCAGGCGGGCGGCCTGGGCGCGCAGGGCCTGCGGGGAGCGGGCCGAGAGCAGCAGCGGGGCGCCGTCCGCCCGGGCGGGGGCGGGGTGTTCGGCCTCGGAGGCCTGTTCGAGCACGACGTGGGCGTTGGTGCCGCTGATCCCGAACGAGGAGACGGCGGCCCGGCGCGGGCCCTCGGCCTGTCACCCAGCGTCGTGCCGGTGCCGTGCGCCTCCACCGCATCGACGTCGGCCGCCGACAGGCCCGCGTCCGCGAGCGCCTGCCGGATCACCCGCTGCTGGGCGGGCCCGTTGGGCGCGGTGAGCTGGCTGCTGGCGCCGTCCTGGTTGACCGCGCTGCCGCGCACCACGGCCAGCACCCGGTGCCCGTTGCGCCGGGCGTCCGAGAGGCGTTCCAGCAGCAGCAGGCCCGCGCCCTCGCCCCAGCCGGTGCCGTCCGCGCCCGCCGCGAAGGCCTTGCAGCGGCCGTCGGGGGCCAGGCCGCGCTGGCGGCTGAACTCGACGAAGGTCTGCGGGGTGGCCATCACGGTGACGCCGCCCGCCAGGGCGAGCGAGCACTCGCCGCGCCGCAGCGCCTGGGCCGCCAGGTGGACCGCCACCAGCGAGGACGAGCACGCGGTGTCGACCGTCACCGCCGGGCCCTGGAAGCCGAAGGTGTAGGCGACCCGGCCGGAGGCGACGCTGCCCGCGCTGCCCTGCACCAGGTAGCCCTCGAACTCCTCCGAGGGCGCGTGGATCCGGGCCCCGTAGTCGCTGTACATGACGCCCGCGTACACGCCCACCTGCTGTCCGCGCAGTTCGGACGGCAGGATCCCGCCGCGCTCGACGGCCTCCCAGGCGAGGGTGAGCAGCAGCCGCTGCTGCGGGTCGACGGCGAGCGCCTCGCGCGGCGAGACGCCGAAGAACCCGGCGTCGAAGCCGCCCGCGTCGTACAGGAACCCGCCCAGCCGGGTGGTGGACTTGCCGACCTGCTCCGGGTCCGGGTCGTACAGGTCGTCCACCGCCCAGCCCCGGTCCGCGGGGAACTCGCCGATGGCGTCCCGGCCCTCGGCGACGGCCCGCCACAGCTCGCCGGGGCTGCTGATCCCGCCCGGGTAGCGGCAGGCCATGGCGACGACGGCGATCGGCTCCCGCTTCTCGGCCTCCACCTCCTGCAGTCGGCGCCGGGCCTGCTGCAGGTCCGTCGTCGCACGCTTCAGGTAGGCGCGGAGCTTCTCCTCGTCCGCCATGGGCGATCCACTCTCCTCAACGGTGTTGCGACGGATGTGCCGCCCGGTGAAGAACGGCGGCCTCGCGGGTCCGTTCACGGTAAGTGGGCGTCCTTGGCCCGCCCTTAGCCGCAGCTAAAGCGGCGCCGACCGGCTCCGACCAGCCCCGATCCGCCCCGACCGGGCGGCGGGGGCGGGAACGGGAACGCCGCGGCGGGGGCGGCCCGGGCGGGGGCGGCCCCCGCCGCGGCGGGTCGGTCGGGTCACTCGGGGGTTTCGAGCGTCCCGTCGAGCAGGAGGAACAGTTCCTCGTCGCTGGCCCCGTCGATGCCGACCCCGTCGATCTCCCCCTGCTCCGCCGCCGGGTCGGCGCCGGGGTCGCGGAGCCCCGCCAGCAGCAGCTGGACCCGGGCCAGCACCTTGCCGCGGACCTCCGGATCGGCCGCGATGCCGGGCAGCTCGCGCTCCCAGCGGTCCAGTTCGGCCAGCATCGGGTGCTCGGCACCGGCCGGCAGGCTCTCCGCCAGCAGGTGGTCGGCCATGGCGACCGGGGTCGGGTGGTCGAACACCGCCGTCACGGGCAGGGACAGGCCGGTGGCCGTGCTGAGCCGCCGCCGCAGTTCGACCGCGGTCAGCGAGTCGACGCCCATGTCCTGGAAGCCCCGTCCGCTCTCGACGCCGTCCGGGGTGTCGAAGCCGAGGACCCGGGCCAGCTCGTCGCGCACCAGGTCGAGCACGTACGCCGACCGCTGCTCGGCGGGCAGCCCGCGGAGCTTCCCGGCGAACGTCCCCTCCTCCGCCGTCGCCGCCGGTTCGGCCGACCGCCGGGCCGGCTGCAGGGGCATCCGCAGCAGCCCCCGCAGCAGGGCGGGCGGCGTCTCGCCGCCGGAGCGCAGCGCCGCCAGGTCCAGCCGGACGGGGACGGGCACGGGACGGTCGGCGGCCAGCGCCGCGTCGAACAGCCGCAGGCCCTGCGGGTCGCCGATGCCCGCGATGCCCGAGCGCCGCAGCCGGGCCAGCGCGCCCCGGTCCAGGGTGTCGGCCATCCCGCTCTCCCGCTCCCACAGGCCCCAGGCCAGCGAGACGGCGGGCAGGCCGAGAGTGCGGCGGTGCTGGGCGAGGGCGTCCAGGAAGGCGTTCGCGGCGGCGTAGTTGCCCTGCCCGGCGGTGCCCATCGTCCCGGCCACCGAGGAGAACAGGACGAACGCGGCGAGCTTCCGGTGCTCCGTCAACTCGTGCAACTCCCCCAGCTCCGCGACCAGTTCGGCCGCACCCGGCGCCTCCCCACCCCGACGGCTCACCAGCAGCAGGTGCCGCACCCCGTACGCCGACACCAGGTGCCGGGCGAACAACGCACCCAACCCACCCGTCCCACCGGTGACCAGCACCGTCCCCGCCGGATCCAGGACCGGCGGCGTCTCGCCGACCCCGGCGAGGCGCGCCAGCCGCGGCACCAGCACCGCACCACCGCGCACCGCCACCTGCGGTTCCTGCGCGGCCAGCACCCCGGCCAGCACCCCGGCCGACAGCGGGCCGTCCGCGTCGAGCAGCAGCAGCCGGCCGGGCTCCTCCGCCTGCGCACTGCGGACCAGCCCCCATCCGGCGGCGGCCGCCGGGTCGGGCGCCGCCCCCTCGGCCGGGGCGACCGCGCCGCGGGTCACCAGCACCAACCGGGAGTCCGCCGCGGCCGGTTCGCCGAGCCACTCCTGTAGCAGCCGGAGCGTCGCGGACAGCGCACCGCCCGCCGCCACGGCGGCGGACACGCCGTCGCCGCCGTCGCCGCCGTCCGGACCGACCGCCGCCAGGACCGCCTCCGGCATCGGGGCACCGGCCCGGACGGCACCGAACAGCGCGGCCAGGTCCGGGTACGGGACCGTCCCGTCCGGCGCAGCCAGCTCGCCCAGGACGGCCCACCGGTCGGCCGAACCTTCAGCCGAACCCTCGCCCGCGCCCCTGTCCGGCAGCGGCAGCGGCAACGGCAGCCACTCGACCTCGTACAGCCGGTCGTCGGCCGACGCCCCGGCCAGCCGCTCCAGCGGCACGGCGCGCAGCGTCAGCGCCTGCGCGGCCAGCAGGACGGTGCCCGCCGGGTCGGACAGGCGCAGCGACACCTCGTCGGCCGCGACCCGGCCGAGCCGGACCCGGACGGTGCCCCCGCCCGCCGCCGGACCGCGGACCACTCCGCGCCAACCGAACGGCAGGCGGAGCACGCCGGGCGGCACCGGCGAGGGGTCGTCCAGCAGGTCGAGCAGCAGCGGGTGCAGGGCCCCGTCGAGCAGGGCCGGGTGGATGCCGTACCCGGCGGCCGGGGTGTCGACGGGGAGCTCGACCTCGGCGAACAGGTCCTCGCCCAGGCGCCACGCCGCGCGCAGCGCCCGGAAGGCCGGGCCGTAGCCGTAGCCGAGGTCGCCCAGCCGCTCGTACAGGTCGTCCAGCGGGACGGCGGTCGCGCCCGGCGGCGGCCAACTGCCCTCCGGCTCCGGGGCGGGGGCGGTCGACGGCCCGGCGAGCGCGCCCTCGGCGCACACCGTCCACGGCTCGTCCGCACCCTCCGGCCGCGCGTGCAGCGCGACCGGACGCCGCCCGGCACCGTCCGGCGGGCCCACGATCAGCTGCACCGCGACCGCGCCCTGCTCGGGCAGCACCAGCGGGGCCCGGAGGACCAGGTCCTCCACTCCCCCGCAGCCCGCCCGGTCAGCAGCGTGCAGGACGAGGTCGAGCTGCGCGGCGGCAGGCAGCAGCACCGTCCCGCCCACCGCGTGGTCGGCCAGCCAGGGGTGGCTGCCGATCGCGAGCCGCCCGGTCAGCAGCAGCTCCTGACGGTCCGCCGGTTCGACGGCGGCGCCGAGCAGCGGGTGCCCGGTGCGGTCCAGGCCGAGGCGCTCCGCACCCGCCGTCGCGGACGAGGGCTCCAACCAGTACCGGCGGTGCTGGAAGGCATACGTCGGCAGGTCCACC
>NZ_JNYE01000206.1 GCF_000717185.1 Kitasatospora phosalacinea | reverse complement strand
GCGGCCACCGCGAACCTCTTCAACGGCACCACGATCAGCGGCCAGCCCACGCAGAACCTGTTCTCCCCGACCCACACCTGGCCGCTGAACGACAACACCGCCAGCGGCACCACCGTGGCCACCGTAAAGGACACCACCGGCACCACCCCTCTCACTGGACAGGGCGGCGCCACCTGGAGCACCGGCGACCTCTTCAGCCCCGACGTGCGCTTCAACTCCCAGAGTAACGGCGTCCTGACCTCAAACGCGGTCCTCGACCTGAGCCAGAGTTTCACTGTCTCCCTGTGGGCCAAGCCCAACGCCACCGGCGGTGTGCTGGTCTCCCAGGACGGCAACGTCAACTCCGGCTTCTTCCTCCAAGCCAACGGCAGCACCGGCCAATGGGAAGTCTGCATGGACCGGTTCGACAACAGCGGCTGGAACTTCGACTGCGCCCACGCCGGAGCCAACGCCGGCATGGCCCAGATCGGCGTCTGGACCCACCTGACCGTCACCTACAACAAGACCACCAGCACACTGACCCTCTACATCAACGGCATCGCGGTCGGCTCGGCCAACCACACTCCCGTGACCGGATTCACCGGCAACTTCCGCGTCGGCGACTTCGGTTCGACCACCGGCGGCCACTTCGTCTTCTACAACGGCGCCCTCTCCAACCTCCAGACCTGGAACAGCACCGCACTCACCCCCACCCAGGCCGCCCTCCTGTCCGGCACCCCCGGCTACGTCCTGTTCCCTGCCGACGACACCAACTACCCCAGCGGCAGCACCTGGACCACCGCCCACGCCACCATGTCCTTCACCTCCGGCCAGCTCAAGATCCTCCAGACCGGCTGGGCCAACGGACACACCTGGACCCAGGGCACCACCGGCTACCCCAACGCCGTCCTCACCCTCCAACGAGACGGCAACCTCCTCATCTACCCGCAAGCCGCCCACACCGCCGGAACAGCACTCTGGAACAGCGCCACCTTCAACAACAGCGACGACTGCATGTTCCTCCAACCCGACGGCAACCTCGTCATCTACCGCGCCGACGGCATACCCCTCTGGTCCTCCGGCACCTACAACTAAGTGGCTGTTGTCGTTCCGATCTTGAGGGGTGCGGGTCGAACGGGAGTCTCGATCGGATGAGTGCGGCGGCCGCCGTGCATGAAAGCAGGGCCTCTTGGTAGCTCGAAGGGTGTCTACGCCAAAGAGCAATCCAGGAGGCCCTGTTGTCGCAGTTCTACGGCATCGCGGGAGCGGGGTCCACTTCGGTCACTCTCGGGTGTGACTGCCTGGCACACAGGTTCGGGAACGCCGCCGACCACGGGGTGCGCGAGCGCCGCTACCCGACGGACATGTCCGAGGCGGAGTGGGCGGTGGTGCGGCCGCTGCTTCCGGTGCCGGGCTGGCTGCGCGGGCGGGGCGGGCAGCCGGAGTCGTATTGCCATCGTGCGATGTTGGACGCGATCCGCTACCTCGTCGACAACGGAGTGAAGTGGCGGGCGATGCCGGCCGACTTCCCGCCGTGGGACCGGGTCTACGCCTTCTTCCGCCGCTGGTGCGAGCGCGGTCTGGTCCGGGAGTTCCACGACCGGCTCCGCCGCAAGGTCCGCGAGCAGGCCGGGCGGGATCCGGAGCCGGGCGCGGGCGTGATCGATTCCCAGTCCATCAAGGCGGACGCCGTCGTCGGCGCCGACAGCCGCGGCTTCGACGGCGGCAAACTGATCAACGGCCGCAAGCGGCACGCCGTGGTCGACACCCGCGGCCTGCTGCTGGGGGTGATGGTCACCGCCGCGGACATCGGCGACCGCGCCGCCGCGCAGGTTCTGCTCGCCCAAGTGGCCGCCGCGCATCACCGGCTGGCGCTGGTCTGGGCCGACGGCGGCTACACGGGCAGCCTCGTCGAGTACTGCCTGGCCGCCCTCGCCCTGGTCCTGGCCATCGTCAAGCGCAGTGACGACATGCGCGGCTTCGTCGTGCTGCCCAAGCGGTGGATCGTGGAGCGGTTCTTCGCCCACCTGATGCGAAGCCGCCGCCTCGTGCGGGACTTCGAACGGTCCACCGGCAGCGCGGAGGCGATGGTCTACTGGTCGGCGACGATGCTCATGACCCGCCGCCTGGCCCGGCCACGGCCTTCGCGAGCCTGAACCGGCCCGGCGCCGGCTCGGCCAGCCACCCGCGAGCCGTCAGCCGCTTCGCCTTCGACCGCAACGCCTCGATCTTCGCGGGCACCGGGTCCAACCCGAAGCAGACGGTCATCTCCTGGCAGGTCAGCGGACCCTGACCGAGCCGGCCCCGCTCCGCGAGAGCCCGCACGATGCGCTGGTAGTCCGCCGACAATGCCGACCAGGCCAGACCCGCACGCCACATCGGCACCACCGACTTCGGCTTCGCCGCCTCCGAAGACGCGGGAAGCGTGGGCGGTTCACCACGATCCGACGACTCCTCGACGGCATCCGGGCCAGCGACGTCGCCTTCGCCCGGGGACAGCACCTCGCCCACGCGCGAACGGGCGACGACCCACTCGTTCCACTCCCGCTCGGCCACGACCAGCTCGGCCTGGATACGGTCCGCCTCCTCCCGCAGCTCATCCACACGACGACGAGCGGTCAGCTCACGCTGTTCCAGCAGCCCTACGACCGACGGCATCCCCGACCTCCACCAGAGCGACGACACGACACATCACCACTCCCCGAGACCACCGACCCCATGCCTGAACAGCGGAAACGCATCACTCAAGCCCGGAAAGACAACAACCACTAACCAACACCTACTCAGGTTGAATTCGCCTTGTTGGGGTGCTGAGGGCTGTCGATCGGTGGGTATGTCCCATCCGTGCGATACGCGCAGGGGGGCGGGTTCACTGCCC
>NZ_JNYE01000205.1 GCF_000717185.1 Kitasatospora phosalacinea | reverse complement strand
TCGGCGCCTGCCGTCATCCGTTCCGTGAACGAAAGGGCTGGGGGCTTCCTGTGCCACCTTCCACACCAACAAGACGTGTGCTCGCCGCAGCGCTCGGCGCTGCACTGACCGCACTGTCCCTCACCGCGGCGGTGCCTGCGCAGGCGGGCACCGCACAGCCGGGCGCCACGCAGGCTGCTGGGCCGTTGTCGGCTGAGCAGGCGCTGTCGAAGGCCCGGTCGTCCGGGAAGGCTGTCGTGGTGGATGCTGCGACGACGTCGACGGACGAGCTGACGGCGAACCCGGACGGCAGCTTCACGCTGAAGCAGGCGGTCACTCCGGTGCGGGCCTACCGGGATGGCGGTTGGAAGCCGCTGGATGCCACCTTGGTGAAGCAGCCGGACGGCTCGATCGCGCCGAAGGTCACCAGCAGCCCCCTGACCCTGTCGGGTGGCGGGCCGGGTGCGCTGGCGCAGATGAAGAGCGGCAGCCGCTCACTGTCCCTGACCCTGCCGGATGCGCTGGCGAAGGACCTGCCCGCGCCGGTGCTGGACGGCCCCACCGCAACCTACAGCCTGCTGTCCGGCATCGAGTTGAAGGTCACTGCCGATCCGCAGGGCGGCTTCTCCGAGGTCCTGGTGGTCAAGGACGCCACCGCTGCCGCCAACCCCGCCCTGAAGAGCCTCTCGTTCACCACCCGGACCACCGGCGTGGACCTGGGCACCGACGCAGGCGGCAACATCACCGCGAAGGACAAGCACGGCCAGGTCGTGTTCTCCGCACCCGCGCCGGTGCGCGGGGTGTGGGACTCGGCGGTGGACACCTCCGCGGCCACCGTCACCGACCCGAGTGACGGTCAGGTGCTGGACGCCCGCAGCGGCAGCCCGGCCCGCTCCAGCGAAGCCGGCCCCGGTGCCGCCGCGCGCGTCGCGCCGCTGAAGGCCGAGTACGGGGGCGGCGCGATCACCCTCACCCCCGACCCCGCGCTGCTGTCGGGCACGAACACCACCTGGCCGCTGTACATCGACCCGACCTACTCCGCCGCCGGCAGCACCAGACTCGGCTGGACCTACGTCAACTCGTACTTCAAGACCACCAGCTACTGGAACACCACCGACAGCGAGGGATTGCGGGTCGGCGACAACAACTGGGAGTCGCCCTACTACGTCGGCCGGGCCTTTGCCCGGATGTCGGTGCCCAGCGCGATCTACGGTGCGCAGGTCTCCTCGTCCACGTTCTACGCCACCGAGACCTGGTCGGCGTCCTGCACTGCAAGTGATGTGGAGCTGTGGCTGACCGATGGCATCTCGTCCACCACGACGTGGAACACCCAGCCTGCCTGGAAGACCAGGAGTGCGACCAGGAGCGTCGCCTACGGGCACGACAGTGGCTGTCCTGCCGCCTCGGTGGGTTTCGACACGACCGCTCTGATGCAGAACGCGGCCAACGGCAACTGGGGTGACATCACGCTGGGCCTGCGTGCCACCAACGAGTCGGACGGTGGCAGCTGGAAGAAGTTCCAGCCAAGTTCGATGTACATGGAGACGAAGTACAACCACGTCCCCACCACCCCCGCCACGCTCACCACCTCGCCCGCCACCTCCTGCACCGGCGCGACCCCGACCGTCATTGGCAACGGCGACGTCGTGCTGCGCGCCGCGGTCTCCGACCCCGACGGCGGCAACCTCGGGGTGGCCTTCAGCCTGGTCAACACGATCACGGGCGTCGGCGTGGCGTCCTCCAACGTCAACACCCTGACGGCGACTTCAGGCACCACGGCCCAGCTTTTGGTGAACCGCCAGGCCTTGGTGAACGCCTCCAATGGTGCGGCGACGATGTTCTCGTGGAACGTCTACACCAACGACGGAAGTGCCAACAGCGGCACCAGCACGATGTGCCGGTTCACCTTCGATCCGACTTCTCCGGGCAAGCCGACTGCTGCTGTCGGCTCCGGCCCGTTCACGGTCGGCACCCCCGTCCAGGTGTCCATCACGGCGAACCCGGTGGGAGCGGTTCCCACGAGCTACACCTACCAGCTCAACGGCGCCGCCCCCAGCACCGTCACGGCGCTGTCCGGCGCTGCCACGGTGAGCATCAAGCCGAATCGTGCACACAACGTGCTGACCGTCACCGCCCTCTCCGCCGGTGGCAACCCCAGCGGTGACAGCGAGGTCGTCGAACTCGACGCCGCACCCGCGGCGACCGCGCCGGAGAACGACCTCACCGGCGACGGCCGCACCGACCTCGCGGTCGTCGGCGGCCAGGCCGCCCTGCCTGCCGGGCTGTGGATGGCCAGTGGAACGACAACGAAGTCGCTGAACACTGCCGCGGACAACCTCGGCGCCAAGGGCACCGCCGGCACCAACCCGTCCCCGGCGGACTGGAACGGCACCCAGGCCATCGTCGGCCACTTCCGCTCCGGCGCCGGCTTCAACGACATCCTGCAGTACAACCCGACCACCGGCGTGGGCGTCGTCCTCTACGGCAACGGCGACGGCTCCGCACTGTCCCCACTGAACAGCAAGAACGTCTCCCCGATCGAGTTCACCTCACCCGCCACCAGCGCGAAGGCCACCTGGATCGCGAACGCCGGACAGCTCTACACCACCGCAGCGCAAGGCGATCCGAACCCGTTCCCCTCACTGCTGAGCATCCTGGACGGCTCCCTCTACCTGCAACCCACCACCCCGCAGCCCGGCGGCTTCTTCCCCGCCGAGGTCGACCTCTCCGACACCAACCCCACCGGCACCGGCACCTGGGCCGGCTGGACGATCGTCACCGCACTCGGCACCGACAACATGCCCGGCATGTTCGCCCGCTCCGACACCGGCGGCCAGCTCTACTACTACAGCCCGACAAACCTGCTCGACCTGACCCTCGGCAACACCGCCACCCCCGTCCTCGTCGCCTCCACCGGCTGGACCAAGGCCGCCAGGCCCACCCTGCAGGCCGCGGACATCGACGGCAACGGCATCCTCGACCTGTGGTCGGTGAACACCAGCAGCGCGGCCACCGCGAACCTCTTCAACGGCACCACGATCAGCGGCCAGCCCACGCAGAACCTGTTCTCCCCGACCCACACCTGGCCGCTGAACGACAACACC
>NZ_JNYE01000204.1 GCF_000717185.1 Kitasatospora phosalacinea | reverse complement strand
CCCCCGCCGGCCCCGCCCCTGACGCCCCCGCCACCGCCCCCACCGCTCCCACCGCTCCCACCGCCCCCGCCGTCCCGGGCACCCGGACCGCCGCTGACCAGGTCACGAGCACCACGACCGGCATAGGACTGGGGGCGGCGCCCCCGCATCCCAAGCCGGTCTCGCTCGTTGGCTCCTACGTGTACAGCTACGACCTCGCGTCCCCCGGCCGTCCCTCCGTCCAGTCCGGCCCCGGCGGCGCCGGCCGGTCGATCCCGAACATGCGCCCGTCCTACGACGCCGAGCACCCGGTGTCGGCCACGCCGATCTACGACACGCTGTACTCCGAGTACCGCCGGATGTTCCGGGCGCTGCCCGGCGACCGCTCCGGCGAGGAGGGGATGAAGTTCACCGGCTTCGCGGTCCGCGAACCGCAGTCCCAGCCGTCCGGGCAGTCGCAGCAGCACCAGTCCTTCGAGACGTACGCCGGGCAGGCCACGGGCGCGCCCCAGTTCATGCCCGCGCAGACCACCACCGCCCAGGCCAACGGCCAGGGCTGGGTCGCCACCGGCTACCTGGGCGCCCCGGGCGGCGGCACCGCGGGCGCGGGCGGGCGGCACCGCTCGGTGCTCTCGCTGCCCCCGGGCCGGGACGCCTGAACGCACGCAGCGGGGCCGCGGACACCGTCCGCGGCCCCGCTGCGTCGCTCGGCTACTTCTTCTTGTTGCGCTTCTCGCGGACCCGGACCGAGATCGAGATCGGGGTGCCCTCGAAGCCGAACTCCTCGCGCAGGCGGCGCTCGACGAAGCGGCGGTAGCCCGCCTCCAGGAAGCCGGAAGCGAACAGCACGAACCGCGGCGGACGGGTGCCCGCCTGGGTGCCGAACAGGATGCGCGGCTGCTTGCCGCCGCGGATCGGGTGCGGGTGCGCGGCCACCAGCTCGCCCAGGAAGGCGTTCAGGCGGGCGGTCGGGATGCGGGTCTCCCACCCGGCCAGCGCGGTCTCGATCGCCGGGACGAGCTTCTCCATGTGCCGCCCGGTCTTCGCCGAGACGTTCACCCGGGGAGCCCACTGCACCTGCACGAGGTCGCGCTCGATCTCGCGCTCCAGGTAGAAGCGGCGCTCCTCGTCCAGCTGGTCCCACTTGTTGTAGGCGATGACCACGGCGCGCCCGGCCTCGACGGCCATCGAGATGATCCGGGTGTCCTGCTCGGCGAGGGTCTCGCTGGCGTCGATCAGGACGACCGCGACCTCCGCCTTGTCCAGCGCGGCGGAGGTCCGCAGCGAGGCGTAGAAGTCCGCGCCCGCGGTCAGGTGGACGCGGCGGCGGATACCGGCGGTGTCGATGAACTTCCAGGTCTTGCCGCCGAGTTCGATCAGCTCGTCGACCGGGTCGCGGGTGGTGCCGGCCAGCTCGTTGACGACCACCCGGTCCTCACCGGCGACCTTGTTCAGCAGGCTCGACTTGCCGACGTTCGGCCGGCCGATCAGCGCGACCCGGCGCGGACCGCCGGGCGCCAGCCCGTCGCCGAACAGCTGCGGCGGCGCCTCCGGCAGCACCGCCAGGACGGCGTCCAGCAGGTCGCCGGAGCCGCGGCCGTGCAGCGCCGAGACGGGGTACGGCTCGCCCAGGCCGAGCGACCACAGGTACGCGGCCTCGGCCTCGGTGGACGGGCCGTCCACCTTGTTGGCGCACAGCACCACGGGCTTGCCGGAGCGGCGGATCAGCCGAACCAGGGCGTCCTCGGTGTCGGTGGCGCCGACCTTCGCGTCGACCACGAACAGCACCGCGTCGGCCTGCTCGATGCCGAGCTCGGCCTGCCCGGCGACCATCGCGTCCAGGCCGAGGACGTCGATCTCCCAGCCGCCGGTGTCCAGGACCTTGAACCGGCGCCCGGCCCACATCGCCTCGTAGCTGACCCGGTCGCGGGTCACGCCGGGGCGATCCTCGACGACCGCCTCGCGGCGGCCGATGATGCGGTTGACCAGGGTCGACTTGCCGACGTTCGGGCGGCCGACGATGGCCAGCACCGGCAGCGGGCCGTGGCCCTCCAGCTCGGCTTCGACCTCGTCGCCCTCGAAGCCCTCCTCGGCGGCCAGCGCCATGAACTCGGCGTACTCGGCGTCGCCCAGCTCGCCGTGGTGGGCGGTGGTGTCGTTGCTCATGTTCCGTTTTCCGTTTCCCGGCCCGGCCCTTCCCAGGGGCGTGCCGTGCGTACCTGCCCGGGGGCAGCGCGGACCGCGCGGATCTCGCGCGGTCGGACGTTCGTCTCTGCTCGTGCCTCAGGCCGCGGTCAGGCCGGCCTTCTCCTCCACCAGGGCGGTGATCGCGTCGACCACCTGGTCGAGGGTGAGTTCGCTGGTGTCCACCAGGACCGCGTCGGCGGCCTGGGTCAGCGGGGCGGTCTCCCGCGAGGAGTCCGCGGCGTCCCGGCGGGCCAGGTCGGCGGCCATCGCGGTGATGGTCGCCTCGTCCACGCCCTTCGCCCGCAGCTCCGCGGCCCGGCGCTCGGCCCGGGCCCGCTCGGACGCGGTCAGGAACACCTTCACGGTGGCGTCCGGGAACACCACGGAGCCCATGTCCCGGCCCTCGGCGACGATGCCGCGCTCGGCGTGCGAGGCGCAGCCGCGCTGCAGCTCCACCAGCCGGGCCCGCACCGCCGGAACGGCCGCCACGGCGCTCACCTTGCCGGTCACCTCGGGCCCGCGGATCGGCCCGGACACGTCCTGCCCGTCCACCGTTATGGTCGGCCCGGCAGCGTCCGTCCCGGACACGATCACCGGCTTCCCGCAGGCGATCGCCACCGCCTCCGCGTCCTCGACGTCCACCTCGTTGGCGAGCATCCACCAGGTCATCGCCCGGTACATCGCGCCGGTGTCCAGGAAGCTCAGCCCCAGCCGCGCGGCCACCGCCCGCGACACGGTCGACTTCCCGGACCCCGAAGGTCCGTCGATGGCGACGACGACCGGGCCGCTCGACGCTCGGTCGACACTGTCCACGGGGCGAACCTCTCTCTCAGGGCACAACGACTCACCCTCAAGGTTAATGGACGCCCGCCCACCCCCGTCCCGACCGCCCACCCCAGCCCCCAGCCCCAGCCCCAGCC
>NZ_JNYE01000203.1 GCF_000717185.1 Kitasatospora phosalacinea | reverse complement strand
TCTTCACGTAGAGTGCGGTCGCGAGGGAGTCCAGGTCAGGCGTCACAACCGACCTTTGGACTCCCTCGCTTCATCTCATGCGCGCCAGCAAGCCCTTGGAACTCGTAACACGATCTTGGAGACAGCGGTGTAGCAAGGCGAAGGCCGGCCCGGTGACGCAGCCAGAGTGTGAAGACCGCGGATGCCTGCCCAGGATCTCCGATTGACCAGGGGTGTCAGTGGGTCGTGTTCTACAGTGGCCGCCGTGCCCGAGAATCCGTGGTTCCGCCCTCCCCGCTACTACCACTGGTACAGGTTCGGCCCCGGCGAGCTCGCCTTCCTGTCCGAACTTCGGAAGTGCACCGCCACCTGGACCCTCCCGGAGACCGAAAACGAAGTGCTGCGCAACGAGGACGAAGCGGCCCTGGTTGCCGTCGCCTACGTCAGCGACCCGGAGAGAGGAGCCGGGCTGGCCACCTTCGGGGTGCACATGGCCGGCCCCACGGTCCGCGGTGACCTGGTCAGTGGTCATTCCTACGCGATGTACTACCTGCCGAAGGAACCGACGGGCCTGGCCATGGAGGCGACCGGCAACTCCCGGGTCCTTGCCGAAGCAGCGGCCGCGTGGTTCGAGAGCGTCCTGCAGAAACCCGTCGTACGACACGAGTGGGAGTGCGACGGCCAGATCTACGCGCGGCTGTACGAGTTCGCCGACACCGGCCAGGGGCTGGCCGGGATGTACAACGAGGACCTCGCGCCGCACGAGGTGACGGAATCCCTGCTCACCCACAACCACGGGGCCAACCATTCTTGGGTCGACGTGGGCGAGCTGGGCCGATTCGTCGACCCCACCCGCACCGTACAGGTCTGGGGCCGCCCACTCGCGTGACGACAGCACCCGCAACGACCTGCGTCTCCACACGGCGAGAGCCACCTCCCTGCGGGCCAGGCGAGAGATGGGGACCCGGCACGGCCATCCCCGCGGGCGCGGGGAGCAGCGCCTGGATGACGTCGGGGGTGGCCGGGTCGGTGGGCCATCCCCGCGGGCGCGGGGAGCAGCCTTCGTCCGCCCCCTTGAAGCGCGGCTTGTGGGGGTCATCCCCGCGGATGCGGGGAGCAGGGCTTCACCGGCGACGGCCTCATCGACGCCAAGGGACCATCCCCGCGCGGGCGGGGAACAGCTGTGGACCTGGGCCACCCGCAGGACCCGGCTGGGACCATCCCCGCGCGGGCGGGGAGCAGTCGCCCGCTCGATCGTCGTCCGGCGAGCCGGAGGGGCCATCCCCGCGCGGGCGGGGAGCAGCGCTGGAACTCGACGGCGACGGCCTTCGATGCGGGGCCATCTCCGCGCGGACGGGGAGCAGATGGTGCCGGTGACCTCGGGGATCATCGTGATGGGGCCATCCCCGCGGGCGCGGGGAGCAGTTGGGCCCGCAAGCGGTGCATACGGGCCGCGAGGGACCATCCCCGCGGGCGCGAGGAGCAGCAGCGCACCGGCGAGGAACAGGTGCTCCAGCAGGGGCCATCCCCGCGCGGGCGGGGAGCAGGCTCGTCCGCTGGGGCGGTGTCGTCGTCGTGCGGGACCATCCCTGCGTGGGCGGGGAGCAGAGGTGGCCGCCCTTGCTGTCGGGGTGTCAGCGGAGAGCATCCCCGTGCGGGCGGGGAGCAGGAGTCCAAGCCCCGCCCGATCAAGACCCGTGCGGAAGCATCCCCGCGGGTGCGGGGAGCAGCATCCAGCTCATCGGTCCTCCTGCGGTGTGGTGGGGCAATTCCCGCGGGTACGGGGAGCAGAAGATCGTCGGTGAGGGCGAAGTTCTGCGCTGGGGGTCATCCCCGCGCGGGCGGGGTGCAGCTCGCCGAGGTCGCGGGGTCATCCCCGCGGGCGCGGAGCGCGGCCCGGGGTCATCCCTGCGGGCGCGGGGGAGCAGCGCGATGCCCCGAAGTTGCACCTGGAGGCCGCGGGGTCATCCCCGCGGGCGCGGGGAGCAGTCGAGCGGCGGCCCGTGGCCGGCCTTCTCCGTGGGGTCATCCCCGCGCGGGCGGGGAGCAGAGGAAGCCCGCGAGCTCCAGATCGGTCCCGGCGGGACCATCCCCGCGCGGGCGGGGAGCAGGAGGAGGCCGACGCCGCCCAGCGAGGGGAGATGGGACCATCCCCGTGCGGGCGGGGAGCAGCAGGCCGTCGGCGAGGATCCGCTCCTGCTCCCGGGGCCATCCCCGTGCGGGCGGGGAGCAGATGCGGATCACCAGCGGCCGGGAGCCGATGGCGGGATCATCCCCGCGCGGGCGGGGAGTAGGGCATGTGCGGGAGGTCGACGAAATCCGCGATTGGGTCATCTCCGCGGGTGCGGGGAGCAGAGGGGGACCTAATTGCAAATGAAGCGGGGGCTGGGGTCATCCCCGCGGGTGCGGGAGTAGCCGCATCGCTCGACCCTCGGCGCCTGCGAGGAGGGGTCATCCCGGCGGGTGCGGGGAGCAGCTTGTCGTTCTAGGACCAGTTCGGCTCGGGCAGGGGTCATCCCGGCGCTCGCGGGGAGCAGTCGTCTCGGGCGGCGGCCGACAGGTTGGCGTCGGGGTCATCTCGGCGGGGGCGGGGAGCAGGGCGGCCCCTGGGTCGGCGGCCTGGTCGCCGTGGGGTCATCCCGGCGGGTTCGGGGAGCAGTTCGAGCCGTACCGCCAGGCGATGCGGCCGTAGGGGTCATCCCGGCGGGTTCGGGGAGCAGTCTTGTTGACCTGCGGTGTTATGCGCCGGTGGGCCGGGAATTCGTAAGCTTCGGGGATTCGGACATTGGCGACATAGAGTCACTTCCTTTCCTGGGACGGGCCAGCGGCCCTCCGGCGTGTGGGCGAGGTGGGATTCCGTGGTTGCCTGGTTAGTTCTGTACCGGGCGGCCGGCGTTCGCCATGGCGGTGGCCTGCTGTTGTTCGGTGGTGCTGTGGAGGTGTCAAGGAGCGCGGTGGTGCGGGCGCATGTTCCCACGGTCCTCCGACACCACGACCGTCAGCTCCCCCGCGGGCGCGGGGAGCAGTCGGCGAAGTACCCGGCAGACGTCGGGGGGACGGGACCGTCCCCGCGGGCGCGGGGAGCAGTCCGACGCCGCGTTGATCACGTGGTAAGAAGTCATCTCATTTGGGCTTGTAGGCTGCTCGCGTGCTGATCGTGGAGCGTCTGGTGCCGGACGAGTTGTGGGAGTTGTTCCAGCGGGTGGTGC
>NZ_JNYE01000202.1 GCF_000717185.1 Kitasatospora phosalacinea | reverse complement strand
GGCCGACCCCGCCCGCCCACAGGGCACGCCCGGCACGCCGCTTCCCCCCTCCGACCCCACTCCCCGCCGCCGCAGGCCGCCCCCACCGACCGCGTCGGCCCCGCCCGCAGGGCGTTCTCAGTGCGCCGAAGCCGCCCCCGTCGCCGCGGGCCGCCCGCCCTCCAGGTAGCGCAGTTCGCCGACCGCCCGGGCCTCCAGTGCGGCGACCAGCCGTCGCATGCGCCCGGCGGGCAGCATCTCGGCGGCCTCCCGGAGGGTGGCGAAGTGCCAGTCGCGCAGTTCTCCGGCGGGCAGGCGCAGCCTCAGCACCTGGGAGGGCCCGAGCCGTCCGCCGTCGTAGACCAGTCGCAGGCCGCCGCGGCCGCGGCCCGCGCCCGGCTCCCAGTCGACGGCGAGCAGCCGCAGCTCCTCGGGGCGCAGTCGCAGGCCGAGTTCCTCGGCGACCTCGCGGACGCCCGCCGCGGTGGGCGATTCGCCGGATTCGACGACGCCGCCGGGGAACTCCCAGTGCGGTTTGTAGGCGGGGTCGACGAGCAGGACCCGGTCGCGGTCGTCGAAGAGCAGCACGGCGGCGGCGACGGTGTCCCCGTCGCCGCCCTCGCTGCGCACGATGGGGCAGCGGGCGGCGCCGGTGCGCAGCAGGTCGGCGATGCGTTCGGCGGTCTGGCGGGGGGTCAGGACGCCGTTGTCGACCATCCGGGCGTCCCCGGCGAGCCAGCCGCGGGCGGTGAGGTAGGCGGGGAGGGCTTCGCGGGCGCGCTGGCGGAGCGCGGCGGTGGCCTCGGGGTCGCCGGGGACGTCCTCGCGGGTGGCGATCCGGGCGCGCAGGATCGTTTCGACGGGGTCGAGGACGACGTGGTGGACGGGGATGCCGCGCCCGGCCAGCGAGCCGAAGACCTCGTCGCGGTGCTCCTGGCGCAGCAGCGTGGCGGGGACGAGGACCGGTCCGTCGGCCTCGGCGGCGAGCGCGGCGGCGCTCTCGGTGGTCAGCCGCCGCCAGGCGGCCGACTCCGGGAACCCGCCGCTGCCCCCCGCCCCGGCGGCCCGCAGGACGGGGCCGAGGGTGTCCGGGTCGAACAGCAGGCTCCCCGGCAGCAGTCGCACCAACTCCCGGCAGACGCTCGTCTTGCCCGCCCCGAACGCCCCATTGACCCAGACGATCACAGCATCCCTGCCCCTCCTCGGCGGCCCGGCCGTGCACCGGGCAGCGCGGGGCACCGGCCCCCGCGCCACCCCCAGTGGTACCCACTCCCCGCCCTCCTGAAAGGGCGCGTCGGAGGAGGGGTTGCACGCCGGGGTGCGGACCGACGTGCACGCCGGGTCACGCGCCGGGTTGCGCGCCGCCGTCCAGCAGGTGCTTCTTCAGCACCTTGCCCATCGCGTTGCGCGGCAGGTCGGCGACCAGCACCACCCGCCGGGGCCGCTTGTGGACGGAGAGCCGCTGCGCCACGAAGTCGACCAGCTCCCGCTCCCCGACGCCGCCGCCGACCCCGCCGCCGTCAGCCGCGACCACGTACGCGACGACGACCTGGCCGAGGTCCGGGTCGGGCGCGCCGACCACGGCCGCGTCGGCGACGCCGGGGTGGTCGCGCAGCGCGGCCTCGACCTCGCCCGCACCGATCCGGTAGCCGCCGCTCTTGATCAGGTCGACGGAGGCGCGGCCGACGATCCGGTGGAAGCCGTCGGGCCCGATGACGGCGACGTCGCCGGTGCGGAACCAGCCGTCCGCCGTCCAGGAGGCGGCGGTGGCCTCGGGGCGGCCGAGGTAGCCGTCGAACAGGGTCGGCCCCTGGAGCTGGAGTTCGCCGACGCCCTCACCGTCGGCGGGCACCGGCTGCCCGTCCTCGCCGACCAGCCGGGTGCGCACGCCGGGCAGCGGCACGCCGACCGCGCCGGGGCGGCGTTCGCCGTCGGCCCGGGTGGCGACGGTGATCAGCGTCTCGGTCATGCCGTACCGCTCGGCGGGGGCCTGCCCGGTGAGTTCCCGCAGCCGTTCGAAGACCGGGACGGGCAGCGGGGCGCTGCCGGAGACCAGCAGCCGGGCGGCGGCGAGTTCGCGGGCGGCGGCGGGGTCGGCGGCGATCCGCGACCAGACGGTGGGGACGCCGAAGTACAGGCTGCCGCGGGCGGCCGCGTACCCGGCGGGGGTGGGCCGCCCGGTGTGGACGAGGCGGCTGCCGGTGCGCAGCGCGCCGAGCACGCCGAGCACCAGGCCGTGCACGTGGAACAGCGGCAGGCCGTGGACGAGGGTGTCCCCGGCGTCCCACTGCCAGGCGTCGGCGAGGCCGTCGAGCCCGGCGGCGACGGCCCGGTGCGGGATGAGCGCGCCCTTGGGGGCGCCGGTGGTGCCGGAGGTGTAGAGCACGAACGCCGTCCGGTCGCCGTCCTCGGCCGCGGGGCGCCAGCCGCCGCCCGGACGGTCCGTCAGCTGCACCGGAACGGCCGTCAACCCTTCGGTTTCGTCCGGGAGTTCCGTTCCGGCGAGCAGGGTGGCGCCGCTGTCGCGCAGGATGTGCGCGCGCTCCACCGGCCCGGAGTCGGGCGGCAGCGGCACCACCGGCACGCCCGCGAGCAGGCCGCCGACCACGGCCGCGACCGTCTCCGCGGTCGGCCGGGCCAGTACGGCGAGGCCGGGGGCCCCGGCGACGCGTTCGGCCACCGCCCCGGCGGCGCCCAGCAGTTGCTCCCAGGACAGCGCGGCGCCGTCCACCACCACCGCGTCCGCCCGGTCCCCGTACCCGCCGTCGAGTGCTGTCAGCAGTCCCATGCCGCCCGACTCTACGAGCCCGGGCCGCCGGGCGCGGCGGCGCCCCGCCCGACGGGCCGAGCCGGGGCGTCACCGGAACGCTCCGCGCCCTTGACCGAACCCGGTGGCCTGGTGGGGCCGTGCCGACGGCCGTCCCGGCCTCCGGCCTCGGCACCGTCGACGGCGCCCGCTTCGTGCACGCCCTCGCGGGCCGCTGACCCGCCGCGCACGACGAAGGGCGCGACCCCCGCGGGGGTCGCGCCCTTCACCTCGTGGCGAGCGGTCAGCCCTTGCGGGCCTTCACCTCGTCGGTGAGCTGGGGCAGGACGGTGAAGAGGTCGCCGACGACGCCGTAGTCGACGAGTTCGAAGATCGGGGCTTCGGGGTCCTTGTTGACGGCGACGATGGTCTTGCTGGTCTGCATGCCGGCGCGGTGCTGGATGGCGCCGGAGATGCCAGCGGCGACGTACAGCTGGGGGGAGACCTGCTTGCCGGTCTGGCCGACCTGGCTGCTGTGGGGGTACCAGCCGGCGTCGACGGCGGCGCGGGAGGCGCCG
>NZ_JNYE01000201.1 GCF_000717185.1 Kitasatospora phosalacinea | reverse complement strand
ATGTCCCTAGTCCCGTGAGTTCGACCGGGACTGCAGTGCCGTAGCTGAGCAGCAGGCCAGGTCGATGAGTGTGTTCCGTGCGTGGAGCGAAGTTTGACGATCCGTCGGAAATCCTGAAGCTCTGCCGGTATCCTCGACGAAGTCGTCGCCCCGCTGAACTGGACAGCCCATGACGCTGGCAGTCGTACGGAACATCACCTCGGCCCGAGCGCTGCACACCCAGCGTGACATCGAGGACTTCGAGCAGGAGGTCGTCGACCAGTTCGCTCTGGCGATGGCCGCGGCGAACCTGACCGACGGGCACATCGGCAGCTGCCGCACGACGCTCTTCGAGTTCGCGCGCACTCTGCCAGGGCCGCTGTGGTCGGCGTCGTGCAACGACGCTGACAGCTTCCTCGCCGGCCTGCGGGTGGACGGGCAGGCCCACAGCACCCGGGCGGGCAAGGCCGGCATGCTCGCCCAGTTCTACGACTTCATGATCAGCCGCTACCAGGGCGACATCCATGCTCTGACCGGCGTTGTCGCCCAGCAGCCCATCGACGAGTACAACCGCCCGAGCAGCCCGGTCTTCGCCAACGTCCGAATTCCCCCTTCCGAGACGGAAGTTGAGCAGCTCTTCGGTCAGTGGCGGACGTCGATCCCGCAGGCTCGCAAGTACTTGACCGCTGCCCGCGACTACTTCGCCGCGTCGCTGTGGCGTCGGTTGGGACTGCGGATCAACGAGTCGCGGATGCTCGACATCCGAGATTGGCGGCCCGACCTCGGCCAGTTCGGCAAGCTGCATGTGCGCTTCGGCAAGGGCAGCCGCGGTCGGGGCCCCAAGCCGCGCATGGTCCCCGCGATCGACGGTGCCGACCGGCTGATCAACTGGTGGCTGAGCGATGTCCGCCCTCAGTTCGGCCCGGACTGGGCCGACCCCGGCGCACCGCTGCTGCCGAGCGAGCGGCACGACGAGCTGACCGGACACTGCACCCGCATCGGCGACGATGCCCTGCGCGGCGGTCTGAAAGCCGCGACCAAGCTGTGGCTGCCCTCCTGGGAGGGGCGCCTTACACCACACGTCCTGAGACACTTCTGCGCCTCCTCTCTGTATGCAACTGGCATGGACCTCAGGGCACTTCAAGAACTTCTCGGGCACGAGTGGCTGTCCACGACGACCCGCTACATCCACGTCCGCAGCGACCACGTCGAACGCGCCTGGACGGCGGCCAATCAGCGGCTCGAAGCCCGCTTCGGAGAGGTGTGAACCAGTGCAGTGGAACCTGCGACTCAAAGCTGCGGAGCGCGGCATCTGGAAGTCGACCGACATGCGGCGCAGGCTCGCCGAGGCCGGCCTGGAGATCAGCGCGGGCAAGATGTCCGCGCTGTGGACCGGCACGCCGGTCAGCGTCCGCCTCGACGACCTCGACGTGATCTGCGCCGTCCTGGACTGCGATCCGACGGCGCTGCTGATCCGTGAGCCCGCCAAGGTCGCGGCCCGCAGACCTTCCGAGGCCGCTGCCGTCAACGCCTCCTCCAACGCCTCCGAAGCCGGACCGGTCATCGCTCCCCGCTTCGGCCGGCCCCGCTCGGAGCCGCCGGTATGAGCATCCAGCCGCCCCTCAAGTGCCAGGTCTGCGGGATCAACCGGGTCGCCTGGACCAAGCCCCGCGTGGACGTCTGCTACACCTGCCTGCCCGGCGGCCCGTTCACCCCGCCGCCGTGCCGCTCCTGCGGCTCGACCGACTACTTCAGCCAAGGCCAGTGCACCCGCTGCCACCCCGGCGCCCCACTCCACATCGGAGCCTGCCGCGGCTGCCTCGCCTGGGGCGTCTACCGCCAGCGCAGCTGGCTGTGCTGGAGCTGCCGCTGGTGGCGAAGCCATTACGAGATCGCGGCCTGCCAGTTCTGCGACCGCGAGAGCCGGATCAACGGCCAGGGCGCGTGCCGCCTGTGCTGGGAGAACGCCCGGTTCCACCAAGAGGTCGGCCGCGCTCCGAACCTCGCCGACGCCGTCCGCCTCGGTCAGCAGCTCTTCCTCGCCAACCTCCAGTACGACCAGACCGGCGCCGCCCGCCGCCGCGCAGCCCGCGAACGCGAACTGCGCGAGCAGCGGCCGGATCGGCCGGCCACCACGGTCACCGAAGCACGCCAACTCCTGCTCTTCCGGATGCCGGCGGGACACGGCGCCCTCAAGCAACGGGCCCTGACCCAGCACTCGCCGCTCCTCCAGCACTGCGAGCCCATCCTGCGCGAGCACGCCGAGCGGCACTCGTGGAGCACCCGACAGACCAACAGCGTCGTCCACACCCTCAAGCTCCTGGACGCCCAGGAGCAGTGGCACGGGCAGATGATCCTCGCCAGCGACATCGCCGCCAGCATGCGACACGGCGGGACCATGGTCTCCACCATCGAAATCCTCGATGCTGCAGGGCTGTTGACCGATGACCGGGTGAGCGCGGTCGAGCTCTACTTCGCCAAGCACACTGCCGGCCTGCCCGAGCCCATGCTCGAACAGCTGCAGCTCTGGTTCGACATCATGCTCAACGGAAGCGCCACTGCACCGCGCAGGCGCGCTCGCACGAAGGGGACCATCAAATGGCACATCCAGGGAATGGCACCCATCTGGCGACGCTGGGCCAAGGAAGGACACCAATCCCTCGCGGAGATCACCCGTCAGCAGTTCATCGACGCCGTACCCGCGCAGGGCAGTAGCCGAGTCCACGCCGACCAGGGGCTGAGGTCCGTCTTCGACATCCTCAAGTCGCGCAAGCGCATCTTCGCTAACCCGACCCGAGGCGTGCCGGTGACCCAGAGCAACGCCACCGTTCCCCTCACGCTCGACACGGCCAAGATCCGCGAAGCGCTGAACTCGCCCGACACCACCGCTGCCCTCTCGGTCGCGCTGGTCGCCTTCCACGGACTGACAGCCCCGCAGATCTCCTCGATCCAGCTCACGGACGTCGTCGACGGCAAGCTCAGCGTCGCGGGCAAGTCGATCCCTCTGGCCGGCCCTGTCCTCAGCCGGCTTGCTGCCTACCTCGACTACCGTGCACGGACGTGGCCTAACACCCTCAACCCGCACCTGATCGTCACCCGCAAGACCGCCCCCAGAGCCATAGCCACGAGCCGGCTCTTCGCCTTCCGCAAGGTCGACGTGAAGCCGCAGGCCCTGCGCGACGACCGGATCCTCCAGGAGATCCTCGCTACCGGCGGTGACGCCCGCCGGATCTGCGACTTCTTCGGGCTGGGCATCGAGGCCGCCAACCGCTACACCTCCGCCCTCGGCCACCCCGGCCTCAATGGCGCCAGCGACACCGGCGCGGAGGAGAAGACGGGAACCCACGACCCCACGTAGACTCATTGCCGCACCTCAGGACGAGCCACGGGAAATGACGGGACGTCAGTTTTCGTGAACTCACGGGGTTT
>NZ_JNYE01000200.1 GCF_000717185.1 Kitasatospora phosalacinea | reverse complement strand
CTCTCCTCCTGACCTCTGAAGATCAGGATGATCAGACGACTGCGAGGTGGGTCCCATTTGATCCGCCGTTCAGCGGTCAGCTTTCACCCGGCGCCGACACTCCCCGCGCCCGCGGAGATGGTCCCCCGGTGCCGACCTTCACCCCGACGCTGCCTGACTGCTCCCCGCGCCCGCGCGGGGATGGCCCCGACACCCTGCCGGTCGCGCTGGCCAAGCTGGACTGCTCCCCGCCCGCGCGGGGATGGTCCCTGGTCGTGTGCGGGCGGGTGACAGTTTGTGGACTGTTCCCCGCGCCCGCGGGGATGGTCCCGGGTCCAGGCCCGTCGTCTCCAGATCCAGGGCCTGCTCCCCGTGCCCGCGGGGATGGTCCCGCGACTTACTGCGCGTGATCGCCTCGCTCGCTCTGCTCCCCGCGCCCGCGGGGATGGTCCCCCCGGCACCAACTTGACCGGCGCCGCGCCCTTCTGCTCCCCGCCCGTGCGGGGATGGTCCCCGGTGGACGTCCTCGTACGTGGCCGGCGTGGACTGCTCCCCGCCCGCGCGGGGATGCTCCCGCGACCGCCGCGGCACCGGCGAACCTGCTGCCCTGCTCCCCGCCCGCGCGGGGATGACCCCAGCCTGAGCAACGTCCAGGTGGTCTCCGGCGGTTGCTCCCCGCCCGCGCGGGGATGGCCCCGCGACGTCCTCCGGGCGGGCGGGGACGGTGGTGCTGCTCCCCGCCCGCGCGGGGATGGCCCCGGCTGCGGGCAGCCCTACCTGGTCGAGCCGGACTGCTCCCGCACCCGCGGGGATGGTCCCTACAAGTTCAGGTTGTGTAGCGGATCAGGTTGGTTGTGGTGAGGCCGAAGTCGAAGGGAGGCGGGATCGGGACGGTGTCACCGAACTTCCCGGTCCACTGCTGACGGTACGACCCGTTTGACGGCTCGGAGAACAGGACGACCGTGCCCTCGCGCGGATCGACCATCAAGTAGAGGGGAATGCCCATCAGCGGGTAGTCGCGGACTTTGCCGACCAGGTCGTTCTCGGGGTTCGACACGGAGACGATCTCAACGGCGATCTCGGCGAGTTCCGCCGGCACCTCGTTCCCACCGAACTCCACCACCGACACCGGGATGTACGTCAGGTCCGGGTTGCGGAGCTTGCCGACGTTCGGCGAGGCCAGATCCGTGTTCTCGCTGGGCATCAGCCCCGCTGGCCGGTGGGCGTCGAACTGCTCCCGCACGATGAGCAGGTTCCGCTGATGGATCACCGACGGCCCGGCCATCATGATGATCTCATCACCCGACACCTCGACCTTCCACCCGGCAGGAGGTGCCAGGCTCTGCGCGAACTCCAACAACTGCGCGTGGCGTTCAGGAACACGGAACTCAGGCATACCGCCATCCTCCCACCCCACACCCATGCCAACACCCCACGCCTTACAGCCCGCCAACACGCCCTCGACCTACCCCCGCACCCGCGGGGATGACCCCTCCCATCTCGGACATGCACGGCTGCGGAAGCCCTGCTCCCCACGCCAGCGGGGATGGTCCCATCACCCTCCACCACGGTGAGCCCGTCACCGTCTGCTCCCTGCGTCTGCGGGGATGGTCCCAGCGCCCCGAGCGCGGCGCGCACCGTCTTGAGCTGCTCCCCGCGCCCGCGGGGATGGTCCCGCCCGCGGCCGGCTGATGAACCTCGGTTTCCTATGCTCCCCGCGCCCGCGGGGATGGTCCCTGGGGCACGGCGCTCACCGACCGGCGGACCTACTGCTCCCCGCCCGCGCGGGGATGGCCCCTGGCAGCGACTCCAAGCCCGGAAGCTGCCGGACTGCTCCCCGCCCGCGCGGGGATGGCCCCCGCTGGCCGACGGGCGTCGTCGCCCGCTACCTCTGCTCCCCGCCCGCGCGGGGATGGCCTCGGGGGCTCGGTGTGGGAGCTGGCCGACGCGATCTGCTCCCCGCGCCCGCGGGGATGGTCCCATGGAAAGGGCGTTGAGTTCCGCCGACAAGGGCTGCTCCCCGCGCCCGCAGGGATGGTCCTAGCTACATCGACGGCGTGACCGCGCCGGCAGACTGCTCCCCGCGCCCGCGCGATGGTCCCAGCAGGTCCAATGGGGCTTGGGGACAGGTTCCTCCTCGCACCCACAGGGCCTGGACCTGAACTACCAACTGGCAGGCCGCAGAAGTCACAACACTGTGATCTGAATGATCGTCAAGCGTTGGGCCTGGTCGTTCATCAGGAACATGACCAGAAAGCGTTGAGTGATCAACAGCCGCGTCACGCCATCGTCCGCACCGTAGGGCACCGTCGTTCCATGCGGGTCCTCAGTCGCCTGGAACAGCGCAAGAGACAACTCCTCACCTAGGGATGGCGGCAGAGAGTCCCAGACAACCTGCTGTACGGAGTCGACATGAAGCGAGTACGCCATAACCGGAGCGTAGCCGGGCAGCTACGGATCTGACGAGAAAATGGGAATATCTAGGACCCCGGGAGACTCAAGCTGCGTGGTTTCGATTCCTGGTTACCTCGGCGCGCACCTTCTCCGTGACATCGCTCCACTGGCCCGGGAGCTCACCGCCAGGTCCCGCGTGCTCAAGAAGATCATGGCCTCGCCGTGCGCTGGCCTCAAGGCCATCGGCAATGCCCTGCCAGCGAGCAAACACAGATAGGAGTTCGTGAGCAGGTGCACGGTTGATCTCCGCGAAGAACCTCTGCCGGACTGCTGGCGCACCCAGTGATTCGCTAATTCGTTCGATTGTCCATGGTTCGCTCATTCTTGCCTCCAAGCCACAAGGACGGGCAGAACACCCACGCGCCGACAGCCTGTCAACCCGAGGAACACCCCCGAGCCCCGCGATCACACACAGTCTGAACCGTGTACTGCTACACACAACCCAGGCCATGTGCTACACCAGCACCGTAGCGCATTTCGCGCATGCCACCACGGCGAATCTGACAGTCCTGGCTGTCACCACATACTCACGTGAGTATGTGGTGACAGCCAGGACCGGATGAAACCGTCAGATCCCTATGCACCTCCGCTAGCGCAAGGACTGCATAGAGCTAAGGAGGAACGCACCGCTTCCACTCAACCGCTCCCCACAAGTCGGGGATGGCCCACACGCGGCCTGAGTGTCTGCCTACTCACCTAACCTGCTCCCCGCATCTGCGGGGATGGCCCCCAGCCCGGACCGCGTCCGGAGAACCCGAAGCTGCTCCCCGCGCCCGCGGGGATGGCCCTGGGGTATGGGCCTTGAGGTTGAACTTGCCTGCCCGCTCCCCGCACCCGTCGGTCCGCGCCGCCGTGGACGACTGCTCCCGCGCCTGCGGGGATGGTCCCTATCACTTAGAAGTCATCTCATTTGGTGATTCTGCGATTGCAGATGAGGGTGGCGGCGATGGTGGCGAAGGCCGCGAAGTGGGTGCCCTTGCGTTCGTAGCGGC
>NZ_JNYE01000199.1 GCF_000717185.1 Kitasatospora phosalacinea | reverse complement strand
GGCGGGGGCCGCCGCGGGGGCGGGGAGGGCGCCGGTGACGGTGAAGGCGTAGCTGCCGGGGGGCAGGTCGGCGGGCGCGGTGAAGCGGTACACCAGGGTGTCGCGCTCCACGGCGATGGTGACGACCGCGCCCGGCAGGTCGGTGGCGGGGGCGGTGCCGGGGAGCGCGGTGGGGCGGTTCAGCCGCAGCTCGACCTGTAGGGCCGTCATCGCCTCGGAGAGGTCGAGCCGCAGGGTGTGCCGGGTGCCGGTCGGGCCGATCAGGTCCGTCCGGGCGGTGCCGAGCAGGGTCCGCGGCAGGGGCGCGGCGGTGCCGGGGGACGCGGACGAGGACGCGGACGGGGACGGGGAGGCGGACGGGGCGGGGGCCGACGGGCTCGGGACCAGCGACACCGGCCGGGCCAGCGGGGTGCGGGCGGGCGACGGGCTCTCGGCGGGCGACGGGCTCGCGGCGGGCGGGGTGGTGGCGGCCTCGGCGGGGCGCACCGGCGGGGCGGGCGTGGTGGCCTGGGCGGGGCGGACGCGGCCGTCGGCCGCCCCGCCCCCGGAGGTCCCGGTCGGGGCGCCGCCGGCCGCGGTGCCGGTGCTGGGGCTGCCGGTGCTGGGACTGCCGCTGCTCGGGCTGCTGCCGTTGCCCGGGCCGCCGCCGGTCGCGGTGCCGCCCGCCGTGGCGGGGGCTGCCTGGACGGTGGTGCCCGGCGCGGGGGCGGGGGCGGGGGTGTCGCTGGGCGCGGCGTCGGGGCTGGGTGCGGGCGGGCCGCCGACGGTGACGTCGGCGCGGCGGCCGACCTGCTGCTGCTCGTTCAGCAGCCAGGTGGTGGCCAGGCTGATCCCGACCACCGTGGACATCGCCATCGCCGCGCCGGAGAACCGGACGGTGGGTAGCCGCAGCCACCCGACGAAGGGCCTGGGCCGGCCGTGCCGTCCCGACCGGCCCGCGGTGACGGGCCTGGAGTGCTCGCGGAGCGCCACCGGGCTCCCCTTCCTGGTACAGGTCCGCACGCGTAGCCGCAGCCCGTGCGCGGCCCGGTCGGGCCCGGACGAACGGGGCGGGAGGGACGAGACTACCAGCGGTCTGACGGACCGCCAGATCCCGGGCGAAACCTGACGGTCAAATCGAGTCCCTTGCCGGAAGGGTGAGTTGGAGCACACCGGTGGTGCCGGTGGCGGCCCGGCCGGACCGCCCGCGCGACCCCGTGCAACCCCCTGCAACCGTTGCGGACGGCCGCGCGCCGGAGCACGCTGGTGCCGTACCCAGCCGCTCCGGAGAGATCGTCATGCCGTGCGACCCGCTGTCCGCCCCTTCCGACCAGCCGATCGCCGCCACCCCCACGGGCGGCGGCCGGAACGGCGCCGCCGCGCCCCCCGCGGTGGTGGAGGAGGTGCTGGCCCTGCGGATCGCCCTGGACCAGGACCTGGTCGGTGAGGTGCGCACCCGGTTCCGGTACGCGGCCGCCGCGCCGCACGAGGTGCGCCTGACCTTCCACCTGGGGCGCCCCGACGAAGCGGACTGGGTCTTCTCCCGCGATCTGCTGCGGGACGGGCTGGAGTCGCTCAGCGGCCAGGGCGACATCAAGCTGTGGCCCGCCCAGTGCCCCTGCCACGGCGCGACCCTGCACCTGGCGCTGGAGTCCCCGCACGGCAGCGCCCTGCTGGAGGCGTCCCGGCCGCAGGTGCGAGCCTGGCTGGAACGCACCTACGCCCTGGTGCCGGACGGCAGCGCCGCCGAACTGCTGCCCAGCGACGAGGAGTTGGCCGAACTGCTGGCCGAGGGCTGACCGCCGCCGCCCCGCCCGGGCAGCCGCCGCGTGCCGCGCACCAAGTCCGCCCGCAGCAGCCGCACGGTCGGCGCGTCCGAGCCGGGCAGCAGGTCGTACGGGTCGTCCGGGCCGAGCACCGTGACCTCCGCGCAGGCCGCCAGCCGGTACGGCCTGGCCTCCAGCAGGGCGCCCAGGTGCCTTCGCAGCCTGGAGAGTTCGGCGCGGACGGTGACGGTGCGGGCCGGGTCGGCGAACAGCGCCTCGGCGAGCTGCGCGGCGCTCAGGCCGTCCCGGTGCAGGGCCAGCAGCAGGAGCAGTTCGGCGTGCCGCGGGGTCGGCGAGTGCGACCAGGCGCCCGCGCTGCCGCGCACCCGCAGCTCGGGGCCGTTCGGGCGGCGCAGGTCCAGTTCCAGCACCGCGGACTCGGCCCGCTCGGCGACCTCGGCCGGTCGCGGCGCGGCCGGGCGCACCAGCCAGCCGTCGGCCAGCGGCTCCACCGCGCACTCGCCGAGCGTCGGCACCCAGTGCACCCCGCCCGCGCCCCAGCTGTCCGGCGGCAGCGCCAGCCGGGGCGGGCCCGGCACGCCGGTCGCGGCGGCCGTCCAGCCCGCGCCGTCCACCACCAGCGCCGGGCCGCCGAAGCGGGCCAGCAGCGGCACCGCGACCGTCCGCAGCCGGTGCAGCGCCTCCAGGTGCCCGGCCCGCAGTTCGGTCTCGGCGAGCCGGGCGGCGGTCAGCGTCAACTGCCGCAGCAGCGGGTGGCTCTCGGCGGCCGGGCTGCTCAGGTTGACCACCCCGGCCAGGCGTCCGGTGCGCGGGTCCCGGACCGGGACGGCCACGCAGCTCCAGCTGCGGTGGCTGCGCAGGTAGTGCTCGACGGCGTGCACCGTGCTCGCGCGGGCGGTGCGGGAGGCCAGGCCGATGCCGTTGGTGCCGACCTCGTCCTCGGACCAGAGCGCGCCCGCCCCGAAGCCGATCGAGTCGGCGTCCCGCTTCAGCCGCCGCTCGCCGTCCCACCACAGGACCCGGGCCTTCGGGTCGGAGACCGTGAGCACCACCGGCGTGGTGTCGCCCGGCAGGAACAGGGCGGAGCGCAGCAGCGGCAGCACCTGCTCCAGGCCGGTGGCCCGGCGGGCCTCCTCCAGCTCCCCGAGGCCCAGCCGCGGGGGCTCCGGGCCGCGCTCCGGGTCCAGCCCGAGGCGGCGCAGCCGGGCCCAGGAGTCCCCGATCTCCGGGCGGACGCCGTTCTGCGGCCCCTGCCCCTGCTCCGGCACCCGGGCCCGGACCCGGGCGGGCGGTGTGCCGCCGCCTCCGACCCGCCGCATGGCTTCCCCCCGTCTCCCCTTCCGGCTGTCAGCCTACGGGGGCTCCCGGGGGACACGCCGGGGCGGGAGAAAGAGTCGTCCGGGCCCCCGGGCATGATGCAGACTGGTCGGTTTCCCGTTTCCGCGCCCGCCGTGCGCCCGCCGTGCGCCGGTCCGTGCGCCGGGGGCGCGGGACGGGGTGCGGGACGGGGGCGCGGGGCGGCTCCGTGGGCTCACCGGTCGCCCTGGGCGGTCTCGACGGCCCGGTGGAAGTCGTGGCCCGCTTCGGCGGCGGCGCAGGTGGTGGCGGTGAGGCAGCCGGCCAGGGCGAGGGCGGCCAGGGTGCGCAGGGTGCGGTGGGGGCGGGCCGGGGCGGGGTGGGCGAGCAGGGCGCGGACGCGGCGCGGGACGGGGCCCGCGGCGGCGGCGGGGGCCAGCCGGGGGC
>NZ_JNYE01000198.1 GCF_000717185.1 Kitasatospora phosalacinea | reverse complement strand
GCGGCCACCGCGAACCTCTTCAACGGCACCACGATCAGCGGCCAGCCCACGCAGAACCTGTTCTCCCCGACCCACACCTGGCCGCTGAACGACAACACCACTGAGGGCGCGCAGGCCACCACCGCCGCTGACCGCGCCGGCACCCTGAACCTGACCGGCCAGGCAGGTGCGACCTGGAGCAGCAAGGATCTGTTCAGCCCCGACGTGCGTCTCAACGGCACCTCCAGCGGTGTGCTGAGCACCAGTGCGTCGGCGGTGAACGTGGCGAGCAGCTTCACCGTTTCGGTGTGGACCAAGCCCGATGTCGTGGACGGGACGGTGCTCTCGCAGGACGGCACCACGAGTGCGGGGTTCAAGCTCTACGCCGACGCCGCGTCCAAGCACTGGATCTTCTGCCTGGCTACGTCCGACACCAGCGCCCCGTCGTGGGACTGTGCCGGTACCGGCACGGTCGTTCAGCTCGGTGCGTGGACCCATCTGACCGCGACGTACAACCAGAGCACCAACATCATCTCGCTGTACGTCAACGGCATCGTTGCCAACACCTCCGCCCACACCGCGGTCACCGGTTTCACCAAGGGCCTGCGCGTCGGCGACCTGCTGGCAAACGGCAATCACCAGTCCTTCTACAAGGGCGCCGTCTCCAACGTCCAGACCTGGGCTGGCACTGCGCTGACCCCCACCCAGGTCGCCCTGCTGTCCGGGACCCCCGGCTACGTCCTGTTCCCCAGCGACGACACCAACTACCCCAGCGGCACCACCTGGGCCGCCGGACGCGCCAACATGTCCTTCCGCAACGGCATCCTGACCATCAGCAACCCCGGCTACGGCACCTGGACCTACGGCAGCGCCAAGAGCACCTCCGCCTCCGTGATGACCCTGCAGCCCGACGGCAACCTCGTCGCCTACCCGCAGGCCGCCCACACCACCGGCACCGCACTGTGGGGTACCTCCACCAACAACGCGCCGGGTGACGTCATGTTCTTCCAGCCCGACGGCAACCTCGTCATCTACCAGGCCGACGGCACCCCGATCTGGAACTCCGGCACCTACGGCCGCGCCTGGCACAACAACGCCGCCGTCGACGAGGCAGGCGGCACCGGCAAACTCCGCTACGCCGACTTCAACGGCGACGGCAAGGCCGACGCGATCACCATCGCCGACAACGGCGCCGTCAGCATCAAGCTGAACGCCGGCGGCGACGGCCACGGCGGCTGGCAGGACATCGGCCAGGTCACCACCGGCACCACCACCGACTGGACCAAGGTCCGCTTCGCGGACTGGGACGGCGACGGCAAGGCCGACTACCTCGTCTTCAACGGCGGCGCGGTCAACGCCTGGCTGAACACAGGCGGCGACGGCCACGGCGGCTGGATCTACTACGGGCAGATCACCACCGGCGCCACCAGCAACCCCGACCAAGTCCGCTTCGCCGACTTCGACGGCGACGGCAAGACCGACTACATCATCACCCAGCCCAGCGGCGCAGTAGGAGTCTTCCTCAACAAGGGCGGCGACGGCCACGGCGGGTGGCAGGACATCGGCCAAGTCGCAGTCGGCGTCACCAGCGACCGCACGCGCATCCGCTGGACCGACCTGGACGGCGACGGCAGGGCCGACTACACCATCGTCAACACCGACGGCAGCATCACCACCTACATCAACCACGGCGGCGACACCGGCAACGGCTGGGTCCTGCGCCCCGTCGTCTCCACCGGCCACACCACCACCCAGAGCCAGGTCGACTTCACCGACATCGACGCCGACGGCCGCGCCGACTACCTACTCATCAACGGCACCACCAACGCATGGCTCACCAACGGAGGCGACGACTTCGCCACCCCCGGCTGGACCGACTGGGGCCAGATCCGCGGCACCGCCTAATACTGCAACGGTGCTTACTGATCTTTTCAGAATGAGTTGAGCCACGGGTCTTGTGTTCGACGATCTTGGTCGGCAGGGTGTCCGAATGCGTGCCGATCTTGTTCCGGATGACCTGTGGGAGCGGGTGGCCCCGTTGCTGCCACCCGCTCCCGAACGACGCCACCAGCATCCCGGGCGGCTTCGTGTTCCTGACCGAACAGCACTCGCCGGCGTTCTGTTCGTGCTGCGGACCGGTGTCGCCTGGCGGGACGTCCCGGCGGAGACCGTGGGCTGCTCAGGAGTGACCGCCTGGCGCCGGCTGCGGGACTGGACCGAGGCAGGCGTCTGGCCACGGCTGCACGCCGCCCTGCTGGCCGAACTGCGCCGCGCCAGCCTGCTGGACCTGGACGACTGCTCCGTGGACGGGTCGCACGTCCGGGCCCTTAGAGGAGCTAACACAAAGAGGGCCGGCGGCCATGTCCCGTGCTCTGGTTGTTCGTTGGTCATGGCATGGGGAAGGGGATGGGGCCGCCGTGGCTGGTGGCGGATGACCTATGGAGGCGGATCGAGCCACTGCTTCCGGTACGTGAACGGCGTCGGCGGTTCCCTGGGCGGTTGCCGTTGGACGACCGCAAGTGCCTGCAGGGGATCTTGTTCGTGCTGCACACAGGGATCCAGTGGGAGTGGCTGCCGCAGGAGCTCGGCTTCGGCTCGGGCATGACGTGTTGGCGCCGGCTGCGGGACTGGAACGCGGCCAGGGTTTGGAACCGGCTGCACCAGGTGCTGCTGACCGAGCTGCACCGGGCCGGTGACCTGGACTGGTCGCGGGCGGTGATCGACGGCTCGCACCACCAGGCCCGTCGGGGCGGCCCAAAACGGGACCGAGCCCGGTCGACCGCGCCCGACCCGGCTCGAAGCACCACGTGATCACCGACGGGCACGGCACTCCGCTGGCCATCGCGCTGACCGGCGGCAACCGCCACGACGTCACTCAGCTACTGCCCCTGGTGGACGCCATCCCGCGCCTCCGCGGCAGGCGAGGGCGGCCACGCAACCGCCCCGACCGGCTCTATGCCGACCGAGGCTACGACTACGACAAGTACCGAAGACTGCTGTGGAAGCGCGGGATCAAACCGGTGATCGCCCGCAGGGGCGTCCCGCACGGCTCTGGACTCGGTGCCGTCCGATGGGTGGTCGAGCGGACGAACGCCTGGATCCACGGCTTCCGCCGATTACGGATCCGCTGGGACATCCGTGATGACATCCACGAGGCCTTCCTCAAGCTGGCCTGCTGCATCATCACCTACCGCCGCGTGCTGAGAGCCTCGGGCTCCGAACCGCCCCTTGATCACTCAGCCAGTCGAACGAAGCGCATCTCGCAACGTCGGTAGGACCCATCGACACCGAAGCTTTGCTCCGCAAGGTGCCAGCCAGCCGCCTCGATCCGCCCTACGTACACCGCAAGGTTCTCGTCAGGATGCACCGGGTGGAGCCGGATGCTCCGAACGTGCTCAGCGGCGCCTCCTTGGAAGCAACGCAGGGCGTAGCTGTCCACGGAGCTCAGTCCAGAGGGAACGCGTCGATCCACCCACCGATCGTAGGCAGCACCACCAGACCGTGCACCTGTCTTTGTGTTAGCTCCTCTTACTGGTCATTTCAAAATGAGTTTGACCGAGGGCTTGGCAGTTGAGGGGCGAGGCGGCAGAGTGCTGCATATGCCGGATGATCTTGTGCCAGATGACC
>NZ_JNYE01000197.1 GCF_000717185.1 Kitasatospora phosalacinea | reverse complement strand
GCGAAGGGGGGCCGGGGGAACCGCGCAGCGGGGCGCCCGGCAAAAAGGAACGCCGCGCCGAAGGCGCGACCACACCCACCGCCACAGGCGGCCCGCGGCGACAGCCGCCAACAACACCGCCGCGCCAAAGGCGCGACCACACCCCCACCAGCTCCGACACTCGCCGGAGCCGGTGGGCCCGCCCTAAAAGGAGTCGGCGAGCCGGTCGTACGCGGCTTCTTCTCGGTATCGGCAGTACGCCCGGTGGACGAACTCTTCCCGGTCTCCCGCGACGCCGACGGCGTCGGCGAGATGGAGGGCGGAGGTGATCAGGTCGGCGATGATCGTGGCCGTGCCTTCGGCGCCGACGGGCTCGTGGCGGTAGGCGGCGGGGTCGGCCGCAATGAAGGCTCGGAGGGCAACCAGCGCGGCGTCGGCGGATTCGTCGGCGAGGCGCTCGGTGGCGAGGACGGTCATGTTCGGCCTTTCGTTGGGTCCTTCGTGGGTGTCGGTCGGGGTTGCCCTCCCCTCCCAACAAGAACAATATTACCTCGTAGGGGGTTTTTGGTCAAGCGCGGAGGCGTGGTTCAGCACGCCGGTCCGACGACTGGCAGACCGTCAGATCGACAGGCGCACTGCCCCCGGTTTCAGTGGGGTGCTTCCTCGCTTTCCCTGTGGGGAACCTCCGGGACGAGTACGGGGTGGATCTCGGCGATGCGGTGGAGGCGGCAACGGGCGTCGGCACGGGCGACCTTGCTCGGCGACTCCAGACTGGCCTCGGTGAGGATGCGGGCGAAGCTGGCGAGGGCGGCGGCGGTGTGCAGCACCACGCGGCGGGGTTGGAAGATCGCTGCCCGTTCGCCGAGTCGGCGGGCGGCGGCCCAGGAGCGGTAGATCTCGTGGTCGGCGGAAGTGAGCGGCTGGCGGCCGGCCAGTCGGGCGTCGATCCAGTCAGCCAAGTGGCCTCCGACTTCCAGGGTCGTGGTGCTGCTCGTCCCGGGGTCGCGCAGTCGGGTCCACCGGTCGATCTGGGTCTCCAGCACGCCGAGCCGGTCGACTGCCGGGCGAAGGTCGTCGGCTTCGCGGGCGGCCCGTGACAGCTGGCGGTCGGCCACCGACCGGAGGTAGCGGGCGTGCTGCACATGGCGGCGGTCCGCCCGATACTCGTTGACGATCTTCTCTCCGACCTCCTTGGCTCGGGCGCGGGCCTTCTCGGTGGCCAGTTCGTAGGTGCTGCGGTGGAGTTGCCCCCACGGGTCGCGGTCGGTGGGGGTGCCTGGTGTGGGGAGCGTGATGCCGTCGTAGATCCAGGCGTTGTAGACGGCGAGTCGGTCGGTGTAGCTGCCGGGGCCCTCGTCGGGGTCGTAGCGGCCGGAGACGAACCGGAGCCGGGTGTAGGCGTCGGGGTTGGCGGTCTCCCCGGGGGCGGCCTCCGGATGCAGCGTGATGGTGCCGATGACGTGGGGTGCGCGGACGGTGTAGTAGGTGAGGCCGGTCTCTGCGTGTTCGACCTCGTAGCGGAGCAGCAGGCGGGTGCGAGTGTAGGTGGTGATCAAGTGTTCTCCGGAGTGACCGGCCGGGCCCCGGTGGTCCGACCGTCCTGGGTTGGTCAGCGTCGGGAGCCGGGACTGGGCAGGAGCGGCGGGCCGCCGTGCTGCTCGGTGGCCTGCTTGATGGCCTTGGGCAGGTGGAGGACCACGACGGACTGAAGCCAGAGCAGACCGGCCACGACTGCGAGCAGCGGGTAGGTGATGAGGAGTTGGTCCCGCAGGGCGGAGATGGCGGTGGCGGCGATGACCACCAGGACGGCGGCGAACATGCCGCGTTGAATGGTGTTGATGGTGCGGGTCAGCTCGCTCGGGGGCGGCGCCGTGGGCATGGTGGAACCTTTCGTCAACACTGTTCGACTGGTGGAGCAGGGTGCCGGGTGGGCCTTGAGCTGCGTGGACGGCTCACCCTCCGGTGGGGACGGTGCCGTAGTAGAAGCTGGGCAGGATGGTCAGCAGTGGCAAGGGACTGCCGGGGTGGACGTCCTCGGGCCGGTAGCCGTCGCGCGGCATGGCCACGCTGGTGAGGAGACAGTCCTGGCCGAGGAAGTCGCGCCCGATCCATCGCGAGGCGTAGACGGTCTGGGGCAGCCACGAGTGCTCCGCGTTGCGCCGGATCGGTGCCAGCATGGACTCCGTCAGCTCCTCGACCGTGGGCGGCAGCGCGTCCGGCTCGCGCCAGCGCCAAACCGGCGGTTCGTCGCCTGCCGCTGCCGAGGGGATCGGGTTGTTCCGCATGGCCCACCGCACGAACGGCAGGGTGGGGTCGTGGCTGAACTTTCCGGGGCCTCGTCCTTCGGAAAAGTAGCGTTCGTACCGCAGGCCCCTGCCCTGGTAGCGCCAGACCAGCCGGAACTCGCCGCGCCCGCGCGCGGTGTCGGCCGACGTCTTCACCACCCATCCGTCACCGGTGTTGGTCTCGTCCGCCGGGGACCACGTGGTCTGGGCGTTCCAGCCGTGGCGACGTGCGTAGGCAACGACGGCGGCGACGCTGGCCGGTGTCTTCGTGTGGGCTGGGCCACCCGGTACGGCGGCGGTGCTGATGGGTTCTGAGTAGAGGGTGGTGGTGCTCAAGCTGTCCTTTCGTGGGCGGGGCTGGCCAGGGCCGGGCGGAGTGCTCCGCCCGGCCTGCGGGAGGTCAGCTGGCCACGGCCGGAGTCGGCCAGGAGCCGACGGTGGGCGGGACCGCCGGGGTGGGCGGGACCTAAACGGGCGGCCAAGTCGCCTCGAACGCGCCGGTCGCGGGCGGGGCGGTGGTGGCCCCCTGCTGGGCGGGTCGGCTCCCTGCCTTGGTGACCTCGACGGTGGCGAAGCGCATGCACGCGCCGACCTCCTCGACCTGGAGTTCGGTGTAGACCTGGCGGGGGCCTCCGTCGGCCGGCTGGTGGGTGCGCTGCTTGAGGGCGCCGGTCACGACGACGCGTGCGCCCTTGGCCAGGCTGGCTGCGATGTTCTCCGCGTACTGCCGCCAGGCGACGCACGGCATCGCGAGGGAGTCGCCGTCGCGGTAGCTGCGGGTGGAGCTGTCCCACATTCGCTCGTTGGAGATGACGGTGAAGGTGGCCCGAGCGGCTCCGCTGCCGCTGTACTTGAGTGTCGGATCGTCCCCGAGGTTGCCGACAATGGTGATCTTGGTTTCGCCTGTCATGGTTCTCGCTCCTCTTAGCGTTCGATACGGGCGCCGCCGCGCGGGCCCAGGGTGATCCGGAAGTCCGGACCGCCGTCGAACGGCACACCCACCCCGGCCATCTCCTCCGCATCCACGAGCATCTGCCCGTCGGTGATGAGGTAGAGGTCGACGACCGACTGCTCGGTGCAGCCGATTCGGGGGTCACGGGCCCGGGTCCGCAGTCGGTCCGCCGCCTGGCGGACCGACGTGACGGGCTCGGGATTGCCGCCACCGGAAGGGTCGGTGAAGTAGGCGATGTAGCGCGGGTTCACGCAGCCTCCGGTTGTGCCGTGGTCTCTGTCCGTTGGTCGGGGGTGCCCTCCCCTCCCAACAAGAACAATATTACCTCGTAGAGGGTTTTTGGTCAAGCGCGGAGGCGTGGTTCAGCACGCCGGTCCGACGACTGACAGACCG
>NZ_JNYE01000196.1 GCF_000717185.1 Kitasatospora phosalacinea | reverse complement strand
CGCTGCACCCCCGGCAGGACCCACCCCACCGCCGGACTCTCTCCCCCTCCCCAGCCCTCGCGGCCAGCGACTCCCCTCCCCTACAGCCCCTCCCCCAGCGTCCCGCCCCGCTGCACCCCCGGCAGGACCCACCCCACCGCCGAGGCCGTGTGCGTCAGGAACGGCGTGAGCGCGTCGCGTTCGGCGAGGCGGGTCTGGACGCGGGTGAAGAGGGCCGGGTCGCGCATGAACGCGCAGAAGAGGAGGCCGCGGTCGGTGGGGGCGTCGTCGTAGGACCAGCCGCGGCGGAGCATCCGGGCGCCGCCGTCGAGGCGGGGGCTGCTGAGGCGGACGTGGGCGGTGGCGGGGATGACGTAGGAGCCGTCGGGGTGCTTGGCGTAGATGTCGGGGTCGTCGTGCTCGGCGCTGCCGGTGAGCGGGGCGCCGGTGTCGGCGCGGCGCCCCGTGGCGAGGTCGCGGCGGTCGGCGGGGAGGGCGGCGAAGGCGGCGGTGTCCATCCGGATGCGGCGGTAGACGAGGACGGTGCCGTCCCGCTGCCAGAGGGCGGGGTCGGCGGGGTCGGGGTTGGCGGTGCCGTCCTTGAAGCCGAAGAGGTTGCGGGGGGTCTGTCCGTCGGGGGTGGGCGGCAGGAAGCCGCTCTGGTGCCAGCGCAGGACGGCGCCCGCGGCGGTCGTGGCGGCGAGGAGGTGCTCGGTGAGGACGCCGGTGGTCCAGGGCTGTCCGGCGCTGACCTGGAGCAGCAGGTCGCCGCCGCTGCGGGCGGGGTCGAGGCGGTCGCCGGGGAGGGCCGGGAGTTCGGCGAAGCCGTCGGGGGTGGGGAGGCGCAGGCGGGCGGTGAGGGCGGGGCCGAGTGCGGCGAGGGTGGTGACCGGCGGGGTGCCGTCGAGCCGCGGGTCGTCGAGGGTGCCGTCGGCGGCGCGGGCGAGGACGTTCCCGGTGGCGGCGAGCAGCGCCCGCAGGGCGGCGCGGTCGGCGTCGGCGGGCAGGTCGAGGGCGAGCAGCCGGGTCGCGGGGAGCTGGGGGTGGGTGACGCCGGCCTGCCGGGCGCCGTGGAAGGGGACGGCCGCGGGCGGCGGGGCGGCGGCCGGGGTCCGGTGCGGGGCGTCCTCGCGGGTGAGGACGGTGGCTCCGGCGGCCCCCGCGGCGAGGGCGGCGCCCGCGGTGAACAGGGTGCGGCGGTCGATCCGGGGCCGTGGCGGGGCGGCGGCGTCCTGCGGGTTCCCCGGTTCGGTGTGCATGGCCGCCATTGCAGACGATAGAACACGTTTCATGCAACTCCGCCTCTCTTGCTTCACGTTGATGATCCGTCAGGCCCGGGCGGGCCGGTTACTGCTCGGTGCGGCGCTGCTGCTGCTCCCGGCCGCGGCGGGCTGCTCCTCGGGCGGGGGCGACGGCTCGTCCGCCGACCGGCACCCGCCGGGGACGGTGCTGCGGGTGCCGGAGGACTTCCCGACCGTGCAGCGGGCGGTGGACCTCGCGGCCCCGGGCGACCTGGTGCTGGTCGGCCCGGGCACGTACCGGGAGAGCGTGCGGATCACGCGGCCGCGGGTGGTGCTGCGCGGGACGGACCGCAACGCGGTGGTGTTCGACGGCGGGCTGAAGCTGGTCAACGGCATCACGGCGACGGGCGCGGGCAGCGTGGTGGAGAACCTGACCGTGCACGGGTACCTGGCCAACGGGGTGCTGTTCACCGGCGTCACCGACGAGAAGCTCCAGCGCCACGGCGCGGGCGGCTCCGCCTACGACCCGCTGGACACCACGCGCTTCCCGCCCGTCCAGGGCTTCCGGGCGAGCAGGGTGACGGCGTACGGGAACGCGCTGTACGGGATCTACGCGTTCGACGCGCGCGGCGGGGTGATCGAGGAGTCGTACGCGTCGGGGCAGGCCGATTCGGGGATCTACGTCGGGCAGTGCAGGCCGTGCGACACCCTGGTGCGGGGCAACACGGTGGAGCGCAACGCCGTCGGGATCGAGATCACCAACGCCTCGGAGAACCTGACGGTGGTGGGGAACCGGGTGGTGGGCAACCGGGTCGGGGTGACGGTCAACTCGAACGACCTGGAGTCGCTGGCGCCGCAGCACGCCGCGGTGATCGCGGGCAACGTGGTGGCCGACAACAACGCGGCCGACTCGCCGGAGCAGGCCGACGGCGGCTTCGGGATCGGCATCGGCATCGGCGGCGGGACGGGCAACCGGGTCGAGCGGAACCTGGTGCGGGGCAACCGGGCGGCGGGCGTGGTGGTGACGGACCCGCCGGGGCACCCGGCCGCCGGGAACCGGGTCACCGGCAACGCGGTCACCGGCAACGGGGTCGACCTGGTCAGCGCGGCGGCCGACCCGAGCAACTGCTTCACCGGCAACGGGCCCTCGGTGCAGAGCCCGGACGGGCTGGAACGCCTGGCGGCCTGCGACGCTCCGGGCGCGGGCCCCGTCCCGGCCGGACGCGCGGCGGGCGTCCAGGCCCCGCCGGGAACGGCCTTCAACGCCGTCCCGGTGCCACCCGCCCAGCCCTCGCTCCCCGACCCGCAGGCCCCGGCCGTCCCCGCCGTCGACCTCCCGGGCCGGGTCGACCCGGACGCCTACCCGCTGCCCACGCAGTCCTGAGGCCGCCGCGACCCGCTGCCGCCCACGACCCGACCGCCGCGCCGGGCGCGGCAAGCGCAGCAGGGAGCTTCGCCCCCGCCTGCACCCACCGCCGCCCGCCGCCCCGCGGTGCCTCCGCCCGCCGGGGTTCCCTCCTCCGCCCGGTCGCCCCCGTGGCAACGTCTCAGCCCGCCGTCGCCCAGGGCGCCTCCGGGAGCTCGGCCCCCGCCGCCGGCCCGTGGAAGTCCAGGGTGGTGGGGGTGCCGAGGCCGGTCATCCGCATGGTGACGCGGCGCAGGGCGCCCTCCGCGTCGATCCAGTAGGTGAGCGGCGAGGTGTCGCCGCTCGTGGCGGCCTCGCGGGGGCGGGGGCCGGAGATGCGGTCGTGGTCGCGGCCGTCGATGCGGTCGTGGCCGAGCAGGCGGGGGCCGGCCTGGGCGAGGAGGAGCGGGTTGTCGGGGCGGTCGGCGCCGAGTTGGACGGCGAGATCGAGTCCGGCGTCGAGCGGGTCGGTGCCGTAGGGGCGGGAGGTCCAGCCGGTGCGGGGGACGTGTTCGGCCTGTTCCCAGGGCGGTCCGTCCGCCCCGGCGGGGGTCGCGGCGAGGCCGAGGCCGCCGGTGTCCCAGATGACGAGTCCTTCGTCGAGGAGGCCCTGGCTGCCGGTGACCCGGTAGCTGCCCGCGGCGTGCCGGGTGCGGTAGTCGACGACGGCGTGCACCTGTACGACGGTGCCGCCGCCCTCCTGGACGGTCAGGTCGACGGCGGCGGGGTCGGCCCCGTAGAGGGTGAACCGGGAGAGCGCGAGCCGGGACGCCTCCTCGGTGGTGAGCGGGCGGGCGTCGTCCGGGCGGGCGGCGACCTGCCAGGCCGTCACTCCGCCCGCGGCGACCAGGACGGCGGTCAGGACGGCCGCCGCCGCGTACCGTCGGCGGTTCTTCTGCTGGGTGGCCACGGGTTCCTCTGCGGGGGACGGGAGTTCACGGGTGGGGCCCCGGGTTCGCACCCGGGGCCCCGTCGGACGGGGGGTCAGCCGGTGCGGCGCCTGCGCACCGCGACCAGCAGGCCGGTGCCGAGCACCAGCAGCAGCGCTCCGCCCGCGAGCGCGTACGGGACGGTCCCGTTCAGGCCGGTGCTGGCGAGGCCGCCGGACGGTGCCGGGCGGGCCTGCGGCGGCGCGGGCGCGGCCGGGGTGGGCGTCGGGG
>NZ_JNYE01000195.1 GCF_000717185.1 Kitasatospora phosalacinea | reverse complement strand
TGGTACTGCAGGGGGGACCCTGTGGGAGAGTAGGACGCCGCCGAACAATCATTGTGGGAAAGCCCCCTGACGGGATGTCAGGGGGCTTTCTCGCGTTTCAGCCCTGTACCACCACGTGCCGCGGCCTCAGCTCACCGAGGCATTCGGCGCCAGCACCAAGCCCGCTGCCGCGAGGAAGTCCTCAAGGCTGATGACACCGCTGTCGGTGGCGTCGTCCCATTCGGTCAGGAGCCCCGAGCGGCCCTCGTTCCAAGACTCCGGGCCGTCATCGAGATCGGGGCCGGGGTGCCACTCGACGCTGCCCTCACCATGCCGGTATCGGAGGTACAGGTACTGGCCGTCAGCCGTCCAGGCATCCCACTGTGACGGGCAGGCAGGACACGTCTGCGCCACCCGCGTCAGCTTCCGGCTCCCGTTCGCACGCATTCCAGGATGGTCGTGCAGCATCACGCGCCGGGCAACCGACTTCGGTCCGTCGGCGAAGGTGCCCGGGCAGCGCGGCGTTCACGCCGGAAAGGCGTTGTGCCGGGGCGGTCAGAGGCGGCCGGCGGCCTTGAGGGCGAGGTAGGTGTCGGAGAGGGCGGGGGCGATGGACTCCGGCGGGGCGTCGAGGACGGTGACGCCGCGGCGGGTGAGGAGGTCGGCGGTGCGGCGGCGGTCGGTGCGGGTCTGTTCGGCCGCGGCGGCGGCGTAGACGTCTTCGACGGTGGTGCGGGGGGCGCGGGCCAGTTCGTCCAGGCGGGGGTCGGAGACGGAGGCGAGGACGAGTTCGTGGCGCTTGGTGAGGAGCGGGAGCTGCGGGAGCAGGTGTTCCTGGATCTGGTGCGCGTCGAGGCCGGTGAGCAGGACGATCAGGGAGCGGTGCGGGGCCATCCGCAGGGCGGTGGAGGTGAGGGCGCGCAGGTCGGTCTCGATCAGGGCGGGTTCGAGCAGGGCCATCGCGTCGGTGAAGGCGGGGAGCACTTCGGCGGGGGAGCGTCCGGCGACGGCGACGCGGCGGTGGCGGTCGTGGGCGAGCAGGTCGACGCGGTCGCCGGCCTTGGTGGCGAGGGCGGTGAGCAGCAGGGCGGCGTCCAGGGCGGCGTCGAGGCGGGGGGCGTCGCCGACGCGGCCGGCGGAGGTGCGGCCGGTGTCGAGGACGATCAGGACGTGGCGGTCGCGTTCGGGGCGCCAGGTGCGGACGGCGACGGTGCTGCGGCGGGCGCTGGCGCGCCAGTCGATGGAGCGGACGTCGTCGCCGGGGAGGTACTCGCGCAGGGAGTCGAACTCGGTGCCCTGGCCGCGGGTCAGGACGGAGGTGCGGCCGTCGAGTTCGCGCAGGCGGGCGAGGCGGGAGGGGAGGTGCTTGCGGCTGGTGAAGGGGGGCAGGGCGCGGATCCGCCAGGGGGCGTCCAGGCTGGCCTGGCGACCGGCCAGGCCGAGCGGGCCGAGGGAGCGGACGGTGACCTTGCCGGAGTGGTGGTCGCCGCGCCGGGTGGGGGCGAGCGGGGTGGTGAGGCGGCGGCGTTCGCCCGCGGGGACGGTCACGGTGTGCCGGGAGGCGGTGGAGGCGGTGCCGGGGGCCCAGGCGGAGGGGTACCAGGCGTCGCGGATCCGGGCGCGCAGCGGGCGGCCGGAGGGGTTGGCGACGAGCAGGTCGACGGTGGTGGCCTCGCCGAGGCGGACGGTCGGGTCGCCGGAGCGCTCCAGGGCCAGGCGGCGGACGGGGGCGGCGAGCACCAGGTCGACGGCGACGGCGGCGAGCAGGGGCAGCACGACCACGCCGACGCCCGTCCAGGACGGGAGGACGCATCCCACCAGGAGGGCGCCGAGGGCGGCGATGAGGGCCGTTCGGCCGGTCAGGGCCATGGGGTGCTGGGCTCGCTTTCTGGCGGGGCGGACGGGTGGGCCGGGGGAGGGCGTCCCCCGGCCGCGGGGTGCCTAGCGGGGGGCGGGCGTCTGGGCGAGGACGGCCTGGATGACGCTGTCGGCGGTGGTGCCCTCCATCTCGGCCTCGGCGCGCAGCTGGACGCGGTGGCGCAGGGTCGGCAGGGCGAGCGCCTTGACGTCGTCGGGGGTGACGTAGTCGCGGCCGGCCAGCCAGGCCCAGGCCCGGGAGGTGTTGAGCAGGGCGGTGGCGCCGCGGGGGGAGACGCCCATGGAGAGGGAGGGCGACTGCCGGGTGGCGCGGACCAGGTCGACGATGTAGGCGAGGACCTCGGGGGAGACGGTCAGCCGGGCGATCTGGGCGCGGGCGGCGGCCAGGTGCGCGGCGTCGGCGACGGGGCGGACGCCGGCCGAGGCGAGGTCGCGCGGGTCGAAGCCGTTCGCGTGCCGGGAGAGGACCTGGAACTCCTGGTCGCGGGTCGGCAGCGGGAGGATCAGCTTGAGCAGGAAGCGGTCGAGCTGGGCCTCGGGCAGCGGGTAGGTGCCCTCGTACTCGACCGGGTTCTGGGTGGCGGCGACCAGGAACGGCTCGGGGAGCTTGCGGGGTTCGCCGTCGACGGTGACCTGGCGCTCCTCCATGGCCTCCAGCAGGGAGGCCTGGGTCTTGGGCGGGGTGCGGTTGATCTCGTCGGCGAGCAGCAGGTTGGTGAAGACCGGGCCGGGCTGGAAGGAGAACTCGGCGGTGCGGGTGTCGTAGACCAGGGAGCCGGTGACGTCGCCGGGCATCAGGTCGGGGGTGAACTGGATGCGCTTGGTCTCGACGTCGAGGGCGGTGGCCAGGGTGCGGACCAGCAGGGTCTTGGCGACGCCGGGGACGCCCTCCAGCAGGACGTGGCCGCCGCAGAGCAGGGCCACGACGATGCCGGTGACGGCGGCGTCCTGGCCGACCACGGCCTTGGCGATCTCCTCGCGCAGGCCGGTGAGGGCGGCGCGGGCGTCGTCGGTCCGGGCCGGGACGGTCTTGAGCAGCTGGTCGGTCACGGCTGTCGTACCTGCCATTCCATGTCGTCGAGGTCGTCGGCGAGCCGCAGCAGTGCGGCGTCGTCGGTGGGGGCCGGGCCGTACAGCAGGTGCTGGAGGTCGGCGGTGGGGCGTCCGAGCCGGGAGGCGGCGGCCTCGAGGAGGGCGGCCGGGTCGGGGTCCCCGGAGGTGTGCGGGAGGCCGAGGGCGGTGGCGGTGCGGCGGCGGGCGGCGCGGCGGAGCGTCTCGGCGGCGTGGCCGCGGGCGTTGGCGCGGCGGTAGAGCCGGGCGCGGCCCTCGGTGGTCTCGGAGGCGCGGACCACGGCGGGCAGCCGTTCGGTGAGCACCGGTCCGAGGCGGCGGGCCCGCCAGGCGACGGCGAGCAGGCCGGCCAGCAGGAGTTGCAGGGTGCCCCAGTACCAGCCGTCCGGGATGTAGCTCCAGACGTCCTTGGGGGCGTCGGAGGAGGTGTCGTACTCGACCTGGTCGAGGGTCTGCCAGACCAGGTGCGGGTGGGCGCCGAGCAGGCCGAGGGCGAGGGCGGAGTTGCCCTCCCGGTCCAGGTACCGGTTGGTGAGCGGGTCGCCGTTGCCGAGGACGACGACCTGCTGGGTGCCGCGGGTGCGGCTGAGCAGCAGGTCGCGGCCCCCGGCGGGGTAGCAGCCGGTGTCGCCGGGGCGGCCCTCGTAGCCCTGGCCGCCGAGGCTCGCGGCCCCGGCCCGGCGGGCCTCGGGGAGGTCGCACTCCGGGGCGAGCGCGGCTTCGGTGGGCTCGGCGTAGCTGGAGGCGGTGGTGCCGGGGGCGAAGGCGTTCAGCAGGGGCTGCTCGGGGCCGACCAGGACGAGGCGGGTGCGTTCGCCGCGGGGGAGCGAGGCGAGGCCGGCGAGGTGCTGGTAGGCGAGCTCGTCGGGGTAGGTGAGGACGACGGTGGTGTCGTCCTCGCGCAGGGCGGCGGCGAGGTCGTCGGTGCGGGAGGCGGTGCGGGAGGAGATCCCGTGCTGCTGGAGGAGCTGGTCGGCGGCGCGGGTGCCGCGCGGGTCGCCGCTGCGGGGGTCGAGCGGGTCGTGGACGGAGCCGCCGGGTATCCCGGCGATCAGGCCGCCGACCAGCAGCAGGACCAGGACGCTCAGCAGCCACCAGCGGGAGCGCCGCCAGCGGGCGCGCAGGCGGCCGGGGGCGGGGGCGCCGCCGGTGGGCGGGGCGGCGG
>NZ_JNYE01000194.1 GCF_000717185.1 Kitasatospora phosalacinea | reverse complement strand
GACATCCCCATCATCACCCTCGACGCCCGACGCCGGGACAGCGCCAAGAGCGCCCTCATCACCCTCGTCGAACACGCCCTCCTCGCCCGACTGCGGTGAGCCCCGACCTGGCCGGGGGGCGCGGACCAGGAATGGTTCGCGCCCCCCGGTAACAGTTCGGTAGGCATTTGCCGAGGCCGTTTGACAGTGCGTAGCCGTCCGAACCCGGTGTGCGCCAATGACCTTGAACTTTGCGGGAGTTCACCCGTTTATGTCCGTTTTCCACCTGTGGCGTACGGGTCAGGGGGGCCGTTTGTCCGGTCCACCGGCTCGTGTTGGAATTCCAGCTACCCCGTAGGACCCTTGCGGGCCGCGGCCCGTCTGGGGGGTAGCCGCCGGATAGATCCATGGCCGCCAGTCGGTCGAGAGGTTGTTGTCGAGTGAGGCGTAAGCAGCCAGTCACCCCTCAGCGGCGCTCAGAGCCCCGCCAGCAGGACCCGGGTAGCGGCCCGAACAACGGTCAGTTCTCCGCGTTCACCGCGGCCGGGGACCGTGACCGCGCCGAGCAGCACCGCCCCGTCCCCCCGGCGCCCGCCCCGCGCCCCGCGCCCGCCGAGGACGCCCCGCGCCCCGGCGGCAGCAACGGCCGCCGGTACGACTTCCTGTCCCCGCTGAACTGGCGCGTGCCGACCCGCCTGGTGGCCATCCTGGTCATCCCGGTCGTCATCGCCCTGGTCTTCGGCGGCCTGCGCGTCAACACCTCGCTGGACGACTACAACCAGGCCGACCGCGCGGTGCGCATCGCCACCCTGGCCAGCGCCGCCACCAAGCTGGCCGACGCCCTGGAGCAGGAGCGCGACGAGACCCTCGTCCCGCTGCTCACCGGGCAGGGCGACCAGGGCGAGGTGAAGAAGCTCCGCGACCGGACCGACGAGGCCCGCCGGGCCTACGACGCGGCGTTCGCGGAGGTCAAGGACGACGCCACCATGAAGCGCCGGAACGACCAGTTCCAGCAGGCCGTGGTGTACCTCCCGCACCTGCGCGCCAACGCCTACAAGCCGGAGCTGTTCGCGACCGCGACCGCCAACGCGTACTCGCTGATGTTCGCGCCGCTGCTGGCCATCGACAACTCGGTCGGCTTCGGCTCCACCAACGTCACCTCCAAGGGCCGCGCGATCTACGCGATGTCGCTGGCCAAGGCGTCCGCCTCCACCCAGCGCGCGCTGATGCTCAACCTGCTGGTCGGCCTCGGCGTCGGCGGCGTGGACGGCCACGAGGGCGACGACCTGATCCAGTCGCTGGTGGTCGCCTCCCGGCTGGAGCAGACCGCGCTCAGCGAGTTCAACACCGCCTCCGGCGACGCCGAGATCAAGGTCTACTCGGACGCCCTGGTCGACCAGGCCACCGCCGACCAGCGCCTGCCGCTGCGGATGCCCGACGGCCACAGCCTGCCCACCATGCAGGGCCTGCTCGCGGTCGGCATGTCCTACGCCGGCCAGCTGGCCGGCACCGCGGCCGGCGGCGACCACGCCGCCAGCATCATCGACCAGGTCGGCAAGGACGGCCTGACCCGCCCGCTGTGGGACCAGGCCACCAAGAGCCACATGAGCGCGCTGCGCGCCGCGGAGACCGACCTGCTGGCCCAGGTCGTCGACGAGGCCCAGGGCATCAAGGACCGGGCCTTCACCGACTGGGTGCTCAACTCGCTGATCGTGGTCGCCTCGCTGGTGCTGGCCGGTCTGCTCACCGGCTACATCGCCCGCTCGATGATCCTCGGCATGCGGACCCTGAACACCGCCGCGCTCGACATCGCCAACCACCGCCTGCCGGAGCTGGTCGACAAGCTCTCCAAGACCGACCCGGAGCGGGTCGACACCTCGGTCAGCCCGATCCCGCTGCACGGCAGGGACGAGATCGGCGAGGTCGCCCGCGCCTTCGACCAGGTCCACCAGCAGGCCGTCTCGCTCGCCGCCGAGCAGGCGCTGCTGCGGGGCAACGTCAACGCGATCTTCACCAACCTGTCGCGCCGCAGCCAGGGCCTGATCCAGCGCCAGCTGGCGCTGATCACCGACCTGGAGAACAACGAAGCCGACCCGGACCAGCTGGAGAACCTCTTCAAGCTGGACCACCTGGCGACCCGCATGCGCCGCAACGGCGAGAACCTCCTCGTCCTCGCGGGCGAGGAGCCCGGCCGCCGCTGGAACACCCCGGTCCCGCTGGTCGACGTGCTGCGCGCCGCCGCCTCCGAGGTGGAGCACTACGAGCGGATCGAACTGGCCGGCATCCCCGAGGCCGACGTGGTCGGCCCCGCCGTGACCGACCTCGTCCACCTGCTCGCCGAGCTGCTGGAGAACGCCACCTCGTTCTCCTCCCCGCAGACCCGGGTGCTGGTCAACGCGACCCGCCTGCCGGACGGCCGGGTGCTGGTCGAGATCCACGACAAGGGCATCGGCCTGACCGCCGAGGACTTCGCCGAGATCAACGAGAAGCTGGCCGAGCCGCCCACCGTCGACGCGACCATCTCCCGCCGGATGGGCCTGTTCGTGGTCGGCCGGCTGTCCCAGCGGCACGACATCCGCGTGCAGCTGCGCCCGTCCGGCGAGTCGGCCGGCACCACCTCGCTGGTCATGCTGCCGCAGCAGCTCACCCAGCTGGGCGCGATGGCGCCGGAGCCGCAGGCCGAGGAGTTCACGGTCTCCCGGATCTTCGCCGAGCAGGAGCCGACCGCCGAGTGGGCCTTCGAGGGCCAGGACCGCACCGCCGCCGAACTCGGCTTCGACGACCACCTGGCCGTCCCCGGCGCCGTGCCCGGCAACGGCTTCTCCCCCGCGCTGGAGTCCATGCAGCGCTCCCAGCGCCTGGAGGAGCGCCGCCGGGCCGCCCTGGAGATCGGCCCCGGCCCCGCCGCCGACGAGCCGGTGGAGGCGGAGGTCCTGGAGTCGCCCTACGGCGCCCCCGAGGACGGCTACGGCTACGGCGCCGCCCAGGACGACCCGTACGCCCGCCCCGAGGCGGACGCCTACGGCCGCCCCTTCGAGCCGCAGCAGGCCCCGCAGGGCGACGCCTACGGCCACCGCCAGGACGCCCCGTACGCGCCCGCCGGGTACGCCGAGGAGCCCTACGCCCCGGAGCAGTACGCGCAGGCCCCCTACGGCGACGGGCAGCAGTACGCCGAGGCGTACCAGCAGCAGCCGTACGGCGACGGGCAGTACGACCAGGGCGCCGGGCAGTACGACGGCTACGAGCAGTACGCCGACGAGTACCGGCAGGACGGCTACGCCCAGGACGGCTACCAGCAGCAGGACCACGGCTACGAGGAGCCCGCCGGGCACCCGTACCCCGCCGAGGAGCTGCCGGCCCTGCCGCCGGCCCGCTCCGCGGAGCAGCAGGCCCCGGGCGGCGCGCTGCCGCAGCGGCGGCCGGGCCAGCAGCTGGCGGGCGGCGGCGCGGACCGTCCCGGCGGCGGCGAGACCCCGAACTGGTTCACCGGCGCGAAGGACACCTCGGTGCCCGTCGAGGAGCCGCGCGGCCACGACGTGTCGGCGCTGGGCGGCTACGGGCCGACCGGTCCGACCGCGGCGCCCAGCGAGTGGGAGTCGCCGAACGACGGCGACTGGCAGCGCGCGGAGAAGCTGCGCGAGCCCTCCTCGGCCGGCACGACCCCCTCGGGCCTGCCGCGCCGGGTGCCCCGCCAGAACCTGGTCCCGGGCAACGCCCGGACCACCCCGCAGGAAGGCCCGCAGGTCTCCCGCGACCCGAACGAGGTCCGCGGCCGCCTGACCAACCTGCGCCGCGGCGTCGAGCAGGGCCGCCAGGCCGGCGGCGACCCCGGTGCCACCGGCAGCTTCCGGATCGACCCCGACCAGGGGGCGTACGGTGATGGACCGCACGAGGGCTTCCCCCGGGACCGCGCGGACCAGCTGGCCGCCGTCGCCTCCGGACTGACCTCGCTGACCTCGGGCGCGAGCCGGATCTTCGAGGGCGGCGACGTGACCCAGACCGTGGTCGAGATGGAGCGCGGCTTCCTGTTCCTGATGGCGGTCAGCGACGGTTCCGCGCTCGCGGTCCTCGCCTCGCCGGACTCCGACATCGGCCTCGTCGGCTACGAGATGGCACTCCTCGTGGACCGCGCGGGCGCCGTCCTGACGCCCGCTCTGCGGGCCGAACTCCAGGGCAGTCTCCTGCACTGACGGTTCGTCGGATACCGTCCTGGTATTCGAAAGACCTCATTGCCCGTCCCGAGGTCGCTTCGGCGGCCTCGGGACCGGGCGTTGTACGGCCTTCGCACCACAGGTCACGGCGCTCCCCGGCGACGCGGCCAGCAACGCACCGCCGCACCCTTTGAGGAGATGAACCGTGACACCGCCCGACCACAGTGGCCAGTACGGCGCCCCGTACGCGGGCTCCGGCCACGACGCTTTCGGGGATCCCGGCGTCGGCCACGGTCAGCAGCCGCAGTACGCGCCGCAGTTCAACGGTGGCCAGTCGTACCTGCCCCCGCAGTCCGACCCGCGCTGGTACCAGCAGCAGGACGGATACGGCCAGGCCCACCCCGGCCCGCACGCCTTCCCCGAGCACGGGGCGTTCCCCGACCCGGGGCTGCCGCACCGGTACGAGGAGCAGCAGCCCGGCCACGTCGAGGAGTACGCCGACGAGGAGGACGCGGGACCGCTGATCCGCCCCTTCGCGATGACCGGCGGACGCACCCGGCCGCGCTACGAACTCGCGCTGGAGGCCCTGGTCTCCGCCGCGGTCGACCAGGCCAGGATGGCCACCCTGCTGCCCGAGCACCAGCAGATCTGCGCCCTGTGCGCCTCCGACGTGAAGTCGGTCGCCGAGATCTCCGCGCTGCTCGGCCTCCCGCTGGGAGTGGCCCGCATCCTCGTGGCGGACCTGGCCGAGGCCGGCCTGGTCGCCATCCACCAGCCCGCAGCCGGCGGCGAATCCGGCAACCAGCCCGACGTCACGCTGCTCGAAAGGGTCCTCAGTGGACTTCGCAAGCTCTAACGCGGCCGCCGCCCCCAGCCGCGCCACCACCTCCGCCAAGATCGTCGTCGC
>NZ_JNYE01000193.1 GCF_000717185.1 Kitasatospora phosalacinea | reverse complement strand
GCAGGAGGTGGCGGACGCCGTGGGTGGTGACCAGGTGGCGGGCGAGCAGTCGGCCGAGGGTGCCGGTGCCGCCGGTGAGCAGGACCGTTCCGGTGCCGAACGCCGGGCGGCCGGTGCCGGTCGGGGGCGGTGACGTGACCAGCCGCGGGGCGTACAACCGGCCGTCCCGGAAGGCGAGTTGGGTTTCACCGCGGGCCGCGGCGGCGAGCAGCAGGGCCGGTGCGGGCGCGGTGTCCGCGTCCACCAGCAGGAACCGGCCCGGGTGCTCGGTCTGGGCGGAGCGCAGCAGGCCCCAGACCGCGGCCCCCGCCAGGTCGGTGACGACTTCGCCGGGCAGCGCGGTCACGGCGCCGCGGGTCAGGACGGCCAGCGGCACGCCGGAGTCCTCTCCGGCCAGGCGTTCGCGGACGGCCGCGAGGGCCGCACCGACCGCGGTGCGGACCGCCGTGCGGACGGAGGCGCGCGGGTCGGCGTCGGGCGCGGCGTCGGGCGCGGCGTCGGGCGTGGTGACGGGCGTGGTGACGGGCAGGACGTCCACGGGGCCGTCGGTGGTGCCGTCCAGCGTCAGGGGGGTCCAGTCGACGTGCAGCAGCGGCAGCCGGGCCGGGCCGGCGGCCGCCAACTGTGCGCGGTCGAGCGGCCGGACGGCCAGCGAGGCCACCGAGGCGACCGGTGCCCCCGCCGGGTCGGCGACCGCCACGGCGACCGTGTGCGGCCCGGTCTGCCGCAGCCGGACCCGCAGCGCCACGGCACCGGCGGCGTGCAGCGAGACGCCGCTCCAGGAGAAGGGCAGCACGTCCCGGTCGGACCCGCCGAGCAGCCCGAGCACCACCGGGTGCAGGGCGGCGTCGAGCAGCGCCGGGTGCAGGCCGTGGCCCGCGGCCTCCGCGCGCTCCCGCTCGCCCAGGGCGACCTCGGCGTACACCTCGTCGCCCGCGCGCCAGGCCGCGGTCAGGCCCTGGAAGGCCGGGCCGTACTCGTAGCCCCGCTCGGCCAGGCGGAGGTAGGCGTCGGTGAGGTCCACCGCGGTCGCTCCGGCGGGCGGCCACGGGTCGGCGGTTGCCGGGTCGGTGCGCGGCTTCGGGTCGGCGGTTGCCGGGTCGGTGCCGAGGGTGCCGGTGGCGTGCAGCAGCCAGTCGCGGGCCTCGTCGTCGTCCGGGCGGGAGTGGACGGTGAGCCGGCGGCGGCCGTCCGGGTCGGGTTCGGCCGCGGTGACCTGGAGGCGCAGGGCGGCGCCGTCCGGGAGGACGAGCGGGGCGAGCAGGGTCAGGTCGGCGACCTGGGTGCAGCCGACCCGGTGGGCGGCCTCCAGGGCGAGTTCGACGAACGCGGTGCCGGGTAGCAGGACGGTGCCCGCGACGGCGTGGTCGGCCAGCCACGGGTGGGTGCCGGTCGAGAGCCGTCCGGTGAGCAACAGGCCGTCCCCGGCAGCGAGTTCGACGGCCGCGCCGAGCAGCGGGTGGTCGGCGGTGCGCAGGCCGGCGGCGCTCATGTCGCCGCTCCGGGGGGCGGCGTCGAGCCAGTACGGCCGGTGCTGGAACGGGTAGGTGGGCAGCAGGACCGGCTCGGCCGCCCGGGGGCCGGTGGCGGACGCCCAGTCCACCGGCAGGCCCTGGACCCAGCCCTCGGCGGCGGAGGTCAGCACCCGGCCCAGGCCGCCGTCGTCGCGGCGCAGCGTGCCGATCGCGAAGGCCCGGTCGGTCGGCTCCTCGGCGTCGGGGCCGGCGGCGCCCAGGGCCTCCTGGAGGACCGTGGTCAGCACCGGGTGGGCGCTGACCTCGACGAAGGCGCGGTGGCCGTCGGCGAGCAGCGCGCGGGTGGCCGTGTCCAGGCGGACCGGGCGGCGCAGGTTGCGGTACCAGTAGGCGGCGTCCAGCGCGGTGGTGTCGGTCCGCTCCCCGGTGACGGTCGAGTAGAACGGCACCGCCGACTCCAACGGCCGTACGGGGGAGAGGAGTTCGAGCAGCTCCTCGCGGATCGCCGCCACGTGCGGGGAGTGCGAGGCGTAGTCCACCGGCACCCGGCGGGCGCGGACGCCGTCCGCCTCGTACCCGGCCAGCAACTCGTCCAGGGCCGCCGGGTCACCGGCCACCACGGTCGAACCGGGGCTGTTGACGGCGGCCACGGCCAGCCGCCCGTCCCAGCGGGCGAGCCGCGCCTCGACCTCGGACGCGGGCGAGGACACCGACACCATGCCGCCCGTGCCCGCCAGGCGGGCCAGCGCCCGGCTGCGCAGCGCGACCACGCGGGCCGCGTCCGGGAGGGAGAGCGCGCCCGCGACGCAGGCGGCGGCGATCTCGCCCTGCGAGTGGCCGACGACGGCGTCGGGGCGGACCCCGAGCGACTGCCAGAGCGCGGCCAGCGAGACCGCGACCGCGAACAGGGCGGGCTGGACCACGTCGACCCGGTCGTAGCCCGGGGCCCCCGGGGCGCCGCGCAGCACGTCCAGCAGCGACCAGTCGGTGAACGCGTCGAGCGCGGCCGCGCACTCGTGCATCCGCTCGCGGAACACGGCCGAGCCGTCCAGCAGCTCCAGCGCCATGCCGACCCACTGCGAGCCCTGGCCGGGGAACACGAACACCGTGCCGCCGAGCCCGGCCGTCCCGTCGACCGCACCGGTGACCACCCCCGGGTGCGGGCGGTCCGCGGCCAGGGCGGCGAGCGCCTCGCGGTGCGCGGCGCGGTCGGACGCGACCACCACGGCGCGGTGGTCGAACACCGTACGGGTGGTGGCGAGCGCGCGGCCCACCGACGCCGGGTCGGGGCCGGTCGGATCGGCGAACAACTCGCCCAGCTTCCCGGCGAGTTCGCGGACCGGGCGGTCGGCGCGGGCGGACAGCGGCAGCGGGACGGCCGGCAGCGGGACGGCCGGCTGCGGGGAGGCCGGCTGCGGGGAGGCGGGTGCGGGTGCGGGTTCGGGCTGGGGCTGGGGCTGGGGTTGGGGTTCGGGTGCTTCGAGGATGAGGTGGGCGTTGGTGCCGCTGATGCCGAAGGAGGAGACGGCGGCACGGCGGGGGCGGTCGGTGTCGGGGTGCCAGGGGGTGGTTTCGGTGAGGAGCCGGACGTGTCCGGCGGTCCAGTCGACGTGCGGGCTGGGGGTGGCGCTGTGCAGGGTCGGGGGGAGGGTGCCGTGGCGCATGGCCATGATCATCTTGATGGTGCCCGCGGTGCCTGCGGCGGCCTGGGTGTGGCCGATATTGGACTTGATCGAGCCGAGCCAGAGGGGTTGGTCGGGGGTGTGGTGCTGTCCGTAGGTGGCTTGGAGGGCTTGGGCTTCGATGGGGTCGCCGAGGCGGGTGCCGGTGCCGTGGGCTTCGACGGCGTCGATGTCGGCGGGGGTGAGGCCTGCACTGGCGAGCGCCTGGTGGATGACGCGTTGCTGGGCGGGGCCGTTGGGGGCGGTGAGGCCGTTGGAGGCGCCGTCCTGGTTGACGGCGGAGCCGCGGATGAGGGCGAGTACGGGGTGGCCGTTGGCTTGGGCGTCGGAGAGGCGTTCGAGCAGGAGCAGTCCGGCGCCTTCGGCCCAGCCGGTGCCGTCGGCGTCGGCGGAGAAGGCTTTGCAGCGGCCGTCGGCGGCGAGGCCGCGTTGGCGGCTGAACTCGATGAAGGTGCCGGGGGTGGACATGACGGTGACGCCGCCCGCCAGGGCGAGGGTGCACTCGCCCTGGCGCAGGGCCTGGGCGGCGAGGTGCATGGCGACCAGCGAGGAGGAGCAGGCGGTGTCGACGGAGACGGCGGGGCCCTCCAGGCCGAGGGTGTAGGAGACCCGGCCCGACGCCACGCTCCCGGTGTTCCCGGCCAGCAGGAAGCCCTCGAACCCGGCCGGTGCGGGCTGGAGCCGGGAGCCGTAGTCCTGGTACATCACGCCCGCGAAGACGCCGGTGCGGCTGCCGCGGAGGGTGGCGGGGTCGATCCCGGCGCGTTCGACGGCCTCCCAGGCGGTCTCCAGCAGCAGGCGTTGCTGCGGGTCGGTGGCCAGCGCCTCGCGCGGGGAGATGCCGAAGAACTCGGGGTCGAAGTGGTCGCTCGGCGACCAGTTGCCACAGCTCCTCGGGGCTGGTGATGCCGCCCGGGTAGCGGCAGCCGATGCCGATCACCGCGATCGGCTCGTCGTCGGCGGCGGGACGGTCCTCCGGCGCAGTGGGCGTCAGTTCTTCGGCGGTGCCCAGGAGCTCGGTGCGCAGGCGGTCGGCGAGGGCCGCCACCGTGGGGTGGTCGAACAGCACCGAAGCGGGCAGCCGGAGGCCGGTGGCCTCGTTCAGCCGGTTGCGCAGTTCCACCGCGCTCAGCGAGCTGAAGCCCAGCTCGTTGAAGGCGCGTTCCACCGGGACGGTGGTGGCGCGGGCGTGCCCGAGGACGGTGGCGACCTGGGAGCGCAGCAGGTCCAGCAGGGCCTGCTCGCGTTCGGGCGCGGGCAGGGCGCGCAGCCGGTCCGCCCAGGAGTCGCCCTCGGGGGTGGCGGCGGCGGCCCGGCGGCGCACCGGGGCGGGGAAGAGCGTGCGGAAGACGACCGGGAGGCGCCCCCCGTCGGCGCCGGACCGCAGCCCGGCGGAGTCGAGTTCGGCGGCGACCAGGTCGGCCCGGCCGGTGGCCAGGGCGGCGTCGAAGGCGGCCAGCGCACGGTCGGTGGCGAGGGGGGCGAGTCCGGCGCGGCGCAGGCGGGCCTGGTCGGCGTCGGTCAGGTCGCCGGTCATGCCGCTGCTCTCGGCCCACAGGCCCCAGGCGAGCGAGGTGGCGGGCAGGCCGCGGGCCTGCCGGTGACGGGCGAGGGCGTCCAGGAAGGCGTTGGCGGCCGCGTAGTTGGCCTGTCCGGCGGTGCCGAGGGTGCCCGCGACGGAGGAGAACAGGACGAAGGCGGCGAGGTCGTGGCCGGCGGTCAGTTCGTGCAGGTGCCAGGCGGCGTCCACCTTCGGGCGCAGGACGGCGTGCAGGCGCTCCGCGTCGAGCGATTCGACGGTGGCGTCGTCGAGGACGCCCGCGGTGTGGACGACGGCGGAGAGGCGGTGGTCGGCGAGCAGGTCGGTGACGGCTCGGCGGTCGGTCATGTCGCAGGCAGCGATGGTCACTTGGGCGCCGAGGGCGGTGAGTTCGGCGGTGAGTTCGGTGGCGCCGGGGGCGTCGGGGCCGCGGCGGCTGGTCAGCAGGAGGTGGCGGACGCCGTGGGTGGTGACCAGGTGGCGGGCGAGCAGTCGGCCGAGGGTGCCGGTGCCACCGGTCACCAGCACTGTTCCGGTGCCGAACGCCGGGCGGTCGGTGCCGTCCGCGTACGCCGCCCGGGCCAGCCGCGGGACGTACAACCGGCCTTCCCGGAAGGCGAGTTGGGTTTCACCGCTCGCCGCGGCCGCGGCGAGCGCCTCGGTCGGCGGGGTGTCGGGGCCGTCCAGGTCGACGAGCAGGAACCGGCCCGGGTGCTCGGTCTGGGCGGAGCGCAGCAGGCCCCAGACGGCTGCGGCGGCGGGGTTCGCGGCGGCGTCCCCGACGGCGCCGCGGGTGAGCACGGCCAGGCGGGCGTCGTCCGGGCGGTCCTCGGCGAGCCAGCGCTGCACCAGGCCGAGGGCGTGGGCGGCGGCCCGGTGGGCGGCGGCGGGGGCGTGGTCGGCGGTGTCGGTGTCCGCGGCGTCGGACCGGCTCTCGGCGAGGACCAGCTCCACCGGGGCGCCCGCGGTCGGCGCGTCCGGGAGCGGCGTCCAGTCGAGGGTGAACAGGTTCCGGTCGCCGGGCCGGGCGGCGGCGAGCCGGTCCGGGTCCACCGGGCGCAGCAGCAGCGACTGCACGGAGGCGACCGGGGCGCCCGCGGTGTCGGTGAGCGTGAGCGCCGCGGTGTCGGCGCCGGTCAGCGACAGCCGGACCCGCAGCGATTCGGCGCCGACGGCGTGCAGGCGGACGCCGGTGAAGGCGAACGGCAGCCGGGCGGCGGCGGACCGCTGCGGGTCGGCGCCCAGGAGCACGGGGTGCAGGGCGGCGTCCAGCAGCGCCGGGTGCAGCCCGAACCGGGCGGCGTCGGCGGTCGCCTCCTGCGGCAGGCGCACCTCGGCGAAGAGTTCGGAGCCGTTCCGCCACAGGGCGGTCAGGCCCTGGAAGGCCGGGCCGTACCCGTAGCCCTGCTCGGCCAGCCGCTGGTAGGCGTCGGCGAGGGCGACCGGCACGGCCCCGGCGGGCGGCCAGGCGTCGGTCGGTGCCGCGGTGGCCGGTTCGGTGGCGGCCGGTTCGGCGGCGGGCAGCGTGCCGGTGGCGTGCCGGGTCCAGGCCGGGTCCGGGGCTCCGTCGGCGGGCTGCGGACGGGAGTGGACGGTGACGCTCCGGTGGCCGGAGCCGTCCGGGGCCCCGACCGCGACCTGCACCTGCACGGCGCCGGTCGGCGGCAGCAACAGCGGTGTCTCCAGGGCCAGTTCGTCGAGCCGGTCGCGGCCGACCCGGTGGGCGGCCTGCAGGGCGAGTTCGACGAACGCGGTGCCGGGCAGCAGGACGGCGCCCGCGACGGCGTGGTCGGCCAGCCACGGGTGCGTCCGCAGCGAGAGCCGTCCGGTCAGCAGCAGGCTGTCGCCGTCCGCCGACGCCACGGCCGCGCCGAGCAGCGGGTGGTCGCCGGTGCCCTCCAGGCCGAGCCCGGCCGCGTCCGAGGGCTTCGCCGTCGGCGGCAGCCAGTACCGCTCGCCCGCGAAGGGGTACGTGGGCAGCTCGACCCGGCGCCGGCCGCCCGCCCCGAGGGCCGCCCGCCAGTCGACCGGCAGGCCGCGCACGTGGGCGTCGGCGAGCGCCGTCAGCACCGAGACCCGCTCGGACTCGCCGCGCCGCACCACCGGGAGCGCCGCCAGCTCGGCGCCGTCGACGGTGGCCGCGATTGCCGGAGTGAGCACGGCGTCGAAGCCCACCTCGAAACAGGTGGTGGTGCCTTGGTGGTGGAGGGTGTGGATGGTGTCGGTGAAGCGGACGGTGTGGCGGATGTGGTGGGTCCAGTAGTCGGGGGAGTTGAGTTGGT
>NZ_JNYE01000192.1 GCF_000717185.1 Kitasatospora phosalacinea | reverse complement strand
GCGAGGCCGGCATGTCACGCCCGTACCTGGAGTTCCTCGTCTCCGCCGGGCCCGGCTTCGACCCCAACGGCTTCCTGCGGATCGCCGCCGCCCTCGGCCCGACCTACCGCGAACTCGTCGACGGCCGCCCCGACCGACCCCCGGGCCGGGGCTCCCCGCGCCCCGGCCGGTGCTGGTGCGCCTCACCGAGCAGGAGTGCTGGGAGAAGGTGGACGCCCGGGACGTCGGCCGGATCGCCCTGCCAGGTCGACGTGTTGGGGGAACCGTGTACTGCACGCTCCTGTGCCGGACTGGCTGAAGGCGCCGACCCGGGGTGAGTAGGCCCAGATCCCGGCTTCGACTTCTCGTGCTTCGTACTCGTACTCGTACGCGGCGATCGCGATGATGGTGCGGTCCAGGTCGGCGCCACAATCGAGCCAAGGCCCTCCCGACGACTACGAACCCCAGCTAACGTCGTATCACTTGACGCGCTTTCCGTGGGGGGACGGCATGCGAGGTAGGCCCTGGCTCGTTCGCATCACAGTCATCGTGAGCGGTCTGTGCGGCGCCGCCGTTCTGTTGCTCGCGATACCCGACAAGGCCCTGGCCTGGGCCGTGGCAGGGGGTGCCGCAGCGGCCGCCGCTTTGGGGCAACGGGCTCCGGAGCTCATCGGGGAGGCGATCAAGGGGCGCAGTAGAACGCATGAACTGGAGACCGCGGACCCGTTCACCACGGACGTGAGGCTCAGGAACATCGACTACGTCACCTTCACCGACGGCAGCCAGACCGAGGACGTCCCGGCCAGCGGCCACACTGTTCAGCTGATTGTCACCGGTGCGCTACCGGAGGCCGTTCTGCTAACGGACCTTCGGGTTGAAGTGATCGCGTGGTCCCCGAGGTTCGGGGCCTTGTCCCGCCACGCGGCCGAGGTGCCCAGGCGTCGCTTCGAGGCCCTGCTCGATGCTCGGCCGCCGCAGGTGAAGGCACTGGACAGCAGCGACTTCCCCTATGCGATCGCGTCGCAGGAATCCGAAGCCTTCGACATCAAGATCACCACCGAGGCCGGGGATGTTCAGTGGGTGCTCTGGCTGGACTGGCAGTCCGGCAAACGATCAGGAAGTGCCAGGGTCGACCTGGGGGGACACCCCTTCCGCACCGCTGCCCGAGACTCCCGGCAAGCGGGGTGACGCCGTGCTGGTCCACCTGATGCTCCAGCCGGTGAGGACCATCGCGGCAAGAGGGCCGGCCGAGGACGTGCCGTACACAGTCCGGGCTTCTGCTCGGAGTCATGTGTGCGTCATCATCGCCCCCAGCCGCGAGACGGGACCTACAGCGGTCCACGTCCCGCTCACTGGGCACAATCTGCTGTTCGAGGTGCGCGCCGATGGGGGCCAGGAGGTCCTCGTGGAGCGCGTCACCCTGGGACCGATCAGCCGTTCTGCCCTCGAAGCCGACGCCATCAGCATTATCCAGAACCAGTTCATGCCGCCGTTCAGCGCCGATTTCGTCGACGCAGTCCAACGCTCGGTGTCCGCATATGAACCACTGAAATATCCGGACCTGGAAATTGATCTGGATTCCGGGTCCATACGACGCCTCGATGAGGATTCCCCGGCCCTGCCACTGCGGGTTCCGGCGCACGGGACCAAAACGCTTGTTCTTGCGCCGGTCACCGACGCGCGCGACCTGGTCAACTGGATAATGACAGCGGAGATTTCCTGTGCTGGGCGCACCGAGGAGTTCACCTGGGACATGACCGTCACCGCGCAAACGTACATGCAGGCAGTCGCCGGTCCCGAAAAAGGGCTGTGGGCGCCGGTTCATAGATTCTTCCCCGACCACTGGCACCGCGCCTCATCAAAACAGGCCGTCATTTCGGCGGTCCTACCTGGACACATCCCGACACCAGCGGCCCACACCAGCTCCGACGGGTCGCACTACCTGCGCCGACCCGGCCTGGAGAGCGAACCAGAACCCAAGAAGGCGGCGAAGCTGAGGGCGCGCGGCAACCGTCACGGTCGACGCGGCCGGTTGGTACGGGCGCGGGCCGCCTACGCAGCTGCCGCCGAGGCGGGGAGTTCCGAAGCGGCGTACTGGTTGGGATACCTGCTTGACGCGAGCGGGGATTTGGACGGGGCGCTGCGCTGGTACAGGCAAGCGGCAGAGCAGCGCTTCTTCCCGGCATTCAACGATCTTGCCGTGCTGCACTTCCGACGCGGCGAGCTCGACCAGGCGGAGCACTGGTTCCGTCGCGGCATGGACGCCGGAGACTGGACCGCCGCGGCGGGGCTGGGAGCCCTGCTGCGCCATCGCGGGGACGCCGAGGCCGAATCGCTGCTTCGCATCGTCGAGGGCACTTCGGCCGGCAAGGGGGCGGCGGCGGTCATGGGTGACGATCTCGCGCGCGCGGACCTGGAGGCGTCCGTCTCGTCCGCCGATCAACTGGCGGGACTGCTGCACGAACAAGGCCGAGTCGATGAGGCAAGAGCGATGTGGGAGGCAGCCGCAGCCGACGGCAGTGCACACGCCGCCTTCTCACTCGGCGAACTCTCACTGAGCCGGGGCGACCGGGGCGGAGCCAAGCGGTGGTGGCGCCAGTCAGCGGAAGCCGGCTCCCTGCTCGGCGCTTACCACCTCGGCGAGCTGTTCCAGGAGGACGCTGACACCGCTGAGGCCGAGCGGTGGTGGCGTACGGCGGCCGACAGCCTGGAGCGGACGCTGGCCCAGGGAGCGTCCACGGCCGAGACCGGGTCCGGCCGCCAGATCATGATCGGTGCCCTTCACCAATCGGGCGAGGTGCGGGCGGCGTACAAGCTTGGGATGAGCCTGCTCATCCGAGGCCGGGCCGCTGAGGCCGAGCACTGGCTGACTCTGGCGGCGCGAGGCGGACATCGCGGAGCCCGCTACGAACTTGCAGGGAAGTCCGAGAGCGTCCAGGAACCAATACATGACGGCGGGGCTGACCCGCACTCCGTCGAGCCGATGGAGAGTGCGATTCGGCAAGGAGACTGGCTCGTACTTCCCAAGCCTGGTTGGAAGCGCGACTCCCCGTCGGAGGTCCTGCCGGTCCATGCCATGGTCGGCGGTTGGGCGCTCGATGGGGACGGAATTCCTGGGCCATTTGAGCCGAACCCCGTTTATGTGCCCGACGACAGGTCGACTCCGACCGATCCGGTGCATGCGCTTTTGCGATTCATCGCAGCTGGCCATGACGGCGCCATCGCCGACCGGCTCCTTTCAACGCTCCGGAATTCCGTTGTCGAGATCGCCTGCGATGAACAGGCTCATCCACTGGTAGGGCTATCACCGGACGGAGTGCGATGCGTTGCGGTCGTCACTGCCGAGATCCACAAGCGACTGGTGCCTGGGGCGCGCTGGATACGAGTGGTGGGGGACAGGTTGCCCGAGGCGGTTCCTGTCGACACGGACATCATGCTGAACCCGGGAGACGACGCACAGTTCAGGCTCCTGACTCAGGCAATTTGAGTGAGGGGAGATTCCTGGATGCAATCATGCAGGTGTTGGAGCGCTCGGGGGTGCTGGTGAGAATGCGGTCCGTCGCGGTGCGGATGCGGTCGCGTTCGTCGGGGACGGGGCTCATGGGCTGGGCGCCTGTGAAGGTAGCGCGGGTGCGGTCGTGTACTTCTGCGCGTTCTCGCAGCTGTGCAGCGTGTTGGTCGGTGCGGACGATGTTGCCGCGGCCGGGGACGCACCGGTCGAGGCTGGGTGCGTCGCGCCGGCCGTCCTTCGCGCACAAGGCCCGGTCACGCCGGTAGAGGCACAGCAGAAGGGCGTTCGGGTTGTCGTAGCGGACGCTGCCGTCGCGGGCCAGGTGGCGACGGGCCGCGGCGTGCGCGGTGAGGATGCCGTCGGTCAGGTCCTCGACGAGACGGATCACCCAGACCAGCAGCGGGCCCATCGTCTCCTCGGCCAGCGCCTCGCGCGCGTTCTCTCCGCCGGTCGTCGTGGCGGCAGGCAGGTAGTCGTCCGTGCCCACCTCGTCCCGCGGCGGGCGGGCGATCCCGGCGGGCTGGCCGGTGAGCTGGTCGAACGCCCACCGCCGCGTCAGCGCGATGAGTTCGGTCTGCGTGTCGCGGCGCCCGGTGCCCGCCTCCAGCAGGTGCCTGCCCCGCTCGACATCCATGGGAGCATCCCCGCGCCGGGGCGCGGCGGATGCTCCTATGGATGTCAAGCGGCTTCGGTGAGGTCGCTTCGAGTGGTTGGCGGGTTTGTGCGAGTGGGGTGGATCGACCGCATCAGGGCGCG
>NZ_JNYE01000191.1 GCF_000717185.1 Kitasatospora phosalacinea | reverse complement strand
CCCCCGCAACCGCCCCCGCACCCGCCCCCCGGCGCCGGCTCCGCCGCCTGCTGCCGACTGCCGCCGTCCTCGCCTGCGCCGCGCTGCTGTCCGGCGTCACCCCGGCCTCCGCCACCACCGGCGCCGCCACCGCGGCACCCGGCGCGCCGTACACCGGCATGGGCAACTGTCCGCTCGCCTCGCCCGCCATGCAGAACCCGGAGAACCTCCAGGTGGGCTGCCTGGTGTCGGTGACCAAGGCCGGGAAGTTCACCCTCGGCAGCACCGTGGTGCCGTTCAACTCGCCGATCACGCTGCAGTTCGGCTTCTACTGGGACAAGTCCGCGCCCGCGGTGTCGTTCCCGGACGGCAGCAGCGCCAACCAGTACACCGTGGTGCCGCCGACCGGTGCCCCGCTGCTCAGCGCGCCGATGGTGCAGATCAACATCCCGGGCATCCAGAACTACCTGCCCGGCATCACCAGCGTCTTCGCGCAGGTCGAACTCGCGGGCCCGGTCACCAAGTTCACGCCGCTGGCAACCGGCGAGCCGTACCCGGTGTTCCAGCTGCCGATCAAACTGCACCTGTACAACGCGCTGTTCGGCCTGCACTGCTACGTCGGCTCGGACTCGGCGCCGCTGCTGCTGAAACCCACCACGGGAGCCACCGCCTCCACCCCGCCGATGACCGGCGACCCGGGCACCCTGGACTACGCCCCGGACCCCAACGGGCACAACGCGCTGGCCATTTCGGAGACCGGCGCGTCCCTGGTCGACAACACCTTCCCGGTACCCGGCGCCAGCGGGTGCGGCGTGCTCGGCTCGCTGAACCAGATCATCAACTGGACCATGGGCCTGCCCGCCGCCGCGGGCAAGGACTCGGTCAGCTTCCAGCAGACCGACGCGACCTTCGTGCTGGACACCGACATCGCCGACCTCACCGCCGCGTTGAGCGACAGTTCCGCCCACTGACCGCGGCCAGGCTCCCCCACCTGCCCGTGCCGACCCGTGCCCGACACGGCGTCGGCACGCGCTCCGGCGAGCGCGCCGGAGCAGCCCCGTCCGATCCGATCCGCCCCACCCACCGGAAGGAACGAACCCTCATGCGCAACCGCACCTTCGCGGGCGTCGCCGCCCTCGCCACCGCCGGGGCCCTGCTCGCCCTGCCCGCCGTCCCGGCCGCCGCGGCCGGGACCACCCCGGTGCTGACCATCGCCGGCACCTCCACCCCCGTCGGGGTCGGTGACAGCCTGTCCGCGGGCCTGGTGAGCGGCACCCTGGCCACCATGTACAACCCGGGCACCACCACCGGCGTCAAGTGCACCACCTCCACCATCGGCGGCAGCGTGAGCAGCAACCCGCTCGCCACCGGCTCCGCCACCGCGTCCGGCCCGGTCGGCACCCTGACCTTCTCCGGCTGCACCTCCAACGTGGTCGGCGTCACCGGCGTGAACAGCCTGACCATGAGCAACCTGCCCTACACCCTGAGCATCTCCGACTCCGCCGGGTTCCCGGTCACCCTCAGCGGCTCCATCCAGGCGGTCGTCAACCTCAAGACCCTGGCCGGGAACGCCCTGTGCACCTACTCCTCCACCGGCGGCGCCCTCAACGGCAACGCCACCAACAGCCCGGCGCAGATCACCATGGCCAACCAGGCCTTCACCAAGCTGACCGGCCCGAGCATCTGCTTCGCCGGCATCAGCTTCTCGGCGGCCTACGGCCCGGTCACCGACACCACCCTCGGCGGCACGGTCTTCGTCAACTGACCTTCCGCTGAAGCCCGTTCGGACGCCGCGCCCACCCCCACGGGCGCGGCGTCCCACCCCCACGGACGCGGCTTCCTCCCGTCCGGGCGTCAATCCCCGTCCTTCTCCGCCTTGTTGGCGGTGCGGGCCCGGACGTGCACCCGCTCCCCCTGCGGCCCGAACAGGCTGAGGAACTCCACCGGCGTCCGTCCGGCGTTGGTGAACAGGTGCGGCGTCCGGGTGTCGAACTCCGCGGCCTCGCCCGCCTTCAGCACCACCTCGTGCTCGCCCAGCTTCAGCAGCAGCTCCCCGGAGAGCACGTACAGCCACTCGTGGCCCTCGTGCGTGCGCTGCTCGCAGTTCTCCCGGCTGCTGCCCGCCGGGACGACCATCTTGTACGCCTGCATGCCGCCGAGGTTGCGGGCCAGCGGCAGGTACGTCCAGCCGTGCCGGACGAACGGGCGCAGCCGCACCCGGGGGTCGCCGGTCGGCGGGGCGTCGACGAGCTCGTCCAGGGCCACGCCGTGCGCGCGGGCCAGCGGCAGCAGCAGTTCCAGGGTCGGCCGCCGCCCGCCGGACTCCAGCCGGGAGAGCGTGCTGACCGAGATGCCGGTCTGCTCGCTCAGCTGCGCCAGCGTGGTGCCGTGCTGCTGGCGGATCGCCCGCAGCCGGGGGCCGACGCCCGTCAGCACCGCTTCGAAGTCCTCGCCCATCGCCCTGCTCCTCTCCACCCCTCCATTTGCCGCCTCAGCAACATTGTTTGTCAATACGGCGAACCCGGCGCACCATCGGAGCATGACCACGACGCACCAGCACCCGCACCCCGACCAGCACCCGCACCCGGTCCGCCACCACGACGTCCTGATCGTCGGCGGCGGTGCCGCCGGGCTCAGCGGCGCCCTGACCCTGGCCCGGGCCCGCCGCTCCGTGCTGGTGGTCGACTCCGGGCGGCCGCGCAACGCGCCCGCCGAGGGCATCCACGGCCTGCTCGGCCGCGAGGGCCTGCCGCCCGCCGAACTGGTCGCCCTCGGCCGGGCCGAAGTCGCCTCGTACGGCGGCGAGTTCCACGACGCGGAGGTGCGGTCCGTCAGCCGCGAGGCGGACGGCGGCTTCCGCGCCGAGCTGTCCGACGGCAGCGCCGTGCACGCCCGCCGCCTGCTGCTGACCACCGGCACCGCCGACCTGCTGCCCGAGGTGCCCGGCCTGGCCGCGCGCTGGGGGCACCAGGTGGTGCACTGCCCGTACTGCCACGGCTGGGAGGTCCGCGACCGGAAGATCGCCGTGCTGGCCACCAACCCGGTGGTCGCCGTCCACCAGGCGCTGCTGTGGCGGCAGTGGAGCGGGGACGTCACGCTGCTCGCGCACACCGGCGGGCCGTTCGACGAGCAGCAGCGGCGCGAGCTGGCCGCCCGCGGAGTGGACGTGGTGCCCGGCGAGGTGGCCGCGCTGCTCCCGGAGGACGGGAGCGCCGAACTGACCGGCGTGCGGCTGGCCGACGGCACCGAGGTGGCGTGCGAGGTGCTGGCCGTCGGCACCGAGCTGACCGTGACCGCGCCGTTCCTGGCCGACCTGGGCCTGGCGGCCACCGACCTGGTCCGCGAGGGCGTCCGGTTCGCCACCCGGCTGGCCACCACCGACCCGACGGGCGCCACCGACGCCCCCGGCGTGTGGGCGGCGGGCAACCTGACCGACCCGGCCGCGCAGGTCGCGGTCGCCGCCGCGGACGGGCTGCGCGCCGCCGCCGCGATCAACGCCGACCTGGTCGCCGAGGAGACCCGCCTCGCCGTCGACGCGGTCGAGTTCTGGGAGAAGCGCTACGGCGAGAGCGGGCAGATCTGGAGCGGCCGCCCCAACGCCTCGCTGACCGTGCAGGCCGCCGACCTGAAGCCCGGCCGGGCCCTCGACCTGGGCTGCGGCGAGGGCGGGGACGCGCTCTGGCTGGCCGAGCGGGGCTGGCGGGTCACCGCCGTCGACATCTCCCGGGTCGCGCTGGAGCGGGCCGCCGCCCGGGCCGCCGTCGCGGGCCTCGCCGACCGGATCGACTGGCAGCGCGTCGACCTGGCGCACGCCTTCCCGTCCGGCGCGTACGACCTGGTCTCGGCGCAGTTCCTCCACTCGCCCGCCGAGTTCCCGCGCGAGCGGGTGCTGCGCCGTGCCGCCGCGGCCGTCGCCCCCGGCGGCACCCTGCTGGTCACCAGCCACGCCGCGTTCCCCGTCAAGCACGACCACCCGCACCCCGACATGCACCTCCCCACCCCCGGGGAGATGCTCGCCTCGCTGCGGCTGGACCCGGCGCAGTGGACCGTCGAGCTCGCCGAGGAGCACGCCCGGCACGACCACCCCGAGCACCCCGTCACCGACCCGGACGCCCGCCCGCACCGCGACTCCACCCTGCGCCTGCGCCGCACGGCCTGACGGCGCCGCCCCGGCGGGATGGGAACTGAGTCCCCTCTCACACCCCCACAGGAGTGGATCTGTGGCACAGAGTGTGGTCTAGTGAGGGAACTCAGTTCCCTCCCGCGTGAAAGGACAAGGTGGCCGTGAGCTTGAGGATCGTTGTCTGTGTGAAGTACGTGCCCGACGCGACCGGTGACCGTCGCTTCGCGGACGATGCCACCACCGACCGGGAGGGCGT
>NZ_JNYE01000190.1 GCF_000717185.1 Kitasatospora phosalacinea | reverse complement strand
CGTCAGGGGCGGGTCCGGCGGTGGCCGGGTCGTTCACGGGGTCGTCGGTCATCGGCGCGGCCCCGCTCAGGTGCCGGCCAGCGGGAGCATCCCGGCGGCGAGCAGGCCGTGGGCCGCGGCCCGGTCCATGGCGATCCGCAGCAGGTCCTCGCGGGGCTGGCGGCCGATGGTGCCGGCCGGTACCGCGTACATGATCACCTCGGACTTGCGGGCCGCCGCGGCCCGCCAGCCCGGGGTGACCTGGAGCGGCTGGTGGGCCTGCCACCAGGCGGCCGAGCCGCCGGTCGCCGAGGGCTGGAGGATCGCGTGCAGCTGCCCCATCGCCATCAGCACCGACCAGCCCGCCCGCGGCCGGGCCGGGGCCTGGTTGACGTCCTGGACGATCTGGAAGCCGTGCTCGGTCAGCAGCGAGAGGAACTCGTCCTCGCCGAGGGCGCTGCCCGGGCGGCCGACCGGCCCGGTCGGCTCGACCACCAGCGCGGCGTGCTGGGTGTCGCCGCACAGCACGATCCCGCAGGTCACGCCGAGCACCGCGGGCTGCGGCTGGCCCGGCGGGGCGGTCGGCGGGGCGGTGATCGGCTCCGGGATGCGCACCTCCACCGCCGGCTCCGGCACCGCCGGTGCGGGCGCCACGGCCTGGGCGGGCAGCGCGGCGTCCGCACCCTGGCCGATCGACTCGACGGCGCCGCGCAGCTGCTGCTCGTCCACCGGCACCACCTGGGACGGCACGCAGCGGGCGTGCGCGAAGGCCAGCACCGCGGTCTCCTCGCCGACGAACAGGACGGTGCTGGTGGGCTCGCGCAGCGAGTCGCCCGGTTGTCGGCAGGAGGTGCAGTCGTACGCGTCGGGGGCGTGGGCGCCCGCGAGCAGGCTCTCGGCCTCGTCGTCGCCGATCTCGGCGCGTACGTCCTCGCTCACCTCAAGCATGCGCGGCACTGATGACTCCTCGTTCGCCCTGACGTTCCAGGTGCTGGTTCCGGTGCCCCCGGGCGGGACGTCCCGGGTGCGCGGCGCGGGGAGCGCCGACCGCCATTACCAACGGGAGGTTGTGGCTGGAGTCACGGGTGGGCGGCCGGGCGACGGGATTTGCACGGCTTCTGATCGCTCTGCGTGTATCGGTTGTCACAATCTGTCGATGCTGTGCCCGACCTCACACGGGTCAAACTGTGACCGGGGCCATATTCCCATATGGTTTGATCTTGGAAAAAGCGGATGAATCGGACATCGGTTGCCGAAAGGCATGACCGTTACCGCCGGTAATGCCGCTTTGACCTGGGACGACCAGAAAGTGTTTGGTGCTGGGGAGTCCGAATCGTAGGTTTTTGCCCGGTGCATCGAGCACCTCCCGGGTTCACCCCCGACGCACGGCCCCCGCCCGGCTCACCCCGGAACGCGGGCCCGGCGCCCACCGGCGCGACGGCAGCCAGCCGCCGCCGGGGATGCGGACAGGTGGCCGGGGCGGCAAGCGGCACGTCCGACACGTGCACGGCCCGCCCGACGGACTTGGCGAGCGAACACGGCCCGGTTGGGGCCTGGTTCCGCCTGCCCATCCCGGGAATGTCGAGAGGAATCTCATGACCTTCCGTAACGAGACCGCCGCTGCCACCACCGCCACCAAGCGCAACCGCGTCCGCGCGGCCGTCGTCGGCGGCGCCCTGCTCGCCGCCCCGGTGGCCGGCCTCGTCACGGCCAACACGGCCTCCGCCGCGGACGTCTCCACCTGGGACAAGGTCGCGATGTGCGAGTCGACCGGCAACTGGTCGATCAACACGGGCAACGGCTTCTACGGCGGCCTGCAGTTCACCTCCTCCACCTGGGCCGCCTTCGGCGGCACCGCCTACGCCCCGCAGGCCAACCTGGCCACCAAGGCGCAGCAGATCGCCGTCGCCGAGAAGGTGCTGGCCGTCCAGGGCCCCGGCGCCTGGCCCGTCTGCTCCGTCCAGGCCGGTCTGACCAAGGGCGGTGCCCCGGCCCAGGTCGACACCTCCGGCTCCTCCTCGTCGACCTCGTCGTCGAGCAGCAGCTCCTCGTCCTCCTCGAAGTCGACCTCGTCGAAGTCGAACACCGCCACCTCGGACGACACCGCCAAGGCGTCCCGCTCCGAGTCCCGCGCCCAGGCCCCCAAGGCCGCCGCGCAGGAGGCCCCGAAGCAGACCTGGAAGAACAAGTCCGCCTCGGCGACCACCACCAACACCGCCACCGCCTCCGGCGACAGCTACACCGTGAAGTCCGGCGACACCCTGTCCAAGATCGCGGACAGCCTGGGCGTCGACTGGCACACCCTGTACAGCAACAACTCCGGTGTCGTCGGCGGCAACCCGGACCTGATCTACCCGGGCCAGGTCCTGTCGGTCTGACCCACCCCCGGAAGCACCGCTTCCCCGGGATCACCCGCTGATCCCACCCTGTCGGCGCGAAGCCGCCACCCCGAGTCCAGGGGTGGCGGCTTCCGCCGTCCCCGGGCCCGGCCGGTCCTCCGGCGGAGCCACCCGCTCGGCGGTCTCCGGAGGGTGGGACGGCGGGCGCCGTGCGTAGCGTCGGGGGATGCGGATACCTCGCTCGTACGGACGGGGCCTGGCCGTGCTCGGCCTGCTGCTCCCCGCCGCCGTCGCCCTGACCGCCGGGGCGCCCGCCGAAGTCCTGGCCGCCGCGGCGCCCGCCGAAGCCCTGACTGCCGGGGCGCCCGCCGAAGTCCTAGCCGCCGCGGCACCCGCCGAAGCCCTGACTGCCGCGGCACCCGCCGAAGCCCTGACTGCCGGGGCGCCCGCCGAAGTCCTGGCCGCCGCCACCGGTCGGCGCACGCCCGATCTGGTCTGGGACCGCCTCGCCGACTGCGAGAGCGACGGCGACTGGCAGGCCGACACCGGCAACGGCTACTACGGCGGCCTGCAGATCTGGCCGCCCACCTGGCGCGAGGCCGGCGGCCTGCGCTACGCCGACCGACCCGACCACGCCGGCCGGCGCCAGCAGATCACCGTCGCCGAGGAGGTCCTGCGCCGCCAGGGCTGGCAGGCCTGGGGCGGGTGCGCGCGGGCGATCGGCCTGCTGGAGTAGGGCTCCTCACCTCACCAGGCGCGGCCCTCGGGGAGGGCGGACAGCTCCGGGGCGGACAGGTGCGGGACGGCGAACCGGACCGTCGCCGGGTCGTCCCGCAGCGTGCTGGTAGCGGCGTCGGCGTCGGCGGCGTGGTCGGCGTGGAGGACGAAGCGCAGGAGCTCCCAGCGGCCCGGGTCGAGGGCCAGTACGGCGGTGTGCACGGCCGGGTCGCGGGCCAGTTCGCGCAGCTGCTCCACCTCGCCGTCCACGTGCGCGGCCAGGGCCCGCGGGTCCTGCGCCACGGGGACGGCGGTCAGCCGGCGGGTGGCGGCGCCCGGGACGGGCAGCCGGGCGCGGGCCGGGCCGGAGAAGTGCGCGAGGACCGTCCAGTGCTGGACGGTCGGGCGCCCGAAGTCCCGGACGATGTTCTCGAACCCGCCGCCGCCGACCAGGAACCGGGCCGCCTCGCCGTCCGAGCGCCACACGTACAGCGGCGCGTACTGGTGCACCGGCGAGCCGTCGACCCCGCGCTCGCGCAGCAGCCAGGCCTTGAAGCCGAGCCCCGGACGGTCGTCCAGGAGCGGGGCGCCCGCCTTGATCCGGAGGCGGATCACGTCGAGGTCGTAGTCGGCGGGCAGGGTGATCTCGTACTGCTTGGCGAGCACGGCGTTGCGTCCTTCCGGTGGTCGGGTGGTCGGGTGGTCGGGTGGTTGGGTGGTCAGGCGGGGCGGGGCGGGGAGAGCAGGGCGAGCAGGGCGGTGACCGCCTGGTCGAAGGGCTCCGGGGTGCCCGCCGCGCGGGCCAGCACGTAGCCGCCCTGCAGGACGGCGACCACGGTCGCGGCCGTGCCGGACGGGTCGACGGACGGCGGCAGCTCCCCGCCCGCCCGCCCCTCCGCCAGGACCTCCGCGAGCCGCCCGCGCAGCCAGCCGAGGGTCTGCTCGACCGGGGCGCGCAGCACCGGGTCGGCCATCACCTCCGGGTCCTGGGTCAGCCGTCCGACCGGGCAGCCGCGCAGCACGTCGCGCTCGTGGCGCAGGTACGCGGTGACCCGCTCGACCGCCGTGCCCGGGCCGGACAGCAGCCCGTCGGCGCGGGCGCGCAGCTCCTCGGCGGTGCGGGTGATCGCGGCGAGGGCGAGGTCGGACTTGCCCGCGAAGTGGTGGTACATGCTGCCCTGCCCCGCGCCCGCGCGCTGCTGGACGGCCTTCGGGCTGGTGCCGGTGTAGCCGCGTTCCCAGAGCAGCTCGCGGGTGGCTTCGACGAGGCGGTCCGCGGTGGGGGAGGCGGCTCGGGCGGGTGGCGGGTTCGTGGTCACGGCGGCACTGTACATACCAGTAGGTACAGAGGGGAAGCGGGGGAGGGAGGGGAGGAGGGCGG
>NZ_JNYE01000189.1 GCF_000717185.1 Kitasatospora phosalacinea | reverse complement strand
CGACATGACCGACCGCCGAGCCGTCACCGACCTCCTCGCCGACCACCGCCTCAGCGCCGTCGTCCACACCGCGGGCGTCCTCGACGACGCCACCGTCGAATCGCTCACCCCCGACCGGATCGACGCCGTGCTGGCCGCCAAGGCCGATGCGGCCTGGCACCTGCACGAACTGACCACCGGCCACGACCTCGCCGCCTTCGTCCTGTTCTCCTCGCTGGCGGGCGTGCTCGGCAACGCCGGGCAGGCCAACTACGCGGCCGCCAACGCCTTCCTGGACGCCCTCGCCGAGCACCGGCACGCCCGCGGCCTGCCCGCCACCTCGCTCGCCTGGGGCCTGTGGGCCGGGAGCGGCGGCATGGCGGGGACGCTGTCGGCGGCCGAGCTGGAGCGGATGCAGCGGGGCGGGGTGGCGCCGATGGGCGCCGAGGAGGCGCTCGCCCTGTTCGACGCGGCCCTGGCCCCGGGGCGCCCGCACCACGTCGCGGCCGCCTTCGACGGCGCCGCGCTGCGCTCCCGCGCCGAGGCGGGCCTCCTGCCGGGGCTGCTGACCGGGCTGGCCCCGGCCGGCCCGACGCCCCCGTCCCCGGCTTCGTCCCCGTCCCCGTCCCCGGCCTCGGCTCCGGGAACGGGCCCGGAGGAGGTGCACGCGCTGGTGCTCGCCAACGTCGCGGACGTCCTCGGCTACGACGCGCCCGAGGAGGTGGACCCCGACGAGGAGTTTCTCGACCTGGGCTTCGACTCCCTGATGGTCGTCGACCTGCGCAACCGGCTGAACGGGGCGACCGGCCTGCACCTCCCGGCGACCCTGGCGTTCGACTTCCCGACGGTGGCCGCCCTCGCCGGGCACATGGCGGAGGAACTGGCCGCCCGCGGCTGAGAGTCGGCAACGGTACGGGTCCGGCACCCGCCCGCGCGGGCGGGTGCCGGACCCGTACCGTTGCGCCGTGCGGCCCGGCTCAGCCGGTGGCCCCGCCGTCGGGGCCGGGATCGGCCGGCAGGCCCTCGGTCGGCATGTGGATGACCATCTTCACGCCGGCGGAGGCGTCCTGGTAGAGCAGTTCGAGCGTCCGCACGGGGACGGCGCCGTAGCGCGGGTGCCGCATCGGGTAGGCCGTGCAGTCCGGCCCGGCCACCTCGTGCTCGTCCCACCAGCGGCGGAAGAGCGGGCTCCGTTCGGACAGCTCCCGGACCAGTGCGGCGACCCGGGGCGAGTCCTGGATGGTCGCCACGTCCGAGCGGAACCGGGCGATCAAGTGCCGTGCCTGGACATCCCAGTTGACGAAGCGCTCGCGCGCCACGTCCGCGGTGAGCATCCACAGCAGGGTGTTGCGCCGCTCCTCCTCGAAGCGGCCGAAGTCGTCCAGCCACTCGGTGGCGGCCTCGTTCCACGCCAGCAGGTCGCCGAACTGCGAGCAGATGTAGGCGGGAACGGGGCCGACCGAGGAAATCAGATCCTGTAACGGAAGGCGTAACTCGGAATGGGAATAGGCTTCCGGCTCGGCCGCGGATTCCCCGCGCGAGACGTTGTAGAGGTAATTCCGCTCGTAACTGCTCAGGCCGAGGACGGTGGCGAGATTGTCGAGCACTTCCGGCGAGGGCGACACGTCGCGGGCCTGTTCCAGATATGTGTACCAAGTGGGGCTGACCCCGGCGAGTACGGCGACTTCCTCCCGCCGGAGGCCGGGGGTCCGACGCCGGAGCCCCCCAGGTAGTCCGACATCGGCGGGTAGGACCTTCTCGCGCCGTTTGCGGAGGAAGTGTGCTCTCCCCCGTCGCTGAGCATCATCAACTGGCATGGCCGCTACCCCCGGTGAGTATCAGTCAGTCCGCAAGTCCCCGAGCGTACCCGGGATCGAACAGACGCACGTGCGGCTTTGCGCGATCTGTTCCCACAACGTCTCAAACCCGCCTTTCGTGCGCCAAGGGCGAACGCCCGACCTCCGGCCCCTTGACATCCCGCTGTGCTAGAGTCGGCCGAAAGTCTTTGTGGCGCAAGGGGGTCGTCGTGGCTGTAGATTTCAGCGGGACGGGATTTCGGCGGCCCACCAACCGCCCGTTAACCCGGTTGGGGGAACAATGGTTTATCAGGATGCTGGGGAACGTTTCTCGGCGAACGGCCCCCGGGCCGACGCGGGCGCAGCCCCCTGGGGCGTCGGCGACCAGGTGTTCAGCCGACTGCTGAGGGACCGCATCGTCTTCCTCGGCCAGGCCGTCGACGACGACATCGCGAACAAGCTCACGGCCCAACTGCTCATGCTGGCCGCCGAGTCCGAGGACGACATCTACCTCTACATCAATTCCCCCGGTGGTTCGGTGACGGCCGGCATGGCGGTCTACGACACCATGCAGTACATCAAGAACGACGTGGTCACCATCGCCATGGGCTTCTGCGCCTCGATGGGCCAGTTCCTCCTCACCGCCGGTGCGGCGGGCAAGCGCTTCGCGCTGCCGCACACCAAGATCCTCATGCACCAGCCCTCCGCGGGCCTGGCCGGCTCGGCCAGCGACATCCGCATCTACGCCCAGCAGCTGCTGAAGACCAAGCTGGAGATGGCCGAGCTGATCGCCGCGCACTCCGGCCAGGACGTGGACAAGATCACCAAGGACTCCGACCGCGACCGCTGGTTCACCGCGGAGGAGGCCAGGGAGTACGGCCTCATCGACAAGGTGATGCAGTCCACCTCCTCCCTCCCCGGTGGCGGCGGCGGCCTCAAGCACTGACACCGGCCACTGACACCGGTGCGCCGGGGGAGGGGCCCCACCGGGCCCCTCCCCCGGCGCACGTCCCGATCGGAGAGGGGCTCACCCACGATGCAGTCGAACCGGCACCACCCCGAAGCGCGCTACATAGTCCCGAGCTTCGTCGAGCGGACCTCGCAGGGCATCCGCGAGTACGACCCGTACGCCAAGCTCTTCGAGGAGCGCGTGGTCTTCCTCGGCGCGCAGGTCGACGACACCTCGGCCAACGACATCATGGCCCAACTCCTGTGCCTGGAGGCCATGGACCCGGACCGTGACATCTCGCTCTACATCAACTCGCCCGGCGGGGACACGACTTCGCTGATGGCGATCTACGACACCATGCAGTTCATCAAGCCGGACGTGCAGACCACCTGCATCGGCCAAGCCAGTTCGGCGGCGGCGGTCATCCTGGCCGCGGGCACCCCGGGCAAGCGCCTCGCGCTCCCCAACGCGACGATCATGCTGCACCAGCCGTCCAGCGGCGGCCAGCAGGGCCAGGTCTCCGACCTGGAGATCGAGGCGAACGAGATCATGCGGGTGCGCGCCGCCCTGGAGGCCATCCTCGCCAAGCACACCGGCCGCGAGCTGGAGCAGATCCGGCAGGACATCGAGCGCGACCTCATCCTCACCACCGCGCAGGCCCTGGAGTACGGCCTCATCGACCAGGTGGTCGCCCCCCGCTCCAGGCCCTGACCCCGGAGCCGCCCTCCCCCGGATTCCGCCGGTCGGCCACCGGGCGCATCGCCTGACGGCCCCTCAGCTCGGCGTTTGTCCTCGTCGGCCTTGATGTTCCTTGATCGAGTCGGCTCGTTTGGCCGTCTTGCCGACGTTGTGGCGTGGGGCTCGTTGCTTGTTCTTCGCGCCGGGTGGCCGTCCCGGGCCCGGCCGGGACGGTTTCGGTGCGGCTGCCGGACGGGCCGCTGTCGCGCGGATGTTGCGAAACCCCCGGCGGACGCGGGCGGGAGTGAGACGGCGGGGTTCGGTCGCCGGTCGCTCCCAGGGCCGGCGTACGTCTTCGGCCAGGGAGCGGGCGAGGCGGATCCGGGTGTGGGCGGCGATGATCAGCCAGGTCCACAGATCGGCGGTGTCGGCGGTGTCGGCGTGGCGGATCTTCGGGGCGGTCCAGCCGAGGGTCCGCTTCATCAGCCGGAAGGTGTGCTCCAGGTCGAATCGGCGGAGGAAGGACTGCCACCACAAGTCCACGTCCGTGCCGGTGGCTGTGGTGGCCGAGCACCACAGCCACTGGCTTCGGGTCCCGGTCGCCCGGCAGACGCTCGACCTTGATCCGGATCAACGTGCCATGCAGGACAGGGAGTTCCTCCTCGGCGTGGTCCAGCCAGGGGCCGCGGTGGGTGAGCCGAGGGTGCATCCGGCCCTAGGCCGTCGCCTCGGCGATGCCGTAGCGGGTGGTGTCGGCGGCCGTGGCGGTGTCGGGGGTGTGCCAGGTGTCGGGTTTGGCGAAGGTGAGGACTCCGCCGTGTCGACGGGGCCGCCCGCCCTTCCGCCCGCGGCGGTCGGGGCCGGGGTCGCGGAGCATGACCCGGTCCGAGCGCAGGCGTCCGAGCAGAACCACCGGCAGGTCGGCCAGGGCGTGGGAGAGGTAGGTGACGTCGTAGCCGGAGTCCATCACGATCAGGATCTCCGGGTTGCCCGGCTCCCAGTGTCCAGCCCGGATCAACCTTCCGACGATGTCACGCAGCCGGACGGCGGTGACTGAAGTTCCCCCATGATCTTGGACACTCGTTCCTACGCGGCGAGGGTGTGTCGTTGTCGGGTCTCGTGCGGGGTCAGGTAGCCCCAGCTGGGGTGCTT
>NZ_JNYE01000188.1 GCF_000717185.1 Kitasatospora phosalacinea | reverse complement strand
TCGGGGTACTTACGTGGTGCTGGCACTGCAGGTGGTTCTCCTTACGCCTGGATCGTAACCCAGGCTTCAAGGACTCCACGAAGATCAGTGCAGCTCAAGGAGCGCAGTTCGTCAGCGACGGGCTCGAGTCCGAGGTAGGTGCGGTAGAAGCGGGGGACCGACCCGGCGAACGGCTCCGCGTCGAACCAGTCCGGCCGCTGGCTGCTCGCGGCCAGTTCCAGCAGTTTGCGCCTCTCCTGCTCATCCACCTCGTAGACGTCGGCGAGGGCTTCGACGATCTCGGCCGTGGCCGGCGCCTTCGCTGTCTCCAGGCGCGAGAGGGTGGAGTAGGACAGGGACGGGCAGGCTGCGCGCTGGGCGGCGCGGTCGAGCCCGAGGCCTTTGCGGTCGCGTGCCCGGCGAAGGCGCACTCCCAGGACCACCCGGTCCGCCGTGGGGCTGCCCGCCGACGCCTGCCCGGCCTGGTGGTGCAGCAGGAGGACGTTCGGGCGGCACGCAGTGTCCGCGTCTTCAAGGGCCGCCGGCCAGTGTCCGCTCTCCTTTCCAGCCGTTCCTGCACCACTCTTGCCGGCGGGTGGTTGGGGGATTTCGGAAGTGGCTGGCACGCGGACTCCGTACGGGAACTCGTCTGGCCCTGCAAAGGGCCTCATCATCCCATATGCGGGGCCCGCGCGCCGATGCACCGAATAACCTGCCGGTCAGATCATTCCACCCGGCGAAGGTATTGCGTCGAAGCTGCCCTTCAGGCGATCAAATGATCGAACTCGCTCTGCTTGGCACCGCCGAGGAACGCCCTGATCTCGCTGCGGGTGAAGACCAGTGCGGCCCCTTCGGGGTCCCGGGAGTTGCGCACGGCGACGCCTCCCGTCGGAAGGCCCGCGAGTTCGACGCAGTCCCCTCCGTTCCCGTGGCTCTCCTCGGCCTTGATCCAGATGGCACCCTCGATCGCCCCGGCCGGCATCCCGTTGGTGAAGCCCTGCATGTGACCTCCCTTTCCGACGTACACGACAGACGACCCCGGCGTCGCATCTACGGCCGAGACCGCCGCGCGGCCGTCTCCGGGGTGCTGCAATTGCAGCACCCCAGAGACCCGAATGCCAGCCGTTATTGCACCCGTCACCCGAACGGAATTTCGGGAGAAAAAATTACAATAATTCACAGCAGGGAATTGGGAATGCACTCAAATATTATTTTCCAGAGGCGGTCCGGTCCCTGTCCCCCGCCCGGGAGACCCGGCGGCCGCTGCGCCGCACACGGGGCCGCCTGCCGCTGCCCTGCACCGGGAGGCAGCGGAAGCGGAGCACCTGGTTCCTTTTCCGGTTCGGTCAGACCTCGGTCCTGCGGATGGAGCTGTTCGTCTTCGCGAGTGCCCACCGGATGAGGTCGCGGGTGAGTGCGCGCGAGGGGTCCTCGTCCGTGGCGTCCTGGATGTGGGAGGTGAGTTTGGCCCAGTTGCGGAAGTTGCCGTGGCAGCTGTCGTCGGCGAAGAGAATGAGCTCTTGTGGGTCCGCGTCGCGCCAGATCGGGTGGTAGACGGGGATGGCGCTCAGGACCTCCTTCGGGGACAGGGGCTTGAACTGCTGCCAGGTGTGGACGCGTGAGGCGAGCGCCCGGCGTTGGAGGATCTTCTGGCGGGTGTTCTCCGCGCCCACGAAGACGACGGCCATCTCGGTGGCGTCGTCGTTCCACAGGTAGAGGAAGTACTCGAGTGCGGTGGGGCTGAGCCAGTGCGCCTCGTCGCAGAGCAGGACGCGGGGCTCCTTCGCGAGTGCGCCCATGATGGCCTGGTCTGCTCCGTCGCTGGACTGCGGGGCTTCGCCGTCCAGGGCCAGGGCGCGCCACAGCGCACCGCGGATCTCGCTCATGTTGGCCCCTTGGCGGAACTGCAGGCGCAGCGTGTGGGGGGCGAGGGCGCGCAGGGCTGCGTGGACGGCGAAGGTCTTGCCGAGTCCGACGTCGCCGTGGATGCACATCATGGAGCGCCGGGTGATGGTCTTCTCGATGTCGGCGTGGGTGGTGCGGGCGGCGAGGGTGCCGATGGCGTTGGCGCCGTTCAGGCGCAGGTAGTGGTCGTGGCTCTCGGCGGGGATCCGCCCCGGCCGGTGTTCGGGGGCGGTGGCGGGGCGGTCGGGGTGGTCGTTCACGGCTGCTCCTTGGCCGGGGTGTTCTTCTCGGTTGCGGGTGGGTCGAGGGGGCTGGTCCAAGGGCCGGTGAGCTGGGGCGGGGTGATGAAGTCGGCCGGGTCGTGGTCGGTGTCGGTGGTGTGGGCGGTGTCGAGGTCGCGTAGTTGCTGCTGGGCCTCCTGGTGGGTGGTGGCGCCCAGTTGCAGGGGCGGTGCGGGGGTGGAGGCCGCGGCGTAGCGGGTGATGCGGTTCTTCTCGACGCTTTTGAGTTGGGCGCGCAGGCGGTCGGCTTCGCGTCGGCGGGTGCGTTGGATGGCGCGGATCAGGTGGGGGCCGGCCTGGTCGGAGAGGGTGGCGGAGCCGAGGTGCTTGCCGGTGTCGATGTCGTACAGCTCGACGGTGTGGTCGTGGTGGAGCAGGTGGCGCAGGTGGACTTTGGTGCCCACCAGTCCCTCCATCCAGTCGGCGATGTAGCGCCGTTTTCTCCAGCGGACTCCGTCGTTGTTGATCGTCAGCGGTGTGCCGTGGCGTTCGAGGGTGAAGGTGTGCAGGTCCTCGGTGTTGACGTCGTAGATGGGTGTGAGGTCATCAGCCCATGCCTGGGCGGGGGTTCGGCCGTTGAGGGAGTCGATGGTGTTCTCGTGGTTCCACCAGGAGACCCAGGTGCGGACGGCTGCGACGAACTCCTGGAAGGTGAGGTGGCTGTTCTCGTCGTCGGCGTGTTTGCCGTTGATGAGGCGCGGGCGTTTGGTGTGGCCTGGCATGGAGGGCAGGAGGGTGGTCTGGATCGCGCCGTTGACTGCTTCGACGGTGCCTTTCAGTTCGGGGTGGTAGGGGGGAAGGGGGGTCATCTCGACGGCGAAGGCGCCCAGCGCGTTGCCGACGGTGGTGCTGAGGAAGTCCTTGCCGCCGTCGACGCGGATGTAGGTGGGCAGGCCGCCGAAGGGCCCGTGCCGGTCGTCGCGCAGCAGGGCGTCGCGCAGGGCGACGAGGATGGACTCGCGGGTGGGGTACTGGGGGGTGACGGCCATGCCGCAGATGGCGCTGGTGGCGCAGTCGACGAACCAGGTGATCCAGGGTTTGCGCAGATTGCCGTCGATGTCGACCTTGACGTCGGCCTGCATGTGGTCGGTTTCCCAGGTGTCGTTGCGCCAGGTGCGGGGGCGGGTCCCGTGGATGCTGTAGCGGCGGCGGGCCCTTTCGCCTCCGCGCAGGCCGGCCCGGCGGCCGGGGGTGAGTTCCCGGTTGACGGCGCGGTGGAAGGTGGCCCGGGAGGGCAGTGGCGCGTCATCGGGCTTCGCTTCGGCTTTGAGTTCGCGGTAGGCGGCGGTGGCGTTGCCGTGCCATCGGGCGACGGCGTCGTGCATGGCGGGGGTGAGGGTGAAGCGGAGGCGGCCTGCGGGGGTGTAGGTGCCGTTGTTGGCGAGGGCGTTGGCGATCCAGCGCTGGACGGTGCGCCTGTCGACGTCGTAGGTGTCGGCGACGGTCTTGATGTGGTCGCCGGTGAGGGTACCGATGTCTTTGAGGTGGAGCAGGCGGCGTACGGATGCGGCGCGCAGGGTGGTGAGGTCCGCCGGGGGTTCGGGGCGGGGTCGGTCGGTGGGCACGGGTGCTCGTCTCCGGGTGCAGCGGTGTCGGGCAAGGTGGGCGCATCAGGCGGGGGCGAGGCTGAGCAGGCCCGCGCCGTAGGCCTTGGCGCGGCCGATGCCGCTGGTGACGGCGGTGCGCAGCAGGTCGGGGTCGGTGATGCGGGCGGTGCCGTCGAAGCGGGTCAGGGGGTGGAAGGGTCGAGGGTCGTCCGGGTTGTGGCGGGGGCCGGGTTGGGGGGTTGCGGTGGTGGTGAGGATGTCCAGTCCTGCCTGGGTGGAGTGGCGGTGCCACCAGGCGGTGGCAGCGGTGCCGGTCAGGGCGGTGAGGGTGCCGCGTGGGCGGCGCCCTTCGGCGGGGATGGGGCTGGGTTTGTACGTGGTGGGGTTGGCGGTGATGCGGTAGCGGACGGGGGTGCCTTGGGTGAGGGCGTGGAGCATGGCGGTGAGGGTGTGGTGGTGGGCGGTGCCGTAGCCGGGTGGCAGTGCGGCGAGTTGGGGGTGGCCGGCCATCTGGACGAGGAGGACGGGTTCGCTGTCGCGGTCGAGGCGGAACAGCAGGCCGGCTTCGCGGCGGGGGCTGGTGCCGAGGTGGTCGGGGGCCAGGCGCATGAGGGTGCGGTGGAGGCGGACGGGGTCGGCGAGGTCGGCCCGGACCATCTTGTGGTGGGGGTTGAGGCGGATGCGGGTCAGGGTGAACTCGGGCACGGGGTGTCCTTGAGCACGTAGCGAGTGAGGGCGTCGAGCGGACGGTGGCCGGCGTAGAGGTGGGCGGGGAGCGATTCGGTGGTGCGCCACAGCGGCCGGGGCAGGTGGAGGCGGTGGTGGGAGGTGAAATCGACTGGTTCGGCAGGCAGTTCGCTGTAGCGGTGGTCCGGGCGGGTGGGCGG
>NZ_JNYE01000187.1 GCF_000717185.1 Kitasatospora phosalacinea | reverse complement strand
GCTGTCGGGGGGACGGGGGAGGTGCGCCCGTCGATTTGACGGTCTGTCAGTCGTCGGACCGGCGTGCTGAACCACGCCTCCGCGCTTGACCAAAAACCCCCTACGAGGTAATATTGTTCTTGTTGGGAGGGGATGGCACCCCCGACCAACGGACAGAGACCATGCACCTGTTGGAGGAATCGTGACCACCACATTCGCCCCCGTTGAGCCGCAGACCGATGAGCTGGCCTCGCCGGAGCTGGACGAGTTGACCGTCACTCTCGAAGTTGAGTCGAGCGACAACCCCGAGAGCGCCGCCAATCGGCCCGAGAACACGGGGAAGATCCTTCTCGAAGACATTGACCCGGAGGAGTTGACGTTTACTCGTAATGTTCGCAAGGCCGAGCTGACCGCCGAATTCATCGCCTCCGTCAAGGAGAACGGCCTGGTGCAGCCGATCATCGGCGCGCCCCATGAGGACGGAATCGCGATCATTCTCGGCAACCGCCGGGCCATGGGGGCGATCGAGGCTGGTCGGCTCGTTGACGTCATTGTCCGCAACGACCTCAGTGCCGAGCAGGCGCGCATCATCGCGCAGCTGATCGAGAACATGCATCGGGAGGACATGAAGGCGAGCGAGATCGCCGACGCCTACGCGCAGCTGTCCATTGAGCTCGGTCTCGACCCGGACGAGATCGCCACCCGGGTTGCTCAGGACCCAAAGAAGGTGCGAGCGTCGATCGCTTTGGCCGGAATGCCGAAGTCGGCCCGTGCCGCCATCGACAAGGGCGCGCTGACCTTCGAAGAGGCCGCAGCCCTCGCCGAGTTCGAGGGTGACCCGAAGGCGTACAAGCGACTCCTTGCCAAGATCGAGAACGGGCACGGTCTGAGCTGGGCGATCAAGGACGAGCGGCGGAAGGCGGAACGGGCCGCGCTGCGGGCGGAGACCACCCAGGCGCTCGCTGCCGCCAATGTCCGGATGGTCGGCGAGCCGCCGTCGTTCGGCTGGGGCGGATCGCGTGAGGTGAACGTAAATCGTCTCGCCGATGCTGACGGTGTGGTCCTGACGCCCGAGATGCACAAGGACTGCCCTGGGCACGCGGCTTTCTTCAACGAGAACCAGCCTGGGGACCTCAAGGCCACCTTCCTCTGCCGTGACCCTCACCAGTACGGACACCACGTCTCCGGGCACTACAGCTTCCTCAGTGCCGAGGAGGCGGCTGCCAAGGCGGCGGCGGAGCAGGCGGCCCGTGAGCGCCGAGAGGCGCTGTCCATCTCCCAGGAAGTGCGCGTTGAGTACATCCAGGAGCTTTGCCGCTCCAAGAAGGTGCCCAAGGGGATGACGAAGAAGGTTCTTCGGCTCCTCTACGAGCTGGGAGCGGACGAGACCAGCACCGAGGTCCTGGTGTATCTCAACGCGCCGGGTGACGACGACCGCAGCGATCGGTTCGAGCGTTTCACTCGCCGAATGGCCGAGGCGCGGCTGCCGTTGGTGCTGCTGGCCACCGTTGCGGTTCGGGCTGAGCGCGCGGTCCGACAGATCATCTCTGGCTACGGAGACAAGTGGGTCGTGCTGGAGTGGTTCGACTTCCTGACTGCTTACGGCTACGAGCTGTCGGACCCAGAGGTCGAGCTGGTGGCCGATCTCCGGGCGAAGATCGCGGAGTCCGAAGTACGGGCGGCTGCGAAGGCGGAGGTAGAGGCGGCCCGACAGGCCGACGCAGACGAGTATGACGAGGACCCGGAGAACGGATATACCGAGGACGAGTTGGGCGCGTCGGAGGACGCCGAGGACGAGCCGGGGGACGAGCCAGAGGACGCCGAGGAGGAGTTGGGCGCGTCGGAGGACGCCGAGGACGAGCTGAGCCGTCATCTGGCGATCATCGCGGGTGCCGGGCCGGACGACTCGGAGAAGGACTGGGAAGCGATGTACCCCGAGATCAACGAGGCGTTTGCCGCGTAGGCCCAGGGGGACGAGGGCCCCGTCCTGAATCAGTCGGGGGCGTCCGATGGCACCGGACGCCCCCGGCCCCGCTGACCACACCATCACTCCGCCGGAGGACCCGTGCACTTGCATCTCACCACCACCGACCGCCCGCCTACGGTCCGCGCCGACCTTGCCGTCCATCTCGCAGGGCACCACGAAGCCCATGCCGTGCTGATCGCCCACACGATCCTGCTGACCATGCCGTCCGTCCGCGTCCGCCTGGCTCACCCGCAGCCCGCGTACGAGGCGTACAAGGCATGGACCAGCCTGGCCGACCGCACCGATCGTGTGTTCTCCGGGACGATGTCCGGTACGGTCCCGGAGCCCGAAGGGGTGATGTCCGGACACCTTCGTCTCGACCGTCCGGTGCCTCCGGCGGTTGTGGAGACGCTGCCCGCGAAGCTGAGCCCGACCCGCGCGCCGCAGCTTCGGGTCAGCGTCGGCGGTCTGCTGATCGTGGCCACCGACAAGGCGGCGTTCACCAGTCAGCTGAACCTCTGGACCGTCGCCTACCGTCACGCCGCGCGCCGGTGGACCAACCTTCCCTCCGTTGAGGAACTGGCTGCCGGAGCGCTGCCCCGCTTCGACGACATAGCGGTTCCGGTCCTCGCCAAGGCGGCAGCATGAGCAACACCCGGCCAGTCGGCCCGCAGTACGTCACCCTGGTCACAGAAGGCGGATACCGGTTCCACGCCACGATCACCCTGGACTGGGAGATCGGTGCGGCCCTCTACCGCATCCCGGAGTTGGGCGGCACCATCACCGTCGGGTGGGAGTCCGGCCACTACTACACGCGCTGCTGCGACGGGTCCGCGATCCAGATCACCTACGGCAAGCCCGACCGAAACCCTTTCACCACCAACTTCCCGGACGTGCCGACCGTCTACGGCGTCCGGCTCGCCAAGCGGGCGGTCTTCCACCCCGAGAAGATGAATCCCACCAGCCACCGGTGGCTGGTGGTCCGGCGAGACACCGGCGGAAGGCACTGCCCCAGCGCACCGGAGGGCACCCAGCGCAGGACCGCCGCGATCGTCTACACGATCACCCGGCACATGCTCTCCCGCCCGTGGGCGGCCGAGCTGCGCCGCGCCCACGACGAGCAGCACGCTCCCGCTCGATACCGACACCACCAGAAGGCCATCGCCGAACTGGAGACGGAAGCGGCCGCGCTCCGGGAGAAGATCACGCAGGAGAGGACCTACGCGGCCTTCCAAGCAGCCGTGATCGAGAAGGCGGGCAGGGGGCGCGAACCGCAGGGGCCGCCCGCTCTGCTGGTCGAGCAGCAACCGCTTGCCGCTTGAGACCGGCCGCCCGATCCGACAGCACGGGTCGGGCGGCCGGCACCGCGGGGGAGGGAGCATCGAGCTCCCTCCCCCGCGCCCGCTTCCGCCGTCCGGAACCAGCCGCCTGCCGCGTCCCACCCAGTGACCATCCGAGCACCAGCGCTGACTCCTGGAGTGCACGTACGCTGATGAGAGACCCCGCGCCCGCCCGGCGCGAACCCGAGGAGCCACCCGATGCGCCACCCCGCCACCACCCCGGAGGCCCGCCGCCGAGCCGTCGACTCAGCCACCGGTTCCGTCCGAGCCGAGGGCCTCACTCCCAGCGCGGAGTACCTCACCGACGCCGAGGAGTACGCGGCCGGTCGGATCACCGCCGACGAGCTGGTGCAGCGGGCCGAAGCCCGCCACCGCGTCCCGGGCACCGAGCAGCCGGCAACCTGACGATGGCCGACCCCTACACCGACCCCGGCAGCGGCGTCCTGCGCAACCGACTGGGCATCACCGACCCCCAGGCCCTCGCCGCAGCCGAAGCCGACATCACCGCCGCCCGCCTCACCCGGATCGCCGAGACGCCCGTTCCCGGCCGGTACGACCTGGCCCACCTCCAGACGTTCCACCGCGAGGTGTTCGGCAGCATCTACCCGTGGGCAGGCGACGTCCGCTCCATCGAGATCGCCAAGGGCAACACCCAGTTCTGTCTCGTCCGGATGATCCCTGGATACGCTGACGACACCTTCGGCCGCCTCGCCCGGCGCCAGGACTACCTCCGCGGTCTCGACCGCGACCAGTTCCTCACCGGCCTGGCCGACCTCTATGGCGACGTCAATGCGCTGCACCCCTTCAGGGAGGGCAACGGGAGAGTGCAGCGAGCCTTCCTCGGTCAGCTCGCCGCCGCCGCCGGGCACCCAATTGACTGGACCCAACTCGACCCCGACCGCAACGAGTTGGCGTCCATCGCATCCTTCAACGGCAACAGCGGCCCCCTGCGCGCGATGCTCGCAGACCTCACCGTCGAACAGCCGGCCCCCAGGACCACGCCGACCGCCAGGGCGACGGCCCCGGCGCAGTTGATCCAGCCGCCGCCGGTCCAGACGACCACACAACCGACCATCCGCCCCTGATCCCAAACGCGGACGGCCGGTGGACACCCCCGCGAGCGGGTTGGCACGGTCCACCGGCCAGAGACCACAGCACCCCGCAGGCGGGGCGTGCAGAACCTCCAGGGTAGACGAGACGCCGCCTGCCCCGAAACACCGTCCGGGTGGGTGTGGTCGCGCCTTCGGCGCGGCGTTCCTTTTTGCCGGGCGCCCCGCTGCGCGGTTCCCCCGGCCCCCCTTCGCGGCCCAGTTTCCGGGGCCG
>NZ_JNYE01000186.1 GCF_000717185.1 Kitasatospora phosalacinea | reverse complement strand
GGCACCAGCGCGACCGTCACCGGCCTGACCGCCTCCACCTCGTACACCTTCACCGTGAAGGCCCGGGACGCGGCGGGCAACGCCTCGGCCGCCTCCAACACGCTCTCGGTGACCACGCCGCCGACCACCACCCCGAGCGGCTTCAAGCAGGCCGCGCCGTACCTGTACAACGGCTGGGGCAACCCGCCGTCGCCGACCACCGTGATGAACGCGACCGGCATCAAGTGGTTCACCATGGCGTTCGTGCTGGCGCAGAACGGCTGCAACCCGACCTGGGACAGCCAGCGCCCGCTGCTGAACGGCGTCGACCAGCAGACCATCAACGCGGTGCGCGCCGCGGGCGGCGACGTCGTCCCGTCCTTCGGCGGCTGGTCGGGCAACAAGCTCGGCCCGAACTGCGCCGACGCGACCGCGCTGGCCGGTGCCTACCAGAAGGTGATCGACGCCTACGGCCTGAAGGCGATCGACATCGACATCGAGAACACCGACGAGTTCGAGAACTACACCGTCCAGGACCGCATCCTGAACGCGCTGAAGATCGTCAAGCAGAAGAACCCGGGCATCAGGACGATCGTCACCTTCGGCACCGCCACCAGCGGCCCGACCGCCCCCGGCAACCGCCTGATCGAGCAGTCCAAGGCGCTCGGCGCGGACATCGACGTCTTCACCATCATGCCGTTCGACTTCGGCAACGCGTCGACCGACATGTACGCCGCCACCGTCAGCGCGGCCACCGGCCTGAAGAACAAGCTCAAGTCGGTCTACGGCTGGGACGACGCCACCGCCTACTCGCACCTGGGCATCTCCGGCATGAACGGCCTCAGCGACACCAACGAGACCACCACGGTCGCCAACTGGACCGCGATCCGCGACTGGGCCAACACCAACCACATCGCCCGCCTGGCGTTCTGGTCGGTCAACCGCGACCGCGGCTGCCCGGGCGGCGGCCTGCAGGAGACCTGCTCCGGCATCGCCCAGTCCGACTGGCAGTTCACCTCCATCACGGCCGGTTTCACCGGCTGACGCGCCACTCCCCCACGACGGCCCCGGTCTCACCCCACGGAGACCGGGGCCGTCCCCGTGCCCGCGCCGCGCCGCGCCCGGACCTTCAGGCGAACGCCCGCTCGTAGTCCGGGAGTTCGACGTCGGCGGCCTTGGCGGCCTGGGTCTCCATGAGGCGGCGCAGCGGCCAGCGGGTCATCCAGCGCATGGAGGCGGCGCGCAGGGCGATCATCGGGGCGCTGCCGGGGGCGTAGGCGCGCATGCCGCCGGGCGGGAGTTGCTGGGCCTGGGCGGCGTAGGGGCGCATGCGGTGCTGGTAGGCGGCGTAGGCGGTGGTGAAGTCGCCGCGGGCGGTGGCGAGTTCACCGGCCAGGAGGTAGGCGCCGACCAGGGCGAGGCTGGTGCCGAGGCCGGTGAGGGGGGTGGGGCAGCAGGCGGCGTCGCCGACCAGGGCGGTGCGGCCGCGGGCGTAGCGGTCGAGGCGGACCCGGCCGAGGTGTTCGAAGTAGAAGTCGTCGGCGTCGGCCATCGCGGCGAGCAGCCGGTCGGTCTCCCAGCCCGCGCCGGCGAACTTCTCGGTGAGCAGGCGCTGTTGGGCGGCGCGGTCGTGGCGGTCGTGGGCGAGCGGGGCGGAGCGGAAGCTGAGGGCGACCTTGGTCTCGCCGGGCAGGCGGCCGGGGCGGACCATCGCGACCAGGCCGCCGGGGGCGTTGTACATCAGGAACCAGCCGTCGAGGTCGAGGTCGAGGCGGGCGGTGAACCAGGCGGTGTAGCCGCCGATCGGGACGAAGTGCTCGCTCTCGGGGCCGAAGGCGAGGCGGCGGGTGGCGGAGTGCAGGCCGTCGGCGCCGACCACCAGGTCGAAGCGGCGGGGCGGCGCGTTCTCGAAGGTGGCGCGGACGCCGTCGGCGTCCTCGTGCAGGGCGGTGAGGGTGTCGTCGAAGAGGTACTCGACGTCGTCGGCAGTGGCCTCGTACAGCAGCCCGGCGAGGTCGCCGCGGAGGATCTCCAGGTCGGAGACGATGCCCTCGCCGCCGAAGAGTTCGGTGGGCATCCGGGCGGTGTGCCGGCCGCGGCGGTCGACCAGGGCGATGCCGCGCTGCTCGACGGCGAGTTCGGCGGCCCGTTCCAGCAGGCCCATCCGGGCGATGACGGTGCGTCCGGCGCCGCGCAGGTCGACGGTCTGGCCGCCGGGCCGGGGGACGGGGGCGCGTTCCACCACGACGGGGCGGAATCCCGCCCTGCGTAGCCAGTACGCCAGGGCGGGGCCGGCGATGCCGCCGCCCGATACGAGGATGTCGGTGTTGCTCGTCGCGTTCTCCATGACACCGAACGTACGCCGTACGCACTGCACTAGGCAAGCGCGTTGGCAAGGTACTTTGACTTGCTGCACTAGTGCACTAGTGCGCCCGGACGGGAGCCGGAGGCTGGTGCCGGGGGCGCCGCGGCAGCTAGCATGGCGCCGACCGGTGCACTAGTGCGGAGGTGGGGCGGGTGGACCGCTACGAGCAGATCGCGGCCGAACTGCAGGAGCGGATCGAGCGCGGCGGGCTGCGTCCGGGCGACCGGGTGCCGTCCACCCGGGAGATCACCCGCCGGTGGAACGTCGCGATGGCGACGGCCACCAAGGTGCTGGCGGAGCTGCGCGGCCGGGGGCTGGTGCGGGCCGTCCCGGGCGTCGGCACGGTGGTCGCCGGGCTCCCGGACCCGGCGCCGGCCCCGGCCCGCTCCGGCGGGCGGCAGGTGCCCCGGCGGCCCGCGCCCGAGGGCGCGCTGACGGCGGAGCGGATCGTCGCGGCGGCGGTCGCGGTGGCCGACGACGAGGGCCTGGAGGCGCTGTCGATGCGCCGGGTCGCGGCCGAGCTGGACGTGGCCACCATGTCGCTGTACCGGCACGTCCCGGACAAGGACGGCCTGCTGCACCGGATGATGGACCTGGTCTTCGCCGACGTCTCCTTCATCCCCGCGCAGGGCGCCCTCGGCTGGCGCGCCCGGCTGGACCTGGCCGCGCACCTGCTCTGGGAGCTCTTCCGGGCGCATCCCTGGCTGGCGTCCGCCCTGTCGGTGACCCGCCCCCAGCCGGTGGCCAACGCGCTGCCCTTCGGCGAGTGGGTGCTGTCCGCCCTGGCCGCCGAGGGCCTGGGGGTGGAGGACGTGTTCACCGCCTACCTGACGCTGTTCAACTACGTCCGCGGCACCGCGCTCAACCTGGAGATGGAGGCCACCGCGGAGGCCGCCACCGGGCAGGACTTCGAGGAGTGGATGGACCAGCGGGAGGAGGTCTTCATGGAGCTGGTCGCCGCCCACCCGACCTTCCTGCGGCTCACCCTGGAGGGCTACGACTTCGACCTCGACCGGCTCTTCGAGTTCGGCCTGCAGCGCCTGCTGGACGGGCTGGCGGTGCTGATCGGGCAGGTGGCGCCCCCGGACGGCCCGTCCCCGAGCGCTCAGGACAGCAGCGCGCCGAGGTCGTAGGAGACCGGCTCCTCCAACTGCGCGTACGTGCAGCTCTCCGGGGTGCGGTCAGGCCGCCAGCGCTTGAACTGCGTGGTGTGCCGGAACCGGGTGCCCTCCATGTGGTCGTAGCCGACCTCGGCCACCCGCTCGGGGCGCAGCGGCACCCAGGAGAGGTCCTTGTGCCCGGTCCAGCGGCTGACCGCGCCGGGCAGCCGGTCGGCGGCCTGGGCCCCCGCCTCCTCCCAGTGCGCCCACGGGTGGTCGCCGAGCCGGGCCGGGTCCAGGCGCAGCGGGGCGAGTTCGGCGGCGAGTTCGGCCCGGCGGGCCATCGGGAAGGAGGCGCTGACGCCGACGTGCTGGAGGCGGCCGTCGGCGTCGTGCAGGCCGAGCAGCAGCGAGCCGACCACCGGGCCCGACTTGTGCTCGCGGTAGCCGGCCACCACGCAGTCGGCGGTGCGGACGTGCTTGATCTTGAACAGGGTGCGTTCGCCGGGCCGGTACGGGGCGTCGAGCGGTTTGGCGACCACCCCGTCCAGGCCGGCGCCCTCGAAGCGGGAGAACCAGCTACGGGCGGTGTCCAGGTCGGTGGTGGCGGGGGCGAGGTGGACGGGCGGGGCGGCGTCGGCCAGCAGTCGGGCGAGTTCGGCGCGGCGTTCGACCAGCGGGCGGCCGGTCAGGTCGTCGTCGTCCAGGGCGAGCAGGTCGAAGGCGACGAGGGTGGCGGGGGTGCGACCGGCCAGGGTGCGGACCCGGGAGGCGGCGGGGTGGATGCGCTCCAGCAGCTCCTCGAAGTGCAGCCGCCCGTCGTGCGCGACGACGATCTCGGTGTCGACGACGCAGCGTTCCGGCAGCCGGGCCCGGACGGCCTCGACCACCTCGGGGAAGTACCTGGTCAGCGGCTTGCCGGTGCGGGAGCCGAGTTCGACCTCGTCGCCGTCGCGGAACACGATCGCCCGGAAGCCGTCCCACTTGGCCTCGTACTGCATGCCGGGCGGGATCGCGGCGACGGCCTTGGCCAGCATCGGGGGCACCGGGGGCATCACGGGGAGCTGCATGCCTCCGATGGTGGCCCGCCGGGGCGGGCGGGGGCGGCGTGTCGCGGCGGGGGCGGCGTGTCGCGGGGCGCGGGCGGGGCGGGGCGGTGTGTCGCGGGGCGCGGGC
>NZ_JNYE01000185.1 GCF_000717185.1 Kitasatospora phosalacinea | reverse complement strand
GGCGGGGGCAGTGGTGGCGGGGGCAGGGGCGGCGGGGGCAGGGGCGGCGGCGGGGGCTTCGCCGGGCTTCGGGTCCGGGCCGAGCAGCCGCCGCTCGGCCAGCATCACCAGCAGCGCGAGGACGGCCAGCAGCCCGCCCGCCAGCGGCATCGCCCGGACGCCGGTGGTGGCCACCAGGCCCGCGCCCAGCAGCGACCCGGCGGCGATGCCGAGGTTGAAGACCGAGCTCATCGCGGCCGAGGCCATGTCGGTGCTGCCCGGCGCCACCTGCAGGGCGCGGTGCTGGATGGCCGCGGCGAGCGCGCTGAAGGACAGGCCGAGCAGGGCGAGCATCGCCAGGGCGGGCAGCTTGACCGTCCCGACCGCGGCCAGGCCCAGCAGCGCGGCGGTGAGCGAGCCCAGCAGCACGACCAGCGACTGCCAGGGGAAGCGGTCCAGGTAGCGGCCGAGCAGCAGGGTGCCGAGCACGCCGGAGACGCCGGAGACGGAGAGCAGCGGGCCGAGCGAGCCCTTCGCGAAGCCGCTGACGTCCAGCAGCAGCGAGGTGAGGTAGGTGAAGGTGCCCATGGCGCCGGTGACGGAGAGGCCGGTGACGACCAGCAGGACGGTCAGTCGGCGGCGGTCGGGCGCGGTGCCGCGGGCGGAGCTGCTCTCCTCGGGGGCGAAGCCGGGCAGCAGCAGGGCGACGCCCAGGCAGGTGACGGTGCTGAGGCCGCTCATCACGCCGAAGGTGACCCGCCAGTCGGTCTGCTGGGCCAGCCAGGTGCCGACCGGGACGCCGAGCACCGGCGCGAGGCCGTTGCCGATGGACAGCCGGGCCACCATCCGGCCGCGGACCTCGGGCGGGAACAGGCCGGTCGCGGTGGAGGCCACCACCGCCCAGAACATCGCCTGGGTGAGGCCGGTCAGCAGCCGGGAGACCAGCAGCACCCAGAAGTTCCCGGCAACCGCGGCGACCAGGGTGGCCACGGCCAGGATCGCGAGGGTGCCGCTGAGCAGCAGTCGGCGCGGGATCCGCCGGGTGGCGCGGGCCAGCGGAAGCGAGGCCAGCAGCACGACCAGGGCGTAGCCGGTCACCAGCAGGCCGATCTGGGACTCGGAGCGGCCCAGGTCGGAGGCGATGATGGTGAGCAGGCCGGTGGGCAGCACCTCGGTGGTGACGAAGCAGAAGGCGGCGAAGGAGAGCGCGAAGAGCGCGGCGACGGCCCGGCGGTGCGGGACGACCGGGTCGGTGGCGGGGCGGGCGTCGGTGACGGCGGTGGTGGCCATGGGTCTACTCCGTCCGGTCCGCGCCCGCGGCGGCCAGCACGGCGGCGGCGATCTCGGCGTCGTCGTCCTCGGTGCCCCCGGCGACGCCCAGGCCGCCGCCCAGCAGGCCGTCGTACCGGATCGGCAGTCCGCCGCGGACGTCGGTGAGGGCGTTGCCGGAGGCGAGCGGCAGGGTGAGGGCGAGCTGTCCGCCCATCCAGCCGGTGGGGCGGCGCTTGGAGGCGGCGGTGCAGGCCTTGCGGCGGCTGGTCTCCAAGCCGTGCGGGTTGGCCTCGTCGGCCTTGGCGCAGGCGATCAGGCCCATGCCGGGGTCGACGACGGTGGCGGACACCGGGATGCCGCGCCGGGCGCCCTCGGCCAGGGCCAGGGCGACGAGGTGCAGCGCGGTGTCGGCGGTGACCACGGCCTGGGTGCGCAACGCGAGCGCGGGCGCGGGCGCTGCCGCGGCCGTGGGCGCGGGTGGGAGGGGAGCGGTGGCGGTCTCTGCGGTGGGGCTCACGGTCACTGGTCTCCGGTCCTGGGCGGCTGGTCGGGTCGGTGGGTGGTGCCCCGGCCCGCCGGGAGGGTCACCCGGCGGTTGGGGGCGGTCTCCCGGCACAGGGCGTGGTGCAGCAGGCGTTCCTCTTCGAGCACCGGTTCGGCCTGGCGGAGCCAGGCGGTGGCGGCCTGCGGGGTGGTGCCGAGCCGGGTGCAGCGGAGCATCGCGAAGCGCAGCGCGGCGGCCTGGTCGCGCAGCCGGGCGGCGCGGTCGAGCGATGCGGGCGAGGGCGCGAAGGCGGCCCCGGCGCGGCCGGCCCGGTCGGTGCCGTCGGCGGCGCGGGCGGCGAGCAGGCCGAGGGCGGCGGCGAGGCGCTGCTTGTGCTCCAGGTAGACGTGGAACGGCCGGATGTCGAGCGGCAGTTCGCCGTGCAGCATCCGGGCGGCCTGGTCGACCAGGGTGCGCGAGGCGGCCAGTCCGGCGGTCAGGGCGGGCACCCCGGCGGAGTCCGGGTCCTCGACCTCGCTGGCGAGCCGGCCGTCGACGGCGCGGGTGAGCGCGAGGTGCAGGACGGCGGGGGTGAAGCGGTGCGCGCCGTCGTCGGGCCGGGGGTGCAGCACCAGGACGCGGCGGCGGTGCGCGGCGGTGACCCGCGCCTCGACGCAGGCGAGCGCGGCCTCGGCAGGGGTGGTGTCGGCGCGCACGTAGCGGCCCCCGGCGCCCATGGCGTGCGCCCGGAGCGTGCCGGGGGCGGGGCCGCGGGTGTACATCACCTGGTGGACGGCGCGGGCCCGCCCGTACTCGTCGGTGCCGGGGACGTGGGACTTCTCGGCGTACACCAGGACGGCGCCGCCCCCGGCGGTGGAGTCGGTCAGGAACGCGGCGGCGGCGGGCAGTTCGGCGACGGCCCGCCGGTCGTGCTCCTCCAGGGCGAGCAGCGGGACGCGCCGGTAGTAGTCGAGCACGGCGTGGGTGTGGCGGCCGTCGTCGGGGTTGCGGACGATCCGGTCGCCGACGTCGAAGTTGAACGGGACGGCGGCGGCGGCGAAGTCCCGGTGGGCGTACAGGCGCAGGAAGGTTCCGGCCAGCCAGTCGTCGAAGGCCGGGTGGGGGCGCAGCACGTCGCACAGGAAGGCATGGTGCAGGTAGGAGTAGACCTCGGGCCACTGCGGGGGCTCGGCGGTCGGGCGGGCGGTGGTCGGGGGCTCGGCGGTCGGGCGGGCGGCGGTCAGGGGTGCGGCCACGGGCGCTCCAGGAGTTCGTGCAGCTTCTGCGGGACGGCGGCCAGGACGCTGGGGCCGATGACCTGGCGGGCCAGCCGCCGGACCGCCTCGGTGGCGCCGGCCACCGCGTACGCGTCCCGGGCGGCGGCGAACATCGGCAGGTCGTTGCCGCTGTCGCCGAACACCACCAGCCGGTCGGGGCGGTACCCGGCGAGTTCGGCGATCCGGCGGACGGCGGTGCCCTTGTCGGCGTCGGCCGCGCCGATCTGCAGGACGAGGTGGCCGGGGTGCTCGGAGGCGTCGAAGACGGTGACGGCGACGCCGGGCGGGGCGAGGGCGGTGGCCGCCCGCGCCAGTTCCCGGACGGTCGCGGCGGCGTCCAGGCAGACCAGGGCGTACGCGGCGTCGACCCGGGGCGGGTAGCCGGGGGCGGTCCGCAGGCGCGGGTCGCGGCCGGCGCGGGCGCGGTGGAAGGCCTCCTCGGCGGGGTTGCCGGGCGGTTCGGTGAGCACCACCTGCTCGGTGCCGGTGCGGCCGATCAGCTGGGGCCGGGCTCCGGCGGCGCGCAGGGCGTCCAGCAGCGGCGGGGTCGCGGCGGGCGGGAGCGTCCGCTCGTCGAGGACCTCGCCGGTGTCGGGGCGGGCGACGAGTGCGCCGTTGTAGTAGCCCGCGGGCAGGGTGAAGGGCAGCCCGTCCAGGGCCTGCCCGCTGTCGGGCAGGCCGCGGGCGGTGCAGTAGGTCAGCGGGGCCCGGGCGGCGAGCAGGTCGGCGAGGGCGGCGCGGCTGCGGGCGGGCAGCCGTCCGTCGGCGTCGAGCAGGGTGCCGTCCAGGTCGGTGACGTACAGGTCGGTGTCCCGGTGGTGCTCAGGCCCGGGCACCGGGCGCCCCGTCGGACTGCTCGTCGGTGGTGAAGTAGTGCCGGAGGATGTTGTCGACCGAGGAGAAGCGGTCCAGGTCGGCGTAGTCCTCCGGGTCGATGGCGCGGCCGCGCAGTTCCTCGATCAGCAGGGTGAGCGAGATCAGGGCGAGCGAGTCGAGCACCGCGTGGGTGCCGACCAGCGGGCTGGTGCTGTCGGCGGGGGCGTTGGCGTTGGCCTCGACCCAGGCCAGCAGGCGGGTGCGGGCCTCGTGCGGGGTGGTGGTGGGCATGGTGGTCCCGGCTCCGTTCCTCGGCTGGTGGGGGGTCAGGTCCGGTCGGCGGCGGCGACGGCCGACAGGTCGCGGTGGCGGTGCAGGGTGAAGACGTCGGTGGAGCTGAGGAAGTCGGCGCCGCCGAGGCGGGCGACGGGGGCGAGGCCCGCGCGGTCGACCCGCAGGGTCTGCGGGTCGACGAGGGCGTCGTCGACGTGCACGGCCTGGACGGTGCCGAGCACCACCCAGCCGCCGCCGGGGCCGGGGTTGACCTCGATGACGTCGCGCACGGTGCACTCGAAGGCGAGGGCGGCCTCGCGGACCCGCGGCGGGCGGACCCGGCTGGAGGGGGCGGGGGTGACCCCGGCGAGTGCGAACTCCGACTCCCCGCGCGGGACCGGGGCGGCGGTGAGGTTGAGCTCCTGGACGGTGCGCTGCTCGGCGACGTTGACGACGAACTCGGGCACCTCCTCGATGTTGAGCAGGGTGTCCTTCTTGGGCCGGTCGGCGGGCCCGGTGACGGGGCAGAACAGCAGGGTCATCGGGTCGCAGCAGACGCCGGTGTAGTAGGAGAACGGCGCCAGGTTGGGCTCCCCGCGGCCGTTGACGGTGCTGACCCAGGCGATCGGCCTGGGGAGGATGGAGCTGACCATGAAGGAGTAGATCTGGTCCTCGGTCAGGTCGTTCGGGTTGAGTTCCACGGCGGCCTCGGTTCCTTCGTGCGTGCGTACGTGCATACGTGCGTACGTGCGTGCGTGCGGGTGGGTG
>NZ_JNYE01000184.1 GCF_000717185.1 Kitasatospora phosalacinea | reverse complement strand
CGGCGCCTCCCGCGCCGCCGTCGACGCCGGCTGGTACCCCCACAGCAGCCAGGTCGGCCAGACCGGCAAGCAGGTCTCCCCCCAGCTGTACGTCGCCGCCGGCATCTCCGGTGCCATCCAGCACCGCGCCGGCATGCAGACCAGCAAGACCATCGTCGCCGTCAACAAGGACCCCGAGGCCCCGATCTTCGAACTCGTCGACTACGGCGTCGTCGGCGACCTCTTCACCGTCCTGCCCCAGCTCACCGACGAGGTGAAGGCGGGCTGACGCAGCGTCAACCCGACTGCCCCACCGGCACGCAGGGCGCGACCGCCACGGTCGCGCCCTGCTGCCGTTCCCCCGCTCACCCCTGGGCGGCCACCAGTGCCCCGGCCGCCGCCGCCCGCAGGTCCTCGTCCTCGACGAAGCCGCGCCAGGCCGTGTTGCTGCGCAGTCGCCGGTCCCCGGCGAGGGCGGCCCGCAGCAGCGGGACGGCGGGCCGGGCGGCGGGGCCGATCCGGGCCAACTGCCGGACGGCGGTGGGCATGACGGGCAGGTGACGCCCCTCGTCGAGGCCGCGCAGGGCGGACAGCAGCGCCGGGACGGCCGCCCCGCCCTCCCCGGTCGCCGCCCACAGGGCGCCCGCGGCCTCGACCCCGACCCACGCGTCCCGGTCGGCGGCCCGGACGCGCAACTGCCCGGCGCAGCGCGCCGCGTGCGGGCCGAGGTCGGCGAGCATCCGCAGCGCGGCGGGCCGGTGCAGGTGCGCGGCGAGGGCGTCGACGGCGGCCTCCGGGTCGCCGCCGAGCCGCCAGCACGCCCAGGCCGCGGTCCCGGCCCCGGCGTCCGGTCCCCCGTCGGGGGCGTTCATCCGTGCGGAGAGCATCTCCCGCGCCCGCGCAGCGGCGGCGCCGAGCACCCCGGGGCCGAGGCGGGCGAGCGCCTCGGCGGCGGGGGCCCAGGCGAGGTCCTCGGCCAGCAGGTCGAGCAGCCGCTCGACGGCCGTCGGGCTCGCGGCGCCCCACCCGGCCAGCACCGTGCCGAAGCGGTGGGCCGCCGTCCGGTCCCCGTCCCGGGCGAGCTGCTGCTCGACCACGGGCATCAGGGCCTGCGCGTGCCCGGGCAGCAGGGCCAGCACCTCGTGCAGCGCGGGCAGGGCGGGCCGGTGGCCGCGGACGCCCAGCCCGAAGTACTGCCCGGAACTGCCGAAGCCCGCGGGGGCGCAGCGCGGGTCGCCGGCGCGGGCCAGCGCCCAGAGCGCGGTGTCGGCGACCGCGTCGTCCTCCAGCAGGGCCGCGATCCGGTCGGCGTGCGGGGCGACGGCGGCCGGGCCGAGGCAGGCGAGCAGGTCGAGCGCGAGGCCGCGCACCCCGGGCGCGGGGTCGTCGAGGCGCGCGGCGAGCACGGGCAGCAGTTCCGCCGTCGGCGAGCGCCACTCGGCGAGCAGCCCGCCGGCCTGCTCCAGGGCGGCGGCCCGGTGCGCGGCGTCGGGGTGGTCGCGGAGCAGTGCGCGGACGAAGGCCGTGGCCGGTCCGGGCGCGGCGAACAGCGCCGTCGTACGGCTGTAGGCCCGGGTCAGGCCCCCCGGCTCCGCCCACTGCCCGGCCTCGGGGGCGCGCAGCGCGGCGGTCAGCAGGTCGGTGTGCCGCAGCGGGAGTCCGGGGTCCTCGGGGGCGAGCGCGAGCAGGGCGCCGTGGCGTTCCCGGAGGTCGGCGCCGTCCGCGAGCAGGGTCCGCAGCAGGCCGAGGGCCTCGGGGCCGTGCGGCCCGGCGGGTTCGCGCCGGGCCGCACGGCCCAGGGTCAGCAGCAGGTCGGTCCGGAGCCCCGGGTCGTCCTCCGCCGCCAGGGCCGCGAGCAGTCCGGGCAGCAGCTGCGCCCCGGGCGTGTCGGAGTGTCGCAGCGCACGGGAGGCGCGGCGGCGGATCGCGGGCAGCGGATCGCCGAGCAGCGCGAGGAGTTGCGGCAGCGCGCGCTCCCAGGCGGGCCACCAGCCGGGGTCGACGCCCGGTCCGCCCCGGGGGGCGTCCGCGGCCAGGCCGCCGACCAGTTCCAGCAGTTGGTCCCGGACGTCCGGTGCGAGGCCCGCGTCGGCCGCCATCCGCAGCACGAACGGCAGCGCGGCGGGGGCCGCCGAGCAGATCCGGCCCCCGTCGTGGAAGAAGCTGTTGGAGAGTTCCGAGACCGCGTCCTCGGCCGCCTCCGGGTCGTCCCCCGCGCAGGCCCGCAGCAGTTCCGGCAGGTCCGCCGCGCTGCCGTAGTGGTGCCTCAGCGCGGCCCAGTCGACGGCTTCCGGTCCCTCCCCCATGCCGTGGACTCTCTCACACCCGCAGCCCGCCCCGCCCCGCCGCTCCCGGCCTATGATCGTCCACCGACCATCGGAACGAGGGGGACCCGTGTCGCAGGCCGCACCGTCTTCGAGCACCGCTTTCGACGCCAACGAGCGCACCGCCTGGGCCGGGCGCGGCGACGCCTACGCGGCCTCGTTCGGTCGGCTCTGCGCCCGCCCGGTGGGCGAACTGCTGGACGCGGCGGGCGTGTCGGCGGGCAGCCGGGTGCTGGACGTCGGGACGGGGCCGGGCACCGTCGCCGCCGCGGCGGGTGCGCGCGGGGCCGAGGTCACGGCCGTGGACGCCGAGCCGAGCATGCTCGAACTCGCCCGCCACCACGCCCCGCAGGCCCGCACCGTCCTCGCCGTGCTCCCCGAACTCCCCTTCCCAGACGGCGAGTTCGATGCGGTGGTGGCCAACTTCGTGCTCAACCACGTGGGCCGTCCGCTGCTCGCCCTGGCCGAACTGCGTCGCGTGCTGCGCCCGGGCGGCCGCCTCGCGCTGACCATCTGGTCGGGCAGCCCCGCCCCGGGCCAGACGCTGGTGCCGCGCGCCCTGCAGGCCGCCGGGGCGGTCCGTCCGCCTCACCTGGGCCCGCTCGACCCGGCCGACGACTTCCCGCGCACCACCGACGGCCTGGCCGGGCTGCTCACTACCGCCGGGCTGCGCGGGGCCGGCTGCCGCACCCTCGACTTCGACCACGCCACGACGCTGGACGAGTGGTGGAGCGGCCCGGCGTCGGGTGTCGCCACGATCGGGCAGACCCTGCTCGCCCAGCCCCCCGAGGTACGCGCCGCGGCCCGCGGCCACTACGAGCGGCTCGCCGCCGAGTACCGCACCGGCCCGAACGGCCCGGACGGCCCGAACGACTCGGACGGCCCGAACGACTCGGACGCCCTGCTGCTCCCGCACAGCGCGCTCCTGGCCACCGCCGTCCGCTGAGAGCCGCCCGGCCCGGCTTCACCAGTCGCGGTCGGCGACCAGTTCCTCCACGTCGGCGTCCGCGAAGCCGTAGGCGTGGGCGATGTGCTCGAAGTCGACCGCGATCGCCTCGCGCGCGACGGTCTCGATCTCGCTGTCCGCCGCGTGGAACTCCTCCGCCAGCAGGTTGAACTGCTCCGTCGCCACCTGCGTCAGCGCGTACAACTCGACGAGCCCGCGCGGGGGTTCGGCCTCGATCCGCTCGCACAGCGCGTGCAGGATGCCGCCGCCCTTGGCGACCAGGTGCGCCGGGTAGTAGCCGTCCCCGCGCATCGAACGCAGGAACTCGTACCCCGCCAACTGCTCGTTCGTGATCGCCATGCCGCTGCTCCGCCCAGGTCGAAGGAATCCCCGCGACCCGATCATGCCCCGGGGCACCGACAACGGGCACCGGCAGCGGGCCCGGGCGGCGGCGGGCCGCTCAGCGCTCCCCGGCCGGGCCAGCCGGGTCGCGGAGCAGGTCGTCGACGTCCCGGCGCGAGGTGGCTGCGCCGGGCGGGCCGTAGCCGACCCGCAGCACCACCTGCACGGTGCCGATGCCGCTCTCCGGGTCGCGCAACCGCCAACGGGTGTCCGGGAGTTCGACGGCCTGGTGGAGCACCGAGATCCGCAGCCCGCGGGCGGTGGCCACCAGCCACACCCGTTCCATCGCCTGACCGGCCCGCAGCCAGTCGGCGGCCGTGTCGCCGCGGGTGGCGATGGTGGCGACCTGCGGCAGTGCCTCGAAGCGCTGGGTGCGCGCGGGCCCGTTCCCGGCGAAGTCCCGTACGGGGACCCGGGCTTCGTGGTCCTGCGGGCCGAGCGCCCGCTGCGGGATGCCGTCCTGCGCCGCCGCGGGTCCCGCCGCCCCGGCCGCCTCCGCCCGCAGCCAACTGCCGGTCTCCGCACGGCGCGCGGCGTCCCCGGCGATCCGGGCCTCGGCCTCCGCGGTGAGCGCCAGCACCCGGCGCGCCCCGGCCTCCTCCAGCACGTCCAGCACGGTGTCCTCGTCCGCGGCGGCCGCGACCAGTTCGCCGATCACCGCCTCGGGCACGTCCCGGTTCGCGAAGGGCTCACGGCTGGAGTGCCGTCGGCCGATCTCCCCGGCCAACTCGGCTAGTTCGTACGGGATTCCGCGCGGGCCGAAGCGCACCACCGCGACCGGCTCGTCCGGCCCGACCACGCCGAGCGGCCCGGGCATCAAGTCCAACTCCTCCACCGGCAGCCCGAGTTGCGCGGCCGCGACCCGCAGGTTGAACAGCGCCGCCCCGACCGACAGCAGCATCCCGCGCCCGTCCGGATCGGCCAGCGGCACCGCCCGCGCCGGGTCGGCGAACACCAGCACCCCGGGCCCGTCCCCGGTCGGCCGGAACCGCCACGGCTGCGCGTTGTGCAGCGACGGCGCGGCACCGGCCGCCGCCACCAGCGCCCGCAGCTCCGCCACGCCCGGCCCGGACGGCACCCCGGCCCCGAACCCGGCCCCGAACCGGGACTCGGACTCGGCAGTCCCTATCCCCGCCCCTGCCGCCGACCCCACCATCGACTCGGTCATCGCGGATCACTCCTCGCCGCTTCCTCGCCGCGTTCCCACACCTTCAGTGCCTCGATCCTGCGCCTCCCCCACCCCGCCCGGTAGGGCCCAAAGGCCCGGCCCGGACGACCTCCGCCCCCTCCCGCCCGCGCCCCGCCTCCCCCCGGCCCCGCGT
>NZ_JNYE01000183.1 GCF_000717185.1 Kitasatospora phosalacinea | reverse complement strand
GCATCCCGAAGGACCGGGCGGCCATTCCTTCGGAGCCATCAACGGCAAACCACCATCAGCCACACCCGGTCCTCCCGGACCGCCTCACATTCTTAGGGAGCCACCATGGCCGCCCTCCGCACCAGGACCCTCACCGCGACCGCCGCCACCGGAGCGGCCCTGCTGCTCGGCGCGGCCCTCGCCCAGCCCGCGGCCGCCGTCGAACTCCCGCACTCCGCCGTCGCGTACTTCGCCACCGGCAGCGACCTGACGGGCACCCGGTTCGCCGTCGACACCGCCGACAGCGGCTGCCACGACCTCCCGGCCGCCGCGGCCTCCGCCGTCGACTTCACCACCGCGAACATCACCGTCTACTTCAACGCCGACTGCACCACCGGCCGCCCCGGCCAGCCCGGCGACCTGTCCTACGCCCTCGGCAGCCTGCACTGGGCCAACTTCCCCTACCCGGCCGTCAGCTACCGCGTCACCGGCTGACGAACCGCCCGAACCGCCCCGCCCACCCGCGGCGGGGCGTAGGGTCGCACCGATGGACACGCAACCCCCCGCCCCGGCTCCCGACACCGACCCCGACGGCCGACTCGACGTCGACGCCGACACCGTGCGCGCCCTGCTCCGCGAACAGCACCCGGACCTCGCCGGGTTGGCGCTGCGCCGGGTCGACGGCGGGTGGGGCAACCGGATGTGGCGGCTCGGCGAGGAGCACGCCGTCCGGCTCCCCCGGGACAGGCACACGCCCGCCTGCCTGGCCAACGAGACCCGCTGGCTGCCCGAGCTGGCGCCGCGCCTGCCGCTGCCCGTCCCGGTGCCGCGGCGCGACGGCCTGCCGGGCGCCGGGTACCCGTACCCGTGGGCGGTGTTCTCCTGGGTGCCCGGCGAGCCCGCCGACCACGCCCCGATCGCCCCCGCGCACGGGCCGCGCTCCGCCACCGCCCTCGCCGACTTCCTGCTCGCCCTGCACCGCCCGGCCCCCGCCGACGCGCCCGCCACCACCCCGCGCTGCGGCCCGCTCGCCCCGCTCAACGCCGACGTCGAACGGCGGCTCGCCGAGTTCGCGCAGCACCTGCACCCCCTCGCCCCCGGCGTCCGGGCCGAGGAGCTCCGGGCGGTGTGGGCGGACGCCGTGGCCGCCCCCGCCTGGACCGGCCCGCCGGTGTGGCTGCACTCCGACCTGCACCCGGCGAACGTCGTGGTGGTCGACGGCGCGCTCGGCGGCATCGTCGACTTCGACTCCCTCGGCACCGGCGACCCCGCCTGCGACCTCTCCGCCGCCTGGCTGCTGCTCCCGCCCGGAGCCGACCGCCACTGCCTGGACCGCTGGCGCGCCGCCCAGCCCGCCGGACAGCGGGACGCCACCGCGGCCACCGTCCGCCGCGCCCGCGGCTGGGCCGTCCTGCGCGGCCTGGTCCTCCTCGGCATCGGCCACGCGGGCCTGCACGGCCTCCCGGGCGGCAAACCCACCTGGGGCCCGGCCGGCCGAGCCACGCTCGAAGCGGTCCTGGCCCACTTCCGGCACCCCGACGACTGAACGCGGCCACCACCCTCGCCTGCCCCCGCCGCCCCGGCCCGCGCCACCGAACTGCACGCCGCCTTCCGCAAGTTGGAGCGCACGCACGACACCGGCAGCGGCAGCAACACCGGCAGCGGCAGCGGCAGCGGCAGCGGCAGCGGCAGCGGCAGCGGCACGACGGTCCGCCACCGCGCCGACGAGAGGTTCCCGCTCTGCTAGGCGTTCACGCCGCTCGCCGTCCTCGGCACCAAACCCACCACTCTCACCACCACCCCCACCCGCCACAGCCCCTCACCCTCAAGCCGACTCCCGCACCACCAACCCCGTCGGAATGATCACCGAGGACGGCGCCGAAGCCTCCGGATCGTTGAGCCGCCGCAGCAGCAGCCGCGTCATCAGCCGCCCCATCTCCTCGATCTCCTGCCGGACGGTGGTGAGCCTCGGCTCCGTCCAGGCCGCGATGGACTCGACGTCGTCGAAGCCGACCACCGCGACGTCCTCCGGCACCCGGCGCCCGGCCGCCCGCAGGACCCGGATCGCGCCGGAGGCCATCGCGTCGGAGGCCGCGAACACCGCGTCCAAGTCCGGCCGCCGGGTGAGGAGTTCGGTCATCGCGCGGATGCCGCCGTCCGCGGTGAAGTCGCCGACGGCGATCAGGTCGCCGTCGCCGTGGGGGAACAGGTCGCGGTAGCCGTCGAGGCGGTCGATGGAGGAGGTCTGGTCGAGCGGGCCGGTGATGGTGGCGATGCGCGTGCGGCCGAGGGAGCGCAGGTGCTGGACGGCGAGCCGGGCGCCGCCGCGGTTGTCGTTGTCGACGTAGACCAGGTCCCGGTCGGATTCGGCGCCGGGCCAGCCGGGGCGGCCGCCGATGACGAAGGGCAGCCCGAGGCGCTGGGCGGTCTCGGGGGTGGGGTCGGAGCGGTGCAGGGAGAACAGCAGGACGCCGTCGACGTGGCCGCCGGCCAGGTAGCGGCCGATCCGTTCGTGGTCGCGTTCGTCCTCGGCGAGCAGCAGCACCATCTGGTTGTCGGCGGCGGCGAGTTCGCGGCTGATGCCGCGCAGGTGCTGGGCGAAGAACGGGTCGGAGAAGAACCGGGCCTCGGGTTCGGCGACGACCACGCCGATGGCCCGGTTGCGCCGGGTGACGAGGGTGCGGGCGGCGAGGTTGGGGACGTAGCCGAGTTCGGCGACCGCCCGTTCGACCTTCTCGCGCAGGACCGCGCGGACGCCCGCGCCGCCGTTGACCACCCGGGAGGCGGTGGCCCTGGAGACACCGGCCAGTTCGGCCACCGATTCCAGGGTGGGGCGCCCGCCCGTTGCCGTTTCGGACTCGGTCACCGTGGGCTCCTCTCCTCCGCCGCCCGTACGCACCCGCGCACGTGATCGCGTTCCTGCTGCGAGCAGCCTAGCGCCCGCCGCCCCGCCCCGAGAGCGCTCTCAGAAACCGGTCGGCCCCGCGCTCCCGGCCGCTCACACCGTGACCACCTGTCGCTCGCCCGCCTCGACGGCGGTCTCCAGCCGGTTGCCGGGCGGCGGGAACGGGCAGATGAAGTGGTCGGCGAACGCGCAGGGGGGCAGGAAGGCCCGGTTGAAGTCGAGCACGGTGTGCCCGTCGGCGTCGGGCGCGGGCAGCGTGACGAAGCGGAAGCGGTACGTCTCCCGGCCGCTGGTGCCGTCCGCGATGACGCCGCTGAGCCTCCCGGCCGAGCCGTCGGGCGCGCCGGTGCCGCTGACGGTGAGCGTGTGCGGCCGCCCGACCAGGGTGAACGCGACCTGCCCGAGGACGGTGAGCGGGCGGGCCCGGCCGTCGGCGTTCTCCACCAGCAGGGCCTGCGCGCCGTCCACGAAGGGGGTGAACACGGCGGGCACCGCCCAGTCGGGGGCGTACGGGTAGACCGAGATGCCCGCGAACGCGGCCCGGGCGGGGGCGTCGGGGTCGAAGACCCGCAGGGCGAGTTCGCCCTCCCGCTCGATCGGGACCAGCCGCTTCCCGCCCAGGACGGCGTTCTGCGGGCGCCGGTCGGTGTCGGGGCGCAGGGCGAGGCGGCCGGTGGCCTCCCGACCCTCCTCCCCGCCCTCGACGTGGACGCCGTCCCCGGCGCGCAGTTCGGCGCAGACCGCGCCGCCCTCGGCCCACCAGCGGCCGGGCAGGCCGGGGATCTCCGCGGGGGCGGGCTCCAGCCAGTGCGTGCCGGTGAGGGCCAGCGGCCCGTGCGGTGCGCCGGCCGCGGCGCTCCGGGCCTCCGTCCAGCGCTGCCAGGCTTCGGCTGCGGTGTCGGTCATCGGACTGCCTCCCATGTCGCTCTGTTCTCCGGCCGCTTCCGCCGGTCGGTAGGTCAACCCCCGTTCCCCGCGGGCCCGTTCAGGAGCGGGCGAGCGGGCGGAACAATCCCTCCTGCATCACCGAGACCACCAACTGCCCCTGGCGGTCGTAGATCTCGCCGCGGGCCAGGCCGCGCGCGCCGTGCGCGATCGGCGACTCCTGCCGGTACAGCAGCCAGTCGTCGGCGCGGAACGGGCGGTGGAACCACATCGCGTGGTCCAGCGAGGCCATGTCGAAGTTCCGTTGGCCCCACAGCGGTTCGACGGGGGCGCGGACGGCGTCCAGCAGCGTCATGTCGCTGGCGTAGGTGAGCGCGCAGACGTGGATCAGCGGGTCGTCGGGCAGCGCGCCGTTGGTGCGCAGCCACACGCCGCTGCGGGCCTCGACGCCGTCGAGCTCCTCGCGCGTCCACTTCAGCCGGTCCACGTAGCGGATGTCGAAGGGCTGGCGGCGGCTGATGAACGGGGGGAGCTCGCCGAGCCGGGCGCCGACCTCGTCCAGCGCACTGGGCAGGCTCTCGGGGTCGGGGACGCCGGGCATCGGGAACTGGTGCTCGATGCCGCCGGGCTCGGGCCGGTGGAAGTCGGCGGTGAGCGCGAAGATCGTCCGCCCGCCCTGAATGGCGAGCACCCGGCGGGTGGTGAAGGAGCGCCCGTCCCTGGTCCGTTCGACCTGGTAGACGATCGGCACGCCGGGGACGCCCGGGCGCAGGAAGTACGCGTGCAGCGAGTGCACCGGCCGGTCCTCCTCGACCGTCCGGCCCGCGGCGACCAGCGCCTGCCCGGCCACCTGCCCGCCGAAGGTGCGCTGCAGCGACTCCTCGGGGCTGCGGCCGCGGAAGATGTTCAGCTCGATCCGCTCCAGGTCGAGCAGGTCGACGAGCTGGTCGACGGGGGTTCCCATGTATCGCTCCCTCTCCGGACGGCCGGTAGCCGACGACCGGCGGACGGCCGCGGACGCCGACGGGCAGGGGTGTGCCGCCGAACGCCTCGTCCGTCCAGCACAAGTCTCCGCGCCCGCCAGGCATTCCCGCGCCCCGGCACGCGGGGGCGCAGCCACCCCGGCGCGATCCGCCCACCCACCCCACCGCCCCTCCGCCAACGACCTCGACCGGAGCCCGGAGCCCGGAGCCCGCCGCAGGCGCTCCCCACCGC
>NZ_JNYE01000182.1 GCF_000717185.1 Kitasatospora phosalacinea | reverse complement strand
CTGAGGACAAGCCCTCGGCCTATTAGTACCGGTCAACTCCACCCCTCACAGGGCTTCCATATCCGGCCTATCAACCCAGTCGTCTACTGGGAGCCTTACCCTCTCAAGGAGGTGGGAGTGCTCATCTCGAAGCAGGCTTCCCGCTTAGATGCTTTCAGCGGTTATCCCTCCCGAACGTAGCCAACCAGCCATGCCCTTGGCAGGACAACTGGCACACCAGAGGTTCGTCCGTCCCGGTCCTCTCGTACTAGGGACAGCCCTTCTCAACACTCCTACGCGCACAGCGGATAGGGACCGAACTGTCTCACGACGTTCTAAACCCAGCTCGCGTACCGCTTTAATGGGCGAACAGCCCAACCCTTGGGACCTACTCCAGCCCCAGGATGCGACGAGCCGACATCGAGGTGCCAAACCATCCCGTCGATATGGACTCTTGGGGAAGATCAGCCTGTTATCCCCGGGGTACCTTTTATCCGTTGAGCGACGGCGCTTCCACAAGCCACCGCCGGATCACTAGTCCCTACTTTCGTACCTGCTCGACCCGTCAGTCTCACAGTCAAGCTCCCTTGTGCACTTACACTCAACACCTGATTGCCAACCAGGCTGAGGGAACCTTTGGGCGCCTCCGTTACCCTTTAGGAGGCAACCGCCCCAGTTAAACTACCCACCAGACACTGTCCCTGATCCGGATCACGGACCCAGGTTAGACATCCAGCACGACCAGAGTGGTATTTCAACGACGGCTCCACCATGACTGGCGTCACGGCTTCAAAGCCTCCCACCTATCCTACACAAGCCGAACCGAACACCAATATCAAGCTATAGTAAAGGTCCCGGGGTCTTTCCGTCCTGCTGCGCGAAACGAGCATCTTTACTCGTAATGCAATTTCACCGGGCCTGTGGTTGAGACAGTCGAGAAGTCGTTACGCCATTCGTGCAGGTCGGAACTTACCCGACAAGGAATTTCGCTACCTTAGGATGGTTATAGTTACCACCGCCGTTTACTGGCGCTTAAGTTCTCAGCTTCGCCCGACCGAAATCGGACTAACCGGTCCCCTTAACGTTCCAGCACCGGGCAGGCGTCAGTCCGTATACATCGCCTTACGGCTTCGCACGGACCTGTGTTTTTAGTAAACAGTCGCTTCTCGCTGGTCTCTGCGGCCACCACCAGCTCAGGGAGCACGTCCCCTCACCAGCAATGGCCCCCCTTCTCCCGAAGTTACGGGGGCATTTTGCCGAGTTCCTTAACCACAGTTCACCCGAACGCCTCGGTATTCTCTACCTGACCACCTGAGTCGGTTTGGGGTACGGGCCGCCATGAAACTCGCTAGAGGCTTTTCTCGACAGCATAGGATCATCCACTTCACCACAATCGGCTCGGCATCAGGTCTCAGCCTATGTGAACGGCGGATTTGCCTACCGTTCGGCCTACACCCTTACCCCGGGACTACCACCGCCCGGGCTGGACTACCTTCCTGCGTCACCCCATCGCTCACCTACTACCCCGTTGGGTCACCGGCTCCACCACGTCCCTTTGTCCGAAGACTCCGGGCCGGCTTCACGGGCTTAGCATCAAGAGGTTCGACGTTGGCGCTTCAAAGCGGGTACGGGAATATCAACCCGTTGTCCATCGACTACGCCTGTCGGCCTCGCCTTAGGTCCCGACTTACCCTGGGCAGATCAGCTTGACCCAGGAACCCTTGGTCAATCGGCGCAAGAGTTTCCCACTCTTGTATCGCTACTCATGCCTGCATTCTCACTCGTGAACCGTCCACAACTCGATTCCTCGGCTGCTTCACCCGGCACACGACGCTCCCCTACCCATCACAGCAGGCGTTGGCCCTATTGCTGCAATGACACGACTTCGGTGGTGTGCTTGAGCCCCGCTACATTGTCGGCGCGGAATCACTTGACCAGTGAGCTATTACGCACTCTTTCAAGGGTGGCTGCTTCTAAGCCAACCTCCTGGTTGTCTCTGCGACTCCACATCCTTTCCCACTTAGCACACGCTTAGGGACCTTAGTCGGTGTTCTGGGCTGTTTCCCTCTCGACCATGGAGCTTATCCCCCACAGTCTCACTGCCGCGCTCTCACTTACCGGCATTCGGAGTTTGGCTAAGGTCAGTAACCCGGTGAGGCCCATCGCCTATCCAGTGCTCTACCTCCGGCAAGAAACACGCGACGCTGCACCTAAATGCATTTCGGGGAGAACCAGCTATCACGGAGTTTGATTGGCCTTTCACCCCTAACCACAGGTCATCCCCCAGGTTTTCAACCCTGGTGGGTTCGGTCCTCCACGAAGTCTTACCTCCGCTTCAACCTGCCCATGGCTAGATCACTCCGCTTCGGGTCTTGGGCATGCAACTACGGGCGCCCTATTCGGACTCGCTTTCGCTACGGCTACCCCACACGGGTTAACCTCGCTACACACCGCAAACTCGCAGGCTCATTCTTCAAAAGGCACGCAGTCACAGCCCGAAGGCTGCCCCCACGGCTTGTAGGCACACGGTTTCAGGTACTATTTCACTCCGCTCCCGCGGTACTTTTCACCATTCCCTCACGGTACTATCCGCTATCGGTCACCAGGGAATATTTAGGCTTAGCGGGTGGTCCCGCCAGATTCACACGGGATTTCTCGGGCCCCGTGCTACTTGGGAAATGAGCAAGCAAGCCGTACAGGTTTCGTCTACGGGGGTCTTACCCTCTACGCCGGACCTTTCGCATGTCCTTCGACTACCCATACGGTTTCTGACTCGCCGACCGGCCGGCAGACCGGTCAAGCTCACTCCCACAACCCCGCCACGGCAACCCCTGCCGGGTCTCACACCATGACGGTTTAGCCTCATCCGGTTTCGCTCGCCACTACTCCCGGAATCACGGTTGTTTTCTCTTCCTGCGGGTACTGAGATGTTTCACTTCCCCGCGTTCCCTCCACATACCCTATGTGTTCAGGTATGGGTGACAGCCCATGACGACTGCCGGGTTTCCCCATTCGGACACCCCCGGATCAAAGCTCGGTTGACAGCTCCCCGGGGCCTATCGCGGCCTCCCACGTCCTTCATCGGTTCCTGGTGCCAAGGCATCCACCGTGCGCCCTTAAAAACTTGGCCACAGATGCTCGCGTCCACTGTGCAGTTCTCAAACAACGACCAGACACCCAAACTCAGCACACCCTGACGGGAGCGCCTCGCATGAGGCCGGCATCCATGAGACAACGGCAAAACCGTTCCCTCAGGACCCAACAACGTGCCCGGCACACCCAGCGGTACCCGCGTTCCACGCCCCCGAGAAGAGGGCAGTACTGGCAGGTCCTACCATGTGTGCCGAATAGTCAACGTTCCACCCATGAGCTAGCACTCCGGGACATTCGCCCGAAGCTGCCGTGTGCTCCTTAGAAAGGAGGTGATCCAGCCGCACCTTCCGGTACGGCTACCTTGTTACGACTTCGTCCCAATCGCTGGTCCCACCTTCGACGGCTCCTCCCCTTACGGGTTAGGCCACCGGCTTCGGGTGTTACCGACTTTCGTGACGTGACGGGCGGTGTGTACAAGGCCCGGGAACGTATTCACCGCAGCATGCTGATCTGCGATTACTAGCAACTCCAACTTCATGGGGTCGAGTTGCAGACCCCAATCCGAACTGAGACCGGCTTTTTGGGATTCGCTCCGCCTCGCGGCATCGCAGCCCTTTGTACCGGCCATTGTAGCACGTGTGCAGCCCAAGACATAAGGGGCATGATGATTTGACGTCGTCCCCACCTTCCTCCGAGTTGACCCCGGCAGTCTCCTGTGAGTCCCCATCACCCCGAAAGGCATGCTGGCAACACAGAACAAGGGTTGCGCTCGTTGCGGGACTTAACCCAACATCTCACGACACGAGCTGACGACAACCATGCACCACCTGTACACCGACCACAAGGGGGCGCCTATCTCTAGACGTTTCCGGCGTATGTCAAGCCTTGGTAAGGTTCTTCGCGTTGCGTCGAATTAAGCCACATGCTCCGCTGCTTGTGCGGGCCCCCGTCAATTCCTTTGAGTTTTAGCCTTGCGGCCGTACTCCCCAGGCGGGGAACTTAATGCGTTAGCTGCGGCACCGACGACGTGGAATGTCGCCAACACCTAGTTCCCAACGTTTACGGCGTGGACTACCAGGGTATCTAATCCTGTTCGCTCCCCACGCTTTCGCTCCTCAGCGTCAGTAATGGCCCAGAGATCCGCCTTCGCCACCGGTGTTCCTCCTGATATCTGCGCATTTCACCGCTACACCAGGAATTCCGATCTCCCCTACCACACTCTAGCCTGCCCGTATCGAATGCAGACCCGGGGTTAAGCCCCGGGCTTTCACATCCGACGCGACAGGCCGCCTACGAGCTCTTTACGCCCAATAATTCCGGACAACGCTCGCACCCTACGTATTACCGCGGCTGCTGGCACGTAGTTAGCCGGTGCTTCTTCTGCAGGTACCGTCACTTGCGCTTCTTCCCTGCTGAAAGAGGTTTACAACCCGAAGGCCGTCATCCCTCACGCGGCGTCGCTGCATCAGGCTTTCGCCCATTGTGCAATATTCCCCACTGCTGCCTCCCGTAGGAGTCTGGGCCGTGTCTCAGTCCCAGTGTGGCCGGTCGCCCTCTCAGGCCGGCTACCCGTCGTCGCCTTGGTAGGCCATTACCCCACCAACAAGCTGATAGGCCGCGGGATCATCCTGAACCGCCGGAGCTTTCCACCAACCCCCATGCAGGAGAAGGTCGTATCCGGTATTAGACCTCGTTTCCAAGGCTTGTCCCAGAGTTCAGGGCAGATTCCCCACGTGTTACTCACCCGTTCGCCACTGATCCACCCCGAAGGGCTTCACCGTTCGACTTGCATGTGTTAAGCACGCCGCCAGCGTTCGTCCTGAGCCAGGATCAAACTCTCCGTGAATGTCTCCACGAAAGAGCGGCACAGCAGCCACCGGAATGAGGCGGCCCTGCGCACTGCGTCCTCGCTAGTGTTTTACTTCAAA
>NZ_JNYE01000181.1 GCF_000717185.1 Kitasatospora phosalacinea | reverse complement strand
GCGCCGGTCGAAGCAGCCGCTCGACCCGGCCGGCGCCGCCGCACCACCCCCCACCCCCACCCACCGGGAGCCGCCGCGCCCCGGTCACCTTCGGGAGCCCACGTGTACCCTGCACCCGGCACCACGCGCACCAGCCGCACCACCAGCCGCACCACCGGGCCCACCGCGCTCGCCGCGGCCGTCGCGCTCCTCGCGGGCCTCACCCTGTGGACGCTCGCCCCCGGCACGGCCCGGGCCGCCTCCGTCGTCCTGGAGGCCGAGTCGGCGACGCTCTCCGGCGGCGCCGCCACGGCCGCCGACCACGGCGGCTACACCGGCACCGGCTTCGTCGGCGGCTTCACCGACGGCAACAAGGGCACCGCGAGGACCACCTTCACCGTGCAGGCCGCCGCCCCCGGCACCGCCACCCTCGCGATCCGGTACGCCAACGGCACCGGCTCCGCCAGGACCCTCACCCTGCTGGTCAACGGCGCCTCCGCCGGGCAGGTCACGCTGCCCGCCACCGCGAACTGGGACACCTGGGCCACCGTCCAGCAGAGCGTCGCCCTCAACTCCGGTGCCAACACCGTCGCCTACGCGTTCACCGGCACCGACAGCGGCAACGTCAACCTCGACAACCTGACCGCCACCACCGGCGCCACGACGCCGGGCGGCACCCTGGAGGCCGAGTCCGCCGCGCTCTCCGGCGGCGCCGCCACGGCCGCCGACCACGGCGGCTACACCGGCACCGGCTTCGTCGGCGGGTACACCGACGGCAACAAGGGCACCGCGAGGACCACCTTCACCGTCACCTCCGCCGCCGCGGGCAGCGGAACGGTCGACCTCCGGTACGCCAACGGCACCGGCTCCGCCAAGACGCTCACCCTGCTGGTCAACGGCGCCTCCGCCGGGCAGGTCACGCTGCCCGCCACCGCGAACTGGGACACCTGGGCCACCGTCCGGCAGGCCGTCACCTACACCGCGGGCACCAACACCCTCGCCCTGGCCTTCACCACCGCCGACAGCGGCAACGTCAACCTCGACAGCCTCACCCCCGTCACCCCCACCGGCACCACCACCCCCACCGACCCGCCCACCGACCCGGGCACCGCCGGGGCCACCGTCCCCTACACCGGCTACGAGGCCGAGGCCGGGACGACCAACGGCACCGTCCTCGCCCCCGACCGCACCTACCTCAGCGTCGCCTCCGAAGCCTCCGGCCGCAGCGCCGTCAAGCTGACCCAGACCGGCCAGTACGTCGAGATCAGGCTCACCGCCCCGGCCGACGCGGTCAACCTGCGCTACTCGCTGCCCGACAGCGCGGACGGCAAGGGCCTCGACGCGACCCTCAGCGCCTACGCCGACGGCCAGGCCCTGCCCGACCTCCAGCTGACCTCCCGCTACGCCTGGGTCTACGGCGCCTACCCGTACACCAACAACCCCGCCGACGGCCAGCCGCACCGCTTCTTCGACGAGACCCGCGCCACCTTCGGCCGCACCCTGCCCGCGGGCACCGTGCTGCGCCTGCAGAAGGACGCCGGGGACAGCGCCGCCTCCTACACCCTCGACCTGGTCGAGACCGAGCAGACCGGCGCCGCCGGCACCCTCCCCGCCGGGTACCTCTCCGCCGCCGACCTCGGCGTCACCCCGGGCGGCCAGGACGTCACCGCCGCGCTGAACACCGCCCTGAACACCGCCAAGGGCCAGGGCAAGGGCCTGTTCCTCCCGGCCGGGACGTACACCGTCTCCGACCGGGTCAACCTGTCCGGCGTGAAACTGCGCGGCGCGGGCGTCTGGTACACCGTGCTGCGCGGCACCGGCCTCAAGGGCGGGCTGTACGGCACCGGCGGCACCAGCACCGTCGAGAACCTGACGATCGACGGCCAGAACACCGTCCGCGACGACGCCAACGGCCAGGCCGGCATCGAGGGCGACTTCGGCACCGGGTCCGTGATCAGGAACGTCTGGATCCGGCACACCAAGGTCGGCCTGTGGATCAACGCGCCCACCAAGGGCCTGCGGGCCAGCGGCCTGCGCATCCGCGACACCTACGCCGACGGCGTCAACCTGCACGGCGCGGTCGACGACGCCGTCGTCTCCGACAGCAGCGTCCGCGGCACCGGCGACGACGCCCTGGCCATGTGGTCCGACGGCGCGGCCGTCACCAACAGCGCCTTCCGCCACAACACCGTCCAACTTCCCACCCTCGCCAACGGCGCGGCCGTCTACGGCGGCAGCGGCAACAGCGTCGAGGACAACCTGATCTCCGACACCGTCACCGCGGGCGCGGGCATCACCGTCTCCAGCCGCTTCGGCCAGCCCTTCACCGGCACCACCACCGTCTCCGGCAACGTGCTGCGCCGCACCGGCAGCCTCGAGGTCAACTGGAACGCCCAGCTCGGCGCGGTCTGGATCTACGCCGACCAGAGCGACCTCACCCAGCCCGTCGTCCTGAACGACAACACCCTCCAGGACTCCACCTACAGCGGCCTCCTGCTCTCCTGGCAGAAGCAGGTCGCCGACCTGCGCGTCGACGGACTGGTCGTCGACCGGGCCGGCCACCACGGCATCGAGGTCAACGCCGCCGGGCACGGCACCTTCGCCGACACCCGGATCAGCGGCACCACCGACGCGCCGCTGAACGTCACCGGCGGCTTCACCGTCCAGCGCGGCACCGGCAACACCGGCTGGTAGCACCCCCGCACCCCCGGCCCCGCCCGCCCGCACCCCGCGGGCGGGCGGGCCCCGCACCGTCCACGAACAAGGAGAACCCCCCGTGAACACGCCCACCGCCCGCCCCGCCGCCCAGCCCTGGTGGCGCACCGCCGCCATCTACCAGGTCTACGTGCGCAGCTTCGCCGACGGCAACGGCGACGGCGTCGGCGACCTCGCGGGCGTGCGCAGCCGCCTGCCGTACCTGCGCGACCTCGGGGTGGACGCCCTCTGGTTCAACCCCTGGTACCGGTCGCCGATGGCCGACGGCGGCTACGACGTCGCCGACTACCGCGACATCGACCCGCTGTTCGGGACGCTCGCCGAGGCCCAGGACCTGATCGCCGAGGCCCACCAGCACGGCCTGCGGGTCATCGTCGACCTGGTGCCCAACCACTGCTCCGACCAGCACCCGTGGTTCCGCGAGGCGCTCGCCGCCGGGCCCGGATCGGCGGAACGCGAACGCTTCTGGTTCGCCCCCGGCCGCGGCGCCGACGGCCAACTCCCGCCCAACGACTGGCAGTCGTACTTCGGCGGCCCCGCCTGGACCCGCACCACCGGCCCCGACGGCACCCCCGGCGACTGGTACCTGCACCTGTTCGCCCCCGAGCAGCCCGACCTCAACTGGGAACACCCCGAGGTCCGCACCGAGTTCGAGTCCGTGCTGCGGTTCTGGCTCGACCGCGGCGTGGACGGCTTCCGGATCGACGTCGCCCACGGGCTCGCCAAGAAGCCCGGCCTGCCCGACGTCGGCCCCGACCCCGACGTCACCGACCTGCCCTACCAGGACGTCGACGCCGTCCACGAGGTCTACCGCTCCTGGCGCAAGATCACCGACGGCTACTCCGGCGACCGGGTCTTCGTCGGTGAGGTCTGGCTCCCCACCCCCGAGCAGTTCGCCCGCTACCTGCGCCCGGACGAGCTGCACTCCGCCTTCAACTTCGAATTCCTCTGCTGCGCCTGGGAGTTCGACGCCGTCAAGGACGTGGTCGACGGCACCCTGGCCGCCCACGCCGAGGTCGGCGCCCCGCCGACCTGGGTGCTCTCCAACCACGACACCATCCGCCACACCACCCGCTACGGCCGCGAGGACACCTCCTTCGACATGGGGAACAAGCGGCTCGGCGCCCCCACCGACCGCGAGCTCGGCCTGCGCCGCGCCCGCGCCGCCGCCCTGCTCACCATGGCCCTCCCCGGCGGCGTCTACGTCTACCAGGGCGACGAACTCGCGCTCAGCGAAGTCGAGTCCATCCCCGACGAACTGATCCAGGACCCCACCTTCGTCCGCTCCGGCGGCACCGACCGCGGCCGCGACGGCTGCCGCGTCCCGCTGCCCTGGTCCGGCCCCGAAACCCCCTACGGCTTCTCCCCGGACGGCGCCACCGCCCCCTGGCTCCCGCAACCCGCCGACTGGGCCGACCAGAGCGCCGCCGCCCAGACCGCCGACCCGCACTCCGTCCTCACCCTCTACCGCACCGCCCTGCGCCTGCGCCGCGACCGCCTCGCCGCCCTCCCCGAACACCTCAGCTGGCTCCCCACCGCCCCGGGCGTCCTCGCCTTCACCCGCGACGGCTCCTTCGCCTGCGCCGTCAACTTCACCGCCGACCCGCAGCCCCTCCCGCCCGGCAGCACCGTCCTGCTCACCAGCGCCCCGCTCGACGGCGGCCTGCTGCCCCCGGACGCCTGCGCCTGGCTCGACCTGCCCGCGGGAAGGAGCTGAGGGCCGCGGCGATCACGCGGGCGGCACCCCGTGCTCGGCGCCGACGCGGGCGGGCACGGGGGAGGTACAGTCCGTTGCGGAGGCGGTGAGTTCACGAAGGGTCGAGCGGGACCGGGGCGAAGGGTGGTGCGCAGGTATGGAGTTGGTGGTCCTGCTGTTGTTCCTGGTGATGGTGTCCGAGCGTCTGTGGCGGTGGGCGCGGAAGGTCAAGGACCGGGGGACGTCGATCTCCCAGGCCGGGCTGGACGACTTCCACGCCGCCTTCCAGGCGTCCAAGCGCGCCCAGATCGAGCAGCGCGAGAGCGAGCAGATGCTCCGCGACGAGGAGGGCGACGCCGCGCCGCCCGCGCGCCGGATCGACCTGGTGAGCGGCAAGGTCACGATCACCGTCGAGCCGGACCGCCGCTGAGCCCCGGTGGTCGGTGGTTGGTCGGCCGACGGGGCGGCCGGTGCCGCTGGGGCGTCAATTCCTCCTTGTAACTTCCAGGTTGCGCATTGACACGGATGCGGCGGCGCGGACACCATGGACGCCGCCCACCGCCTGCCGACACCGTTCCGGGCCGACCGGAGTTGGGAGCGCTCCCACAGCGTTCGGGCAGGTCACGGGGCATCCGATCGGCATCCCCCACACCCCCACCCCGCCCCCACCGC
>NZ_JNYE01000180.1 GCF_000717185.1 Kitasatospora phosalacinea | reverse complement strand
CCCCCGCCCCCGCCTACCGCGCCCGGCGCGACGCCCTGCTGGCCGCCCTCGCCGCGCACGGCATCCGCGCCCACGGCGCCAGCGGCCTCAACGTCTGGGTGCCCGTCCCCGACGAGACCGCGACCGCCGCCGCGCTGCTCCACCGCGGCTGGGTCACCGCCCCCGGCGCGCTGTTCCGCCTCGCCTCCCCGCCCGGCATCCGGATCACCGTCTCCACCCTCGACCCGGCCGAGGCCCCCGAGCTGGCCGCCGACCTCGCCGCCGTGCTGGCCGCCCCCGCCACCGGCTCCCGGCTCACCTGAGAGGACCGCGCCCCGTGCTGGTCCACCTGCTCCGCCTGCGCCCCGCCGACCCGGGCCCGCCGCTCGCCGAGGTCCGCACCCCGCACGGCCCGGCCGTCGCCCTCTGGCGCGGCGACCCGGCCGACCCGCCCGGCCCGTACCACGTCGAGTGGACGGTCGACGAGGACCACGCCACCGTCCGCCCCGCCCCCGGGCCCGCCCCGGCCGTCCGCACCGAGGGCGGACTCCTGCTGCTGACCGGCGAGTTCGACGGCGCGGGGGTGCTGCGCACCGGCGACAGCCTGATCCCGCTCGACCTGCCCGCCCCGCCCGGCCGGGTCGAGGTCGCCGTCCCGTGCGCGCACGCCGAGCTCTACCCGTACACGGTGTGACGCAGGCCCCCCGCGCCGGGCGGGGGGCCTGCGTCGGTGCCTGCGTCGGTGCCTGCGTCGGTGCCTGCGGGCGCTCAGCCCTTGGCCAGCAGCGCCTGCGCGTGCTCGCGGACCTGGTCGCGGGAGAGGTACGCGTCGGTGTACTCGAAGTCGCGCAGCCGGGCGGGCTGGCGGGCCAGGAAGCCGGTGCGGACGAAGTCGTCGCCCGCGGTGGCGTTGAGCAGCCAGTTCGCCGCCGTGCGGTACTTCGCGGCGTTGGTGCGCATCGCCATCACGTGGTAGCCGCGGGCCACCGCCTGCGCGGGCGCGCCGTGCAGCTCCACGCCCAGCGGCTTGGAGACCGCGTCCTTGCCGCCGAGGTCGACGACCAGGCCCAGGTCCTTGTGGAAGTACGGCTGCAGCGGCTGGTTGCGCAGCGCCGCGACCAGGTTCTCGGCGACCCGCTTGCCCTGCCGGGCCGAGTGCTGCGCGGTCGGCGGGCAGACCGCCCCGTCGCCCTTGGCCAGGTCCGGCACCGCGGCCGCGTCACCGAGCGCGAACACGCCCTCGAACTGCGGCACCCGCATCTCCGCCGTCACCGCCAGCCGCCCGCGCACCGTCTCCGCGTCCAGCGTGCCGACCAGCGGGGAGGCGGCCACGCCCGCCGTCCAGATCAGGGTGCGGCACGGCAGGCTGCGCCCGTCGGTGAACTTGACGGTCTCCGGGCCGACCTCGGCGATCGACACGCCCAGCGACACGTCCACGCCGCGCCCGCGCAGGATCTCCATCGCGGTGGTGCCGAGCTTGTCGCCGAGCTCGGGCATCAGCTTCGGGGCGATGTCGATCAGGTGCCACTTGATCAGCTGAGGGTCCAGCCGCGGGTAGCGCTTGACCGCCGCCGTGGTCAGCCGCTGCAGGCAGGCCGCGGTCTCGGTGCCCGCGTACCCGCCGCCGACCACCACGAACTGCAGCCGGGAGGCCCGCTCGTTCTCGTCCATCGACGCGGACGCCAGGTCGAGCTGGGCGATCACGTGGTCGCGGATGTACGTGGCCTCGGCGAGCGTCTTCATGCCGCGCGCGTAGTCCGGCAGGCCGGGGATGTCGAAGGTCCGGGTGACGCTGCCCGGCGCGAGCACCAGGTAGTCGTACTTCACCGCGACCACCTCGTCGGTGATCTTGCGGACCACGGCGACCTTCGACCGCGGATCGACGCCGATCGCCCCGCCCGGCACGATGTGGGTGCGCCGCAGCGAGCGCCGCAGCGAGATCGCCACCGACTGCGGGGTCAGCACCCCGGCCGCGACGTGCGGCAGCAGCGGCAGGTACAGCTGGTACGAGAACGGCGTGACCAGGGAGATCTCCGCCTCGGAGGGGGCGAGCTTGCGCTCCAGGCGGCGCGCGCACTCGAGTCCGGCGAAGCCGCCGCCGACGATCAGGATCCGAGGTCGTTCCATCTTCATCCCCTACTGTGTGCAGGTCCGTGAGTAGCAAGGACGACTGTTGGCCACACTCGCACGGGGTAACGGCGGGTGCATCTCCAACGGGCTGCCGGGCGCCTGCCCGCCCGGCGCGCGGTCATGCCCCCCGCCCGGGCCGCTAGGCTGTCCGGATGCTCTCCGAGGTGACGGCCGTCCGCTACGCGACGCCGCTGCGCGAAGGCGGTTCGATGCCGGGCCTGATCGAGGCCGACGACCGCCGCCTGTACGTCCTGAAGTGGGTCGGCGCGGCCCAGGGCCGCAAGGCGCTGGTGGCCGAGGTGCTGGCCGGCGAACTCGGCCGCCGGATCGGCCTGCCGGTGCCCGAACTCGCCCTCGTCGACCTGGACCCGGTGCTGGCCCGCAGCGAGCCCGAGGTGCAGATCCAGGACCAGATGCGGGCCAGCGGCGGCACCAACCTCGGCATGGCGTACGTCTCCGGGGCGCTGAACTTCGACCCGCTCTGCTTCGAGGTGGACGACGACTCCGCCGCCCGGGTGCTCTGGTTCGACGCCCTGATCGGCAACGTCGACCGCTCCTGGCGCAACCCCAACCTGCTGGTCGCGGCCGGCGGCCTGCGGCTGATCGACCACGGCGCCAGCCTGGTCTTCCACCACAGCTGGCCGGGCGCCGAGAAGTGGCGCCGCAAGCCCTACGACGCCTCCGACCACGCGCTGCGGCACGCCGCCGGCCACCTGAAGGCCGTCGACGCCGAACTCGCCGTACTCGCCGGACAGGCGCTGCCGGCCGCCGTCGCCGCCGTCCCCGACGTCTGGCTGGCCGACGAGCCCGGCTTCGACGCCCCCGACGACGTCCGCGCCGCGTACACCGCACAGCTCACCGCCCGCCTGGCCGGGCCCCGCGACTGGCTCCCGGAGGTGGCGTCCTGATGGAGCCCGTCCACGAACAGCCCCGCCACGACTACGAGTACGCGCTGATCCGGGCCGTCCCCCGGGTCGAGCGCGGCGAGTGCGTCAACATCGGCGTCCTGCTGTACTGCCGCACCGCCGCGTACCTGGGCGCCCGCACCCACCTCGACCAGGGGCGGCTGCTGGCCCTGGACGCGCTGGCCGACGTCGCGGGCGTGCGGCGCGCGCTGCGCGGCGTGGAGGCGGTCTGCGCGGGCGGCGAGGCCGCCGGACCGGCCGCCCGGGACAGCGCCGGGCAGCGCTTCCGCTGGCTCACCGCCCCGCGCAGCGCCGTCGTCCAGCCCGGCCCCGTGCACACCGGGCTGACCGCCGACCCGGCCGCGGAACTGCACCACCTGTTCGACCGCCTGGTGCTCTGAGCGGCCCCGCCGGGGCGGCCGAGCACGGAGCGTCCACCGGATCCGCAAACTACTTGCCAGACTCAATGCTGGAGTCACTGAAACGAATGGGCGTACCCTGACCGCCATGGCCAGCAGCACAGGCAGCGGCACCGCCGCGACCGCACCCTCCAGCACCGAACTCATGGAACGGATCGCGGCCGTCGGCGCCGCCTACTTCCAGGACTTCGCCTCCGCCGCGGCCCGCCACGGCCTCAACTCCTCGCAGGCCAAGGCCCTCAAGGCCGTCCTCGAACCCGTCCCGATGCGCGCCCTGGCCGGGCGCCTCGGCTGCGACGCCTCCAACGTCACCGGCATCGTCGACCGCCTCGAAGCACTCGGCTACGCCCACCGCGAGGCCGCCGCCGCCGACCGCCGGGTCAAGATCGTCACCATCACCGGGCCGGGCCGCGAGGTCCTCCACCGGATCCACGCCGACATGGCCCGCGCCCGCGCCGCCTTCGACAGCCTCGACCCCGGGCAGCGCACCGCCCTCGCCGGGCTCTGCGACCACGTCCTGCCCCTGCTGCTGCGGCCGTGAACGACGGTGCCGCCGTGACTGTCCGTGGCGTGCCGTACGCTCACCGGATGCACCAGGACCAGGGCAGCGGATGGACCGCCACGGGGCTCCACTGGCAGGACGGCGCGCCCCACCTCACCGCCACCGACGGCCGCGGGCGCCACGCCCGGCCGCTCGCCGACGGCACCCCCGTCGCCTGGCGGATCACCGGCCCGCGCCGCTGCACCGGCGCGCACACCGAGCGCGGCCACCGCCCCTGCCCGCACCGCGCCACCGTCCCCGCCGAGGGCACCGTCAGCCAGTGCCCGCCCTGCCAGAACGCCGACCGCGGCCTGCAACTCGCCCGGGACCGCATCCTCGACGACGGCCGCGCCTACCGCCTCTACCTCGCCTGGTTCGCCCCCGGCCTGCTCAAGGTCGGCCTCACCGCCGCCGAACGCGGCACCGCCCGCCTGCTCGAACAGGCCGCCCTCACCTGGACGTTCGTCGCCCACGGCCCGCTGCCCGCCGTCCGCCGCGCCGAACTCGCCCTCGCCCACGCCCGGCTGGCCCGCGAGCGGATCCCCGCCGCCGCCAAGTACCCGGCCTGGTGGGGCCTGCCCGCCCCCGCCGAGCGGCACGACGCGGTCACCGCCGCCCGCACCCGCGCCCACCGCCTGCTCACCGAACAGGGCCACGACCAGCTGGAGCTGCTCACCGACCACCCCGTCACCGACCAGGTCGAGCTCTTCGGCCTCACCGACGGCGCCCCCGACCACTACCAGCAGGTCAAGGCCCTCACCGACGGCGCCCTCCTGACCGGCCGCCTGCGCCGCCCCATCGGCGGCCACCTCTTCCTCGACCGGCCCGACGGCCCCCCGCTGCTCCTCGACACCCGCCTGCTCACCGGCTGGACGCTGCACCCCGCCCCCGGCGCCCCCGGCTGCGACGGCCTGGCCCTGCTCCCCAGGGCCCGCCCCGCCGCCGAACAGGACACCCTGTTCTAGGGCCGGGTTCCAGGGCCGGGCTCCGGGGCCGGCGCCGTTCGACCGGACGCCGGGCCCGCACCGGGGCCCCGCACCGGCCCTAGGTGTACTGACCACGGAGGTTGGTGACGGGGTTCACGGTGTGGTGATCTTGAAATGAGTGAGGGCCTTCTGGCTCGGTGTGGATTGCGACATC
>NZ_JNYE01000179.1 GCF_000717185.1 Kitasatospora phosalacinea | reverse complement strand
CGGGGGTGGTGGGGGCGGTGGCGGGGGCGGGGGTCATGCGGTCGGGGCGCCCTCGTCGATCAGGGACCGCACCTCGTCCTCGCTGAGCGCGTCGATCTCCGCGAGCAGCAGTTCCTCGACGGCGGCGGCCGTGCCCGCGACCGTCGGCGCCTCGAACAACACCCTTACCGGCACGTCGAGTTCGAGCGCGGAGCGGAGCCGGGCCAGCACCCGGACGGCGAGCAGCGAATGGCCGCCGAGCGCGAAGAAGTCGTCGTGCACGCCGATCCGGTCCACCTCCAGCCCCAGCACCTCGGACCAGGTCTCGGCGACCAGGTGTTCGGCGTCCGTGCCGGGCGGGACGCGCTCGGCGACGGCGCCCGCCGGGGCGACGGCGGCGGGGGAGGGCAGGGCGGCCCGGTCGAGCTTGCCGCGGACGGTCAGCGGCAGGCGCTCCAGCAGCAGGCAGACGTCCGGGACGAGGTGGGCGGGCAGCACCGCCCGCAGGCGCTGGCGCAACTCCTCGCCGTTCGGCGGGAGTTCGGCACCGGCGGGGACCACCCAGGCGGCCAGCAGCTGCCGCCCGGCCTCGTCGTGCAGGTCCACCACGGCCTGCCCGACGCCCGGCTGCGCCAGCAGCGCGGCCTCCACCTCGGCGGGCTCCACCCGGTACCCGCGCACCTTGAGCTGGCGGTCCCGGCGGCCCAGGAACTCCAGCGCGCCGTCCGGCCGCAGCCGGGCCAGGTCGCCCGTCCGGTACATCCGGCCGCCGGTGAACGGGTCCGCGGCGAACCGCTCCGCCGTCAGGTCGGGCCGCCCCAGGTAGCCGTCGGCGAGGCCGTCCCCGCCCAGCCACAGCTCGCCGGGCACCCCCGGCGGCACCGGGCGGCCGCCGTCGTCCAGCAGGTGGGAGACGGTCGCGGCGATCGGACGGCCGATCCCCGGGCGGGCGGCCGCGTCGGCCGGGCCCAGCAGGCAGGCGGTGGCGATCACCGCGGCCTCGGTCGGGCCGTAGGTGTTCCACAGCTCGACGCGGTCGCCGAAGCGCCCGCGCCAGGCCGCGACCGCCGCCGACGCCACCTGGTCGCCGCCCAGCACCACCGTGCGCAGCGCCGGGGGCCACGGGACGGCCGGACCGGCCGCGACCAGCTCCTGCCAGTACGCCGTCGGCAGGTCGAGCACCGTCAGGGTGCGGCCCTGCGGACCGCCCAGCCAGTCCGGGAGCTCGGCGGACGGCACCGGCAGCAGCACCACCTCCGCGCCGTGCGTCAGTGCGGGGAAGACCTCCTCCACGTGCGTGTCGAACCCCGGCGACGCGAACTGCAGCACCCGCTCGCCCGGCCCCAGCCCGTACGCCGCGCCCATCCAGCGCACCCGGGCGAGCAGCGCCCGGTGCGGGACGGCCACCGCCTTCGGCTCGCCGGTCGAGCCGGAGGTGTACAGCACGTAGGCGGGGTCGGCAGGCGAGGGGGGAGTGAACTCCCCCGTGGTGGGGGCGGGTTGGGGTGCGTCGAGCGGGGCGGGCCGGGCGGTGGGCAGGCCGGTGTCGGTCGCGGGGGCGTCCGGGGTGGCCAGGACGGCGGTGGCGCCCGCGCCGTCGAGCATGGCGCGCAGGCGCGGCCCGGGCAGGGCCGGGTCGAGCGGGAGGTAGGCGCAGCCGGCCAGCAGGACGCCCAGCATGCCCGCCAGCAGCTCGGCGGAGCGGGCGCCGTACAGCCCGACCGGCGTGCGCGGGAGCGCTCCCACGGCGCGGACGGCGGCCTCCGCCCGACGCGCCCCGGCGAGCAACTCCCGGTAGCTGAACGACCGTTCGCCGTCCCGGACGGCAACCGCGTCCGGGGTCAGGTCGGCCTGCCGCAGCAGCAGGTCGAGTACCGTCTCCGGGTCGTCCGGCACGCCGTCCGGGCCGCGCAGCAGTGCGCCGTCCTCGTCCGGGGAGAGCAGGGAGAGCGCGGTGACCGGCCGTCCGGGCTCGGCGAGGGCCCGGCGGGCCAGGAGCGGCAGGCGGTCCAGCAGGGCCTGGGCCGCGGCGGCGTCCAGCACCGCGGGGTCGTACGCCAGCAGCAGGTGCAGGCCGCCGTCGGCGGCCGGCCAGGCGTCCAGCGAGGTGTCGAAGGGCGTCGGCGCGGGCAGGCCGGGCAGCGCGTCCACCCGCAGCGGGTCGGCGGCGGCGACGTCGGTGGTGGCGGTTCCGGTTCCCGTGCTGGTGGCGGGTGCGGCGGACTCGGTGTGCAGGTTGAACCAGTGCCGGAACAGCTGCCGCTGACCCTCCCCGCGCGCCGTGCCCAGCTCGCCGAGCAGCCGCTCGTACGGGACCTGCGGGTGCGAGAGCGCGTTCGTGACGGTGGACCGGGTGCGCTCCAGCAGGGTGGCGAAACCGGCCCCGCCGCCGAGGTCGGCGCGCAGCGGGAGGACGGTCGTGAAGCAGCCCACCAGGTGCTCGTCCGCACGGCGTTCGCGCCCGGCCGTCGGCGCGCCCACCACCAGGTCCTCCTGCCCGGTGTGCCGCCCGACCAGCAGCTGGTAGAGCGCCAGCCAGGCCATGAACGGGGTGCAGGAGTGCTGCCGGGCGAAGCCCTCGACCGCGGCCGCCGCGGCGGCGTCGACCTCGGCCCGCACCCAGTGCGCCCGGCCGTCCGGCGAGTTCGGTGCGCCCGGCGAGTTCGGTGCGCCCGGTGCGGGGGTGAGGGCGGGGCGCGGCGGGGGCGGGGTGCCCGGCGGCAGGCCCCGGCCGGGCGGCGCGGCGAGCTCGGCCGCCCAGTACGCCGCCGCCCGGTCCGCCGCCGGGCCCTCCGCGCGGGCCCGCTGCCACATCACGTGGTCGCCGAACCCGCCCGGCAGCGGCGGCAGTTGCGGCTCCCGGCCGTCCGCCGCCGCCCGGTGCGCGGCCAGCAGCTCGTCCAGCAGCAGCCGGATCGACCAGCCGTCCGACACCAGGTGGTGCGCCGCCAGCAGCAGCACGTGCTCCCGCTCGCCCGTCCGGTACAGCTCGACCCGCAGCAGCGGCCCCCGCGCCGTCGCGTACGGCCGCCCGCCGCACGCCTCGGCCAGCCGCAGCGCGGCGGCCTCCGGGTCCGGCTCGGCCCGCAGGTCGTGCAGCGCGACGGGCACCTCGACCCGGTCCGCGACCCGCTGCACGGGCACGCCGTCGACCTCCGCGAACGACGTCCGCAGCGGCTCGTGCCGCGCCACCACGGCGGCCACCGCCCGGCGGAACGCCTCCGGGTCGAGCGGGCCGGTCAGGCGGCGCAGGGTGACCAGGTTCTCCGAGACGTCCGACGGGTCCAACTGCTGGAGGAACCACATCCGTTGCTGGCCCGGCGTCAGCGGGTACTCGCGGTCAGACATGCTGCTGCTCCTCGGTGAGACGGGCCAGCACGGCACCGAAGCCGGCCGGGGTGGGGGACTCGAAGAACGCCGAGGCCGGGACGTCCACGCCGAACCGCTCGGCGATCCGGGCGGCGATCCGCACCACGGCGAGCGAGTCACCGCCGTGCGCGAACAGGTCGTCGTGGTCACCGACCCCCTCCCGGCCCAGGACCTCCGCCCACAGGGCGCGCAACTCCGCGACCGGGCCGGTGACTTCGCCCGCTGCTGGGCCCGCCCCGGCGGTCGGGAGGGCCGGACGGGCCGACGGCGGCGCAGCGGGCGGACGCCACGGCTCGGCCGTCCGGACGCCGCTCAGCGGGGCCTGCGGACGCTCGGCCAGCAGCGCCAACAACTCGACCAGCGCGTCCGCGAACCCCGCCACCGCCGAACGGGCGAACCGCTCGCACGGGTACGTCAGCACCAGCTCCGCGCCCTCCGGCCCGACCCCCGCCGCCAGCACCAGGTCGTACGCGCTGCCGTCGACCTCCTGCCCCCACGGCGACGCCTCCAGGCCCGGGCCCCACCCCGCACCCGGCCCGCCTGCTTCGTCCGTCGCGACCTCCGTGCGCTCCACGAACAGCACCTGGAACAGCGGGTGCACCCCCGGCGCGCGGCGCGGGGCGACCGCCGACACGATCCGGTCGAACGGGGCCGCCTGCGCCAACCCCGCCGCCAGCGCCTCCCGCACCCGCGGCGCGAACGAGCGGAACGCCGGATCGTCCGCCAGCGACACCCGCAACGGCAGCAGATCCGTGAAACAGCCCACCACGGCGTCCAGTTCGGGATGCGGACGGCCGCCCGACACCACGCCCACCGCCACCTCCCGGCGCCCCGCGCACCGCGCCAGCAGCACCAGGAACCCGGCCAGCAGCACCGTGTGCCCCGTCAGCCGCGCCCCGTCACCGGACGCCCGCAGCCGCTCCACCACCGCGCCGGGCACCCGGACGGCGACCGTCGCGGTACGGCGGTCGCCGCCACCGCTGTGGCTGCCGGATGAGCGCGGGGCCTCCAGGCCGAGCTCCAGCAACGGGGGCGCGCCCGCCAGCAGGTGCCGCCAGTACGCCAGGCGCTCCGGCAGGACGCGGTCCAGCCGGGACCGCGACCAGGCCGCGTAGTCCGCGTACTGCGGACGGTCGTCGGCGGGGACGGGGACGGAGGCGGAGGCGGGGTCGTTGACGGGGGCGGGGCCGTTGGCGGGGGCGGGGGCTTCGTCTGCGCGGTAGGCCGCTGCCAGTTCGGCGGTCAGCAGGTCCGCCGAGCGGGCGTCCGCCGCGATGTGGTGGCACACCAGCAGCAGCCGGTGCCGGTCGGCGGCCAACCGCAGCACCGTCAGCCGCAGCATCGGCCCCGACGCCAGGTCGAAGCGGTGCCCGCCCGCCTCCACGGCCAGGGCGGCGGCCAGCGCCTCGCGCTCCGGCTCCGGCGCGAAGGAGAGGTCCACCGGGTCGACCAGGGAAGCAGATTGACGAAGCGTCAGGGGAGCTTCGGGGAGGAGCTGGACGGGCTCGCCGTCGACCTCCGCGTAGCGCGTCCGCAGGACCGGGTGCCGGTCGACCACCGCGGCCAGCGCGGCCGCCAGCCGGTCCAGGTCCAGCGGACCGTCCAGCGCCAGGCCCGCCGTCACCGGCGGCGACGCAGCCGGGCCGCCGATCCGCTCCGCCAGCCACAGCCGGCGCTGCTCCGCCGAACACACCACCGGACGCCCGTCCCGCGGCAGCCGCGGCACGCCACGGACCGCCGAGGCCTGCCGACGGGTCGCGAGCAGGCGTGCGGCGAGGACGCGCCGGTCGCTGGAGGTGGGGGTGGGGGCGGAGGTGGGGG
>NZ_JNYE01000178.1 GCF_000717185.1 Kitasatospora phosalacinea | reverse complement strand
GCGGGGGCTGGCGCGGGGCGGAGCGGGGCGGGGTGGGGTGGGCGGGGTCAGGGCAGGTCGGTGCCCAGGGGCGGGTCGGCGGGGGCGGGGACGGGGGCGTCCAGGCCGTCGGCACCGGTGAGGGCGAGGAAGGGCGCGGCCTTGACCACGGTCTCCTCCCACTCGGCGGCCGGGTCGGAGAGCGCGATGACGGCGCCGCCGACGCCGTAGCGCATCCCGGCGGGGGTGGTCACGGTGGTGCGGATGGCGACGCTGAGGTCGGCGGCGCCGGTGAGCGAGAAGTAGCCGAGGACGCCGGAGTAGACGCCGCGCGGGCCCTGTTCGAGCCGGTCGATGATCTCCATGGTGCGGAGTTTCGGGGCACCGGTCATCGAGCCGGGCGGGAAGGCGGCGCGCACGCACTGCACGGCGGAGCTGTCGGGGCGCAGCCGGGCCCGGACGGTGCTGACGAGTTGGTGGGCGCGGGCGTGGGTCTCGACCCGGAACAGGTCGTCGGCCCGGACGGTGCCGATCTCGGCGCAGCGGCCGAGGTCGTTGCGGACCAGGTCGACGATCATCAGGTTCTCGGCCCGGTCCTTGGCGCTGGCCGCGAGGTCGGCGGCCAGCCGGGCGTCCTGTTCGGGGGTGTCGCCGCGGGGGCGGGTGCCCTTGATCGGGCGGGACTCGGCGGTGCGGTGCCGGTCGATCCGCAGGAAGCGCTCGGGGGAGGTGCTGAGGACTGCGGTGCCGGGGAAGTCGAGGAGGGCGCCGAGCGGGCTGGGGCTGGTGCGGCGCAGGAAGCGGTAGTCCTGCCAGGTGTCCCGGGGGCCGTCGGCGCGGAGCGTGTTGGTGAGGCAGATCTCGTAGCTCTCGCCGGCCGCTATCTCCTCGGCGCAGGCGTCGATCAGGTCGAGGTAGTCGGTGCGTTCGTGCCGGGGCCTGGGCGCGCCGGTGGGTGCGGGCGGTACGGGCGGTACGGGCGGTGCGGTGCGGCCTGGGCGGCCTGCGCGGTCGGCCGGTTCGGGGAGGGTGGCGAGGGCGCGGGCGGCGGTGTCGAGCCAGCGGCGGGCGGGTCGCTCGTCGTCGTCCTCGGCGAGGGCGAGCAGGTGGGCGGTGCCGGTGGCGTGGTCGAGGACGAGGGCCCGGGTGGTGAAGGCGAGGACGGCGTCGGGGACCTCGGAGCGGTGCCGCAGGCTGCCGCCGCACTCGGCCTTCAGTTCGTAGCCGAGGTAGCCGACCCAGCCGAGGGCGAAGTCAAAGGGCAGGTCGGGCAGTCGGGTGTCGAGCGTGGCGAGGTCGTGCTCCAGCCAGTCGAGCAGTCCGGAGCGGACGGTGCGGGTGCCGGTGGCGGTGCGGACGTCGAGGGTGCCCGTCCAGGCGTCGGCGCGGACCACCCGGCCGAGCGGTCCGGAGGCGTCGCCCATGATCGAGTAGCGGCCGTCGGCGCTGTCGGGGCGGGTGGAGTCGAGCCAGTGGGGGTGGTCGCCGTGCCGGAACAGCCGGGCGTAGGCGGCCTCGCCGTCGCCGCGCAGCGGCAGGGTGCGGGTCAGCACCCGCAGGCGGCGGCGTTCGGGGGCGGGCGCGGTGCGCGGGGGCGCCGCGGGGGCGGCGGGCCGGGCGGCGGCCGGGCGTCCGGTGGGGCGGGCGCCGTGGCGTCCGGTGAAGCGCTCGGTCAGGCGGCGGAAGTTGGCGAGCAGCGCGTGGCCGTGCTCGCCGCCGATCGACTCGGGGTGGAACTGGACGCCCCACTGCGGGCGGGTGCGGTGCCGCAGGCCCATCAGGACGCCGTCCGGGGTCCACGCGGTGGCCTCCAGCTCGGCGGGGAGCCGGTCGGCGGCCAGTGAGTGGTAGCGGACGGCCGTGAACGGGGACGGCAGTCCTTCGAACAGGTCGGTGCCCAGGTGCCGGACGGGTGAGGTGCGGCCGTGGAAGGGCTCGGGCGCGCGGCCGACCCTGGCTCCGTACAGCGCGGCCAGGCCCTGGTGGCCCAGGCACACACCGAGGGTGGGCAGGCCACCGTCCGCCAGGACTTCGCGGCAGACCCCGAAGTCCTCGGGGCGGGTCGGGTCGCCGGGGCCGGGCGAGAGGACGACGTTGTCGAACTCGGCGAGGTGGCGGGCCTGCCAGCGCGGGTCGTTGTTGACGATGACCTCGGGCTCGCGGCCGTTCACCTCGGCGAGGTAGTGGAAGAGGTTGTAGGTGAACGAGTCGTAGTTGTCGATCAGCAGGGTGCGCACGTTTCTTCCCGTCAGGAGCCGTGTCCGGCGGTGGTGTCCGCCCCCGGCGGGGCGGGTCGTCGCGGTGGTGCTAGCGGGCCGTCGCGGTGGTACTAGCGGGCCGCCGCGGTCACTTCGATCAGCAGGTGCTCGACCTCCTGCGCGCCCTCGGCGAAGCGGCCCTCGCGCACCACCCGCAGGTGGCGGCCGCACTCCTGGGCGGTGCGGGTGAGCCGCTCCAGGTTCCCGCGTTCGCTGAAGTGCAGCAGCACCCGGCCGCCGGGGGCCACCCGGTGGACCGACTCGGTCAGGAAGCGCCGGTGGGCGGCGTAGCCGGGGTCGACGTAGCCGCGTTCGTGCACGCTGCGGTAGCGGTAGTCGGCGGGTGCGAGCACGTAGTTGGAGTGCCAGTAGACGAGGTCGAAGCGCTCCTGGGGGTCGAGGTCGGCGAACAGGTCGCTGTGCACGGCGCGGAGCTTGTGGGTGACGCCGTGGCGGCGGGCGTTGAGCGCGGCGTTGCGGACGGCGGCCTCGTTGATGTCGGCGGCCACCACTCGTTCGTGCCCGGCCAGTGCTCCGGCCACCGCGATCACGCCCGTTCCGCAGCCGATCTCCAGGAACGAGCCGGTGCGTCCGGCGGCCCGCGGGTCGTCCAGGCCGAGCAGGCGCAGCGAGATCTCGGTGGTCGGCGAGTAGACCGGCGCGAAAACCCCTGGCAGCAGGTCCCATTGGCGGCCGCAGAGGGCGAAGGTCGCGGGCCGGTCCGGGGCGTCGAGCGCCTCCCGGCTGCGTTCGAGGGAACGCCGGTAGTCCTGCAGTGCCTTCATCGCGTGTGTCCGTACCCCTCACTCGCCAGCAGGGCGTTGGCGCCCTGACCACCGCTGCGGCGGCCCCTTCTCATCCTGCAAAACCGGCCCGACCGGCGGGAAGGTGACCCGGCAACACACCGGAAGGGTCCGGGCGGTGCCTGGTCCACCGTCCAGGATGCGGTTCGGACTGCCGCATACCCAGAGTGACGTGATAAACACATCATCATGCCTGGCATGTGCCGGGAGAGCGCGTCGTCACAGGTGGGGGTCCCGCATGGCTCAGCAAGGTGCCTCGACTCGGCCGGACGCACTGACCGTCCTGAACCTGTTGGTGACCGAAGCACCGGTGGCGCACATCGAGTCACTGCTCGCCGAGGCCGTGCGCCAGGGCGCGCGGGAGTCCGAGCGGGCGGCGCTGGAGCGCGCGGTGCGGATCGGACTGGACATCTGCGCCCAGCGGGGGGCGCGCCAGCAGCGCGAGGCCCGGCTGTCCGCGCTCCTGAGCGCCGCCCAGGACCTGCTCGTGCCCACCTCGCTGGACGGCGTGCTCCAGGTCGCCACCCGGCGCGCACGCCTGCTGCTCGGCGCCGACATGGCGTACGTCAGCTTCCCCGGCCCCGACCCCGGCATGGCCCACATCCGGGCCTCCGACGGCCACACCTCGACCCTCAACGTCGGCCTGCGCCTGCGCGGCGACGTCGGGCTCGGCCACTCCGCCGTCAACAACCTGGCACCGGCGTGGACCCCCGACTACCTGGACGACGACCGGTTCCGGCACGACGAGGACATCGACGAGGTGGTCCGGGCCGAGACGCTTCGCTCGGTCATGGCCGTCCCGCTCAGCCGGGGCTCCCAGCCGTTCGGCGCGCTGTACATCGCCGACCGCAACGTGCGGCACTACACGCCCGAGGAGATCGCCACCGCCAGCCTGCTCGGCGAACTCGTCGGCCTGGCCGCCGGACAGACCGAGGTCCTGGAGGAGTCCCGGGCCGCGCTGCGCGCCCTGGAACGGGAGCACCAGCGCACCACCGAGACGCTGCGGGAGCTGGCCGAGCACCGGCGCGCCCACCACGAACTTCTCGAACACGCCCTCACCGAGGACGAGTTGCAGCCGCTCGCCGAACTGATCGGCCAGCACCTGGACGGCCCGCTGCGGATCCACGCCGCGGACGGCAGCGTGCTCGCGGCGGTCGGCCACCTCCCCGACACCGACGCGGCCGCCGCCGAGACCCAGGCCGCCAAGCAGCCGGTGCACACCGCGGACGGCCTGTGGGCGGTCCAGGCCACCGCCGGGGGCGAGGTGCTCGGCAGCGTGGTCGCCCGGCCCGGCGCGGCGGCGGACGGGCACGGGGAGGAACTGCTGGGGATCGCCGCCCAGGCGGTCGCCGTCCAACTGCTGCGCACCGGCGACCCGGCCGCCGTCCGCGGGCGCAGCCACGACGAACTGCTGGAGGACCTGCTCTCCGGCACGCAGCGCCCGCCGCAGCAACTCCAGGAGCGGGCCCGCCGCCTGGGCGTCGACCTGTCCCTCCCGCACCTGGTCGTGGTGCTCCGGCCGGAGGCCCGCGCGGCCGGCCGGGCCCGCGCCCTGGTGACCGGGCTGGCGCAGCGGCGCAACGGGCTGTGGGCGATGCACAATGGCGACGTGGTGCTGCTGCTGCCCGGCACCGCGCCCGGGGCGACCGCCCGCGCCGTCCTCGGCGAACTCGCGCCCCAGCTCGGCGAACCGGTGACGGTCGCCGGGGCGGGCCCGGTCTCCGACGCCCCGTCGGTCTACCACTGCTACCAGGAGGCGCTGCGCTGCCTGGACTCGATGACCGCCCTGGAGATCACCGGCCGCTCGGCCTCCCCCGGCGAACTGGGCTTCCTCGGCCTGCTCCTCGCGGACACCCGGGACGTCCCCTCCTTCGTGGAGTCGGTGATCGGCCCGGTGCTCGACTACGACAAGCAGCGCTTCACCGACCTGGTCCGCACCCTGGACGCCTACTTCGAGACCGGCGGCAGCCCGACCCGCGCCGCGCAGAAGCTGCACGTGCACCCCAACACGGTCGCCCGCCGCCTGGAACGGCGGCGGGCGGCGGGCGGCGGGCGGCGGGTTGGCGGGCGGCGACGGTTCGCCGGCCGCCGAACCGTCGTCAGCTGACCCGACGTCAGCTGACCCGGCGCAGGGTCCGGCCGCCGGTGTGGGCGAGGGCGGCCACCGCGTGGGCGGCGGAGGCCAGGGTGACGTGGCGGTGCCAGCCGTTGAACGAGCGGCCCGCGTAGTCGCGTACGCCGGTGCGGTCCGCGATCTCCTCGAAGTCGCGCTCGACCCGGCCGATCAGCTGGCTCAGCCGGAACAGTTGCGCCGGGGGGAGGTCCGGCAGGTCGGTCAGCCACAGTTCCTGCGGCCAGCGGCGGCCGGGGGTGCCGGTGCCGAGCAGCAGCAGGCCGCCGCCCCGGGCGAGCCGCTGGGCCGCCCCGGCGCGGACGGCGGGGTCGCCGGCAGTCCGGACGCGTACGGCGCCGACCAGGGCGGTGGCCGGGCCGCCCTCCCGGTCGGGGTCGTGCCAGGCGACCACCCGGCGGCGGTCGCTCCAGGCCCCGGCGATCCGGTGGGCCGGCATCACCTCGTTGCCGGAGGAGCCCGCGCCCGCGACGCCCTCGGCCGGGCGGAGCAGCAGGGTGCTGGCGATCCGCAGCACGAACGGGAGTCCGGCCGCGCGCAGCAGGTTGACCGCTTTCGCGCCGTCCAGTTCCCGGACGTCCATCACCACCGGCAGGGTGGGCAGCCGCCAGTCGGCGGTGAGTTCGGTCACCGCTTCGACGGCGCAGTCCTCCAGGGTGCGGCTGGTGACGCTGGCCGGGATGGACGCCTGGCTGCGCCGGGGCACGTCGTCCAGCCAGGCCCGGGAGAGGTGCAGCCGCCAGTTGACCGGCATGCTGACGTCCGCGGAGGCGGACCAGACGCCGACCGCCTGCTGGGCGTTGAGCACCTGGCCGACCGAGGAGATGAACTGGCGGTCCACGCCGACGGAGTGCTCGCCCGCCTTCGGGATGACGGTCTGCTGCACCACCCAGGCCTGGGGCGGGGCGACGGCGCGCAGGTAGTGGGCGAGGGCGGCCCGGACCGGGTCCCAGTCCCAGGTGGAGCTGCTGATGAAGTGGTGCAGGTTCTGCTCGGTGGCCTGTCCGCCGATCAGGCGGGCGATGTTGCGGACCGACTTGCGGCCCTGGGCGCCGAGCAGGCCGCGCAGGTACTCGGTGCCCTTGCGGCGCTGGTCCGCTCTGGGGAGTGACGCGAAGAGCACCGCGCCCAGTTCGGAGAGGATGATGTCATGGGAGCTGTCGAGCAGCCGAGAACGACCGGGCGCGAGCGTGTCCCTGAGGTGCGGGGCGAAGTCGCTCATCGAGATCTCCAACCTCCACGTGGCGGTGCCTTGTTCGGATGTTCCGACGTTAGGCAGGCGTCCGCCGCCCGGCCCAGGTGCACCGGTCACACGGCTGCCGGACGCGCCTATGGCGGGACCACCGGGCGCCGGGGCGGCGGGCGGGCCCGCGGGCGGGTCGGCGAGGCCGCAGGTGGCGGGCGGGCGGGCCCGGGAGGGCCCGGGTGTGTCAGGACCATCAGGGGGTGGGGGGACGGGGCCGCGAGTTGACGGACAACCGGTCCGATCCGCGGCGCGGGCCCGGCCCGGTGGAAGACTCTGCGGGCATGCGAGCAGCCTTCATCGAGACCCTCGGCGCGCCCGAGGACATCCGGTACGGCGACCTTCCGGCGCCCCGGACCGGCCCGGCGGACGTGCTGGTGGACGTGGTCGCGACCACCGTCAACCCGGTCGACACCTTCGTGCGTTCCGGGGTGTTCCGCACCGCGCTGGACTTCCCGTTCGTGGTGGGCCGCGACCTGGTCGGCACCGTCGCCGCGGTCGGCCCGCTGGTGAGCGGTTTCGCGGTCGGCGACCTGGTGTGGAGCAACAGCCTGGGCCACGCCGGGCGCCAGGGCGCGGCCGCCGAGCGGGCGGCCGTTCCGGCGGACCGCCTGTACCACCTGCCCGCCGGGGTCGACCCGGTGCGGGCGGTGGCCGTGGTGCACCCGGCGGCGACGGCGTACCTGGGCCTGTTCACGCACGGCGGGCTGCGGGCGGGGCGGACGGTGCTGGTGTGCGGCGCGGCCGGGAACGTGGGCGCGGCACTGGTGGCCCTGGCGGTGGACGCGGGGGCGCGGGTGGTGGCCACCGCCGCCGCCCGGGACGCGGCGTACTGCCGGGAGTCGGGTGCCGAGGTGGTGCTGGACTACCGCGACCCGGCGCTGACCGGGCGGCTGGCCGAGGCCTGTCCGGACGGGGTGGACCTGTACCTGGACACGTCCGGGGTGAACGACCTGGCCGCGGCCGTCGGCCTGCTCGCCCCGCGCGGCCGGATCGTGCTGCTGGCGGGTGCGGCTTCCCGGCCGGTGCTGCCGGTGGGGCCGCTGTACATGAAGGACTGCTCGATCGCGGGTTTCGTCATCTCGCACGCGACCACCGCCGAGCTCGCCGCGGCCGCGGCCGCGGTGAACCGCCTGCTGGCCGCCGGGCGGCTGCGGCCCCGGGCGGTGGAGGTGCTGCCGCTGAGCGAGGCGGCGCGGGTGCACGGCCGGATGGAGCGCGGTGAGCTGCACGGGCGGCGGGTGGTGCTGCGGCCCGGCGACCGGGCCTGACCGCGGCCGTTCCCCGCCTCGGGCTTCCGGACGTCCGGACGTCCGGGCCCACGGGCCCACGGGCTGCCGGGCCTCCGGGCGTCCGGTCGGACTTGACATACTTTTCGGCAACTCGGGCTTTCGGCGTGCCCCGTCGATTCTGGATGTGTAGTGTCCTGAATATGCGGATGGGAGAGGGAGTCGAGTGGGGGCTGCACTGCTGCCTCACACTGGCGTGGATCGACGCCGACCGGCCGGTGCCCACCGCCCGGCTGGCCACCTGGTTCGACCTGCCCCCGGCGTACCTGCACAAGCGCCTGCAGGCGCTGGTGCGGGCCGGGGTGCTCAGCTCCACCCCCGGCCCGAAGGGCGGCTTCCGACTGGGCCGCCGCCCCGAGCAGATCACGCTGATGGACGTGGTGACCGCCCTGGAGGGCCCCGACGACGTCTTCCGCTGCACCGAGATCCGTCGGCGCGGCGAGGGCGGCGGGGCCCTCCCGCGCGAGTTCGCCCGGCCCTGCGGCGTGGCCACCGCGGTCCGCCGGGCCGAGCTGGCGTGGCGGCGCGAGCTGGCCGACCAGACGGTGGCCGACCTGATGGCCTCCGCACCCCCGGGCGCCGCCGAACGCGCCCGCCGCCACTACGCCCGCATGACCGGCTGACCCCCGCCCCGCCCGTCCACCCCGAACCTGCACCTGCACCTGCACCGATCCACGAGGAGAATCCGGATGTCCGATGTCTCGATCAAGGCCGGGCGCAAGGCCCCGCCCGAGGCCGGCGCACCGCCCCAGGGTGGTCTGTCCTCCACCCTGATCCTGGCCCTGGGCACCTTCGCCGTCGGAACGGACGCCTTCGTGGTGGCCGGCTTCCTGCCGTCCATGGCCGAGGACCTGCACGTCTCGGCGGCCACGGCCGGCCAGTCGGTGACCGTCTTCGCCGCGTCCTACGCCCTGCTCTCCCCGGTGCTGGCCACCGTGCTGGCCCGGCTGCCCCGGCGCAGCCTGCTGGTGGGCGCCCTGTTCGTCCTGGGCCTGGCCAACCTGCTCTCCGCGCTGGCCCCGACGATGGCGGTGCTGATCGTCAGCCGGGTGCTGGCCGCCGCGGGCGCCGCCGCCTACACGCCCAACGCCGGTGCGGTCAGCGCCTCGCTGGTGCGGCCCGAGCTGCGGGCCCGCGCCCTGGCCGTGGTGATCGGCGGCCTGACGGTCGCCACCGCGCTCGGCGTGCCGCTGGGCAGTGCCGCCAGCCACTGGCTGGGCTGGCGCGCCGCGCTGGGCACCGTGGCGGGGCTGTGCCTGCTGGTGGCCGTGGTGCTGCGCCTGGTGATGCCGCACCTGCCCGGCAACGTCCGGGTGCCGCTGCGCACCCGGCTGGCGGTGCTGCGGCGCCCGGCGGTGCTGGCCGTGCTGCCGCTGACGATCCTCGGCATGGGCGCCAGCTACACGGCGTACGCCTACAGCGTGCCCGCGCTGGAGGCGGTCGCGATCCCGGAGAAGGCCGTGCTGTGGATGCTCTTCCTGTACGGCCTCGGGGCGGTCGTCGGCAACCTCGGGGCGGGCTACGGCACCGACCGCTGGGGTTCCGCCCGGGTCCTGACGGCGGGTTACCTGGCGATGGTGCTCTCGCTGGGCGTGCTGGCCTGGCTGGCCTGGACGGAGACCTCCGTCAAGCCGCTGGTCGGCCTGCTGGTGCTGCTCTGGGGTGCCAGCAGCTGGTGCCAGACGCCGCCGCAGCAGCACCGCCTGATCGCGGTCGCCCCGCAGGAGGCGCCGCTGGTGGTGTCGCTCAACTCCTCGTCCATCTACCTCGGCATCGGCCTGGGCACGGTCATCGGGGGCGCCACCCTCGGGGCCGGCGCCGCGGCCGTGTACGGGCTGGGCGCGGCGATCGCCGCCGTCGCCCTGCTGTTCCTGCTGCTCACCCAGCGCACCGCGGCGCCCGCCCACCGGGGCTGACGCCGCGTCCGGTTCCGGCGGCCGCCCGCACAGCACGGCCGCCGGGCCCCCTTCCTGACGGTACGGCGTCGCACCCCCGGCTGAAACACCCCTCAGCGCGCGACGACCGACGGCCGGAACGGAGAGAGACCCTGCCGTTCCGGTTTCGCCGACACGACACCCCGGCCGTTCCGGGCACCGCGTACCACCACCGGCCCCGGCCGGGACAGCCCGTCCGCGCTCGACGCGGGCTCCCGTCGACGAAACTCAGAGGTTGTCCCGATGACCCAGCTCACCGATTCCCCCGCCGCGACCGGCCCCGCCGCGACCGCCGTCCCGGCTCCCGCCCGCCCCGCGAACGCCTCCTCGAACGCCCCCGGGGCCGTCCCCGCGAACGTCCCGCCCGCCGAGGGCGCGTACCTGACCGGGGCGGAGGCCCTGGTCCACTCGCTGGAGACGGTCGGGGTGGACACCGTGTTCGGCATCCCGGGTGGTGCGATCCTGCCCGCGTACGACCCGCTGATGGACTCCACCCGGCTGCGGCACGTGCTGGTCCGCTGCATGGCCACCTCCGGCCCCGGTGCGACCAACCTGGTCACCCCGATCGCCGACGCGTACATGGACTCGGTGCCGATCGTCGCGATCACCGGCCAGGTTCCCTCGACCATGATCGGTACGGACGCCTTCCAGGAGGCGGACCGGCCGAGATCCCGCGGGTGATCGCGGAGGCGTTCCACATCGCCGCCACCGGCCGCCCCGGCCCGGTCCTGGTCGACATCGCCAAGGACGCGCTGCAGAACCGGGCCCCGTTCCACTGGCCCGACGTCACTTCCCTGCCGGGCTACCGCCAGGTCGCCAAGCCGCACGCCAAGCAGATCCGCGAGGCCGCGAAGCTGCTGGTGAACGCCAAGCGCCCGGTGCTGTACGTCGGCGGCGGCGTGCTGAAGGCCAACG
>NZ_JNYE01000177.1 GCF_000717185.1 Kitasatospora phosalacinea | reverse complement strand
CACACGCACCCACCCGCTCCCGGAACACCACCGACGAACCCAACAACTCCCGCGCCATCCCCACCCACTGCGACCCCTGCCCCGGAAACACGAACACCGGGTCGGTGCGGCCCTCGGCGAAGCCGGAGACCAGGTTCGGGGCGGGCGCGTCCGCGGCGAGCGCGGTCAGGCCGTGCACCAGGTCGGCCCGGTCGGCCCCGACCACCACCGCGCGGTGCTCGAACTCGGCGCGGGTGCCCGCGAGGGCCGCCGCGAGGGCGTCGGGCCGCACCCCGGGGTCGGCGGCGAGCAGGTCCAGCAGGCGGCGGGCCTGGTCGCGCAGCGCCTGCGGAGTGCGGGCGGAGAGCACCCAGGGCAGCACGGTGCCCTCGGACGGACCGGCGGGGGCGGGGCGTTCGGCCTCGGGGGCCTGTTCCAGGATCAGGTGGGCGTTGGTGCCGCTGACGCCGAACGAGGAGACGGCGGCGCGGCGCGGGCCGTCCCCGGTCCACTTGCGGGGCTCGGTCAGCAGCTCGACCGTCCCGGCGGACCAGTCGACGTGCGGGGACGGCGCGTCGACGTGCAGGGTCTTCGGCAGCTCGCCGCGGCGCAGCGCCTCCACCATCTTGATCACGCCGCCGACACCCGCCGCGGCCTGGGTGTGCCCGATGTTCGACTTCAACGAGCCCAGCCACAAAGGCCGTTCGGCACTGTGCTCGGCCCCGTAGGTCGCGATCAGCGCCTGCGCCTCGATCGGGTCACCCAGCGTCGTGCCGGTCCCGTGCGCCTCCACCGCATCGACGTCGGCGGCGCTCAGCCCCGCGTCCGCCAGCGCCTGCCGGATCACCCGCTGCTGGGCGGGCCCGTTGGGCGCCGTCAGACCGTTGGACGCGCCGTCCTGGTTGACCGCGCTGCCGCGCAGCACGGCCAGCACCCGGTGCCCGTTGCGCCGGGCGTCCGAGAGGCGTTCCAGCAGCAGCAGGCCCGCACCCTCGGCGAAACCGGTGCCGTCCGCGGACGCCGCGAACGCCCGGCAGCGCCCGTCCGGGGAGAGCGCGCGCTGGCGGCTGAACTCCACGAACACGGTCGGACCGGCGATCACCGAGGCGCCGCCCGCCAGCGCGAGCGAGCACTCGCCGCGCCGCAGCGCCTGGGCGGCCAGGTGGATCGCCACCAGCGAGGACGAGCACGCGGTGTCCACGGTGAACGCCGGACCCTCCAGGCCCAGCGTGTAGGCGACCCGGCCCGCCGCGACGCTGGTGGTGTTGCCGGTCAGCAGGTAGCCCTCCAGGTCGTGCGGGGTCCCGGCCGGGCGGGTCACGTAGTCGGCGGGGACCACGCCGAGGATCACCCCGGTGTCGGTGCCGCGGACGGACGCCGGGTTGATCCCGGCCCGTTCGAAGGCCTCCCAGGCGGTCTCCAGCAGCAGCCGCTGCTGGGGCTCCATCGCCAGCGCCTCGCGCGGCGAGACGCCGAAGAACGCCGCGTCGAAGCCGTCCGCGTGCTCGACGAAGCCGCCGCGCCGGGCGTACGAGGTGCCCAGGGTGTCCGGGTCGGCGTCGTACAGCTCCTCCAGCCGCCAGCCCCGGTCGTCCGGGAAGGCGGAGGTGGCGTCGCGGCCCTCGGCGACCAGCCGCCACAGCGCCTCGGGGTCGTCGGCGCCGCCCGGGTAGCGGCAGCTCATCGCGATGACGGCGATCGGCTCGTCGTCCGGTCGGCGCGGCCGCCCGGCGCGGGGCCCGGCCGGGGCCGGGGCGCTGCCCGCGTACCGCTCGTGCAGGAGCGCGGCGACCGCGCCCGGGCTCGGGTGGTCGAAGACCAGCGTGGCGGGCAGCCGCAGCCCGGTCGCCGCGTCCAGGCGGTTGCGCAGTTCGACGGCGGTGAGCGAGTCGAAGCCGAGTTCCTTGAAGGGGCGGGCCGGGTCGACGGTGACGGCCGCGGGGTGGCCCAGCACCTCGGCGACGTGCTCGCGCACCAGGTCGACCAGGGCCTGCCGACGGGCGGCCTCCGGCAGGCCGGCCAGCCGGGCGGCCAGTTCGGAGCGCGGCGCGGCGGCGCTCTGCGCGGTGCGCCGGGCCGGGCGGCGGACCAGGCCGCGCAGCAGCGGGGAGACCGGGTCGCCGTCCGCCGCGGTGGGGCGCAGCCGGGCGGGCACCAGCGCGGCGGCGGGCAGCCGCAGGGCCGCGTCGAACAGCGCCAGCCCGTCCGCGGGCTCCAGCGGGAGCGTGCCGAGCGCGGCCAGCCGCTCCAGGTCCGCCGGGGACAGCGCACCGGCCATGCCGTCGCCCGACCACGGGCCCCAGGCGAGCGAGAGGGCGGGCAGGCCGAGGGTGCGGCGGTGCTGGGCGAGGGCGTCCAGGAAGGTGTTGGCGGCGGCGTAGTTGGCCTGGCCCGCGCTGCCCAGGGTGCCGGCCAGCGAGGAGAACAGCGCGAAGAAGGCGAGGTCGTGACGTCCGGTCAGTTCGTGCAGGTGCCAGGCGGCGTCGGCCTTCGCGGCGAGCACCGTGTCCAGGCGTTCCGGGGTGAGCGAGCCGAGGGTGGCGTCGTCGAGGACGCCCGCGGCGTGCACGACCGCCGTCAGCGGGTGCTCCGCCGGAACACCGTCCAGCAGCCGCTCCACCGCAGCCCGGTCCGCGACGTCACACGCCACCACCACCGCCTTTGCGCCCAACTCCCCCAGTTCCGCGACCAGTTCGGCCGCACCCGGCGCCTCCCCACCCCGACGGCTCACCAGCAGCAGGTGCCGCACCCCGTACGCCGCCACCAGGTGCCGGGCGAACAACGCACCCAACCCGCCCGTCCCACCGGTGACCAGCACCGTCCCCGCCGGGTCGAGCGGGGCGGGGACGGCCAGCACGAGCTGCTGCGCCTGCCGGGTCTCGTTCAGCAGGGCCAGCGACTCGCGGACCGCCGTCACCGGCCGCACCGTCGCGGGCAGCGGGGCGAGCGCGCCCAGCCCCAGCGGCTCCCGGATCTCGGCGAACAGCTCCGCGACGTCCGGCGCGTCCGGGTCGAGCAGCAGTTCGGCGGCGTCCAGCACCGCGTCGGCGGCGGCGTCGGTGTCGGCCGCGGCATCGCTGCCGGTGCCGGTGTCGGTCCGCACCGTCAGGCCGCCGTGCCGGGCCAGCGCGGCCAGCGCCCGGCCGCCCGCTCCGTCCGCCGTCCGGACCAGCAGCGACTGGCCCGGGTGCAGCCCGGCCGCCCGCAGCATCCGGTGCGCGGCGAGGTACGCCAGCGGGGCGGCCGCGCCCTGGGCGAACGTCCAGTCGGGCGGCAGCGGGGCGAGCAGGCGGTGGTCGGCCACCGCCTCGGACGCCACCGCGCCGGGGAAGAGGCCGAACACCCGGTCGCCGGGCGCGAACCCGGTCACGCCGGGGCCGGTCTCCAGCACGGTGCCCGCGCCCTGCGCACCCAGCGGCGGGTCGCCCGGCAGCATGCCGAGCGCGGCCAGCACGTCCCGGTTGTCGAGCGCGGCCGCCCGGACGGCGATCCGGACCAGGCCCGCAGCCGGCGGCTCCCCGGCCGGCTCCGGCAACAGCGCCAGGTTCGCCAGCGAGCCGCGCGGCGCCGCGTCCAGCCGCCAGCCGGGCGCGTCCACGGGCGCGTCCACGTCCGCGTCCACGTCCACGGCCGGGACCGGGGCCGGGGCGGTGAGCCCGGCGAGCGGCGCCCTGGTCAGCCTCGGCGCGAGCAACGCGCCCGCGCGGCAGGCGAGTTGCGGCTCACCGGCGGCGAGCGCCGCGGGCAGCGCCGCCACCGAGCGCGGGTCCTCGTCCAGGTCGAGCAGCAGGAACCGGTCCGGGTGCTCCGCCTGCGCGGCCCGGACCAGCCCCCACACGGGCGCCGCGGCCAGACCCACCGGGCCGTCCTCGACCGCCACCGCCCCGCGGGTCAGCACCGCCAGCCGGCAGCCCGCCAACTGCTCCTGGGCCGCCCACTCCTGGAGCAGCGCCAGCACCTCGACGGTGTTCTCCCGGACCAGGCCCGGCAGGTCCGCGTCCCGGTCGGCGGTGCCGACCGGGGCCAGCACCACGTCCGGTACCGGCGCCCCGGCGGCGACCGCCGCCGCCAGCGCCTGCGGCGTCGGGTAGCGGTCCAGGCCGGGCAGGCCCGGGTCGGGCGCGCCGAGCACGGCGATGACCTGCTCCGCCGGTACGGCGGGAACGGCCGTCCAGGTCACGGCGAACAGCGCGTCGTGCTGCTCGGCGCCGCCCGCGGAGAGCTGCTCGGGCGTGATGCCGCGGAACACCAGCGAGTCCACCGAGGCGACCGGCGCGCCGACGGCGTCGGCGACCTCCAGGGCCACCTCGTCCGGGCCGCGGCGCGCCAGGTGCACCCGCAGCGCGCCCGCGCCCGCCGCGTGCAGCCGCACGCCGCGCCAGGAGAACGGCAGCCGCACGGCAGCCGTGTCCGCACCCGCGCCCTCGACGGCCAGCAGCGCGAACGGGTGCAGGGCCCCGTCGAGCAGGGCCGGGTGGATGCCGTACCCGGCGGCCGGGGTGTCGACGGGGAGCTCGACCTCGGCGAACAGGTCCTCCCCCAGCGCCCACGCCGCGCGCAGCGCCCGGAAGGCCGGGCCGTAGCCCAACCCGTGCGCGGCGAGCCGCTCGTACGCGTCCGCGACCGGCAGTTCCTCGGCGCCCGCGGGCGGCCACGCCCCGGGGTCCGCCGCCTCGGGGGCGGGCCGGGCGGCCGGTGCGAGCACGCCGGTGGCGTGCCTGGTCCACGGCGCGCCGGGGGTGCGCAGCGCCGCGCCGACCGGGCGGCTGTGCACGGCGACGGAGCACCGGCCGGTGTCGTCGGGGCGCCCCAGCACGATCTGCAGGTCGACGGACTCCCGCTCGGTCAGCACCAGCGGCGCCTCCAGGACGAGTTCCTCGACCTCCGTGCAGCCCACCCGGTCGGCGGCCCGCACGGCGAGTTCCACGAACGCCGTTCCCGGCACCACGACCGCGCCCACGATGGTGTGGTCCGCGATCCAGGCCTGCCCGGCGGTCGAGAGCCGGCCGGTCAGCACCGTGCCTTCCTCCCCCGCCAGTTCGACGGCGGCGGACAGCACCGCGTGCTCGACGCCCTCCAGCCCGGCGGACGTGACGGAGGCGGTGGTGCCGTTGCCGTCGACCCAGTAGCGGCGGTGCTGGAAGGCGTACGTCGGCAGGTCCACCACCCCGCCCGAACCCGGCAGCAGTGCTGCCCAGTCGACGTTCGTCCCCGACACGTGCAGCGCCGCCAGCCCCGACAGCAGCGCCGGTACTTCACCGCGCCCGCGCCGCGACAACCCCACGGTCAGCGACCGAACCCAGCTCCTCCAGCACCCCGTCCATCAACCCCGAATGGAACGCATCACTCACCCGCAACCTCCGCACCCGCACACCCCCCTCCTCCAACAACCCCACCACCCGCTCCACCGCACCCGCCTCACCCGACACCACCGTCGAGACCGGACCGTTCACCCCACCCACCGACACCACACCCGACACCCCGCCCAACACCCCACGCACCACCGACTCCGACGCCTCCACCGACACCATCACCCCACCCCCACCCACCGACCCCATCAACCCACCACGCGCCACCACCAGACGACACGCATCCCCCACCGACAACACCCCCGCCACACACGCCGCCCCCACCTCACCCACCGAATGACCCACCAACACACCCGGCACCACACCCAACGACACCACCAGACGAAACAACGCCACCTCGAACACGAACAACGCAGGCTGCGTGAACTCGGTGCGGTCAAGGAGATCCGCCGGACCCTCGAACATCAACTCCCGCAACGAACGCCCCAACAACGGATCCAGCTGCTCACACAACTCGTCCACCGCCGCAGCGAACACCGGAAACGCGTCATACAACTCACGCCCCATCCCCACCCGCTGCGCACCCTGCCCCGTGAACAAGAACGCC
>NZ_JNYE01000176.1 GCF_000717185.1 Kitasatospora phosalacinea | reverse complement strand
CAACCTCGGACTCCACCACAACGGCACCACCTGGCACATCCGGGCCACCGCCTGACGGCGACAGCCCGAACCACAACAAGATCTTCATCAGTCTTCTAGCAGCGGCAGCAGTTGGGTGACGTCGTGGCGGTTGCCGCCGGTCAGTGTGATGGCGAGCGGGGCACCGTGCCGGTCGACGATCAGGTGGTGTTTGCTGCCCGGCCTGCCCCGGTCGACCGGCGAGGGTCCGGTGTGAGCCCCCTAATCCTGTGTGAAGGCGCTTCTCGGAATACCCGGCCTGGGCTTCCGGAGCGCTTGACGCGACAGACACCTGGATCCCCCCGGGCCTGCGAGGCCTTCTCAAAGAGCGGTGCTGTCGTGGCGGTGGGTTCCGTGGCGGTCGCGTGGGTGCCGGGCTGGTGCCTGCGACTTACCTGACCTGCGAGGTCTTCACAGAGAGCGGCGCGGTCCGGCGTCTTCGGGCCGCCGCGAAACCCACCGAAGATCGTGTTTCCGTGGTCATGGTGCGAGCCCGTCCCAGGGCTGACCCCTTGCCGAATACGCGAGCCTTCGAGCTCTGGCGAAGACGGGGGCCCCTGGGGCGCGCCGGTGTCATGAACGGCTACTGAGGTGGCGGACCGAAGAGTCCTGGGATTAGGGCGCCGCGTGCCCCGCATGGGCTCTTGACCTGCGAAAACAGGAAACGTTGGGAGAGTCGGATGGAGATCTTCTGCGGCATTGACCGGGCTGAGTCACACCACGACGTCGCCCTGGTCGACCCACGACGTCGCCCTGGTCGACGACACTGGTGAGCTGTTGAGCAAGCGACGGATCACCGACGACGCGGCCGGCTAACGGCTGCTGCTCGACCTGCTCGCCGAACACGGCGACACCGAGGCGGAGCCGATTCCGGTGGCGATCGAGACCAGCCACGGCCTGCTCGTCGCAGCTCTGCGCACCGGCCGGCGGCAGGTGTTCGCGGTCAACCCGCCGGCCGCGGCCCGCTACCGCGACCGGCACGGCGTGTCCCGCAAGGAGTCCGACCCCGGCGACGCCTTGGTCCTGGCGAACATCCTGCGCACCGACATGCCCATGCACCGCCCGTTGCCCGCCGACTCGGACCGAGGCCGGGCCGTCACCGTACTGGCCCGCGCCCAACAGGATGCCGTCTGGAACAGCCAGCAGCTCGGCAACCAGATCCGCTCACTCCTGCGCGAGTACTACCCCGCCGCCCTGGAAGCCTTCCAGAGCAAACCTGGCGGCCCGGCCCGGCCGGACGCCCGCGTTGTGCTCGCCGCCGCCCCGACCCCGGCCAAGGCCGCGAAGCTGTCCCCGACCCAGTTGCGGGCCGCGCTCAAGCGCGTCGACCACCAGCGGGGGATCGATGCAGAGGCCAAACGGCCGCGCGAGGTTTTCCGGGTCGACCGTGTTCGCCACCCAGACGCGGTCGGAGACGCTTTCGGCCACCAGCCGGCTGCCCTGCTGAAGCAGTTCGACGCGGCCTGCCAGGCCGGTGACGGCCTCGCCCGAGCGGTCGAGGCCGCCTTCCGCGGGCATCCCGACGCCGAGATGTACCTCGGTTTCCCTGGCCTCGGCGTCCAGCTCGCAGCCCGCGTCCTGGCTGAGATCGGTGACGACCGCACCCGCTTCGCCGACGCCCGCGGCCTCAAGGCCTACGCCGGCTCCGCACCCATCACCCGGGCCTCCGGCAAGAAGAGCCACGTCGGCAGACGCATGGTCAAGAACAACCGGCTCATGCACGCCGGATTCCTCTGGGCCTTCTCCTCGCTCCAGGCCTCGTCCGGCGCCGACGCCCGTTACCGCCGCCGACGCGACCACGGAGACTGGCACGCCGGCGCCCGACGCCACCTCCTCAACCGATTTCCTGGGCCAGCTCTTCCACTGCCTTCAGAACCGCCGGCCGTTCGACGAACAGATGGCCTTCCCCGTTCGACAGGGAGTTGCTGCGGCGGCGTAACCACCGAGGGCGAGCCTGGTTTGCCTGCATGTCACAGCCCGGCGGCACACTGCACGCATGAGTTCTGATCAACACGCCGTTCATCAGGCCCCCGGCCCGGCCTGGGTCGAGTCCATGGGCGGCCCGCTGATCGTTGTCCCGGTGTCCGCGCTGCACCAGTGGAACGGCTGCACCGAGAACGGCATGATCGTCGGCGACGGTGACCAACCCGACGACTACGATCGCGCCTGCGCGGTCGAGGACCTGGCCGAGGTGATCAGCCTGGCCGGCCACACCGCCAATTCCGCACTCGTGCTGGGCGATGAACCCTCCAGCACCTGCTACCTGGCCGAGCAACGAGCCTTCGTGCGCTGGCTCGCAGCCAATTCCGATGCCGAGTTGATCGCCGCCGCCATGGCCGTGCTGAACGATCCGGCGACGCCGTGGGAGGAGTGCGGGCTGTGGCAGACCGACGGTCCGGCCGTACTCATGGATTCGGCCGAAGCCGGCGGGAGCCTCGGCGTCCCCTACCCGGACGGCCAGGGCCAGCCCGAGCAGGCCCCAGTGCTTGTGCCTGCAGGGCTCTGGACAGTCCGCGCGTTTCACGACTGGTCCGACGAATCCACCTGGGTCGGCGTGGTCCAGCTCCTCCCGGCTTGACGTCGTAGCACCCTGAGATGTCTTTGAGGGCCCTGACGTGCGAGCCGTCGATCGCTGCGTCGTCCATCTCCAGCAGGCCCGCCGACCGCAGTTCAGCGAGAAGCACCTCGTGCAGACGAGGCCATGCGCCGGCCTCGGTCCAGTCCCGCAGCCGGCGCCAGGCGGTGACTCCGGAGCAGCCGATGGTGGCGGTGGGGACGTCGCGCCAGGCGATGTCGGTCCGCAGGACGTAGATGATGCCGGCGAAGGCCGCCCTGTCCGGAACGCGGAGTCTTCCGGGGTGGCGGTGGCGTCGTTCGGGAGCGGGTGGCAGCAGTGGCGCCACCCGCTCCCACAGGTCGTCCGGGACAAGGTCAGCACGCACCCGGATACCCTGCCGACCGAGATCGCCGAGGGCGAGTCCTGCGGTTCGGCTCGTTCTGCGGCGGTGGCGGCCGGTTACACCGATGCCTTCGGCGCCGTGGGGCGGCGGATCGGGCGGCCGGGGCGCGCCTCCAGGATCTCCTTGCCGTCCTGGATGACGGGGGTGCCGTTCACGATCACGTGCTGGAAGCCGGTGGAGCGTTGCGCGGGCTCGGTGAAGGTGGCGTTGTCCTGCACGGTGGCGAGGTCGAACACGACGACGTCGGCGTCCGCACCGACCTGGATGCGGCCCTTGCTGCGCATCTGGGGCACGGCCTTCTCCAGGATCTGCGCGGGGATGAGGCTCGTCTTGCGGATCGCCTCGACCAGCGTCAGTTTGGGCTCGGTGCGCTCGCGGCCGCCGCGGGCCCAGCCGGCGAGGAAGCGGGCGTAGCAGCCGGCCGAACGCGGGTGGGCGAAGGCGTCGTCGGGCAGCGGCCAGACGTCGCCCTCGATGATCGTGCCGTCCTTGCGTGCCCACGGCATCGCGTCGGAGGCGATCGCGGCCCCGGGGTGCAGGACGGAGAGGTCGAGCATCTCGGCGTCCTCGGCGTTGTCGTCCGGGTGCAGGAAGTGCATCACGATGACGGCCCCGGGGTCCTCCTCCTGCAGTTCGTCGATCCTCTCCTGGGTCAGGGGTTCGCCGTTGTGCTCCATCGCGGAGGCGTCCTCCACGCCCCAGCGTGCGAGCCAGTCGTTCTTGAAGACCTCGGCGCCCACGGTGCTGGAGCACGCGCCGTAGGGGTAGGCCTCGACGGTGATCGGCAGACCGCGTTCCTGGGCTTCGGTGACGAGTTCCACGCAGGCCTTGATGTCCCGGCCGGCGACGCTGTTGAGGTGGCAGATGTGCATGTGCGCGCCGGTCGCCGCGGCGAGGGAGATGAGTTCGCCGAGTCCTTCGAAGCCGCTGTCCGGCTCCTGGACGGAGAGGTAGCGGATGTGGGTGAAGGTCGGCGCCCCGTGCCTGGCGGCGAGCTGGGCGAGTGCGTGGTACTCCTTGCGGCCGTAGCCGGGCGCGTAGCCGCCGTTGATGCCGATGCCCAGGGCGCCCTGCTCCAGCCCTTCCTCGACGCCGGCGATGATGCGCTTCACCTCCTCCTCGTCGGCCAGGCTCTGCTGCCAGCCGTCGCGTTCGAACGCCTTCTGGAACCAGGTCAGTTCGGCCCCGGGGGGCGCCATGTCCTTCTCCTTCTCCGCGATGCGCGCATACGTCCACGCGGCGGAGGCGCCGTAGTTGATCGGGCGGCCCTCGGCGGCCACCTTGTCGTAGAAGTCCGCGATCGGCAGGAGTCCCGACTCCAGTTCGAGCGCGGTGGTCACCCCGTCGAAGGCCTGCATCCACGCGGCGGGCAGCTGCTGGCCGTGCGCGTGGAGGTCGATGAAGCCGGGGGCGACGACCAGGCCCGTGGCGTCGATCACCGTCTCGCCCTCCAACGGCTCGGTCGAGATCGCCGCGATCCGGTCCCCTGTGATCCCCACGTGGAAAATGCCGTCGACCTCCCTCTCCGGATCCACCACGCGCCCCCGGCAAGCACGACATCGTACGGACCGGGCCCGTTCGGCTGCTGGGGCGCTCTGTGCGAATCTCTTGCGGGTTCTCGGTCATCGTTACATCCCTGGTCGCCGTAATGGTTCGTATGCAGGGAGATCCTGACAGGCCATCAACTGACCAGACTCGGGGCGAGGACGGGATTCACCCGATAGGCGGAGCCCGACACAGTCGGCACACGCCCCCCCGCCGTCCGGACGTCCTCATCGTCCTCGGCTGGCTCGCGCACTGATCAGCGGCCCCCGGCTGGCCGGACCCTCTCGCGATCATTCTGAAACGATCAGTAAAGCGCACTCCGGGGCGATCTCGGCCAACGCGCTGCTCCAGCACGCGCACCCTGGCGTGTGCTCGGCTATCGAGGTGGCCGGTGCACCTACCGCAATACCGCCCCGCGACCCCCGCAGCAGCAGCGCGCCGGCACCACCGCTCACGGTGTCCACCTGGTTGCCGTACCGCACCGGGCCCCGATGGACCCTTGTCGCCCACGGAGGAGAACGGGCTGGCCTTCGACGTGGTCAGCGATATCGGTTGCGAAGCCGCCTGCCATGCACGGTCAGCCGGGCACGACGGTGGGACACGAAGGCCTCCGTGTGTGGTGCGGAGCCTGGACACCTCCACCACACCGGAGGTCTTCGCTTTGATCAAGCCCGGCCACTGCCAACAGCGCTCATGATCAATACGCTTGGCGCCGTTCGGTGGGGAGGTGGCGGGTGAACAGCAGGGCCCCGGCGGTGATCACCGTGCAGGCGAGGACGGCGGACTTCAGGCCCTGGATCTGCGCGTCCCGGTAGTGGTC
>NZ_JNYE01000175.1 GCF_000717185.1 Kitasatospora phosalacinea | reverse complement strand
GCGCCGGACGAGTGCGGGGTGTTGGCGGCGTTGGCGTTGGGTGACCGGTGGGGGCACCGGTACTCGCCTGCGTCGTGCAACGGCGGGGTGGCGAAGGAGAGCGTGTGGAGCGAGGTGCACGTGGACTCCTCCCCGTACGCCCAGCGGAAGCGGCAGTTCCAGGGGTGAGCGGAATGGCCCGTGCGGCCCCGGCCCGGGCCGCACGGGCGGTCAGTGGGGTCGGCCCGCGGGGGTCGGGGCCGTGACGGCGAGGGGGGCGGGGGCGGTGCGCAGGACGCCCGCGGTGGCGGCGGTGGCGACGCAGAACAGGGTGAGCAGGAGGAAGGCGTGGTTGAGGGCGGTGAGGTGGGTGAGCCAGCCGATGACGGCGGGCCCGGCGAGCATGCCGAGGTAGCCGAGTCCGGCGACGCGGGAGACGTTGGCGCCCGCGGCGGCGGGGTCGGCGTGGCCCGCGGCGCTGAGGAGTTGCGGGACGCAGCCGGAGAGGCCGAGGCCGAACAGCGCCCAGCCGAGGAACGCGGCCCACACCCACGGGGTGAGCGCGGCGACCGTGATGCCGAGGGCGGCGGTGAGCGCGCCGTGGCGCAGGACGGCCGCCGGGCCGTACCGGGTGGCGATCCGGTCGGCGAGCAGGCGTCCGGTGGTCATGGCGGCGGCGAAGGTGCCGTAGGCGAACGCGGCGGTGGACGCGGGCGTGCCGAGGACGTCCTTGAGGTGGAGGGCGCTCCAGTCGTTGGCGGCGCCCTCGGCGAGCATGACCATCAGCGCCAGGACGGCGAGGACCCGGATCCGGCGGTGGACGTCCCCGCCCGGCACGGCGGGCCCGGCTCCGGCGGGCGGCGCGTCCACGGCAGGCGGCACTTCCGGGGCGGACGGCGCGTCCGCAGCAGGCGGCACTTCCGGGGCGGACGGCGCGTCCGCAGCAGGCGGCGCGTCCGGGGCGGACGGTGCGGTGCCGGGCAGCAGGGCGCGGGCGGCGAGCAGGGCGGTGGCGACGCCGAGCGCGCCGAGCAGGGCGAGGGTGGCGGTCGGGCCGAGGCCGGTCGCGGCGGCTGCCGCGGCGGCACCGGCGGCGAGCACGCCGCCGATCGAGAAGGTGGCGTGGAAGCCGGACATGACGGGTCGACCGTAGGCCTGTTCGACGTGGACGGCGTGGGCGTTCATGCTGACGTCCAGGCAGCCGTTGCCGAAGCCGAAGACCAGGAGCGCGGCCGCCAGCGTCCACGGGTTCGGGGCGAGGGCGGGCAGCACCAGGGAGGCCGCGCACAGGACGCCGGAGGCGGGCACGGCGGTGCGGGCGCCGAGGCGGTCGGTGAGGGGACCGGCCGCCCGCATGCCCGCGAAGGCGCCGAGGCCGAGCAGGACGAGCAGGCCGCCGAGGGCGGCGTGGCCGATGCCGACCCGGGCCTCGACCGCGGGGATGTGCACGACCCACGCGCCCATCAGGGTGCCGCACAGGACGAAGTAGACGTAGGTCGCCGCTCGGGCGGCCCGGAGCTGGCGTTCCATGCCGACGACCATAACGAACATTCCTCGTGTGCGAAAGCACGCTATCGAACAGTTTGAATGTTCGTTGCGGGGTGCGGTTCAATTCCGGTATGAACACCGCGGAGCGCCACACCCTGATCGCCCAGGCCGTCCGGGACGCGGGCAGCGCGACCGTCCTGGAACTCGCCGCGCTCACCGGCGCCTCCGAGATGACCGTCCGGCGCGACCTGGACGCGCTGGCCGCCCAGGGCGCCCTGGAGCGCTTCCGCGGCGGCGCCCGCACCCTGCTGCTGCGCGGCGAGGAGCCGCCGTTCGCGCTGCGGGCCCGCGAGGCGGTCGACGCCAAGCAGCGCATCGCCGCCGCCGTCTGCGCGCTGATCGCCGACGGGGAGACCGTGCTGCTCGACAGCGGCACGACCTGCCTGGAGGTGGCCCGGCTGCTGCGCGAGCGCCCCGTCACCGTGATGCCGCTGTCGCTGCCCGCCGTCCACGTGCTCGGCGACGCACCCGGCCCGGCCACCCTGCTCGTCCCCGGCGGCCGCCCCCGTCCCGTCGAGGGGGCGCTGACCGGTCCGCTGGCCCTCGCCTCGATCAACGCGCTGCGCTTCGACACCGCCGTCCTGGGCTGCTGCGCGCTCAGCGCCGCCGACGGGCTGACCGCCTACGACCTGGACGACGCCACCGTGAAGAAGGCCGCGATCGCCGCCGCCCGCCGCACCGTGGTGGCCGCCGACGGCGGCAAGCTCGGCCGGACCGCCTTCGCCCGGGTCGCCCCCGCCGCGGGCCTGCACACCCTCGTCACCGACGCCGGGGCCCCCGCCGACGAGCTCGCCGCCTTCACCGCCGCCGGGACGGCCGTCGTCCGCGCCTGACCGCCGCGCCCACGGCCCCGGCTCCCGACCTCGGCACCGGCCACCGGCCCCGGCACCAGTGCTGTCGGCGAAGGGAGCCTTAAGGGCAGCTCAAGTGGCCGGGGAACGCTTGACTGGCCTGCCCGGCCGGGGCATTTTGAGTGCACGGAACGGTCCGGCCGCTCCGCGCACGGTGCAACAAATCCGCCTCCCGGGGCGGCTGTTGAGAGAACAACCCCCACACACGGCCCGACCGGTCGCGCTCCCCCACAGTCAGTAGGCGCGACCGGCCGGGCCGGAATCGTGACGGTCCGTCAGGAAGCGTCCTGGGCGGACTTCATGAGCTCGGCGAAGTCGACGGTGTCGCTCGCGCTCGGGGCGCTGGTGGTGACCGAGGAGCCGTAGTCGGTGTAGAGCGCGGTGGAGACCACCTTGCCGACCTTGCTGTCGAACGACTCGACCTTCTTGACCAGCAGGTTGTCGGTGCTGATCCAGACCTCGATGTGCTCGGTGGTGATGCCGGACTCGGTGAACTGCTTCTGCAGGGCCTCGGTCTGCTCCGAGGTGAGGCCCTTGCCCCCGGCCTGGGCGAGGTCGACCGCGGCGAGGTCGCCCTCGTACTTGGTGGACTTGACGCCACCCACGGTCTCGGTGCCAGTCTTCTCGACCTTGCCGGAGGCGATCAGGGCGCGCACCGAGGAGACCGGGTCGGCGTTCTGCAGCTGGTTCTTGAGGCTGTCGCCGGCCGCGCCCATCAGCTTGGCGAGGTCCGCGTAGCCGTACTTGATCCAGTGGGCGCCGCCGAGCTGCGCGGCCATCCCGTCGCCCATGTTGATGTACATCGCGTCGCTGAGGTAGCGGGCGGTGATGCTGCCGTCGCCGCCGGCCTCGGCGAGGGAGTCGGCCATCGCACCGCCGACGTTGCCGCTGACCTCGCCCTGCAGGCCGTCCGCCCAGGAGATGGCGCCCTTCATGGCGGTCTTCGAGGTGCCCATCTCGGTGGTGACCTCGACCTTGGCGGACTTGGCGGCGCTGGTCTTCTCGCCCACCAGCTTGAGCAGCGCGGCGGGGTCGAGGGCGGCGGCCTGGCCGTCGGGCGCGGAGTTGCCGCCCCCGGTGCTCCCGGTGCCCCCGGTGCTGGACGAGGCGGAGCCGTCGCCGCCCTTGCTGGCGCAGCCCGTCGCGGTCAGGGCGAGCACGACGACGGTCGCGGCGAGGAAGGTACGTCCGGTCTTGCGCATGTGGTTCTTCTCCCCCTGGGAAACGTCCCGGTGCGGTGTCTCCGCCGCCGGGTGGCGCCGGGCCGGTGGTCTCCCGGGCCCGAACGGGTCTCGTCGGGTCTCATCGGGTGCCGCCGTCCCGGGCGGTGGCGAGGGGGCGTTCCGGCGGCGCGACCCGGGCGGTGCGCCGGATTAGCCCTCTCATACCGTTCTCATACTTCTCTGGCTACTCCGTGCCGGACTCTAGCCGATGCCCGCGACAGCCCGGCAACGAAACGGCTCCCGTTCGGTGCCAGGACGCCGACAACGACCGGAAGCCGCCCGCCCCGGACCGGAAGCCCGCGGAATTCCGCTTGCCACGCCGACGAGAATGACCGACATGCCGCCCGTCGACGCCGCCGCCCTGCTCGTTGCCATGGACGCCCTCCCGCTCCCCGAGCGCGAGGCGCTGTTCGTCCGCACCGTCCGCGCCGTCTGCGCCACCCCGCCCGCCGGAGCCACCGCGGCGACCGACGCGGCGACCGACGCGGCGACCGACGCGCTGGTCGGCGAGTTGGCGGCCCGCGGCCGGTACGGACGGCGGCTGGCCGCGTTCGCCGCCGTGCTCACCGCCCGGGCCGACCTGCTCGCCCCCCGGCTGACCGACCCGGACCGGGTGGTGCGCGGCCGGGCGATCGACGCGCTGCGCACCGTACCGGAGTTGGCGTCGGCCGTGCCGGACGCCTACCGGCGGGCGCCGCACGCCGTCCGGAAGGAACTGCGCGGAGCGGTGGCGCGCGGCCGGGACGCGCAACTCGCCGCCCGGCTGCTGCCGGTGGCCCGCGCGCACGGCGGCGAGAACGAGGCCGCGGCCCTGCTGCCGGCCTGCCCGCCCGAGGTGGTGGCCGCCGAACTGCCGGGCCTGGCCCCGGCCTGGGACACCTGGTGGGCGCTCGGCGCCCGGCACCCCGACGCGGTGCTCGACCACGTCGAACGCGACCTGGCGGCCCGACCGGACGGCGCGGCCCCCGACCACTGGGGCGCGGCGGACGTGCCGCTGGCGCCCCTACTCGCGCTGCGCCCGGCCCGGGTGCTCGACCTGCTGGAGCGCCACCCCGGCCGGAGCGCACCGTGGTGGGCCCTCAGCGGCTTCGGCCACCTGCTCGCGGTGGACGCCGAACGCGCCACCGCCTGGCTCGCCGCCACCCCCCGCCCGCGCATCGGCCGGGAGGAGCAGCCCAGCCGCACCGCGCTCCACCGCCTCGTCCGGGCCGACCCGCCGTCACTGCCCGCCCTGGGCCGCCGTTGGCTGCCGGAACCCCGCCTGTTCGCCCCGCTGCTGCGGGCCGTCCCGCCCGCGCGGCGCGCCGCGTTCCTGGACGCCGCCGCCGACGGACATCCGCTGGACGCCGCCCGGCTGACCGAACCGGTGCTGCGGCTGCTGCCGCGCGAGCGCCGCTGGCAGGAAGCCCGCAGGCTGCGCGCCGAACAGGCCGCCAAGGGACTGGCCGGGCACCAACTGCTCTGGCTCACCGCCCTCTCCGAGCCCGGGGAGGCCCGGGCCGAACTCCTGGAACGCACCCGGCTGCCACAACCCGGCGACCGCGCCGAGGCCTGGCGGCACCTGGTCCGGGCAGCCGCCGCGGACCGGCGCCCGGAGGCGGTCGGCGTCCTGCTCACCGACCTCGGCCGCCTGCACAACGAACAGGACCCGGTCCGCCAGGCCGCGCTCACCGCCCTCGCCGCCTTCCCCGCCCACCGCTTCACCGCAGCGCACGCCGAAGCACTCACCGCCCTGACCGCCACCACGCTCGACGCCCGCGACTGCTCCCCCGGCACCCGCACCGCCCTGACCACCCTGGCCGCAGCCGTCCTCGCCGCCCACCCCCAGCCCACCCATCCCCACCC
>NZ_JNYE01000174.1 GCF_000717185.1 Kitasatospora phosalacinea | reverse complement strand
AACTCGTCCACCGCCGCAGCGAACACCGGAAACGCGTCATACAACTCACGCCCCATCCCCACCCGCTGCGCACCCTGCCCCGTGAACAAGAACGCCACCTGTCCGGCATCGGTGAGGGTGCCGGTCACGGTGGACGGGTCGGTGCGGCCCTCGGCGAGGGCGTGCAGGGAGTGGCGGAAGTCGGCGGGCTCGGTGCCGAGCACGACGGCCCGGTGTTCGAAGGCGGAGCGGGTGGTCAGCAGGGCGCGCGCGACGTCGGCGGCGTCGGCCGTGCCGAGTTCCGGGGCGTCGGCGAGGCGGCGGGCCTGGTCGCGGAGGGCCTCGGCGGTGCGGGCGGAGAGGCGGACCCTCGCCCTCCCAACTCCGGTGCTCCGTCAGCAACTCCACCGTCCCCGCCGACCAGTCCACGTGCGACGACGGCTCATCCACGTGCAGGGTCCTCGGCAACTCGCCCCGGCGCAGCGCCTCCACCATCTTGATCACACCGGCCACACCCGCCGCCGCCTGCGCGTGCCCGATGTTGGACTTCAACGAGCCCAGCCAGAGCGGACGTTCCGCGCTGTGCTCGGCCCCGTAGGTCGCGATCAGCGCTTCCGCCTCGATCGGGTCACCCAGCGTCGTGCCCGTCCCGTGCGCCTCCACCGCATCCACGTCGGCGGCGCTCAGCCCCGCGTCCGCCAACGCCTGCCGGATCACCCGCTGCTGAGCCGGACCACTCGGCGCCGTCAGACCGTTGGACGCACCGTCCTGGTTGACCGCACTGCCCCGCACCACCGCCAGCACCCGGTGCCCGTTGCGCCGGGCGTCGGAGAGGCGTTCCAGCATCAACAGGCCCGCGCCCTCGGCGAAACCGGTGCCGTCGGCGCCCGCGGCGAAGGCCTTGCAGCGGCCGTCGGGGGCCAGGCCGCGCTGGCGGCTGAACTCGGTGAGCACGGTGGGGGTGGACATCACGGCGACGCCACCGGCCAGGGCGAGCGTGCACTCGCCGCGCCGCAGCGCCTGGGCGGCCAGGTGGATCGCCACCAGGGAGGACGAGCAGGCGGTGTCGACCGTCACCGCCGGGCCCTCCAGGCCCAGCGCGTAGGAGACCCGGCCGGAGATGAGGGCGGACAGGGTGCCGGTGCCGATGTAGCCGTGCAGGTCGGTGGCGGTGCCGGCGAGCAGGGCCGCGTAGTCCTGGTCGTCGGCGCCGGTGAAGACGCCGGTGCGGGTGCCGCGCAGCGTGCCGGGGTCGATGCCGGAGCGTTCGACGGCCTCCCAGGCGGTCTCCAGGACGAGGCGCTGCTGCGGGGCCATGGCGAGGGCCTCGCGCGGGGAGATGTCGAAGAACGCGGCGTCGAAGCCGCCCGCGTCGTCCACGAAGCCGCCGCGGCGGGCGTAGCAGCTGCCCGGCCGTTCGGGGTCGGGGTCCTGGAGGGCGTCGAGGTCCCAGCCGCGGTCGGTGGGGAACTCGCCGAGGGCGTCCCGGCCCTCGGCGACCAGCTGCCACAGGTCCTCGGGGGAGGCGACCCCGCCGGGCAGTCGGCAGGCCGCGCCGATCACCGCGATCGGCTCGTGCCGGCGGGCCTCGCCGTCGGCGAGCTGCTGGCGGGCCTGTCGGAGCTCGGTGGTGACCTTCTTGAGGTAGTCACGGAGCTTGGCGTCGTTCGCCGTCTGATCAGTTGCCATGCGACGTCAACTTCCTTGGAAGGTTTGGCAGTTGAGAGGAACAGAGGAGACCGGTCAGGCGATGCCGAGTTCGTTCTCGATCACGCTGAAGAGTTCTTCGTCGGTGGCCTCGCCGAGGTCCTCGGCGGGGGCGGCGTCCGGTGCGCCCTGGGCGTCCCAGGCGCGCAGCAGGGCGCCGAGGCGTCCGGTGACGGTGCTGCGGGTGTCGGTGTCCGCCTCGGCCGCGGCGGTCCGCAACAGGGCCTCCAGTCGGTCGAGTTCGTCCTGGAGGGTGGGTGCGGCGGCGGTGGCCGGGGCGAGCCGGGCGAGCAGGGCGGCCGCGAGCGCGGTGGGCGTCGGGTGGTCGAAGACGGCGGTGGCGGGCAGGCGCAGGCCGGTGGCGGTGGCGAGGCGGTTGCGGAGTTCGACGGCGGTGAGCGAGTCGAAGCCGCTCCGTTTGAACTCGTGTCCGGCGCCGATCGCCTCGGGCGAGGCGTGGCCGAGGACGGCCGCCGCGTGCGAGCGGACCAGGTCGAGCAGGTGGCGGCGCTGTTCGGCCTCGCTCATCCCGTCGAGCGCGGAGGCCCGGACGCTGCCCGCGGCCCGCGCGGCGGGGCGGGCCCGGTGGGTGGCGAGGTCGCGCAGCGGTGCGGGCAGTGCGGCCGGGTCGGCGGTCCGCAGGGCGGTGCGGTCGGCGGCGGCGGGTACCAGGACGGTGCCGCCGTGGCCGAGTGCCGCGTCCAGCCGGGCCAGGCCGTCCTCGGGGTCGACGGGGCGGATGCCGAGGGCGGAGACCCGGCGCAGGTCGGCGCCGCTCATCGCGCCGGTCATGCCGGAGGAGCGCGTCCACAGGCCCCAGACCAGGGAGGTGCCGGGCAGGCCGAGCGAGGTCCGGTGCTGGACCAGGGCGTCGAGGTAGGCGTTGGCGGCGGCGTAGTTGCCCTGGCCGGGGCTGCCGAGGGTGCCGGCCAGCGAGGAGAACACCAGGAACGCGGACAGGTCGCCGTCCCGGGTGAGCCGGTGCAGGTTCCAGGCGGCGTCGGCCTTGGCGCGCAGCACCCGGTCGAGCCGGTCGGGGGTGAGCCGGTCCACGGTGGCGTCGTCCAGGACCCCGGCGGCGTGCAGGACCGCGCCGAGCGGGTGCGCGGCGGGGATCCGGGCGAGCAGTGCGGCCAGCGCCGCGGGGTCGGCGGCGTCGCAGGCGGCGATCGTGGCCTCGGCGCCGAGGGCGGCGAGTTCGGCGCGCAGTTCGGCCGCGCCGGGGGCCCGTTCGCCCTGGCGGCCGACCAGCAGCAGGTGGCGCACGCCGTGCCGGGTGACCAGGTGGCGGGCGGTGAGGGCGCCGAGGGTGCCGGTGCCGCCGGTGATCAGGACGGTGCGGTCGGGGTCGAGGCGGGGCGGCAGGACGACGGCGAGCTTGCCGGTGTGCCGGGCCTGGGCGAGGTGGCGGAAGGCGGCGGTGGCCCCGGCGGCCTCCCAGGTGCTGGTCGGCAGCGGGGTGAGCACGCCGCGTTCGAAGAGTTCGGCCAGTTCGGCGAGCATCTCGCCGATCCGGTCGGGTCCGGCGTCCAGCACCAGGTCGTAGGGGTGGTAGGTGGTGCCGGGGTGGTCGACGGCGAGCACCGCGGGGTCGCGCGGGTCGGTCTTGCCCATCTCCAGGAAGCGCCCGCCGTCGGCGAGCAGCCGCAGCGAGGCGTCCAGGTGCTCGCGGGCCAGCGAGTTCAGCACGATGTCGACGCCCCGGCCGCCGGTGGCGGTGCGGACCCGCTGCTCGAAGTCGAGGTCGCGGGAGGAGGACAGCCGGTCGCCGTCGACGCCGAGCGCCCGGGCGGTGTCCCACTTGCCGGGGCTGGCGGTGCCGTGCACCTCCAGGCCCCAGTGGCGGGCGAGTTGGAGCGCGGCCATGCCGACGCCGCCGGTGACGGCGTGGATCAGCAGCGACTCGCCGGCCTTCGCGTCGGCGAGGTCGCGGAGCCCGTAGTAGGCGGTGAGGTACACCACCGGGACGGTCGCGGCCTGGGCGTACGTCCAGTCGGCGGGCATCCGGCCGAGCAGGCGGTGGTCGGTGACCGCGACGGGGGCGGCGCCGCCGCGCGGGAACAGGCCCGCCACCCGGTCGCCGGGGGCCAGGCCGGTGACGGCCGCGCCGACCTCCAGCACGGTGCCGGCCGCCTCGCCGCCGATCGCCGCGCTGCCCGGGTACATGCCCAGGGCGATCAGGGTGTCGCGGAAGTTCAGCCCGGCCGCCCGGACGGCGACCCGGACCTCGCCTGGCTCCAGCGCCCTGGTGCGGTCGTCGGCCGGGAGCAGCGCGAGGTTCTCGAAGGTGCCGGGGCCGGTGGTGCCGAGCTTCCAGTCGCCGTCGGCGGGCGCGGGGAGCCGCTCCAGCCGGTCGGCCGGGGCCAGCCGGGGCAGCAGGACCTCGCCGCCGCGGAGGGCGACCTGCGGTTCCCCGGTGGCGAGGGCGGCGGCCAGCAGTTCGGGGGTGGCCGTGCCGGGGCCGAGGTCGGCGAGCACGAAGCGGTCGGGGTGTTCGCTCTGGGCGCTGCGGGCCAGGCCCCAGACGGCGGCGCCGGACAGGTCGGCGGGGGTCTCGCCGGGTGCGGCGGCGACCGCCCCGGCGGTGAGCAGCACCAGCCGGGAGTCCGCCAGGGCCGGTGCGGCCAGGAACGCCTGGAGGTCGGCCAGGGTCCGCCGCAGGGTGTCGGCGGCGGTCGCCGGGTCGAGCGGGTCGGCGGTCGGGCGCACGGGCAGCAGGACGAACTGCGGAGCGGGCGCCGCGGCGGCGAGTTCGGCCGCCGTGGCGTACGCGGGGGCCGGACCGGCGGCGGGCACGGCCTCGCCGAGCACCGCCCAGGTGGCGGGGGACGGGGCGGGGCCGACGGCGGACGGGCCGGTGCCGGTGCCGGTGCCGGTGCCGGACGGGGCCGCCGTCCAGTGCGGGACGAGCAGCGCGTCGGGGCCGAGGCGGCGGCCGGTCAGGGCGGCGGCGTCGGTGGCGCGCAGGGTGAGCGACTCGACGTCGAGCACCGGCGCGCCGGTCGGGTCGGCGAGGTCGAGGGCGACCCGGTCCGCTCCGGCCGGGGTCAGGCGGGCGCGGACGGTGCGCGCGCCGCCCGCGTGCAGGTGGACGCCGCTCCAGCTGAACGGCAGGCGCAGCGCGCCGTCGGCCTCCAGGGCGAGCGGGTGCAGGGCGGCGTCGAGCAGCGCGGGGTGCAGGCCGTAGCCCTCGGCGTCGGCGTCCGGCCCGTCCGGCAGGGCGAGTTCGGCGTACCGGGTGTCGCCGTCCCGCCAGAGCGCCCGCAGGCCCTGGAAGGCCGGGCCGTAGCCGTAGCCCGCGTCGGCCAACTGCTGGTAGGCGTCGGCGAGTTCGACCCGTTCGGCACCGGGCGGGGGCCAGGCGGCGGCCCAGGCGGTGTCCGGGGTGACCGCCGGGTCGGCGGGGGCGAGCACGCCGGAGGCGTGGCGGGTCCACGTCCCGTCCGCGTCCTGGTCGGCGGGCCGGGCGTGCAGGGTGAACGGGCGGCGGCCGGTGCCGTCGGCGGGTTCGGCCGCGACCTGGACGGTGAGGGCGCCGCGCTCCGGGAGCACCAGGGGTGCCTCCAGGGTGAGTTCCTCGACCTGCGGGCAGTCGACCTGGTCGCCGAGCCGGACGGCCAGGTCGACCAGGGCCGCACCGGGCAGCAGCACCGTGCCGTGGACGGCGTGGTCGGCCAGCCAGGGCTGGGCGCTGGTGGAGAGCCGCCCGGTGAGGACGGCGCCGCCGCCCGCGGCCAGGTCGACGGCCGTGCCGAGCAGCGGGTGCCCGGTGGCGCGGAGCCCGAGTCCGGCGGCGTCGGAGCGGTCCGGTCCGGCCTCCAGCCAGAGCCGCTCCGGCTGGAAGGGGTAGGTGGGCAGTTCGACCGGCCGGGCGCCGTCCGGGAGCAGGGTCGGCCAGTCGACGGGCAGACCGGCCAGGTGGGCGCGGGCGGCGGCCTCGTGCAGCTGCCGCAGCCCGGACGGGGTGGCGCAGGTTGCGGTACCAGTAGCCGGCGTCGAAGGCGGAGTCGTCGGCCCAGTCGCCGGTGAGGGTGGAGAAGACCGGGACGCGGGCCGGCTGCGGCGCCAACCCGGCGAGCAGCTCGGCGAGTTCGTCCTCGATGGCCTCGACGTGCGGGCAGTGCGAGGCGTAGTCGACCGGGACGGTCCGGGCCCGGACGGCCCGGGCCTCGAAGTGCGCCTGGATCTCCGCGAGGGCCTCCGGCTCACCGGACAGCACCGTGGAGGAGGCCCCGTTGACGGCCGCGGTCCAGGCCCGGCCCGCCCAGGGGGCGAGCTCGGCCTCGACCCGGGCGGCGGGGGCGGCGACGGAGAGCATCCCGCCCCGACCCGCCAACGCCCGGATCGCCCGACTGCGCAACGCCACCACCCGCGCCCCGTCCTCCAACGACA
>NZ_JNYE01000173.1 GCF_000717185.1 Kitasatospora phosalacinea | reverse complement strand
GCGCCGCGGCCAGGTCGACGACGTACACGTGCGCGCCCGCCGCGGCGAACGCCTCCGCGCAGGCCCGGCCGATGCCGGCGGCGGCCCCGGTGACCATGGCGGTGCGGCCCAGCAGCGGGCGCCCGGTGGGCGCGGCAGAAGTGGTGTCCATGGTCGAGAACGGTAGGAATCCGCACGTCCCGCAACGATGTGGGCGGACACCACAGCATGCCCCGCCCGAGTGGTGCCCGGCGCCATGCGCCCGGAACGCGGACAGCGGCTCCCGAACTCAAACACGCGACGCCCGTGCTTCCTCACAACGGGCGGGGCTGGTTCACCCGTTCGGAGGACGGGCGGTCCGAATCCACCCATAGCGTCCCAATGCTCGCTACATTCGCGCCGATTCCCGATCAGGGGGCGCCGTCCGGGCAGGAGGGGCCGGAACGGCGCCTGAGAGGTGTGGACTGCTATGCCCCAACGGCCAGTAATCGACAGCCCGGCGTACCGACCGCTCGACCCGCTCGACCCGCGCCCGACCGGAGCGGCCGAGACCCCTCCGCGCGCCCCCGAGCAGGCCGAACCACCGGCCCCCGCGGCCGGGCGCGCCCAGAACCCGCAACTCGCCGCGCTCATCGAGGAGTCCGGCTTCTCGCACGCCGGCCTCGCCCGCCGGGTCGACCAGCTCGGCCTGGAGCACGGCCTCGACCTGCGCTACGACAAGACCTCCGTGACCCGCTGGCTGCGCGGCCAGCAACCCCGCGGCGCGACCCCCGCGCTGATCGCCGAGGTCTTCACCCGCCGCCTCGGCCGCCGCCTCACCGCCCAGGACGTCGGCCTCGACGCCTGCGCCCCGGTCTACGCCGGGCTGGAGTTCGCCGAGACCCCGCAGGAGGCCGTCGACATCGTCGCCTCCATGTGGCGCAAGGACAACGGCCCCTACGCCGAACTCCGCAAGATCGCCTTCACCCCGGCCGGGCTCGTCGTCCCCAGCCGCGACTGGCTGATCGGCCGCACCGACGAACGCGTCGCCCGCGACGGCACCACCCTCACCCCCGAGGAGCTCCGCTCACCCCCGCAGGGCGCCCGCGTCCCCCCGCAGGGCCCGCGCCGCCCCGGGGGAGCCTCCGGCGCCGAACCGGGCGCCGAGCAGCGGGAGACCAGGCCCCCCGTCCGGGTCGGCCGCGGCGACATCGCCGCCATCCGCGCCGTCGGCGACCTCTTCCGCGCCCTCGACCACGCCTACGGCGGCGGCCACGCCCGGCAGGCCCTGGTCCGGTACCTGGAGAGCGAGGCCGAACCCATGCTCCGCGGCCGCTACGGCGAGCAGATCGGACGCGCCCTGTTCGGCGCCGTCTCCGACCTCACCCGGCTCGCGGGCTGGACCTCCTTCGACATCGCCGCGCACGGCCTCGCCCAGCGCTACTTCGTCCAGGCCCTGCGGCTCTCCCAGGCCGCGGGCGACCGCGTCCTCGGCGGCTTCGTCCTCACCACCATGAGCCAGCAGGCCGTCCACCTCGGCCACGCCCGCGAGGCCATCCAGCTCGCCCGCGTCGCCCAGCAGGGCGTCGGCACCACCGCCGCCCCCGTCGTCCAGGCCCTCATGCACGCCGCCGAGGCCCGCGGCCACGCCCTGGCGGGGGACGTCCGCTCCTGCACCACCGCCCTGGTCCGCTGCGAACGCGCCCTCGCCACCGCCCGCACCGCCGACGAAGTCCCGTCCTGGGCCCGCTACTTCGACGACGCCCAGCTCGCCGACGAGTTCGCCCACTGCTACCGCGACCTCCAGCAGTGGCGCCCCGCCGCCCAGCACGCCGAGAAGTCCCTCCGCCTCCGGGCCCCCGCCTACTCCCGCAGCCGCATCCTGTGCCGCCTCGTCCTCGCCTCCGCCCGGCTCGGCATGGGGGACGTCGACGAAGCCTGCTCGATGGCCACCGACTCCCTGCGCGCCGCGGGCGAGATGCGCTCCGCCCGCACCGTCGAGTACCTCCGCGACTTCCACCGCCGCCTCACCCCCTACCGCACCACCCCCGCCGCCCGCGCCTTCGAAGAGGCCTCCCGCCAGGCGGGGGTGATCTGAGAGCCCCGCCGGAGAGCCCCGCCGGAGAGCCCCGCCGGAGAGCCCCGCCAGGGGCTCGGGGAACTCTTCGGCGGACGAGCATGCACAGCAGGGGCTCGGGGAACGGCGGGTCCGAGCTGCTGGCGGCCGGAGCCCGTCGATGCGTCCGTGCTGCTTCGGGCCGTAGGAACAGAACCCGAAGCCACCGCACGCACCGGCAGTGCACCGCCAGCAGCCCCGGCCCCGCCGTTCCCCGGGCCCCCGATCGCTCCCGCTCCGCCGTCCTGCGCCGCCGTCCTACGCCGCCGCCCGGTCGGCCTCCGGCCCGACCCGCACGCCGAGGTCGCGCAGGACGGCCTCCGCGGCCCGTCGGCCGGAGACCAGCGCGCCCTGCACCGTCCCCGTGTCCCGGTGGTCGCCGCACACGTACAGCCCGGCGAGCAGCCGGACCGTGCGGCGGAAGTGGTGCGGCGGGGGCATCGAGACGACCGCGTCGGCGACGTGGCGGACGGTCAGGAACTCCCACGCCCCGGTGGCGGTCCCGTACAGCTCGGCCAGCCGCCGCCGGACGGCGCCCTCGTCGCCGGCCGGGCCGCCGGAGTCGAAGGCGCGGCGGCCGAGCACCGTGGTGGCGATCAGCGCGCGCCCGTCGGCGGCGTACGAGGGGTCGGCGTCGCTGAGGACCAGCGAGTGCGAGACGCCGGAGCGTTCGGCGTCGAGCAGCAGGACGGCCTCGCCCAGCGGGGAGCGCTCCGCCGCGTGGTAGTAGGTGGTGACGGGGTGGAACGCGGGCTGCCGCAGGCCCGGCAGCAGGGCGGCGGCCGTCGCCGCGTCGGTGGCGACGACCACCGCGCGGGCCCGGACCCGGCCGTGCGCGGCGGTCTCCACGCCGTCGGTGCCGACCGCGGTGACCTCCACGCCCAGCCGCAGGGCGTGCTCCGGGAGCCGGGCGGCCAGCTGGGCCGGCACCGCCCCGACGCCCGCCGCCGGGACGCACAGGCGGCCGCGGGCGTACGCGCGCAGCACCAGGTCGGCGACCCGGCTGGAGGTGCCGAGCGCGGGGTCGGAGAGCAGGGCGCCGAGCAGCGGGCGCAGGAAGCCGTCGACGGTGCGGGCGGGCAGGCCGCGGTCGGCCAGGGCCCGGGCGGCGGTGGTCTCGGGGCGGGCGAGCAGCCGCTCGGCGGGCGTCGCGGCGAGCCGGGCGAGGGTGGCGGCCAGCCGGGCCTTGTCCAGGGGCGTGCCGAGCGGCCCGCGGGCGGCGGCCTGCCGGGCGGGGGTGAGCTGCGGGTCGCCGACCCGGTAGCTGCGGCCCCCGGCGTGCACCAGGACGCCGGGGGCGAGCGGACGCAGCTCCAGCCGGTCGAGGTCGAGGCGGCGGGCGAGTTCGGGGTGGGCGGTGTTGAGCAGGTGGCCGCCGTGGTCGAGGCGGAAGCCGTCGAGTTCGCGGGTGGCCATCCGGCCGCCGACGCGTTCGGTGGCCTCCAGGACCTGGACGTCCAGGCCCTGGGCGGCGAGCGCGGTCGCCGCGGTCAGTCCGGCGACGCCGGCGCCGACGACGATCGCGTCGGGGTCGCCGGACCGGCCGCGCTGGGTGCGGCCGATGAAGTCCTGTGCGGGCACGAGTGGGTGCTCCCTCCCTGGCGGAGCCCTCCGCGGCCGCCGCGCGCGGCGGTGCCCGCGAGCGAGCGGGTGGGTGCCGGGGCGGGCAGCGGGGGGCGGACGTGGTCCGCACTGGTGATGCCCCGTCATCCGGGGGTCCAGACCGCCCGGTGACGCCCAATCGGTTCATCGCACCGGCGTGGCGACACAGGGGATCCGGACGGTCACCCAGCGTGCGTCAAACGGGACGCGCGGAGCGGGTGCGGGCGCACTCCGTCACCGCCCGCGCCCTGCGCGCCGCCAGGTTGCACCCGTGCGCCCCCCGCTGACGCCCCGTCACGCTCCGGCGGGCTCGCCACCGTTCCCCGGTGGGCTCCCCGCCGTTCCCCGGCGGGCCCCCTACCGCTCCCCGAGCGCCGCCGCGACGATCGCCCCCACGTCCGGGTCGCGGAACTCGAACCCCGCGTCCAGCAGCGCCTTCGGCACCACCCGGTGGCTGCCCACCACCTCCACGGCCATCTCCCCGAGGGCGGTGCGCAGCGCCCACTCCGGCACCGCGAACGCCGCCGGGCGTCCGAGCTGCCGGGACAGTTCCGCGGTGAGCTCGCGGTTGGTGACGGGCACGGGCCCGGTCAGGTTGACCGGCCCGGACAGCGCCTCGTGCTCGACCAGGAAGCGCAGCGCCGCCACCTCGTCCGCCAGCGAGATCAGCGACCAGTACTGGCCGCCGTTCCCGAGCCGACCGCCCAGCGCCAGTTTGAACAGCGGCAGCAGCCGCGCCCCGGCGCCGCCCGCGGGGTCGAGCACCAGCCCGGTGCGCGGGTGCACCACCCGGATCCCGGCGTCCGCGGCGGGCCGGGCGGCGCGCTCCCACTCCCGGCAGACCTCGGCCAGGAAGTCGCTCCCGGCCGGTGCGTCCTCGTCGACCAGCTGGTCGCCGGTCTGCCCGTAGTAGCCGACCGCGGAGGCGCTGACCAGCACCCGCGGCGGCTCCTTCAGCCGGGACAGCGCGGCGGCCAGCGTCTCGGTGCCGAGCACCCGGCTGTCCCGGATCTCCCGCCGGTAGGCGTCCGTCCAGCGCCGGTCGCCGACGCCCGCGCCGGCCAGGTGCACCGCGGCGTCCAGGCCCTCCAGTGCGGCCGCGTCGATCTGCATCAGCTGGGGGTTCCAGCCGACCCCGACCGTCCCGTCCGGCTGCGGCCCGGTGCGCGAGCGCCGCCGCACCAGCCGCAGCACCTCGTGCCCGTCCGCCAGCAGGGAGTCCACCAGCGCGGACCCGATCAACCCCGTGGAACCTGTCACCGCGATTCGCATACCGGCCATCCTCCCAGTCCGGCCCCGCTTACCCGTTCAGAAACCCGGGAACCCCGTCGCGGAGCGGCGTCTACCATGACCGCCATGCCATCCGACGATGTGATCATCCGCCCGGCGCGGGTCGAGGACGAGCGCGCGATCCGCGCCGTCGACCACGCCACCTGGTCCCCGCTCAGCGAGGTCGCCCCGCGCGGCCCCGAGGACGCCCCGGTCTTCGACGAGGCGCACCACCCCGGGCAGTACCTGCTGGCCGAACTCGACGGCCGGGTGGTCGGCTACGTCCGCCAGGTCGGCGAGATCCCGCTGCCCTCCAACGCGCACGTCCGCCAGATCCAGGGCCTGGGCGTGCTCCCCGCGGCCCGCGGCCGCCGGATCGGCGAGGCCCTGGTCGCCGCCGCCTGCGCGGCCGCCCGCGCCGACGGCGCCCGCCGGATGACGCTCCGGGTGCTCGCCCGCAACGCCCCGGCCCGCCGCCTCTACGAACGGGCCGGCTTCGCGGTCCTCGGCGTGCTGCCCGAGCACTTCCTGCTGGACGGCGACTACGTCGACGACGTCTGGATGGGCCGCGCCCTGGACTGACCCGCCGGAACCCGGCGGTTCGTCAACACACCGTCCACGGTGCCCGATTCGTGACCGCGGACCGTCTGGGGAGGGCGGCCCCCGGGGCGGTACGGTAGCGGCCGTGAGCACCCCGACGCCGCCCGGCTGGTACCCCGTCCCCGGCACCGGGCAGGAACGCTGGTGGGACGGCACCGCCTGGACGGACTCCCACCGCCAGGCCGGCCTGGTCAACGACGCGGTCACCCAGAGCTGGCAGGCCGCCCCCGGCCCCCCGCCCCCGGCGCCGCCCTCCCAGCCCCCGTCCCACCCGCCCTTCCACCCCCCGTTCC
>NZ_JNYE01000172.1 GCF_000717185.1 Kitasatospora phosalacinea | reverse complement strand
AATACGAACGGGGACGCGAAAAGGACGCGACCCGTCACGGATCAGCTAGCTGGTTTTCCAAGGGATTGGCCGCCCCGGGACCGTCCACACAGATGCGTGCTCGGTGCTCCCTGTCAGGCAACTCGAAGAACTCTACACAGCTGCGGGCTCGGGATCAAGTGGCACCTGGAAGACCAGCACCGCGACGTCGTCGTCGTGCTCAGCGGTGACGCCGAGGGCCCGCAGGAGGCGGGCGCAGACGGTGTCGGGGGTGCCGACGGGGCCGCGGAGGGTGTGGGCGAGGTGGTCGATGCCTTGGTCGATGTCCTGGTCCCGGCGTTCGACCAGGCCGTCGGTGTAGAGGACGCCGGTGGTGCCGGGGAGGAGGCGGAGGGTGTGGGAGAGGTGGCCGGCGCCGCCGGTGCCGAGGGGCGGTCCGTTCTGCTCCTCGCCGTGGAGGACGGTGCCGTCGGGGCCGCGGAGGAGGAGGGGGAGGTGTCCGGCGGAGGCGTAGACGAGGGTGGTGGCGGTCGGGTCCCAGACGGCGTAGGTGCAGGTGGCGATCTGGTTGGCGTCGATCTCCATGGCGAGGCCGTCGAGGAGGGTCATCACCTCGTGCGGGGGGAGGTCGAGGCGGGCGTAGGCGCGGACGGCGGTGCGGAGCTGGCCCATGACGGCGGCGGCGCGCAGGCCGCGGCCCATGACGTCGCCGATGACGAGTGCGGTGCGTCCGCCGCCGAGGCCGATGACGTCGTACCAGTCGCCGCCGACGGCGGCGTCGGCGCCGCCGGGTTGGTAGGTGGCGGCGACGTGGAGGTCGGCGGGCTGTTCGAGTTTCTGCGGGAGGAGGCTGTGCTGGAGGGTGACGGCGGCTTCGCGTTGGCGGCGTTCGGCTTCGCGGAGGCGGCCGGCGGACTGGACCTGGTCGGTGACCTCGGTGGCGAAGACCAGGACCCCGGCGGGGGCGGTGCTCTCGTCGGGGCCGAGCGGGACGCAGGCGATGTTGTAGTAGCGGTTGCCGCCGAGGCCGAGGATGCAGCGGGACTTCACGCTGCGCGGCCGTCCGCTGCGCAGGACCTGGTCGAGCAGGGGGAGCACGCCGAGGGTGGTGAGTTCGGGGAGGGACTCGGCGGCGGGGCGGCCGGGGGTGCGGGGGCCGAACAGGTCGCGGTAGGCCTGGTTGGCGTAGCCGAGCTGGTGCTTGGGGCCGTGGGTGAGGGCGACGGGGGCGGGCAGGCGGCGCAGGACCTCGCGCAGGTCGTAGAGCTGCTCGGGGTCGCGGGGGTCGGGTCCGGGGCCGGTGGCGGCCGGGTCGCGCGGGCCGGGGACGGTGACGGGTTCGTCCGCGGTGGCGGGGTTGGCCCGCCAGGCGGTTCCGGCGAGCCGGGCGCTCCAGCGCATGAGGTTCAACGTCGGCCGCTTCCTCGGGACTGATGGGGGGTGGTGCCTGCAGGGGCGAACGGCAATAGTGTGATGATCACAATGCGTGTGTGATGCGGTACTCGCCGTAGTGGTTCCGTCGGGTTGATCCTGTCAGGCTCCGGTGTGGTTCCGGAAGTCGAGCCCCCGGTACGGCGCGTTCCGGTGGGCGCACGCCGGGGGCGTGCTCCTGCGGAGGAACGCGAGCGGGCGTCAGGTGCCGGGACCGGGGGTGAAACCGGACTCGAATTCGGCCCGGGGGTGCTCGATGGTGCCCAGCGAGACCACTTCGCGCTGGAAGAGGCCGCCGAACAACCAGTCCGTCAGCACCCGGATCCGGCGCTCCCGGGTGGGCAGGCGGCGCAGTTGGCGGGCGCGGTGCAGCCACCAGGCGCGGCGGCCGGTGAGCCGGGTGCCGCGCCGGGTGTGGGCGACGGCGCGGCGCAGGCCGAGCGAGGTGGAGCAGGCGGGGTACTCGGAGCGGTAGGCGGTGAGCGGCTGGCCGGCCAGGTCGGCGGCCAGGTTCTCGGCGAGCAGTTTGGCCTGGGCGAGCGCGTGCTGGGCGTTGGGGGCGCAGGGCTCGCCGGTGTGGTCGGGGACGGCGGCGCAGTCCCCAGCGGCCCAGGCGGCGGGGAGCGGGGTGCCGTCGGGGGCGACGATCCGCAGGGTGGGCAGGCAGGTGATCCGGCCGGTGCCGTCGAGCGGGAGGTCGGTGAGGGAGAGCACGGGGGCGGGACGGATGCCGGCCGTCCAGACCAGGGTGCGGGCGGCGAAGCGGCTGCCGTCGGAGAGCAGCACCAGCTGGTCGGCGGCGGATTCCAGGGTGGTGGAGAGCCGGACGTCGATGTTGCGCTCGCGCAGTTCGGCGAGGGTGTGGGCGGCGAGTTCGGGGGTCTCCTCGCCGAGGATGCGGTCCTTCGCCTCGACCAGGATCCAGCGCAGGTCGTCGGGGTCGAGGTTGTGGTAGCCCTTGGTGGCGGTGCGGGCCATGTCCTCCAGTTCGGCGAGCGCGCCGACCCCCGCGTAGCCGGCGCCGACGAAGACGAAGGTCAGGGCGGCGTGGCGCAGTTCCGGGTCCCGGGTGGAGGAGGCCAGGTCGAGCTGCTCCAGCACGTGGTTGCGCAGGGCGACCGCCTCGCCGACGGTGGCGAAGCCCATCCCGTGCTCGGCCAGGCCGGGGACGGGGACGGTGCGGGAGACCGAGCCGGGGGCCATCACCAGCACGTCGTACGGGACTTCGGTGGGCAGCCGGAGCTCGCCGCGCGGGGCGGCGTCCACCCAGGCGGTGCGGGTGGCGTGGTCGATCTTGGTGACGCGGGCGGTGAGCACCCGGCAGTCGGGGAGCGCGGTGCGCAGCGGGACGACCACGTGGCGCGGGTCGATGGAGCCTGCGGCGACCTCGGCCAGCAGGGGCTGGAAGGTCAGGTAGGGCTGCGGCTCGACGATCGTCACTTCGATCCGGCGGTCCTTCAACTGGGCGCGCAGCAACTGCTGGAGGCGCAGCGCGGTGCTCAGTCCGGCGCAGCCGCCGCCGATGATCAGGACTCGAATGGGGCACCTCCGGCCGGCCCTGGGGCTGTGACCCGTTTCACGTTCCCCCTATGACGCACCCGGGGGCGGGGTCTTGTCCACACTCCGGGCCGGATCGGTCCGAATCCGGCCGGGAAAAGCGGCCCGGAACGCGGCCCGCCGCCGTCCGCCGGTTCGATTCGCACGGCCCTGCCCCGCGGGTTCGGCGATCCGGCGGTGCGTGCGCGGCCGTTGCGGGGGTGAACGGGTCGCCGTTGCGGCGGAACGGGTGCGGCGGAGGTAGGGGCGTGCACTCCCGATCGTCGGGACGTCCGCGGATCGGCGTCCCCGAACGGCCTGACGGAGCGTCAAGGTTCGGCAAAGGAAGGCAAGTCGGGGCGGGGGTCGGCGTTCCGGGCCGGATGCTCGGGTTGTGATTCGTCTCACGTGGGCCCGCGGGCGGTGCGTGAGGGGATTTGTCCGCACGTAGGGCTCGGATCGGACCGATCCGGGTCGACGAGTGGTCCACTTCTGCGGCGAACTTCCCTGAACTATGGTCGGATTGTGCTTCGGACCGCCGATGGTGCCGGTCCTTTCGTCCTGGACCTGGTGGCGTCGGCGCGGACTGCACGGCAGCCAACCGGGGAAGGTAGTGCGCGGACGTCGGGCCACGGCCGGTGTCGGCAGCGCACACCAGGGGGCGCAGTAGCCGTTCGGGTGCCCGGGACGGGGTGCCTCGGGGGAGGTTTGGCATGTCGGAGCAGGATCAGTTGGCGGGGCGGGGGCCGATCGCGGCGTTCGGACGCGCCGCGGTGGACGTGGTGCCGGAGCAGCGCGGCCCGGACGAGCGGGAGCGGTACGGCTTCGCGGGCGGCGAGCGGCCGGACGGGCCGGGGCGCGGCGCGGGCTCGCGGCTGCGGGTGGACGCCCGGCGGAACCTGGAGAGCGTGCTGCGGGCCGCCCGCGAGGTGTTCGGCGAACTCGGGTACGGGGCGCCGATGGAGGAGGTCGCCCGGCGGGCCGGGGTCGGCGTGGGCACGGTGTACCGGCGCTTCCCCAGCAAGGAGGTGCTGGTCCAGCGGATCGCCGCCGAGGAGGTCTCCTGGCTGACCGCGCAGGCCCGGGAGTCGCTGTACGGCGGCCTGACCGGCCCGTGGGACGCGCTGGCGGGGTTCCTGCAGCGGGCGGCGGCCTCGGGCGCGGGCCGGCTGCTGCCGCCGGAGGCGTTCCGGTACGCGGAGGAGATCGGCCGCGTCCCCGAGCAGCGCGGCGGCGACCTGCGGGCGTTCGGCGGTGCAGCGGCCGAGGGCGAGCAGAGCGCCGACCCGCGGCTGCTGCTGCAGTTGCTGGCGGCGCTGGTGGCCCGGGCGGGCGCGGCCGGGGAGCTGCGGCCCGGCGTGACGGTGGCGGACGTGGTGCTGGTGCTGACGGCCGCGGTGCCGGTGCACGCCTCCGCGGCCGTCCCGGTGCGGGAGGGCGAGACCGAGGGCGGGGCGGGGCACCGGCTGCTGCAGATCCTGCTGCAGGGCCTGCGCGCGGCCTGAGCCGCCCGCACCGGCCGCACCGGCCGGGAATCCGGCGCACCGTGCAGGAAGTTGACGCTCCGTGTGGGGAGCACCGACCGGGGGCCCGGTCCGGGCGGCCGCGGCGCGCCGTTCGGGTGACGGGGGGTCACCGGGCGCGCGGGTCGGAACGGAAGCGGCGCGGAACGTTCCGGGTACGCGCGGTGCCTGCGCCGCCGAGTTCCGAACACTTCCGCGAGCGGCGGCCCGGAGGAGTGGGTCGGGGCGGGCCCGGCTACCGGTGGTCGCTGCGCTATGCCATTCTTTGCCCGTGGTTGGAGCCATTGTCCCGTTGCGCACCGTGACCGCCGTCGACTTCGGGGGGCGGCCCCGGCCGTGCGCCGCACGCCGGGGCGGTGCCCGGTGAACCCCGAGGAGCAGGGCGACGCGGGCGAGTTCGGCTCCGGCCTGGAGGCGCCGGGCCAGGTGCCGGACCAGGTGCCGGGCCAGGGCGGCAGTCCGGCCCGGGAGTCGCTGAGCGGCCGGGTTCCCGGCCAGGCCCCCGCCGGGCAGGGCGGTGTCGCGCCCGAGGCGTTCATCGGCGAGGAGTTCCCGGTGCGCGCCGTGGTGCCCGCCCCCGCCGACCCGGTGGACGGTGAACGCCCGCCCTCCGACGCCGAGTTGACCGCCCGCGTCCGGGCCGGGGACGACGCCGCGTACGAGGAGGTCTACCGCCGCCACGCGGACTCCGTCCGCCGCTACGCCCGCACCTGCTGCCGGGACAGCTTCACCGCGGAGGACCTCGCGGGCGAGGTGTTCGCCCGGACGCTGCAGGCGCTGAAGGCCGGCAAGGGGCCCGAGTTCGCCGTCCGCGCCTACCTGCTGACGGCGGTGCGCAACGTGGCCGCCGCCTGGACGCGCTCCGACCGGCGCGAGCAGCTGATCGACGACTTCACCGACTTCGCCGAGGCCTCCGCGGCCACCGTCGAGTTCGACCTCGCCGACCCCGGCGCCGACGCCTGGGCACTGGCCCTCGCCGACCAGCGCATGGTGATGCGCGCGTACGCCGAACTGCCCGAGGACGACCGGGTGGTGCTCTGGCACACCGAGGTCGAGCGGGAGTCCCCCAAGACCGTCGCCGTGATGCTCGGCAAGACCGCCAACGCCACCGCCGTCCAGGCCCACCGGGCCCGCGACCGGCTGGCCGCCGCGTTCCTGCAGGCGCACGTGTCGGGCAGCCAGGAGTCAGGCTGCGCCGGGTACGCCAACCGGCTCGGCGCGTACGCCCGCGGCTCGCTGCGCAAGCGCGCCTCCGCGGAGGTCGGCAAGCACGTCCAGGACTGCACCCGCTGCACCGCCGCGTACCTGGAGCTCGCAGACATCAACCACGGCCTGCGCGCCGTGCTGCCCGGCGGCGCACTGCTCTGGCTCGGCACCGGCTGGTTCACCGTCGCGGCCGCGGCCGTCGGCGGCGTCGCCGTCACCGGCGCGGTCGCGGGCGGGGCTGCCGTGGCCGGCGGGGCCGCGGCTTCCTCCGGCGCGGCGACGGCCGGGGCGGCGGGGGCGGCCGGTGGCGCCGGGTCCTCCGGCGGCGGGGCGGCGGCCGCGGCCGGGGAGGGGCTCGGCACCGCCGCGAAGGCCGGCATCGCGGCCGGGATCGCCGTCGTCGCGGCGGCCGTCGCCGCGTTCGCGCTCACGGGTTCGCCGGAGCCCGCGGCGGAGGTCGCCGCACCGCCGGCCACCTCCGCCCCGGGGACGCCGCCGCCGAGCCCGGTCCCGCGACCGTCCCCCACGCCCACCCCCGCGCCGACACCGACGCCCACCCCGACGCC
>NZ_JNYE01000171.1 GCF_000717185.1 Kitasatospora phosalacinea | reverse complement strand
ACCTACAATCACCACCGCGGACACACCGCACTCGCCGGCCAACCACCCGCCAGCCGCGTCCCCAACCTCACAGGACAGAACACCTAGGGCTCCTCCCCGACACCGGACCCGGTCGGCGTGCTGCCGGGCCCGGCGGTGGGTCAGTGCAGGGCGGCGAGGCGGTGGCGGCGGGTGGTGGGGGCTGCTTCGGCGGCGAGGGCGGTCAGGGCGTCGGCGCCGGGGGGGGCGAGGCGGGGCAGGCGGTGGTGGCCCTGTTGGGGGACCGGCCCGTGGCGGACCTGCTGGCGCGGGTCGCGGCGAGCGGGACGGCGTCAGCCCGGTCGTCGAGGGCCTCGGCGAGGCCGTCCGGGCCGAGGAGTCGGCCGGACTCGCGTTGGGGAGGGCCCGGCACGAGGGCGAGTCGGCCCCGCTGGACGACCGACCGGCGGCCCGCCCGAACCCGGGGGCGGGCATCACGGCGAAGGTGCTCGGCCCAGTCCTGGAACTGGGCCCCGCCGACCGCGCCTCCCTGCTGGACGCGCTGGACGCGTTGGACGCGCTGGAGGTCTGGCTGGACTGCGAGGGCTCGACCGCCTGCGCGCCCTGGTCGACCTGGCCCTGGTCCTGGAGGCGTGCCGACTCGTACCGGGGGCCGGGTGACGGGCGAGCGGCTGCGGCTGCGGCTGCGTGAGCGACCCCGTGTCGTTCAGGCGCCGAACGGCGGAGTCAGGTCGTACCGCGCGATGACGTCGGGCAGCCAGTCGGGTTGCCCGAGCTGGAGCCCGTACTCGGCGGCGAGCGCGGGTAGCGCGTCCTCGGACGGCGGGGGGCCGTCGGCGAGCATCTCGGCCAGTTCGCGGAAGAAGTGCTCGAAGCCGGCCGGGCTGATGACCTCGATCATCCGGGCCGGGACGGGACCGGCGTTCCACATCGCGTGCAGTTCCCCGCGCGGCTTGGTGATGTAGCCGCCGGCTCCCAGGACGACCTCGCGGTCGCCGGACCGGAAGCCGATCTCGCCCTCGGTGACGATCGAGTACTCGTCCTCCCGGGTGTGCAGGTGCGGCGGCACCAGTGCGCCGACCGGGAAGGGGTGCTCCACGACGGAGACCGCGCCGTTGGTGTCGGCGCCCCAGAGCTTGAAGGCGACCCCGATCGAGCCGAGGTCGCCCTCGCCTCCCTCGCCGGGGCGGACGACGGTGAGTGACGGGGCCGACGGCTCTGTCATGGCGATCACTCCTCCACGCAATTTCAAGATACACTGGTGTTCTCTTGAAAAGTCTCCGCCGCGGACCGCAGGGCGTCAACAGGTGAGTGAACAGCAGCGTTCATCGAAAACGCGTGGCTACGAGATGCGCAAACGCGCCGAGGACGTGGGGCGGACGCGGCAGCGCATCGTCGAGGCCGCCGTGCACCTGCACGGCACCGCGGGCCCGGCGGCGACGAGCATCGCGGCGATCGCCGAGCGCGCCGGGGTCACCCGGCTGACCGTCTACCGGCACTTCCCCGACGAGACCGCGCTGTTCCAGGCCTGCTCGGGGCACTGGCTGTCGCAGCAGCAACCGCCCCGGCCCGAGACGTGGGAGGCGATCGGGGACCCGGTCGAACGGCTGACGGCCGGACTCGCCGACCTCTACCGCTTCTACCGCGCGGGCGAGCAGATGCTGACGCTGGTCAGCCGCGACCTGCACGCGGCACCCGACGCGATCCGCGAGGCCTGGGAGGCGAGGAACAGGCACTGCGTCGGAGTGCTGGCCGACGCGTGGCCGGTGGCGGGTGAGCAGCACACCCGGCGGGCGGTGATCGGCCATGCAGCGGCGTTCTCGACCTGGCGTTCGCTCTGCCGGGAACAGGGGCTGACGGACCGCCGGGCGGTCGAGGTCATGGTCACGCTGGTGGGGTCGGTGGGCGACTGACCCGGCGGGCGACTGCCCCGGTCACGGAGGCGGAGCCGGTCACGGAGGCGGAGCCGCTGACGGTTCCGGCGCCGGTGCCGGTTCTGGAGGTGCGGGTGCGACGGCGATGGACCCGCCCCGCCCGCGTCTCCAGCGCCGGATGCCGCCCGGCGGTGGGTCACCCGCCGTCGGAGACGCCCAGCGCCTGGAGGTCGACGCCGCCGTAGGCGTCGGTGACGTAGACGTTGGTCAGGCGCGGGTTGCGGTAGTTCAGCGCGTGGTTGGCGAGGTACGGAAGGTAGTAGGCGCCGTCGGTGACCTTGTGGTTGATCTTCCGGTAGAGGTCGACGGCCTTGGTCGGGTCGCCCTGCAGCGCGGCCTGGTCGAACCAGCCGTTGACCTCGGGGTCGTTGATGCCGGGGAAGTTGCGGTTCCCGGTGTCGCGGATGCGCCGGCCGTCGGCGAGGTCCTGGAGGAAGACGCCGCCCGACGGGTAGTCGGGGGCCCAGCCGGACACGATCAGCCCGTAGCCCTTGGACTTGACGGTGCTCGGCGAACCGATGGTGCCGTAGAACTTCCCGAGGTCGTAGCCGTCAACGGTCACGCTGATGCCGACCGCCTTGAGCGAGTTCTGCAGGACCTGCGCCACCGCCTGCTCCTTGGGGTTGTCGGAGCGGACGGCCAGGGTCACGGCGAAGCCGTCGGGCTTGCCGCAGGCGGCGAGTTCGGCCTTGGCCTTGGCCTGGTCGGGCTCGCCGTCCTTGAGGCCGTACGGGTCGTAGTCGTCCCAGCCGGTGACGGTCGGCACCAGCATCGAGCCGGTCAGTTCGCCCGCGTCCGGGCCGCCGCGCGCGGTCCGCAGGGCGGCGGGGTCGGCCGCGTACAGCACGGCGTTGCGGCAGTGCTGGTTGTCGAACGGCGCGACCGCCGGGACGATCGCCACGTAGCGCAGGGTGCCGGTGGCCGGGTCGTCGGCGTTCGCCTTCAGCTCGGGGTCGGCGAGCACCCTGGCCCGGGCGGCGGCCTGCAGGCCGCCCTGCGACAGGTCGAGGTCGAGGTCGCCGGCGAGCAGCTTGGCGTCGATCTCGTCGGCGCTGCTGCTGACGGTCAGTCGGATCCGGTCCGGCAGCGCCTTGCGCAGCGGGTCGCCCGCCCGGGTCCAGGCGGGGTTGCGCTCCAGCTCGTAGCTCTTGCCGACCTGCACGCTGCGGAACCGGTACGGCCCCGAGGAGACCGGCTTCTCGGCGTACTTGTCGCGGGTGTCGGCGGCCTTCGGGACGGGCGCGGTGGCACCCCCGGTCAGCAGGTACGGGAAGTCGGCGTTCGGCTTGGCCAGGACGAACACCAGCGTGAGGTCGTCCGGCGTGCGCACCGACTTCAGGCCCAGCCCGTTCGGGTCGCTGTCGCTGTACGGGCCCTTGTAGCCCTGCCCTTGGTCGAGCTGCTCGGCCAGCAGCGTCGAGCCGCCGAACAGCACGTCCTGGTCGAAGGACCGCTCGATGCCGTACTTGACGTCCTTGGCGGTGATGGGCGTGCCGTCCTCGAACTTCAGCCCGGAGCGCAGCCGGACGGTGTACGTCTTCCCGTCGGCGGAGACGTCCGGCGCGGCGGCCGCCAGGTCCGGCACCACGACCGCCCCGGCCTGGCCCGGCTTGCCGTCGTACGTGAACAGGGTGCGGGCGTAGAGGCGCTGGAAGTTCCAGGTGAAGCCGGAGTAGCCGCGCGCCGGGTCCAGCGAGTCCAGGTCGATGGGGGTGCCGAGCTCCAGGGTGCCGCCCTTCTCCTCGGACGGGTTCAGCACGTGGTCGACCGCCGCGTTGTACGCCACGGTGGTGGTCGGGTCGCCCCCGCCGTCCGACGGCGACGGCGAGGCCGAGGCCGTGCTGCCACCGCCGCCGCCGTTGTCCCCCGGGTCCTTCTTGTTCCCCAGCGTGTTCACCACCAGGATGCTCGCGGGCACCACCGCGGCGATCACCCCGAGCGCCCCGAACAGCAGCATCCGGCGCCGCCTGCCGGGCCCGCCGGGGGCGACGGCCGGAACCGGCGTCGTCAGCACCGGCGGCAGCGGCGTCGCGTACGGGTTCGGGAACGGGGCGGGCGAGGCGTACGGGTTCGGGGTGTCCGCCCGCGGTGGCGCCGGCAGCGGCACCGGGCTCGGTGCCTGGAGCTGGGCGGGGATCTCGGGCCTCGCGTCCTGGAGCTGGCCCTGGCCCTGCCCCTGCCCCTGGGCCGGTGTCGGCGTCGGCGTCGGCACGGCCGGCGGGGTCGCCGGGAACGGCGGCGGCGCGAGCGGGGCGGGCGGGACGGATGGGACGGACGGCGCCGGGGTGGCGTCGCGGACCGTCCCGTGGTGCGCGGGGACGGGCGGGGCGGGCGGGGCCGCGGGCGCGGGCGCGGGCTGGGCTGCCGCGGTCAGGGTGCGGGCGGTCTGTTCGGCGCTCAGCCGCAGCCCGGGGTCCTTGACCAGCAGGCCCAGCAGCGCGGGGGCGAGCGGGCCGGCGAACCGGGACGGCCGCGGCGGCTGGGTGAGGATGGCGACGTACAGGGCCGTCAGGGTGTCGGCGGCGAACGGCGCTTCGCCCTCGACCGCGGTGTGCAGGGTCGCGCCCAGCGACCACAGGTCGGAGGCCGGGGTGGCGGGCTTGCCGTCGAGCTGCTCGGGCGCCATGTAGGCCGGGGTGCCGAGCAGCGTTCCGGTGCTGGTGAGGGACATCGTGGCGTCGGCGATGCTGGCGATGCCGAAGTCGGTGAGCACCACGCGGTTGCCGCTGAGCAGGATGTTGTCGGGCTTCAGGTCCCGGTGGACGACGCCCGCGGCGTGCGCGGCGCTCAGCGCGTCCAGCACGGCCAGGCCGATCTCGGCGACCCGCGGCGCGGCCAGTCGGCCCTGGTCCCGGACGGTGGCGGCCAGCGAGGTGCCGACCACGAACTCCATCACGATCACCGGGGCGCCGTCGTGCTCCACCACGTCGAACACCGTGATGATCCCGGGGTGGTTGAGCCCGGCGGCGACCCGCGCCTCCCGCATCACCCGTTGGAGCAGCAGCTCCCGCTGGTCCTCGTCGAGCCCGGCCGGGAACAGGATCTCCTTGACCGCGACCTCCCGGTGCAAGGTCTCGTCCCGCCCCCGCCAGACCCGGCCCATCCCGCCGCGCCCGACCGGCTCGATCAGCCGGTACCGCCCACCGATCAGCGTCCCACCCGTGTCCGTCACGGCCCACAGGCTATCGGTCCCCGCGGACGGTCCGGACAACCATGATCTGTTCGTGACCCGGCGGCGGCCGGGGGCGGCGGCGCGCAGCGGCCGGGGCGGCTGCCGACGCGGCCGGGGCGGCGCGGCCCGTCCCGTCAGTGCCCGGGGGCGAGCGGTTCGCCGTTCTCGAAGCGCAGGACCTGTCGGCGCAGCGTGCGCTTGGCCCGTGGCAGGAAGGCGCTGCTGGGGCCGCCGACGTGCGGGGTGATCAGCACGCCGGGGGCGTGCCAGAGCGGGTGGTCGGCGGGCAGCGGCTCGGGGTCGGTGACGTCGAGCGCGGCCCGCAGGCGCTGCGCGGTGAGTTCGGCGAGGAGCGCCGGGGTGTCGACGACGGGGCCGCGGGCGACGTTGACGAGCAGCGCGCCGTCCTTCATCCGGGCCAGGAACCCGGCGTCGACGAGGTGGCGGCTCTCCGCGGTCAGCGGGGTCAGCAGCACGACGACGTCCGCGGACGGCAGCAGCGCCGTCAACTCCTCCGTGCCGTGCACCCCTTCGTCGGGCCGGGCCCGGCGCGCGACCCGGACGACCTCGCACTCGAAGGGCTCCAACCGGGCGGCGAGCGCGCGGCCGATCGAGCCGTAGCCGAGGATCAGCACGGTCTTGTCGGCGAGGGACTGGTGGAACTCCTGCTGCCAGTGCCCCCGGTCCTGGAGCCGGGTGAAGTGCGGGACGCCCCGCAGCGAGGCGAGGACCAGCGTCACCGCCAGCTCGGCGGTGCTGGCGTCGTGCAGCCCGCGCGCGTTGCACGCGACGACCCCGTCCGGCACGTGCGGCAGCACGTCGTCCATCCCGGCGGTGAGCGTCTGGACGACCTTCAGCGACGGCAGGCGCCCGAGCAGCGGGAGCGCGACGGCGTGCCGCATGTAGGGCAGGCAGAAGAACTCCACCTCCCGCAGTTCCGCGTCCGGTGGCACCGGCCCGTCCCCGTCCCAGACGAGGGCGTCGAGGCCGACGGGCAGGCCACCGATCGCGTCGGGCGCGTACGGGAGGAGGTAGCGGGCGCTCATGCTCCGACCTTAACCACCCGGGGCCGGGCCGCGCCCGAGGGGGTGTCAGACCTCCGGCTCTGTCCCGTAATCGGTGGTAACGAAGGGTGACGGGCGTCGTTGGCATGGTGTGCGTGATGTCAACGAGCTTGTGAGTGTGGTGTTTTCCGGGC
>NZ_JNYE01000170.1 GCF_000717185.1 Kitasatospora phosalacinea | reverse complement strand
CCGCGAGCTGCAGCTGGTCCTCGCCACCTGGGCAGGACACTGCCCGACCTGCCACCGCGACATACCCGCACTCAGGCGAACCTGACCAAGCCCTACTAGAGCCCGTCTGACGATTCATGTCGTGTCAGGTAGAGGTGAGTTGACGGACGAGGCGTGGAATCGGATAGGGCCCATGCTGCCGCAGGCGGACGGGCGCGGGCGTCCGTGGCGTGATCACCGGCAGGTGGTCAACGGTGTGTTGTGGAGGTTGCGGACCGGGGCGCCGTGGCGTGATCTCCCCGAACAGTACGGGCCGTGGCAGACCGTCTACGAGCGTTTCGCCCGGTGGGAGGCGGACGGCACTTGGGCGTACGACGCCGGATCGAGTGCTGGGCGACAAGGCGTGTTCGAGCCGGGCGATTCGCCGACTGCTCCGTCACCGGGGCATCGCGGCCACGATCCCCGAGCGCCGTGACCAGGTGGCCAACCGGCGACGGCGCGGGGCCGCCGGAGGCCGTCCGCCCGCGTTCGACAAGGAGGTCTACCGGGCCCGCAACGTTGTGGAACGGTGTTTCGCCCGCCTCAAGCAGTTCCGTGCGGTCGCCGCCAGGTTCGACAAGCTCGCCGACCGCTACCGGGCGGGCGTTGTCGTGGTGTCGCTGGTCCTGTGGCTGCGCGCGTCGGAGTAGCGATCAGACCACTGGTCCGTCGTGGGGCTACTGGCTGGTGCGCGTGGTGAGGCCGTGGTGGAGGAGGGTGAGGGCGCGATCGGCGACGTGGGTGGGGTCGGCGCCGTGTTCGACGGCGGTCATGGCGGCCTGGATGGTGCCGCCGACGAGTTGGCCGGTCAGTTCGGGGGCGTCGGCCTCGCCGGTCAGGGCGGTGATTGCGGCCTGGAGGGGGGCGTGGTGGCGGTGGTGGAGTTCGTGGACGCGGGCCAGGCATTCGGGCGGGAGGTCGGCCTGCATCAGGGCTTTGGCGGGGCGGTGCGCGCCCCGGGCGGCGAGGTGGAGTTCGGTGCGGACGAAGGCTTCGAGGCGCTCTGCGGGTTCGTGGAGGCCGGCGAGGGCCTGGGTGGTGGCGGTGTCGGCTGCGGTGAACGCCTCTTCGACGATGGCGGCGAGCAGGGCCGGGGCGGAGGGGAAGTACTGGTAGAAGCTGGAGCGGGCGAGCCCGGCGCGGGCGCCGACCGCGGCCGGGGTGACGGCGGCGGCGCCCTGTTCGACGAGGACGTCGACGGCGGCCTGGATCAGCGCGGCGCGTTGCTGGGCACGGTGCTCGGCGACGGTGGCGGCGTTGATCTTCGGCATGGGGCGGGGACGCCTTTCGGGGGTTCGGTCAGCTCAGGCGGCCGTCCCGCAGGGTCAGGACGCGGTCGGCCGCGTCCAGTATCTCGTGGTCGTGGGTGACCATGACGGTCGCGGTGCGGTGGGCACGGGTCTGTTCGGCGAGCAGGTCGACGACCTCGCGGGCGCGGGCGCGGTCCAGGGCGGAGGTCGGCTCGTCGACGAGCAGAACCTCGGGGGCCAGCACCAGGGCGCGGGCGATGCCGACGCGCTGGCGCTCACCGCCGGAGAGGCGGTCGGGGCGGTGGTGGGCGCGAGCGCTCATGCCGACGGCCTCGAGGAGTTCGTCCGCGCGGCGGCGGGTGGCGGCGTCGAGGCGTCCGGCGGTGTGCGCCGTGAGGAGGAGCTGTTCGCGGGCGGTGAGGGAGGCGAAGAGGTTGGCGTGCTGGAAGACGTAGCCGATGTGGCGGCGGCGGTGGGCGGTGCGCTGGTGTTCCCTGAGGGTGGTCAGGTCGGTTCCGGCGACGTGGACGGTGCCGGCGGTGGGGTGCTGCAGGCCGCCGGCCACGGCGAGCAGGCTGGACTTGCCCGAGCCGGAGGGCCCGGTGACGGCGACCAACTCCCCGGGTGCGACCGCCAGGTCGACGGCGTCCAAGGCGATGACCTGCTGCGGGTCGCGGCCCAGGTGCAGGGTGACGCCGGTCAGGCGCAGGACGGCGGCCTCGGCGGCGGTGCCGGCGGCGCTGTGGGCGGAGGCGGGGTGGGTCATCGGTTGGCTCCGAGTGCGCTGAGGGCCTGGACCTTGGTGATGCGGCGGACGGCCACCGCGGCGCCCGCGAGTCCCAGCACGATCAGCAGGAGGGCGGCGAGGGTGACCTGGTCGGCCTGGAGGGAGAAGGGGGCGGATCCGTTCATCGCCCCGCCCAGGGCCAGGCCGACGGCGGTTCCGGCTGCGGTGGCGGCGAGCAGGACGGCGGCGGCCTGGGTGAGGGCGTCGCGCAGGATGTAGCGGGTGGAGGCGCCGATGGCCTTGAGCAGGGCGATCTCCTGGCGGCGCTGGATGGTCCAGACGGTGAAGAAGGAGCCGACGACCAGGGCGGAGATGGCGTAGAGGAAGCCGCGGATGAGGGTCATGGTGCTGGATTCGGCGGTGTAGCCGGGCGAGGCGCCGTAGGTGCCGGCCTTGTCGACGGTCTGGGTGCCCAGGTCCCGGTCGGCGGCGGCGATTGCGGTGCCGGGGGCGAGCTGGAGGGCGACGGCGGTGGCCTGGTGGGCGGCGGCGTCGGGCAGCGGGCCGGGCAGGCCGTAGTGGAGCTGCTGCCACAGCGGCAGCGGCGCGTAGACGATGCCGACGTGCCCGAAGGAGGCGTGGCCGATCGTGCCGGTCACGGTCAGTTCGGTTCCGGCCTGTCCGGCGATGAGGCGGTCGCCGACCTTGACACCCTCCTTGAGGATGTCCTCGCTGACCAGGACGCCGTTCGGCGTGGAGCCGGCCAGCGGGGCGCCGGACAGCGGTGCGGGGGCGAGGAAGCCGCCGGGCCGCACGCCCAGGACGGCGAGGTCGAGCTGCTTGCCGCCGGGGACGCCGAGCTGGGCGTGCACCAGCTGCTGGCCCAGCGGCTCGGCCTTGCGGACACCGGGCTGCTCGGCCCACCGGGCGGCGGTGTCGGTGGTGACGGTGGAACGCGAGAACAGCTCACCGGTGGCCGAGCGGTCGAAGGCGAGGTGGGTGACGGGCAGGGCGCGCAGGCCGGAGATGCCGGAGTCGGCCAGACCGCTGGCCAGCCCGGACAGGATCACCCCGAGGACGGCGATCATCCCGACCACGGCACCGATCAGGGCGAACCGCCCGCGGGCGAAACGCAGGTCACGAAGAGCGAGGAACACGACAGGACCCTTCGCTTCAGGCGCCGACGGAGACGACGGTCTCGAACATCTCCACGCCGCCGCCCGCCCCGTCGGCCGACCCGCCGCCCCCGGACGGCCCGTGCGCGGCCCGGAACGACTCCGAACGCATCCAGGCAGCGAACGCCTCCCTGCCGGTGAAGTCCGTCACCGCCACGTACACCCCGCCCTCCTGCCGGGGACGCAGCAACCGCGACCCCAGCAGCCCGTCCACACCGGTCAGCGCCGCACGCATGCTCGCGGCGAACCGCTCCTCGAACGCCTCCGCATCGACCGCGGGGACCGCTATCCGGTTCATCACCGTGTACATCCGAAAACCACCTGTTCCAGGGCAGGACAGGGCACCGACATGGTTTGCCGACACCAGTGTCAGCATCCTAGCCCAGGTTGCCGACGCCCCTGTCGGCAAGATCTGCCCATGCCGGCCGAAGCCGAGTCCGCACCCGATGTGACCTGCGGAAAGCATGTGTCAGACAGGCTCTGGGGCCCGCATCGGGTTGTGGTCGATTCGAGGGTTGCGGCCTCGCCGTGGGCCCTGGTCCGGCAGGCCGTGTTGTGTGACGCGGGTGCAACTGAATGACAGCGAGCGGGAGTTCATCGGGCCGTAGCTGCCGGTCGGCGAGTACGGCCCGTGCCCGGAGCGTCTGCGCAGGCAGTTCGGGGGCGTGGTCCGGCCGCCCGCTGGTGCTCGTCCCGACCGGGGGCCGGGCCGCCGACAGCCCGCAGTTCATTGCCCTGCCGGACAAGGTCCGGGTCCGCGGGCCCGTCGGCCACGACGCCGGGCTCACCTTCGCGGCGCGATGACGTGGATCAGGGACCTCGCCGGGAACACTCCTTGATCGCGACCAAGTACGCGGCACTAGGTTCCGGGGCGCGGGTCCTGGTCGATCCGGGCGGCGCGCAGGCGGTGGCCGGTGGCGTCGGGGGCGATCAGCGGGGCGGGGTAGTCGGCGGGGCGGTGGCGGGACTGCCAGGGGCGGTGGATCTCGCGGCCGGGGAGGTGGGCGAGTTCGGGGACCCAGCGGCGGACGTAGGCGCCGTCGGGGTCGTGGCGGTCGGCCTGGGCGAGCGGGTTGAGGACGCGGTTGGGGCGGGTGTCGGTGCCGGTCCCGGCGACCCACTGCCAGTTGAGCTGGTTGTTGGCGAGGTCGCCGTCGACGAGGTGGTGCAGGAAGTGCGCGGCGCCGGGCCGCCAGTCGTGGTAGAGCGACTTGGCGAGGAAGCTGGCGGTCAGCAGCCGGGCCCGGTTGTGCATCCAGCCGGTCTCGGCGAGCTGCCGCATGCCCGCGTCGACGATCGGGAAGCCGGTGCGGCCCTCGCACCAGGCCGCGAACTCGTCCGGGTCCGCGCGCCAGTCGTCGTGCCGGGGGCGGTAGTCGGCGCGGGCGGCGTCGGGCCGGGCGGCCAGCACCTGGTGGTGGAAGTCGCGCCAGGCGAGCTGCCGGACGAAGGCCTCGGCGCCGGGACCACCGCGGCGTTCGGCGAGGTGGACGAGTTCGTTGGCGGACAGGCAGCCGAAGTGCAGGTACGGGGAGAGGTGGGAGGTGCCGTCGGCGGCGAGGTCGTCGTGCAGGTCGGCGTAGTGCGCGGTGCGCCAGCGCTGCCAGGCCCGGCGGGCGGCGCTCTCGCCGGGTTCGGGCAGGTGGCGGGCGGTGGGCGTCGCGGTGGGCAGCACCGCGCCGGTCAGCTCCCCGGGGGTGTCCAGGCCCCGCGGCGGGGGCAGCGGGGTGCGGCGGGCGACCTGCTGCCAGGCCCGGTGGTACGGGGTGAACACGGCGTAGTGGTCGCGTCCGGCGGGCAGCACCGCGCCGGGCGGGACGGCCGTCAGCGAGCCCTCGTGCACCCGGAGCCGGTCGCCCAGGGCCCGGCGCAGCCGCTGCTCGCGCCGCCGGGCGTAGCCGCTGACCCCGGCGGCGAGGTGCACGCTCGCCGCACCGGTCTCGGCGGCGAGCTTCGCGGCCTGCTCGGCGGTGTCGCCCTCGCGCACCAGCAGCCGTCCGCCGGCCCGGCGCAGCCCGGCGTCGAGGTCGGCGAGGCAGCCGGCCAGGAACGCGGCCCGGTTGGGGGCGGCGAACCCGGCGGCGGCGACGGCCGGGTCGCTGACGAACAGCGGGACGACCCGGTCGGCCCCGGCGCGGGCGGCGTGCAGGGCGGGGTTGTCGTGCAGGCGCAGGTCCTGGGTGAACAGGACGACGGCGAGTGTCATGGGTGCTGTTTTTCCGTGCGGGTGCCTGGCGGTGTCGACACGGCGACCTGTCGATGTTCCGACGGGCGGGCGGCCGACGCCACGGGAACGGGCGTCCCCTCCCCTGCTTCGGAGCGGTCACCGGAACGGATGGGCCCGGCCCGCCGGGCGGGGTACTGTCGGCCGCGTCCCCTTTCGCCGACCCGCGGGAGCCGTACCGTGCACCAGCTCGACCACACCGACGTCCAGCAGGCCGCCGAACGGATCGCCGGCCTGGTCCGCCCCGTCGCGGTGAGCCCGGGCGGGCCGGACGGCGCGTGGCTGGCGCTGGAGCACCTCCAGCACACCGGCTCGTTCAAGGCCCGCGGCGCGGTCAACTTCCTGCGCGCGCACCGGGAGGCGGGCGCCCTGCCGGACGCGGGCGTGACCATCGCCTCGGGCGGCAACGCCGGGCTGGCCTGCGCGTGGGCGGCGCGGCGGGAGGGCGTGCGGGCGACGGTGTTCCTGCCGGTGAACGCGCCCGCGGTGAAGGTGGAGCGGCTGCGCGGCTACGGCGCGGACGTCCGACTGGCGGGCAGCGAGTACGCGCAGGCGCTGGCGGCCTGCGAGGAGTTCGCGGCGGCGAGCGGCGCGCTGGCCTCGCACGCGTACGACCACCCGCTGGTGGCGGCCGGGGCGGGCACCCTGCTGGAGGAGGTCCTCCAGCAGGTGCCGGGCCTGGACACGGTGGTGGTGGCGGTCGGCGGCGGCGGCCTGTTCGCGGGCGTGGCCGCCGCGGCCCGCGCGCACGGGGTGCGCACCGTCGCGGTGGAGCCGGAGAACTGCCGGGCGCTGCACGCCGCGCTGGCGGCGGGGGAGCCGGTGGACGTCCCCGTCGAGTCGGTCGCCGCGGACTCGCTGGGCGCCCGCCGCGCCTCCGCGACCGCCCTGGCCGCGGCCCGCGCCGAGGGCGTGGTCAGCGTCCTGGTCCCGGACGCGGAGATCGTCCGGGCCCGCCGCCTCCTGTGGGAGGAGCACCGGATCGCCGTCGAGCACGCCGCGTCCACCGCCCTGGCCGCCCTCGGCACCGGCGCCTACCGCCCGGCCCCGGACGAGCGGGTGTGCGTCGTGCTGTGCGGCGCCAACACCGACCCCAGCACCCTGGCCGGGCCGGACGCGTGAGTTAGTGCCGCGTCGGGCAACCTTTGCCGTCAAGGAGCGGCGTCCGGTGCGTGCTCTCGGCGTGCCGGCCGGAAGCCCTCGTACTGGGTGTACTCGGGTTTTCGGCCGGTGCGGCGAGAGGGCGTGCCAAGGGGGCACCCCCCAGCCCCCCCCTTGGGGCTGGGGGCGTCGCGACGGGCGAAGGCTGCCTGACGCGGCACTAGTAGGGCTTGGTCAGGTTGATTTTGATTGGGCGTGTCTGTTGGCGGTGGTGTGTCGTTGAGGACGTGTGACACCTGGGGAGATGGCTGAG
>NZ_JNYE01000169.1 GCF_000717185.1 Kitasatospora phosalacinea | reverse complement strand
CAGGTGGAGAGGTGGAAGGGGGCGCGGGGCGGGGGGAGATGGGGGTGGGTGTGCTGGGTTCTCGCGTCGTTCAGTTCCACTTCGGGCCCCTCCTACGTTGCCGGCGGTGCCATACCCGCATCGCCGTCCCACCGACACACCCGGGGCCAATGTAGTGGAGTGCGCGGGCGCGCAGCCGATCTTCGGCCACTGGCCGCGTCGGACAATTGGGTCGTCCCGGCACTACCGAGTGGCGCATGCCGGAGCCGTGCGGCCGGTCGTAGCCTGCGGTTACCGCGTCAAGAACTTGGAGAAGACAGATGAGCGCTGCAACGCCGCTCCCGCAGGAGCGCCGACTGGTCACCGCGATCCCCGGCCCGAAGTCGCAGGAGCTGCAGGCTCGCAAGCTCGGCGCGGTCCCGGCGGGCGTGGGCACCACGCTGCCGGTGTACGTGTCGCGGGCCGGCGGCGGCGTGCTGGAGGACGTGGACGGCAACAGCCTGATCGACTTCGGTTCGGGCATCGCCGTGACGAACGTGGGCAACAGCGCCGCGGCCGTGGTGGCGCGGGCGACCGAGCAGCTGGCCGCGTTCACGCACACCTGTTTCATGGTGACCCCGTACGAGGGCTACGTGGCGGTGGCGGAGCAGCTGAACGAGCTGACCCCGGGCGACCACGACAAGCGCACCGCGCTGTTCAACTCGGGCGCCGAGGCGGTGGAGAACGCGGTGAAGATCGCCCGCGCCTACACCAAGCGGACCGCGGTGGTGGTGTTCGACCACGGCTACCACGGCCGGACCAACCTGACCATGGGCCTGACCGCGAAGAACATGCCGTACAAGCAGGGCTTCGGGCCGTTCGCGCCGGAGATCTACCGGGTGCCGGTGGCGTACCCGTACCGCTGGCTGACGGGTGCGGAGAACTGCGCCGCCGAGGCCGCCGCGCAGGCGATCGAGGTCGTCAACAAGCAGATCGGCGCGGAGAACGTCGCGGCGGTCATCATCGAGCCGATCCAGGGCGAGGGCGGTTTCATCGAGCCGGCCAAGGGCTTCCTGCCCGCGATCGCGGAGTTCGCGAAGGCGAACGGGATCGTGTTCGTGGCGGACGAGATCCAGACCGGTTTCTGCCGCACCGGCCAGTGGTTCGCGTGCGAGGACGAGGGCGTCGTCCCGGACCTGATCACCACGGCGAAGGGCATCGCGGGCGGTCTGCCGCTGGCGGCGGTGACCGGCCGGGCCGAGATCATGGACGCCGCGCACGCGGGCGGCCTGGGCGGGACCTACGGCGGCAACCCGGTGGCCTGCGCGGCCGCGCTGGGGGCGATCGAGACCATGCGGTCCGAGGACCTGAACGGCAAGGCGCGGCACATCGGCGAGGTCATGCTGGGCCGGCTTCGGGCCATGCAGGAGAAGTTCGCCGACTCCGACCGGGTGCGCATCGGCGAGGTCCGCGGCCGCGGCGCGATGATCGCGGTGGAGCTGGTGAAGCCGGGCGGCAAGGAGCCGGACCCGGAGGTGACCGCGGCGATCGCGAAGGCGTGCCACGCGGAGGGCCTGGTGGTGCTGACCGCCGGGACGTACGGCAACGTGCTGCGCTTCCTGCCGCCGCTGGTGATCCCGGAGCACCTGCTGGTCGAGGGCCTGGACATCCTGGAGTCGGCCTTCGCGGGCGTCTGAGCCCTGCGGGCACGGCGGAACTCCCGGTGAGCGGCGCGGGGGCCGGACGGAGCGGATCCCGTCCGGCCCCCGCGCGTCCGCGTGCCGGGCGGGCGGGCGGGTGACGGGCGGGCGGGTGGAGGTCGCCCCACCGGTGGTGAAGATGCTGTGCACGATGGCGGGTCCTCCGTTCCCGACCCCGGCTTTGACGTACTGTCATCACAGATGGACAGCGAACAGCACCCACTGCCCATGACTCCGTCCGCCGCCGAGGCGGACGCACTTGACCGATCGACCGGCCGTCCCGCCCACACCCCCCGGGCCGCACGGCGCGGCGATCGCCTTGGCCGCCCCGGAGCTCTCCCCCCTGCTCCGGGGCGGCCGATTTTTGCTGTCCTGCCCATGACACTCGCGCTGGTGCTGCTCGTGGTCTCCTGGCAGGTCGCGGTGGACGGGCCGCTGCTGGGGGTGGACACGGCGGTGCGCGACGGGGTGCGGCGCCTGCGCCGGGCGATCGGCTCGACGCTGCTGAACCACCTGGGCGTGGCGCTGTCGGACCTGGGCGGCGCCCTGGTCGCGGTCCCGGTGCTGCTGGGGTGCGCGGGCCTGGCGACCTGGCTGGCCCGGCGCGGCGGGCGGCCGCGCTGGTGGGTGCCGGTGCCGGTGGCGGTGGCGGCCGCGGTGCTGGTCCCGCTGCTGGTGGTGCCCGCGAAGAGCTGGTTCGCCCGCCCGGGCCCGTACGGGGTGCCGCTGGCCGCGGACCAGTGGGGCTGGTACCCGTCGGGCCACACCGCGACCTCCGCGATCGCGTACGGGACGGCGGCGCTGCTGCTGGCCCGGGTGCTGCCGGCCGCGGTCGGACGGCGGCTGGGCGCGGTGGCGGTGGCGGTGTGCCTGGGGGTGGGGGCGGGCCTGGTGTGGAGCGACTTCCACTGGCTGCTGGACGTGGTGGCGAGCTGGTGCCTGGCTGGCCTGCTGCTGCTCGGCCTGCACCGGCTGCTGCCGCGCCTGCTGCCCGACCGCCCGTGACCCACGGCCGTCCGTGACCGCAGCCGTCCGTGACCGCAGCCGTCCGCGGCCGCGGCCGGGGCCGAACCGTCCGCGCCCCGGGACCCGACCGCCCGTGACCTGCTGACCGACCGGCCGTCAGCGGCCAGTTCGGTCCAGACCATTGACGCCCAACCGGCTCGCGCGCACCCTGTTCCCCACCCATCAGCACGCGATCGCCGGGAGGCGAATGTGCGTTCCCCAGTCATGCCCATGACGCGTTTTTCGGTAGCGGCCTCACTGCTGGCCCTGGCGGTGACGGCGCTGCCGGTCCCACCGGCGACAGCGGCGACGGCCTCACCGATGCAGGTGTACGGGGCCTGGCACTGCAGCGACGACGCCTGCACCTGGGCGAAGGTGCGCGACCTCGCCGAGTTCGACGCCGCCAACCACTGGCTGATCGACCGCGGCGACGGCCGGCCCTCGGTGAACGTGGTGGTCCTGAGCTTCGTCAACCCGCTGCGGCTGCTGAACGGCACCACCGACGCCGGGAACGCCGCCGGGGTGCCGGTCGGCATGGACCAGCGGGTGGTGGACTACTTCACGGCGCACGGCATCCGGGTGATGCTCTCCATCGGCGGCATCACGTACACCGGCGACTGGGACACCGCGCTGGCCCAGAACGGCACGCTGCTCGGCCAGAAGGCGGCGGCGCTGGCGAGCAAGCTCGGCGTGGGCATCGAGATCGACTACGAGAACAGCAACAACCCGAACCTGACCGGCCTGCAGGCGTTCGTGGACGCCTACCGGGCCGCCCACCCCTACGACGCCTCGGGCGCCGACCCGACCGCCCGGCTGACCATCGACGTGGCGGCCGGGGACCGCTGGCTGATCGGCATCGACCAGTACGCCACCGCGAACTGGCTGACCACGGCGAACCCGGTGCTGGACTACGCCAACGCGATGGTGCCGAGCAGGCAGCCGACCGCCTCCTCGGCGACCGCCAACTGGCAGGAGCACCTGGACGGCAAGCCGACCTACAACCCGGCGATCCCGCCGCTGGCCCCGGCGAAGTTCACCGGCAGCCTGTACGTCGCGGAGGGCTCGAAGGTCCGGCCCGAGTGCAACGACTTCGCGAACTCGGTGCAGAAGGCCACCGGCAGCTGGGTGCAGAGTGCCGCACCGAACGGGGCGGGGACGACGGCCGGGATGCTGGGCTTCATGTTCTGGGCGGCCGAGAAGCCGTCCACCCGGGGCGTGACCACCGCGCCGCCGAACAGCTGCGAGGGCGGGGTCGGCGCGGGGGCCACGGCCTTCGCGGTGCCGGTGCCGATGCCCCCGCTGCGCCAGAGCTGAGCGGACGCGGACGCGAGGGCCGGGGCGGGGGCGGGGCGGGGTCAGCCCTCCTCGCCGGTGAGGCGCTGGACGGTGCCGGCCTCCCCGCCCTCGCGCTGCCAGGCGACGACCAGTTCGTCGCGGGTGCCGAAGCGGACCAGGTGGCGGCCGACCACGTCCTCCAGCTGGGCGAGGGCCTCCTCGGCACCCTCGACGGACAGCAGCAGCGCGCCGTCCCCGGCGGTGAGCTCGGCCCGGCCGGCGCCGAAGACGAGCGAGCCGCGGCCGGTCTCCTCCGACCACTCGGCGGGGACCTTGCGGCCCATGTGGGCGGCGAGCTGCTTGGCGTAGCGGGCGGGGCGGTCGGTGCTGACGCGGGCGGTGGAGCGGGCCACGGGGGACTCCTCGGTTCGAAGGCGCAGAGGCGGTTAGGCTCACCTAAGCTACTCGATTGCTGAGCCAAGCTCAACAAGTTATCCGGGCGAGACCGGTCACCCTCCGTACCGGCCCCGGGCCGCCCGCTAACCTGTGCCCATGACCACCCCCGGCCCCGCCGACACCGCAGCGGAACTCGCCGACGCGCTCACCCGGGCGATGAAGCGGATCCGCCGACGGACCATGCAGCGGCTGGAGCCGTACGGCCTCACCCCCGCCCAGGGCCGGGCCCTGCGCACCCTCGCCCACGCGCCCGGCTGCGAGAGCGCCGAGACCATGCGGCTGAGCGAGCTCGCCGAGCGGCTGCACATCGCCCCGCGCTCCGCCACCACCGTGGTCGACGCCCTGGAGGAGGCCGGCCTGGTCGCCCGCACCCCCGACCCGGCCGACCGCCGGGCGGTGCGACTGGTGCTCACCGAGGACGGGCACGGCGCGCTGGAGCGGATCTCCCGGGTCCGGCACGAGGTCGCCCAGGAGTACTTCGGCCCGGTCAGCCCTGCCGAACAGGACGCCCTGCTGCGCGCGCTGCGGCACGCCGAGGAAGCGTACGAAGCCGGTCCCACCCCGTAGCCGGCACCGCGCCCAGCCCGATCCCGGCAATCACCAGCAGCGCCGCGGCCCCCGCCGCCGGGCTGAACCGCTCGCCGAGCAGCAGCCCCGCCGAGGACATCCCGAACACCGGCACCAGCAGCGAGTACGGGGCGACCGCGGAGGCGTCGTAGCGGCGCAGCAGGTGGCTCCAGGCGACGAACCCGAACAGCGTGGACACCAGGCCGACGTACAGCACCGCGCCGACGCCCGGCCAGGTGATCGCGCGCAGCGCCGCCCGGTCCGCGCCCGGGCCCTCGACCAGCAGCGACAGCGCCAGCAGCGGCAGCGGCGGCACCGCGGAGACCCACACCATCCAGCGCAGCGCGTCCGGCGGGGCGGCCCGGCGGGTCAGCACGTTGGCCAGGCCCCAGGCCACCGCCGAGCCGGTCACCAGCACGAACGCGCCGACCGGCCCGCCCGCGCCGCGGTCGACGGCGGCCAGCGCGATCCCGGCGAACGCCACCGCCAGCCCGACGACCCGCAGCCGCCCGGGCCGCTCGCCCAGCAGCCCGGCGGCGAACAGCGCGGTGAACCCGGCCTGCCCCTGCAGCACCAGCGAGGACAGCCCGGCCGGCATCCCGGCGTGCATGCCGAGGAACAGCAGCCCGAACTTCACCACCCCCAGCACCAGTCCGACCCCGAGCACCCACCGCCACGCCACCCGCGGCGGGCCGACCAGGAACACCGCGGGCAGCGCCACCACGGCGAACCGCATCGCGCAGAACAGCAGCGGCGGGAAGTCGTGCAGACCGACCTCGATCAGCACGAAGTTCAGGCCCCAGACCGCGGCGACCAGCACGGCGAGGGCGATGTGACGCGGCGTCATCGCGGAGGAGGAGGAGGAGGAGGAGGAGGTCATGCTCCGAGAATCCCTCGGCGGACTGTTCAGCACCAGCGAATGTTCCTCAACCCCACCGTTCAGTGATGCTTCACAATGGACCCATGATGGATCTGGGACGCCTGCGCGCCCTGCACGCGGTCGCCGTGCACGGCTCGGTCGGCGGGGCCGCCGCGGCCCTCGGCTTCACCCCCTCCGCGATCTCCCAGCAGATCGCCAAGCTCGAACGCGAGACCCGCACCGTCCTGCTCGAACGCCAGGGCCGGGGCGTCCAGTTGACCGACGCCGCGCTGCGCCTCGCCGACACCGCGCAGCACGTCCTGGCCCTGGTCGAGCAGGCCGAGGTGACGCTGGAGGAGCAGCGCGGCCGGGCGGCCGGACGGCTGCTGGTGGCCGCCTTCCCCACCGCGGCGCGCGGCCTGCTGCCCGCCGTCCTGGCCGAACTGCGCGACAGCTGCCCCGAGTTGGACGTCCGCCTGCTGGAGAGCGACCCGTACCCGGCGGCCGAGCTGGTGGCCCGCGGCGAGGTCGACCTGGCGGTCGTGCAGGACTGGGCGACCGTCCCGCTGCCGGTGCAGCCCGGGGTCGACCGGCTCGACCTCGGCACGGACCCGGTCGACCTGCTGCTGCCCGTCGCGCACCCGCTGGCCGCGCTGGACGCCGTCCCGGTGACGGCGCTGCGCGGTCAGCGCTGGATCAGCGTCCCGCCCGGCAACATCTGCCACGACTGGCTGCTGCGCACCATGCGGGAGACCGGCGAGGAACCGGACGTCGCCCACCGGGTCGGCGAGTTCCAGACCCAGCTCGCCCTGATCGCGGCCGGCCTCGGCCTCGGCCTGATCCCCCGCCTGGGCCGCGGCCCCCTCCCGCCCGGCATCGCCGCCCGCCCCGTCACCCCCGAACCCGTCCGCCGCGTCCACGCCCTCTGGCGCACCCAGACCTCCCGCCGCCCCGCCGTCACCGCCACCCTCACCGCCCTGCGCCACCACTGGGACGCCCTGACCACCTGAGGCCCTCCCCCATCACCCGCCCCCACCGCTACGCCAGCCCCACCACCAGCCACCTGCCCCCCAGCAG
>NZ_JNYE01000168.1 GCF_000717185.1 Kitasatospora phosalacinea | reverse complement strand
GGGCAGTGAACCCGCCCCCCTGCGCGTATCGCACGGATGGGACATACCCACCGATCGACAGCCCTCAGCACCCCAACAAGGCGAATTCAACCTGAGTAGTCGTTGGTCAAGCGCGACATCGGCAATCTCGCCGCAGCCAGCCTCGGCCAGATCACCCGGGCCGTGAAGTGCCGACTCAAACAGATCCAGTACCGCCGAGACCTCATCGACGGCTGCCTCGCTGCCACCGGCCTGATCATGGACGGCTGACCGGCATCACTCAATCAAGTCCAGTAAACACACCCAGCCCTGGAAGATCACCGTGAGCGCTCCCGGACTGAGCGCAGGGGCGGCCCGCCAAGCCAAGCCCCCCAGCGCAGGCCCCAAGGGGAAGATCACCCCCGCAAACCGGATCCTGATTACGGTCCTCTACCAGCGCAAGATCGCCGCCCAGGACCTTCTCGGGCACCTCTTCGGCGTCACTATCATGACCATCAGCCGAGTCATCCGTGAAGTCCGCCCCTTCCTGGAAACATCTGGGCACCAGCCAACCGTCTCAACCGCCCGCTTTCGTACACCAGATGACATCGCGGCATACCTACAAGACCAGACCGAAACGGAGATCAACTCGGCGGGTTATTAATCTGCTGGCCCCAAAGCAAAATAAATATCCAGAGCTCCATACATGGGCGATCCATCTATCGTAGAGTCCTGCATGCGCCACAGCTTTCCTCGCTTATGCCATAATGGTCCCATGATCAACCCTAGTGACATCAATTTGTCCCAATTTATTACCAACTGGTATGGCCCAAGAGATTCACCAAAGACCTTTCTTGGCCCGGAGTACTCCTGGCTTCCGCGCCCACTCAGGGAGTGGCACGCCCTTGCATCCCAGTGGACAAGGCCAATCATTGCCGACAATAAAATGATTCCTCTGATGGAGATCTCGCCTCGGGAGGGGAAGGCGATCTTCATGACTGATTCATCACGAGATTGGCTCTGGTCTTTCGATGCCTCAAACCCTTCCCAAGTATACGATGCCGAACTCCATCACCCCTGGGAGCCATGCTCGGAGTCCCTGGAAGAACTACTGATCCACACCACAATTCGAGAGGGGGTGAATAATGCAAATTCATTTCGCCTTTGCCCTGAAGTGAAAGTGGATTTGATCCCCCAGATAATTGCCCCGACCACCGAGGTTGCATTCGGAGAGTGGCGCTGGCCAGTACCTGGGTATCGCACTTTCATGAGCGAATTCCTTGTCATTAATGTTGGTCCAGCCCCAAGTTTTCAAGCTTCAGATGATCCCCGGTGCAGTTTCTGGTCGATTGAGGCTGGATCAAACCATCAGGACCATCTTGCCTATCTTGATAAACTTGGCATCAACTGGATGAAGTAGTCAGGAACTAATCTATGGCTCAGTAGGCACAAGCGGCCTCCATGCCATGAAGCATGGAGGCCGCTTGCGGGGCTTTATCCTATAGGGAATTTCTTGCGCTTGATCGGCCCGCTCGGTAGCCGATAAACTACGCGCAGAGTTGATCCTGTCGGAATCATGGTTGAAAGCGATGCGCGACAGGAACTGCACACTGGATAATTATTGATGAATAGTGTCGCATTTACAGGGATTCCGCCAGGAACGGTCCATTTATGCATCATATGGGCCGCCTGCGTCTCAGCATGATTCTTATTTGCGTTCAGCATACCTGGGGGCGGCTGGAAGCCAGGAACCAGGTTTCCTTGCCCGCTGCTCAAATCGATGGGCGCGTCTGCCTGGTCAATCCACAGGGATCCGCTAGTTCCACCCGGGTAGGTAAAGTTATCCGCAGCGGAATCTGCCCAATCGAGCCCCGTCTCGTCGCACGGCGGATCAACATTATGCACCAAAATCGGTGCCGACCCAACCAAAATATAATACGTGTGGATATTGGAAATCGTTAGATCATGGGCCACGCGGGGGGCGGTGTGATAGTTCGCCACCGAGTGGACCGTCAAGGTGCGCCTGTCTGGCCGCAGAACCTTGTCGCCTACTTTCAGCTCGGCGGCATTTGTCCATTTATTTGTCGTGACATCCCAGAAAGGGTGGTGCTGGGTTGAAGTTATCTTGTTTGAAGTATAATCACGAGAAGGCTCGGGGCTTTCTTCGGAGGCCTCGAAGGTGAGGTCTGTGAACTCTTGATCATCCGGCGTCCGAATTGTTCGATCTACACTCTCGGTGGCGGTATCACCGCTCTCCGGATTCGTCGAAATAACTCGATCGCCAACCTCTACATCCTCAATTGGCTTGGAGCTGCCATCGGCAAGTAGGACCTTAGTCCCAGGAAGGAAGCTATGCGTGGCATTTTGAATCATGCATGTGACTGCAACGCCGGTGTCGATTACGCTTTCGACTTTATCGGCCTCGTCGAGCACTTTTTGGGTCTTGTTGATTGCTTGGGCAACTTTTCCTGCACTTGTGACTTCTTTTCCGCCAGGAATGACGCTTGCAATCCCTATTGCGGCGTCCAGGTATTTGCCATCCTGGATGTCCATGATTGCGCCGCCGATAGCGCCAACGATCGATAGGCCAGGAATATAAGAGGCGATATCGAACGCAGCCCTCAGGCGCTCGCGGAATGTTCCTTCGGGATACACCAGGTAGACGTTGTTACCCGTCATGTAGGCGTGGTTTTTGTCCTCGCCCTTTTGCGGGTCCCAGTAGAAGTCGTTCCAGCCTCCCTGGTAGGGGCGCCAGGACTCTATGATTTGGTCGCCCTGACTGCCGAGTTCGTTGCTGGTGCAGATGCTGTGGCCGCCGCATACGCCGTCGGGGCGCAGGCCGGTGGGGTCGCTCTTGGCGATGGGGTTGCTAGCTGCGTAGTTGTAGCCGCCGAGTTGTTGGGCGTTGGTGGCGTCGAAGAGTGGGTCGAGGCTGATGAAGCGGCCGGTGGTGGGGTCGTACTGGCGGGCGCCGAGGATGGTGAGGCTGGTGGCGGTGGAGGTGGGGGCGTTGAGGAATCCTCGGTTGTCGGGCCAGGTTGCGGCGGTGCCGCGGGGGGCGCCGTAGGGGGTGAACTGGCGCCAGGTGGGTGTCTGGACGGTGCGGTCGAAAACGAGGCTAGAGGTGCCGTGGGGGTCGGCAATCTCAAAGCGGTAGTTGGTGAGGCTGCCGGTGCGTACGAGGGTGCCGCCGCCGGGTAGGGCGAGGTAGCGGGTGCCGGTGACGGCTTGGGTGCTGGTGTTGAGGGTGTACTGCTGTCCGGGCAGGTAGAGGATGGTGGTGCCGGGGTCTTTTTGGAGCAGGACCTGGCCGTCGGCGTCGTAGACGTAGGAGCTGTTGCCGGCTGTTCCTCCGGTGATGGAGGTGAGGCGGTTGGCGTCGTCCCAGGTGAGGGTCTGGGTGCCGCCGGTGGCGGTGGTGCGCTTGGTGGTGTTGCCGGCGGTGTCGTAGGCGAAGGTGCTGCTGTTGCTGGTGGAGGTGAGGGTGTGGGGCTGGTTCTTGCCGTTTCCGTTGTAGGAGTAGGTGGTGATGGCGTCGGCGCCGTTGGTGGTGGAGTGCTCGACCTGGTTGGTGCGGTTGCCGAGGGCGTCGAAGGCCCATTCGGTCCAGTAGGCGCCGCCGGGTATGGCGTCGCCGACCTGGGAGTGTGCCGTGGTGGTGGGGGTGGCCGCGCAGGAGTCGGTGGCGGTCCACGCCTGGGTGAGGCGGTCAAGCTGGTCGTAGGTAAAGCACTGGGTCTCGGAGGTCGCTCCGAGACGGGTGGAGACCTGCCGGGTGGTGTTGCCGGCCTGGTCGTAGTCGTAGTGCTGCAGGTCGACAGCGCTGGGGGTGCCGGTATTGGAGCGCTGGACGAGTTGCTCGTTCAGGCGGCCGGTGTGGACGTCGTAGGTGTTGGTGATGATGCCGTAGCTGGTCGTGCTGCCGATCTGGGACTGCAGGACCCGGCTCCAGGCGTCGTACGTCGTTTCCTGGGTGTAGCCGTAGCTGGCGGAGGCCAGGCTGTCCGGCAGGTCGAAGGCGGACCGGTAGGTGTGGAGCACGGTCTCGGCCGGCAGGCCGTTGCCGGAGGGGTAGGTGTCGGTGTTGGGCAGTCCGGTGCCGGTGTAGGTGTGCGAGTACACGTACGACTTGCCACCCAGGGCTGTGCCTTCGGCCGCGGGGATTTTGACGGTTTCGCCGAGGGATTCGCCGAAGACGTTGAAGCCTGCGGCCTGGGTCTCGTAGGCGGCTCCATTGGCGTAGGACGTCGATGTGGTGGTGTGGCCGATGGGGTTGGTCATGCCGGTGACGGCGTTGTTGTCGTTGTCGTAGACCCAGGAGGCGATCCGGGTGGTGTCCGACTGGGCTGCGATCGTCGAGGCGAACGTGGCCGTCTCGCGGTTCAGGGCGTCGTAGGTGGTGCTGGTGCTCTTTCCGCGTGAGTCGGTGGACTGGATCAGGTTTCCGACCGCGTCGTACTGCATGGTGCTGACCCCGGCGTCGGGGTCGTTCTTGCCGGTGGCCTGGCCGAGCAGGTTGTAGGTGGTGGTCCAGGTGGAGCCGTTGGCGGTGACGGTGTTCTGCAGTCCGTGGCCGTCGAAGCCGTAGGTGATGGCCTGGCTGGTGCCGCCGCTGAGCGTGTAGGTGCCGGTGTAGGTGTCGGCCGGCGGGGTGACGGTGGGCCGGGCGGTGTAGTCGTCGAGTTCGACGACGCGGCCCATCGGGTCGGTCACCGTCGTCTTGGCGGTGCCGCCGGCAGGGGGGATGACCGTGGTGCGGTCGCCGCCGTAGACGGTGGTCGTGCTCTCCTGGACCACGTTGTTCTTGATCGAGTCGACCCGCACCGCACGGCCGAGGCCGTCGTAGGTGGCGCGTTCCTGGGTCGGGACCAGTTGGTCCGTGGCGTTGGCGGCGAGTGCTATCGCGGGGCGGTTGTCCGGGTCCCAGAATGCCGTGTTGGTCTTGGAGACCCAGCCACGGGAGTCGAAGAACGACTCGGTGATCAGACGGCCGTCCTGCGGGGTCGGGGTCTGGGTCTGACGGACACGTCCGAGCGAGTCGTAGATCGTGGTGGAAGTGGCGTAGGTGAGGGTGTCGTTGAGCTTGTCCGTCGTCGTCCCGGAGAGCCCGGTGTTGGAGACGGTATAGCTGTACTTCAGGTTGGCCGGGTCTCCGGTGGGGCGGGACTGTGTCCACACCCCGGTCAGGCGGCCGAGGGCGTCCGACTGGCTGGTGGTGGTGATGTTGTTGGCATCGGTCGCGGAGATGGTCAGGCCGCGAGCTGGTGCGATCGTGGACTTGGCCACCTGGTTCTTGGCGTTCGTAACCGTCGCTGCGGTGGTCAGGCCCACCGCGTTGACGGTGTACGAGGCCGTCGTGGCGTTGCCGTTCGCATCCTTCACCACCAGCGGGCGCCCATAGGTGTCGTAGGTGGTGCGCGCGCCGGTCTGCCAGGTGAAGGCGCCACCGGTGTAGTCGGAGGCGCTCCGCTTCATGGTGACGTTGCCGACTGTCGGCGCCGCTGCCTGCGGGAAGGTGGTGGAGAAGGTCGGATCGTCGTAGAAGGTCTGGGTGGCGGACTGCACCTGCGCGGGTCGGTTGACCGTGGCAGGGGCGGTGAGCGTGTTGTACCCGGACGGGGACGAGGCGATCGAGCCCTCGGTGAAGCCACCACAGGCCACGGAATCAGTTTCCTGCGAGGCGACCAGGCCCACCAGGTTCAGACTGGTGTTTGCCGCGGCGTAGGAGTAGATGGTGCACTGGTCGTAGGCGGCGTTCGCCGGCACGGTGTGCGAGTAAGTAGTCGTGAGCAGGCCGAACTTGGTGTCCGCCGGGTCCGAGATATAGCTGTTGTTGGTCTCACTCACCCGCCACGTGGTGGGCGTGGTCGATGTGACGGCCTGTCGGCTGTAGCTCTCAGCCTCCTTGACCGCCGTTGCTGTCAAGGAGGGGAGGCCAGTGCGGCTGCGGGTCGCGGTTGCCGGAGAGACCCAGTACGAAGTGATGGCCAGGTTCTCAACCGCGCCGCCGTCACCCTTGTAAGCGGTGCTTTCGAGGGCCATACCGGAGAGTTGGTCGCTGTCAGTGTGCGAGGCACCCTGAGAGTCCGTCAGGGAGACGGTGCGGGTGGAGTTGGCGGAGAGCCAGTCACCGTCCATGCCGCGGTAGTAGCTGGTCTTGCTCTTGGTGAATCGGTCGCGAGTGCCGTCGCCGGTTCGGGTGGTGACGTCGGCGTAGCCGCGGAACTGCCCCCAGGTACGGTACTTGGGCTGGACGACCTCATTGTCGTCATAGTGCCAGGCAGCGCCGCCGCCGTACTCGTAGGAGGTGCTCCTGGCAAATGCGCCGCCAGTCTGGTCGGTTTCCAGGATGCTGGTGACGGCGTACTTCTGGAACCAGTCGGTGACCGGTGCTGTGTAGAACTTCGGCGTCCAACTGACCGGATAGCAGGAGTTGGTGTTGGTCGAGGCGTTAGCCGTGGCCGTGTAGGCGGGCGTGCAGGGGTTGGGCAGGCCGTAGGTGACCTGGGTCAGGCCGCCGAGCTCGCTGGTGACGGAGGTGAGCCGGTAGCGGTACATGCCGGGGAAGTTGGCGGTGTCGACCCGGTTCTGCATGGTGGTACCGCCGAAGACCACAGGCGGGAGCGTGATCGAACCCGTCCCGCCGGCACTGGTGTCGCTGGCCGTACGGGTGACGGAGGCCAGCCACAGGGTAGGCGAGGTGCCGTCACCGGTGGGCGGCTCGGTCTGCACCAGGTTATAGGTGTCGACCGGGGTGTACTGGGAGGTCGCGGTCGAGTACTGCTTGGTGACGATCTGCTTGAGGCGGACGGTGGAGAAGAACGACGGCCAGTGCGAAGTGCAGGTGGTGCCGCTGTTACAGATCAGGTCGAACGGCACATCCGGGTACTGGGTGCCAGCGTTCGAGGACGAGATCGGGTCGCAGGTGGTGGCGACGCAGCGCGGGCCGGTGAGGAACTGCACCTGGTTGGGGACGGTGCCGAAGGCGCCGTTGTCGAGGAAGCCGTAGTCGATCCGGGCCAGGTAGGAGTCGCGGACGTACTTGGTGTTACTCGCTCCCTGGTTCTGGCCGTAGTAGTTGGTGTCCTGGGTGTACCAGTAGGACATGGCCTGGCCGCGGGCGTTCTTGACGTAGTCCAGGTGCCACTTGTAGGCCATCGTGCACACCGAGGAGTTGAACCCCGCGGCGTTGTAGCACGGGTCGCCCGGGTGTGCGGAGTAGACCGGCACCGAGTCGACGGAGTTGGTCACCGGCTTGCCGGAACTCCAGCCGGGCAGCTGGTTGCGGCCGAAGGAATACACCGTGCCGGAGCGGTCGGTGACCGTCCAGTAGTCGGCTCTGTCCCGTAATCGGTGGTAGCGCTCTGTGGTGGTCACTGGAGGAGGATGCGGTGGCGGAGCAGAGGGAACCTGGCTCGGCCGTGCATTTGCC
>NZ_JNYE01000167.1 GCF_000717185.1 Kitasatospora phosalacinea | reverse complement strand
CCAGCTCTTCGGTCGTCACAACCCGAATGCTGGACACCCTCCCTGCATGCCCGGAGCAGAACCAGCAAAGCCAGCAGACTTCGGAACTACTCGTCTAGCCCGACGTTCCCCCACACCCCCTTCACGCCTCCCCCGCACCCCGGAGCCCCGTCCCGCACCCCGGGGCCCTCCCTTCCTGCCTCCCGCCGCCGGAGCGCCGCTCAGCTCACCTCCACCACCTTCCGCCCGCAGCGCAGGAACACCCGGCGGTGCGCCCCCGGCCGCGCCAGTTCGTGCGCGCCGAGCACGACGAGCAGCCGTTCGTCCGCCTCGCCGCGGCTCAGCGGGACCGTCCGCTGCGCGCCGTCGGTGTGTTCGACGACGAGCCTGAGGCCGCCCGCCTCGGCGACCCGGCGGACCTGGTTCAGGCTGGGCAGTTCGCCGCTGACCTTGACCAGCAGTTCGCCGAGCGTCGCCGCCCCGTGCGCGGCCGCGTCGACGGCGGGCAGCGGCCCGGCCTCGGAGTACCGGCGGGCCGAGAACCGCGCCCGGAAGGCGTCCCGCGCGGCGAGGGCGGCCTCCTCGCCGTGCACGGTGGCGGTGACGGCGGCGGCGAGCAGGGTCTTGACGGCCATCGGGTGGCGGCGGCCGTCGTCGACCTGGGCGAGCAGCAGCTCGACCTCCTCGTCGAGGAGTTCGGTGAGCGCCCGCAGGTACCCGGGGAGCAGCCGGTCGGCGCAGGACATCAGCCGGCCGAACATCTCCTCGGCGGGGAAGGAGAGCCCGACGTAGTTGTTCCGGGACTTGCTCATCTTGGCGCCGGTGCCGTCGGTGCCCTCGATCAGGCCGGTGGCGAGCACCACTTCGGGCCGCTGCCCGGCCGCGCCCATCACCCGGCGGCACATCTGCAGGTTGAGCAGCTGGTCGAGGCCGCCGAGTTCGACGTCGGCGGCGAGTTCGACCGAGTCCACCGCCATGACCACGGAGTAGACGAGTTCGGCGAGCGTGAGCCCGCTGCCCTCGGCGAGCCGGGTGCGGAAGTCCTCGCGCTGGAGGGCGGCGGAGGCGGGCAGTCCCGCCAGCACCTCCAGGAAGCGGGGCAGCGCCATCCGCTCCAGCCACTCGCTGTTGAACCGGAACTCGGCCCGTTCGAAGTCGAAGAACGGCCCGACCTGCTGCCGGTAGGTGGCCACGTTCCGCCGCACGTCCGCCGCGGTGAGCGGTGGGCGTTCGGCGCTGCGGCCGGACGGGTCGCCGATCCGGGCGGTGACGTCGCCGACCAGGAAGACCACCCGGTGGCCCATCCGCTGCAGTCGGCTGGCCAGGATCATCGGGACGGCGTGCCCGAGGTGCACCTCCGCGCCGGTCGGGTCGATGCCGAACTTGACCGTCAACGGCCGCCCCTCGGCGAGCAGTTCGGCCAGCGGGCGGACGCCGGGCAGCACCTGCGCGGCCCGGGCCCCGAGCAGTTCGGCCTGCCGCCCGGCCGGGAGGCCGGACAGGTCGGCGCCCCGGCGCTCCGCGAGCAGCCCGAGCAGCCGGGCCAGCTCCGGGCCCTCCCGCAACTCCCCCTCGTCCTCGATCAGTTCACGGAGCTGCACGGTGCTGCGGTCGAATGCGGTGGCGGTCACGGCCGTCCTCTCGGGGGGGGCGTCGGCGCACGGCGGCAGGGCGCGGCCGCGCGGCGCGAACGGGGGTACGGGGGTGCGGGGCTACGGGGGCCCGGGGGTTCGGAGGAGGCCGGACGGCAGGGGCTGCCGGCCGACCCGCTGAGGGGCGTCCGCCCACGACTCGCGGCAGGTGTCGACGACCGCACCGGCGCGCGGCGGCAGCGGACGTCGTCCCCGCACGGGAGCACGAGGGCACGTCAGCGGATCAGCACGTCAGCACGTCAGCGGGGTCGTCCGAGAAGGACCGGGAGGCTCGGCCGCCCGCGGAAAGGGGCAGGCCGGAGGGCGGTGTGCACCGCCTCTAATATCGCTTCACCACGCGAGCCTCCGGGGACAGGGGACGGCGGGAACGCGAGATGCGCCCGGCAGCGCCGTCGCCGCCCATGCTGCCCCACCCGCCCCACCCCGCGCACCTGGTTTTCCCTCCCTGCTCCCCCGCGGTTTCCCTCCCTCGCTCCCCCGCGTTTCTCCTCCCCCTCCCCCGCGGTTTTCCACCCGCCCGCCCCACGTGTGCGCCTTGGCAGCGACGGACCCGCCTGCGAAGGTGACGGAGTATCAGCCCACCATCCGCTTGTCCGACCGCCCGTCCTGGAGGTTCCGCATGACCGCACCCGTGCTGACGGTGGACCAGGTGGTCGACCGGATGACGCAACTGGCGGCCGAACTGCCGCCCGGGGACGGGGTCGCGGTGTTCAACGCGATGTACCTGACGGTCACCCGCCTGGTCCGCGACCACCTCGCCGCCGCGTACTTCGACGACCCCGCCGCCATGGCCGAGCTCGACGCGGTCTTCGCCGCCCGCTACCTGACCGCCGTCGACGAGGACCGCGCCGGACTCCGCCCGGACGCCTGCTGGCGCCCGCTGTTCGAGCTACGCGCCGCCCCGGACGTCCACCCGCTGCAGTTCGCCCTGGCCGGGATGAACGCCCACATCGAGAACGACCTCCCGCTCGCCGTCCTGGACACCTGCCGCCGCACCGGCCGCACCCCGGACCGGCTGCACGCCGACTACCTGCGCGTCAACGCGCTGCTCGCCCGGGTCGAGGCGCAGGTCCGCGAGTCGCTGCTCCCCGTCCCGCTCGGCGGCCCGCTGCTGCACGTCCTCTCGGTCTGGAGCATCGACCGCGCCCGCGACGCCGCCTGGGCCTCCGTCCTCGCCCTGTGGGAGCTGCGCCGCCTCCCGCCCGCCCGCGCCCTGGTCGCCGACGCCCTCTCCGGCTCGGTCGGCATGGTCAGCCGCGCCCTGCTCACCCCCCTCAGCCCGAACTGACGGACCCGTGCCCGATGATGGTCGTCCCGGCGCGCGGGCACCGGGACGAGCACGGGACGGGACGGCCATGCCGAAGCGCAAGAAGGACGACGGGCACCGCGAACCGGGCGCCGGGAACTTCGTGCAGGTGGTCCGGAGGCCGAGCATCGGCGTGGAGACGGGGACGGGCCGGGCCTGGGTGGGCATCGACCAGCAGGTGGGGCACGGCTCGGCGGACGCGCTGTTCGCGCTGACGGCCGAGCAGTACGCGGCGGTGCTGGCCGGGGAAGGGCTGGGCGGCTTCGAGGGCGAGTGCTGGCGGGGCGGGCACGACGACCTGCTGCTCTTCCACCCGGGCGGCAGGTCCTCGCGCCCGGAGCGGTGGCACCCGGCCCGGCCCCGGATGCTGCAGCCCCGCTTCGAGGGCGAACTCTGGTGGCACGTCGACGCACTGGGCGAACCGGACGGCAGCGACCGGGCCGCCGTCGCCCGCAGCCTGGCCCCCGGCGCCGACGGCGCGGTGTTCCACCTGGTCGGCGAGGGCGCCCACCCCCGGCCCGCCGCGCTGATCGGCGGCCTGGGCCCGGGCAGCGACCGCGCGCGGGCCCGGGCGGTGCTGGGCGAGCCGGTCGTGGCGGGCGGCGACGCGTACGCCGTCGAGGGCGACCTCGTGCGGCTCGGGTACGTCGACGGCGGCCTGGCCACGATCGCCCTGGAGCGCCCGGCCCCGCGGCCGCTGCCGGAGGGGCCGGTCCGGGCGCTGCTCGCCGCCCTCGACGCGCCCGAGGGCGGCGAGGCCTTCCGGGCGGTGGCCCGCCTGGCCGGCGGCGCGCACCGGCGCTGGGCGTCCTCGTCCGGGTTCTCCCGGCGGCTGCTCGCCTTCGACGGCGGCGGTGAGGTGCAGGTCGCGGACGGCCTGGTGCTGAGCGTCCGCCTGCCCGCGTCCGGCCTGCTCCCCGCTGCCCGCGCGGACGTCCACCGGGTGCTCGGCGCGCCGTCGACCACCTACGTGGGCACCGACCTGTACCGCTACGGCGACCGCGACCTGCTGGTGTCCTACGGTTCCGAGTTCGACTCCGCGCACCCGGGCGCGGCGCCTGTCTCGGTGACGGCGGTGCCGCGCGGGGTCAGCGTCTCGCACCACGTCAACCGGTGGCGCTCCGGCGAGTTCACGCTGTTCCTGGACGTCCTGGGCCTTCCGGAGCCGCACCCGCTGGTCGAGCACGTGCGCACCCTGCCCGGGGTGCGGCTGGCGCTCCGCGGCGGCCTGGTCTCCGAGGTGGTGATCGGCGACCGCGGCCACCGGGCCGAACGCCTCGCGGCCTTCGCCGACGGGCTGCCGGCCGAACCCGCCCGCGCGGACTTCCGCTTCGGACGGCCCGAGCACCGCGGTCGGCGCGACGACTCCTGGCAGTTCGAGCGGGGCTGGATCCACGTCCACTACGCCCTCCTCGGCCAGGTCGCCACCGTCACCGTCACCCAGGAACCCCCGCGCCTCCGCTGACCCGGCCCGGCCCGGCGCTGTCGTGGCGGGCCCGTACGCTCGGGCCGCATGAGCGTCTCCCTCTACTACGCCGCGTCCCGGGCCCTGCCACTGACGTCCGCCGAGGCGGCCGCGGTCGAACGCGTCGTCGCCGCCGCCCTGGCCTCCTTCCCGTACGAGGACGAGGAGTGCCTCCACCTGTACGGGGGTGCCGACGAGCCGGGCCGCCTGCTGGCCGGGTCGACCAAGATGCCGCTCGACCCGGAACGGGCCCTGCCGGTGCTCGTCCACGTGCTGGGCTCGGTCACGGAGCTGCGCCGCGCCCTGCCGGGGGCGGCGTGGCACGTGCACCTGGACGACCTGGACGTCCCGTGGGACGAGGACGGCGGCTACGCCCTGTAGCCCACGCCCCGTGGCGCACGCGCGGGGGCCGGGCGACTCCTCGCGGAGCGCCCGGCCCCTCGTTGCGCCTACCGGACCCGGTCGGCCAGACCCGGTCGGCCAGACCCAGGCGGTCGGACCCGGCCTGCCGGACCCGGCCTGCCGGACCCGGCCTGTCGAGCCCGGCCGGTCAGGCCCAGCTGGAGTGCAGCGGCTTGCCCTCGGCGTAGCCCGCCGCGCTCTGGACGCCGACGATCGCCTTGTCGTGGAACTCCTCCAGGCTCGCCGCGCCCGCGTAGGTGCAGGAGGAGCGGACGCCCGCGACGATCGAGTCGATCAGGTCCTCGACGCCGGGGCGGGCCGGGTCGATGAACATCCGCGAGGTGGAGATGCCCTCCTCGAACAGGCCCTTGCGGGCCCGGTCGTACGCGGACTCGTCGGAGGTGCGGTTGCGCACGGCGCGGGCCGAGGCCATGCCGAAGCTCTCCTTGTACTGGCGGCCGTCGGCGGTGGTCTGCAGGTCGCCGGGCGACTCCAGGGTGCCCGCGAACCAGGAGCCGACCATCACGTTGGAGGCGCCCGCGGCCAGCGCCATCGCCACGTCGCGCGGGTGGCGCACGCCGCCGTCGGCCCAGACGTGCTTGCCCAGGCGGCGGGCCTCGGCGGCGCACTCCAGGACGGCGGAGAACTGCGGGCGGCCGACGCCGGTCATCATCCGGGTGGTGCACATCGCGCCGGGGCCGACGCCGACCTTGAGGATGTCCGCGCCCGCCTCGACCAGGTCGCGCACGCCGTCCGCGGAGACCACGTTGCCCGCGACGACCGGCACCTGCGGGTCGAGGCCGCGCACCGCGCGCAGCGCGCTGATCATCGACTCCTGGTGGCCGTGCGCGGTGTCGACCACCAGCACGTCCGCCCCGGCCTCCAGCAGCGACTTGGCGCGGCCCGCCACGTCGCCGTTGATGCCGACGGTGGTGGCGATCCGCAGGTGGCCGTCGGCGTCGACGGCGGGGGTGTAGAGGGTGGCGCGCAGCGCGTTCTTGCGGGTCAGGAGGCCGACCAGGGTGCCGTCGGCGGCGACCACGGGGGCGAGCTTGCGGTGCGCCTCGTTGAGGCGGTCGAAGGCGGTGCGCGGGTCGATGCCCTCGTCCAGCAGTAGCAGGTCGCGCGACATCACCTCGGACAGGCTGGTGAACCGGTCCACGCCCTGGCAGTCGCCCTCGGTGACCACGCCGACCGGCTTGCCGCCCTCGACCACGACCAGCGCGCCGTGCGCCCGCTTGGGCAGCAGCGAGAGCGCGTCGGCGACGGTGTCGCCGGGGGCGAGGGTCAGCGCGGTGTCGTGCACCAGGTGACGCTGCTTGACCCAGCCGATCACCTCGGAGACGACCTCGATCGGGATGTCCTGCGGGATCGCCACCAGCCCGCCGCGGCGGGCCACCGTCTCGGCCATCCGGCGCCCGGCGATCGCGGTCATGTTCGCCACCACGAGCGGGATGGTGGTGCCGGTGCCGTCGTTCGAGGAGAGGTCGACGCCCTGCCGGGAGCCCACTGCGGAGCGGCTGGGGACCATGAAGACGTCGTCGTACGTGAGGTCGTACGCGGGCTTGAGGTCATTCAGGAAGCGCATGAAGGGGCTCTCTGGCTGGGGAGAAACGTTCCGGCGCGACGCGGTCGAGCCGCGCACACCCAACGTTCGATTCTCGTTGAATCCCCCGTTCCGAGCCAGCCCACGCCGGAATCCTGAAGATCACCACAACCGGGACCCCCGGATTCCGGAACCCTCCTGTGCAAACCTCCAAACCCCCGCCCGCCGCCGGTTCCGGGTGCGCCGCGGCCCCGGACGCGCCGCGGCCCCCTGCGGCGCGTGGTGCACCGAGGGGGCCGAGCGGCGGTTCCGCGTGGCGGGCGGCTTAGTAGCCGCGCCAGTGGGAGCCGTAGCCGCGGGCGGCGGCCATGTTGTCCATGCTGCCGTAGCGGGCGTCGCAGTAGCGCGAGCTGGCGACCAGGTTGTCGACGGGGTTGCGGATGTCCGTGTGGCCGGGCAGCGCGTACGCCTTGAAGGTCGGCATGATCATCTGGGTCAGGCCGATCGACGGGGTGCCCTTCTTGGCGTTCGAGTCCCAGTTGTTCTGGGCGCTCGGGTTGCCGGAGGACTCGGCGATCGCGGCGGCCCGCATCGCCTTCGCGGACGGGACGTGCTTGCCGTTGGCGGCCAGCACGTCGCGGGCCTCCTCGATCCAGCCGTCCAGGTTGTTCGCGTAGGTCTTCTTCGCCGGGGCGGCGGCCTGCTCGGCGGCCTGCTTCTCCTGCTCGGCCTTCGCCTGCTGGGCCTGCTGCTCGGCAGCCTGCTGCTGGGCCTGCTGCTCGGCGGCCTGCTTCTCCTGCTCGGCCTTCGCCTGGTCGGCGGCCTGCTGGTCGGCGGCCTGCCGGGCCTGGTCCTGCTGGGCCTGGTCCTGCTGACCCTGGTCCTGGGCCTGACCCTGGTCCTGCTGGACGGGCTGGCGATCCTCGCTGCGGGAGGCGGCCTGGTCGCCGTCGCGGTTGGCGTCCTGGGTGTCCGCGGCGACCGCGGCGGTGGCGGCGTGCTTGGGCGCGGGGTCGGCGATCGCCTGCGAGACGGGCAGCAGGGTGCCCACGGCGATGGCGCCGACCAGTCCGATGCCGAGGACGGCGTCGGGCATGCGGTGGTGGCCCATCCGCACCTGGGGAAGTCGGCCGAGGTTGTGCTTGATGCGTCGCATGTCGAGTACCTCCGAGAGTCGTTCCAGGTCACGCCGAGCCCGGGTGGACATGCGGGACCCCCGCTCGTTGCGGGTTCCTCGGCCCGGGACGGCCGGCCCGGCGGCTCGTGCTCACCGGGGACGCGTGCGCCGCGCTGGTCTCGCGGTCCGCTGCGCCGTGTCAGCCCCGTGAGCACTCGGAACGGCTCGGGGCACAACCACGAGACTGCCGGAGCCCCAACCACGCGGCAAACATTCGGAAAAGGCCCCTGCACAACTCCTCCACAACTCGGATTCCCTTGCGCCGCAAGGGAGTTCACCACCCCGAGCACCCCGTATTCCGACCCGGTTATGAAGAAGGTCACAGGGGCGCCCAACCTCCCCCCACCAGGGGGCCCTTGGGCCCGGACCCAGTGCTGCCAAGGCCTCCGGGCCCCCGACCGCCCTCCCCGCCCACCACCCCCGTGTGACCCC
>NZ_JNYE01000166.1 GCF_000717185.1 Kitasatospora phosalacinea | reverse complement strand
CCCCCAACCCCACCCGACCACCACACACCGTCACCAAGCGTCCGCCTCGCCCACCGCCCACCCGACCTTCAACAGGTACAACCAAAGGTCCAGACAACCCACCGCGAGAGGCCACTCCACACCCGCGCCCGCCAACAGGTCACACCCGACGGCCCCTCGCCGGGTAGAGCTTCGCGTGCAACACCCGCACCTCCCACCACGGATCGTCCGGCGTGGAGACCAGCGCAGCCACCAGCTCGCGCCTGGACGGCACAGGCAACACCAACAGGCCCAAGTCCTCCTGTTCCCGGTCGCTGACGCACTTCGGGCACTCCAGCCGGTCGGGGTCGGCCTTCTCCTTCAACTCCAGGAACGAACCCTCCTTCCCGCCGATGGAACCCCGGCACGTCCAGCACGGGCGCAGCTTCGCGTTGGCCGCGCGGGCCGCCTCCAACTGCGCCTGGGCCTTCGCCTCCCGCTCCTCCTCGCGCCGCTCTTCCTCCTTCTCGTGGCAGGACCAGCAGAGGCCACCCGGGCGGCGGGTCCAGATCTGTCGTCCCTTGGAGCCGTACCGCTCGCTGCCCCTGTACAGGGGCACGTCCCCGCACTCGGCGCAGGCCAGGGTCTTCATCAGCTCCTGGTGCTCCTGGTCGGCCTTCTCCTGGCGGGCCTTCTTCCGCTCGTTGTACGCCGCGCGGGTGTCCGGGCTCTCCAGCGCCTCCAGCAGGGAGTGCCGGCCTTGGCGGCCGTAGCGCCACCAGACCGGCCCGAGCGGGCCGTGCTCGGCCAGCAGCTCCAGCGTGGTGGCGACGACCGGCACCGCGTCGTCGTACTCGCGCCAGCCGTCCCCGCCCGCGTTGTCGGAGCGGATCGTCCACCAGCCGCCGCCCCAGGCGTCGCGCGCCAGGTCCGCCACCGCCTGCTGACGGCCCTCCAGCGCCACCGGCCCAGCGCCGGTGACGACCAGGGCGATGGGCGGGTAGCCGGGCCGGGTGTGGCCGGGCCAGCTCCGCCGCCACCAGTGGACCATCCGGTCGGCCGGGTCCTCATCCGCCAGCGCCGGGGCGGCGCTCTTCACCTTCGTACGGAACAGCTCGCGGTAGGCGGTGAACTTCGCGGCCACCCGCTCCGGCGACATGGTCGAGCGGTCGACCTCCACCATCAGCACCGGCACCCCGATCTCCGGGGCCTGCCACACCCCGTCCGGCCGCACCTTGCGCCTGCCGCCCGGCAGCAGGAACTCCACCTCGGTCGCCCAGTCGGTCACCTCGCCCACCCCGCCCGCGGCCCCAGGTCCGGTGCCGCCCCGCACGAACGCCAGCACGGTCTCGTTGACCGCCATCGCGTGCTGGGCACCGGAGCGCCCGGCACCCCGGGCGGTCGAGCCCATGTCGGAGCGGGGCAGGCCGAGGACGTGCCCGGCCGCCTCCAGCCCGGCCGTGCCCTCCAGCCGCCAGGTCTTGTGACGCGCCTTGGTGTTGCCGTCGGAGGTGACCAGGCCGTGCAGCGCGAGGTCGCCGAGCGCCTGCCGGACCGCCTTGTTCGACACCGCCCCCGGGCGCAGCAGGCGCTGGAGCTGGTCGGCGGTGGCGACCTTGAGAACGCCGAGCGCGCCCAGGACGTCGGCGCGCAGCGCGGTGGTCGAACCGTTCGGGTTGGCGGCACCGCGCCGGAACGCGGCCCGTCCCGGCCGGGACGGCTCGGCCGGGACGGGACCCCGGGGCGGGCCGGGACTGGGGGACGGAACTTCAGGAACAGTTGGCCCGTCCGTCGCCGACACATAACCCGCTCCGGCCTGCGCGGCCGCCGCATCCCGCTCGGACTTCGTGTGGGCGAGCGTGATGACCAGGCGCGGGAACCCGTAGGCGACCAGCACGTCGGCGGCGGCAATGAAGACAGCCAGGTACCAGGGCAGACGGCCCGGGTCACCGACGCGCGCGGGAGTCCGACCGGCAGCCGTGTCCCCCGGTTGGGGAATCGCTTCTCATCGGTCGTACCCGATGGGCCCTCACTGGAAGTTCTTCTCCCAGTCGTTACGGCGGCGGTAGGCGCGGAGGTCACTGGCCTGCCTGGCACCGTCGGGAACGACGTCCCCGTGGTACTTGTAGGCCTTGGTCACCGATGCCAGCACGAACTCCAGGAAACCACCCTCGAACAGGTCCCACTCCCACATCGAGTCGAACCTGGCGGCGACCGGCCACCGGTCGGGGTCCGGCCCCCGCATCAGCCAGAAGAACTGGTCGGAGCTGTAGTTGTTGCCCCATTTGAGCAGCCCGTTCTCGGCCGGGAATAGCGGGTACGGGCACTCCGCGTAGTCCCCCTCCGCGTAGGCCTGGGCCAGCATCCCGCAGTAGCCGTACGGCTCCGTCGTGTAGAACAAAAACCCTTCGAAGCCGAGCGGCTGCCCGGCCTGGAGGCCCGGCACCGCCGACGGCGTGAAGACGTGCAGCTCGTCCCTGATGCTCACCGAGCCGTACCGGTCGACGAACGCCCGGTAGTCCGCAGGCAACTGGAAGCCCATCACATCGGGCGCGAGCTCCCACGGGACCGGGGCCACGCCGCCCTCGGGCGGCGGCCCGATCACCGTACCGAGCCGCTCCAGCGTCTCCTCGATCCGCACATCCACTCCCGTCAGCCGTTCACGTTCCAACCAAAGGCTAGGGTCGTCCCAGGTATTGAAGCACGCCGTTGGAGTCGTACCTCGCGTTGGTCACGGTTGCCGCATCAGAATCCGTGCGTAGTCCGGTGGTGGCATCCCAGCCGTAGAATCTCATGTTCCATTTGTCCGGTATGGTTTCGGTCCCCTGGTATTCAATATCAACGCCGTACAGCACCGGGCCCTTGCCGGGGCCTGTGCCCATAACCGCCTGGGCTTTCTGCTCGAAGGTCCGCATGCTGTTGGTGATCTCTTTGTCCCCGCCTCCGCTCCGCTGGTTGGTGTTGGCCCCGCCCTGGAAGCACGGCGTCAGGTTCCGCTCGTTCGCCGTTCCGCCTGCCATCCGCGGCACGGAGTGGCAGCGGGCGAGGGTCCCGTCGGGGTCGAACCCGAGATTTTTCGCCCGCACCCGGGCGTCAGCCCAGCCCGGGATGTCGCCGGCTTGGGTGGCGGACTCCCCTCTCCAGGAGCCGGGCGTCCCTTCGAGGCAGGCGATGACGCCCTTGTTGCGGCCCTGGTTGTCCTTTGGCAGGTACTCGACCCATCCTCCATTTGTCAGGCCGACAGCTCCCTGTGGCTTCAGGTCATTGCAGGTGGGGACGTTCCTGTTGCTCCTGGTGGAAACACGTCCCCCTACTCCCGGGTAGGGCAGCGGGAGGGGACGAGTAACCGTCACTGGGCCGGTCTGCTGCTGGCCGAGGAGGGTGGTGAGCAGCGCGCCCGCACCTGCCGCTGCCAGTGACACCAGGAAGGAGGATCCGGTGGTGAGCCCCGTGGCGATCGGCGTGCCGATGGCGATGGCGGTGTCGATGATCCAGTCGATGGGGCTTCTGTGGGCGCGCGGGCGGTCGGAGTCGTTGGTCGGGCGGATGTCCGGCGCCGGCTTGCGGGTGATGTCGACGGGGGTACGCGGTGCGGGGTGGGGCGTGGTCGTGGTGTCGCCACCGCCGGCGCCTCCGCCAATAGGGCCTCCGCAAGCGGCAGGGCGATAACTCGCACTGACGTTGCAGTTAAGGCTGGCACCTCCATCCTGAAAGGAGAGTTCGTGGACAAAGTCGAATACACCCGAGAAGGAACTAGTGATGAGCGGGCAGTACCCGAACAAGCAAAGAGCCTTCCGGGCAACCCCCTTCCCCTTCTTTATCCCTTCCTTCGCTTTTCTTTCAATTTCTTTTTTTTCTGCCTCGCAGAATCCACTCGCAGTCGAATGGCGGTCCCGCAAAATACGCTTGAATCTGTCTGCATCGCTGCAGTCGAGGTGGCCCGTGGGGTCGGTGCGGTCGAGGGGGTCGCCGCTGGCGTAGGTGTAGCGGTTGCCCTGGATGGAGGGTTCGGGGTTGAGGGTCCAGGAGTCGCGGGAGGTGAAGGTGCCGGTGCCGGGCTGGTACCAGCGGGCGGCCATGTCGACGTCGCCGGTGGTGGGGTCGGTCCAGGCGCTCTGGTAGCCGAGGGCGGTGCCGGTGCCGGTCTTGGCGGTGGGCTTGCCGAAGGGGTCGTAGGCGGTGCTGCTGGTGAGGGTGTTGGTGGTGGGGTCGAGTGCGGCGATGACGTCGGTGTGGGCGTCGGTGATCTCCAGGCGGGCGTCGGTGGTGGTCGTGGCGCCCGCGGTGGCGACCAGGGCGCCTCCGGGGGTGCGGGTGTAGCGGGCGGTGCCGTCGGAGACCTGGTTGTTGGAGCCGCCGTCGTAGGTGAAGGCGGTGGTGCCGGACTGGGTGACGCGGTCGAGGGAGTCGTAGGTGTAGGTGACGGGGCCTCGGGTGGTCATCCGGTCGAAGCCGTCGAACTGGACGGTGGAGGGTTGGGCGCCGTGGACGGTCTGGCTGCCGAGGGTGCCGCGGGCGCTGTAGGTGTAGCTGTTGGCGCCGTCGTCGAGGATCTCGTTGCGCTCGTCGTAGGTGGCGGTGACGCCTCCGGCGCTGGTGCGGTTGCCTGCCGCGTCCCAGGTGTAGGCGGTGGTGGTGCTGCCGGTGGTCCAGGAGGTGAGGCGGCCGGCGAGATCGTAGGCGTAGGTGTTCTGGGCGGCACCGGCGGTGCCGGTGGTGGTCTTGCCGGTGGTGCGGTCGTTGGCGTCGAAGGTGTAGGCGATGGAGGAGACGGTGGCGCCGGACGGGTTCTTGAGGGTGTCGGTGGCCATCCGGCCGGCCTGGTCGTAGCCGTAGGTGCGGGTGGTGCCGCCGGTGGTGCCGTAGCGGGTGGTCTTGAGGCGGCCGGCGCCGTCGTAGTCGTAGCCGACGGTGGTGCCGGTCAGCGGGTCGGCGGTGCTCAGGAGTTGGTCGGCGGTGTTGTAGGTGTAGGCGGTGGTGCCGGTGGCGTCGGTGCGGGCGGTCATGTTGCCGTCGGCGTCGTAGCTGTAGGCGGAGGTGCCGCCGGGGCCCGCGGCGGTGAGCAGGGCGCCGCGGTCGTTGTAGGTGTAGGTGTCGGTGCCGGTGGGGGCGTCGGCGCTGGTGAGGTGGCCTTCGAGGTCGTAGCCCAGGACGCGGTCGGGGGTGGTGGCCTCTGCGCCGGTGGCGGTCTCCTTGGTGATCCGGCCGAGCGGGTCGACGGTGCGCTGGCGCAGGATGCCGCCGGGTTCGGTCAGGGTCACCGCGCGGGCGGCGGCGTCGTAGCTGGTGGTGAAGGTGCCGTCGGCGGCTGCGGGGGCGGCCGCGGTGGCGGGTTCGACGGTGGATTCGGGCAGGCCGAGCCTGTTGTAGGTGTAGTAGGTGGCGGTGTTCTTGCCGTTGGTGAAGCGGGTGCGGTGGCCGGCGGCGTCGTAGCCGAAGGTGCTGGTGATGCCGGACTGCGCGGTGACGGGTTCGACCAGGCGGGTCAGGTTGCCGGCCGGGTCGTAGGTGCGGGTGGTGGTGTGGGCGGCGGTGTCGGCGAGGTTGGTGATCTGGTCGGTGCTGCCGGTGACGGCACCCTCCAGGTCGTAACTGGCGTAGCTGGTGCCGACGGTGGCGCCGGTGGTGTCGAGCCGGCTGGTGGAGACGGTGTTGCCGAAGGCGTCGTAGGCGGCGGTGGTGGCGGTGCCGTCGGGGTGGGTGGTCCTGCTCGGGCGGCCCAGCGCGTCGTACTCGGTGCGGGTGGTCAGCCCGGCCGGGTCCGTGGCCGTCACCGGTTGGCCCGCGGCGTTGTAAGTGGCTTTGCTGATGCCGCCCTTGGGCAGGGTGGAGGTGGTCAGGTTGCCCGCGTCGTCGTAGCCGAAGGTACGGGTGAGGACGATGGGGGTGGGCTTGCGCTCGATCTGGGTTCCGGTGATGCGGCGGCCCAGGTCGTCGTAGGTGGCCTCGGTACGGCTGCCCAGCGGGCCGACGGTGGCGAGCAGTTCGCCGTTCAGGTCGTAGGAGTATGCCCAGGTCGGGGTGGTACCGGCGACGGCGGGCTTCTTCTGCTCGACGAGGTTGCCCAGCTGGTCGTAGCGGTTGGTACTGGTGAGGTTCAGGCCACCCGGGTCGACGGTGGTGGAGGTGACCTGGTCCAGGGCGTCGTAGCCGGTGGTGATGGTAGGGGTGAAGGTGGTGCCGGTGCGCGGGTCGGTGTACGCGGAGCCGGTGGTGGCGGTGCGCCGGCCGCCGAGGTCGTAGGTGTGGGTGGTGACGTTGCCCAGCGGGTCGCGCGTGGCGATGACCTCGCCGAAGGTGTTGTAGCCGGTGGTGGTCAGCGCCCGGACGGCGGTGGGCGTGCTGGTGCGGGTGGCCGGGTCGTAGGTCTCGGCGCTCACCAGCGGCCCGGCGGTGACGGTCGGCCGGCCGAGCGCGTCGTAGCTCTGGGTGCTGGTGTACGCGGACGCGTCCGCCCCGGCGGCGCGGCCGTTGGGCGTGGTGGTGGCGGTCTCCAGGCCGAGCTGGTTGTAGGTGTGGCTGGTGGTGGCGTCGGTGCCGTTGCCCTTGAAGGTCTCGGTGAGCAGCAGGCCGGCGGGGCTGTAGGTGTTCTCGGTGCGCTGGCTGAGGGCGCCGCCGGTGGCGGTGACACTGAGGACGCGGTCAGCGGCGTCGTAGGTGTAGGTGGCGGTGCGGTTCAGGCCGCCGGGGTCGAGGGTGGTGGAGGTGGTGCGGCCCGCCGCGTCGTAGGCGGAGGCTGTGGTGGTTTTGCCGCCGTCGGTGGTCTGCTGAGTCAGCTGGCCCGCGGCGTCGTAGCGGTTCTGCTGCAGCACGACGGTGCGCTGGGTGCCGTCGGGGTTGCGGTACCCGTCGAAGTCGACCTCGGCGACGGTGTCGTCGTCGTTGTAGTAGGTGTGGGTGGTGCGGCCCATCGCGTCGGTGACGGTGGCCAGGCGGCCGGCGGGGTCGTAGGTGCGGGACTCCAGGGCCTGGAAGCGGGAGGGGACGGGGTCGAGCGGGCTGCCGGTGTAGTTCCAGATGCTGGTGCGCAGCAGGCGGTGGGCGGCGTCGTAGCTGTAGGACCAGATGGTGCCGGCCGCGTCGGTGACGCCGGTGGTGTTGCCTGCCGGGTCGTAGCCGTAGCTGGTGCTGTGGCCGGCGGGGTCGGTGGTCTTCTGGAGCTGGTTGTGGCTGTTGTACGTCCAGGTGGTGCTGCGGGCCGCGTCGCCGCCGGTGGTGTCGGAGACGGTCTGGGTGGTGGGGTTGCCGTCGCTGTCGTAGTCGGTGGCGGTCCTGCGGGTGTGGACGGTGCCGGTGACAGCGTCGGTGGTGGCGGGGTCGGTGCGGGTGAGCGGGTTGCCGAGGCCGTCCCAGGTGTAGGTCGTGGTGGTGGACGCGGCGGCGGCGCCGCAGTCGGTGCAGGTGGCGGTGTCGGTGGTGCGGCGGCCGAGGCTGTCGTAGGTGTAGGTGGCGACGGCGCCGGTGGGGGCGGTGACGCGGGTGAGGTTGCCGGCCTTGTCGTAGGCGTAGGCGGTGGTGGCGCCCGCGGTGTCGGTGGTGCTCGCCGTCAGGGCGGCGGGCTGGGTGCCGGTGGAGCCGACGGCTGCCTCGCTGCCGGTGGTGTAGGCGACGGTGGAGGTGCGGCCGCTCGGGAAGTCCGGGGTCGCGGGGATGGTCACGGTGGTGGGGTCGCCGAACGCGTTGTAGGCGTAGGAGGTCCGGTAGGTGGGGTCGCTCGCGTCGGCGGAGCGGGCGTCACTGCTGGTCAGCGGTTTGTCGTTGGCCGGGTTGAACGGGTTGGCCTCGTCGTACGCGTAGTCGGCGTACGAGGTGTGGCAGTGCGCGGCGTCGGTGCAGGTGGTGGTGGAGACGGCGTTGCCGCGTTCGTCGTGGCCGGTGGTGGTGGAGTGCCCGTTCGGGTCGGTGACGCCGTAGAGGAAGCCGTGGGTGTCGTAGGTGTAGCGGGTGGTGGCGGCGGTGCCGTCGGTGAACATGGCCAGGCGTCCGGTGCGGGTGTCCCAGCGCCAGGACGTGCCGTTGCCGTTGGGTTCGGTGATGGTGGCGATGGTGGTCTTGGACGGGCTGCCGGCCTTGCCCATGGCCTGGTAGTGGGCGGTGACGGCGTCGGCGCCCAGCACGGAGGGGTAGTGGGCGACTTCGGCGATGGTGCCGTTGAAGCGTCCGTCGGTGGTGGTGGGGCGGCTGGGCCAGCCGCCTTCGGCGGTGCCCGCGCCGACGTAGGCGTAGGTGGCGCCGTTGTGGAAGACGGTGCGCTTGGTGGTGGAGTTCGCGGTTTGGGTGCCGTCGAGGTAGAGGGTCTGGCCGTTGTCGTCGCCGGCGATGACGGCGTGGTGCCAGGTGTTGTCGTTGACGCTCCTGCCGGAGGCCAGGGTGGTGGC
>NZ_JNYE01000165.1 GCF_000717185.1 Kitasatospora phosalacinea | reverse complement strand
CCACGCACCACCGACTCCGACGCCTCCACCGACACCATACCCCCCCCCCCAACCACCCGCCCCATCAACCCACCACGCGCCACCACCAAACGACACGCATCCCCCACCGACAACACCCCCGCCACACACGCCGCCCCCACCTCACCCACCGAATGACCCACCAACACCCCCGGCACCACACCCAACGACACCACCAACCGAGCAGCGAACACCGGAAACGCGTCATACAACTCACGCCCCATCCCCACCCGCTGCGCACCCTGCCCCGTGAACAAGAACGCCACCCGACCACCCGACACCACACGACCCGACACCACACCCGACACCCCACGCCCCTCCACCAACGCACCCAACCCCGCCACCAACCCCTCCCGATCAGCACCCACCACCACGCGGACCCTCGCCCTCCCAACTCCGGTGCTCCGTCAGCAACTCCACCGTCCCCGCCGACCAGTCCACGTGCGACGACGGCTCATCCACGTGCAGGGTCCGCGGCAACTCGCCCCGGCGCAGTGCCTCCACCATCTTGATCACACCGGCCACACCCGCCGCCGCCTGCGCGTGGCCGATATTGGACTTCAACGAGCCCAGCCAGAGCGGACGTTCCGCACTGTGCTCGGCCCCGTAGGTCGCGATCAGCGCCTCCGCCTCGATCGGGTCACCCAGCGTCGTGCCCGTCCCGTGCGCCTCCACCGCATCCACATCGGCGGCACTCAGCCCCGCATCCGCCAACGCCTGCCGGATCACCCGCTGCTGAGCCGGACCACTCGGCGCCGTCAGACCGTTGGACGCACCATCCTGGTTCACCGCACTGCCCCGCACCACCGCCAGCACCCGGTGCCCGTTGCGCCGCGCCTCCGACAGGCGCTCCAGCACCAGCAGACCCACACCCTCCGCCCAGGCCGTGCCGTCCGCGCCCGCCGCGAAGGCCTTGCAACGGCCGTCGGGGGCCAGGCCGCGCTGACGGCTGAACTCGGTGAGCATGCCCGGGGTCGACATCACGGTGACGCCGCCCGCCAGCGCGAGCGAGCACTCGCCGCGCCGCAGCGCCTGCGCCGCCAGGTGGACCGCCACCAGCGAGGACGAGCACGCCGTGTCGACCGTCACCGCCGGACCCTCCAGGCCCAGCGCGTAGGAGACCCGGCCGGACATGACGCTGCTGGTGCTGCCGGTCAGCAGGTAGCCGCCGGTGTCCTCGCCCGCCTCGTGCAGGCGCGGCCCGTACTCCAGCGCGGTGCCGCCGACGAAGACGCCGGTCCGGGTGCCGCGCAGTGCGCCCGGGTCGATGCCGGAGCGTTCGACGGCCTCCCAGGCGGTCTCCAGCAGCAGCCGCTGCTGCGGGTCCATCGCGGCGGCCTCGCGCGGCGAGATGCCGAAGAACGCGGCGTCGAAGCCGGTCGCCCCGTACAGGAAGCCGCCCTCGCGGCAGTACGAGGTGCCGACCCGCTCCGGGTCCGGGTCGTAGAGCGCGTCGAGGTCCCAGCCGCGGTCGGTGGGCAGGGCGCCGATGGCGTCCCGGCCCTCGGCGACCAGCCGCCACAGGTCCTCGGGCGAGGCGACCCCGCCGGGCAGCCGGCAGCCGATGCCGACGATCGCCACCGGGTCGTCGGTGGTGGCGGCGATGCTGCCGTCCCGGTCGGCGGGCTGCGGGTCGGGCCGTTCGGCGGGGTCGGCCGCCAGGTCCGCCAGGTGCCGGGCGAGGGCGCCCGGCGTGGGGTGGTTGAACAGCAGACCGGACTCCAGGGCGAGGCCGGTCCGTTCCCCGAGCCGGTCGCGGAGTTCGACCGCGAGCAGCGAGTCGAACCCCAGGTCCTTGAACGGCCGGTCGGGGTCGACGGCGGTGTCCGCGACGTGGCCGAGGACCAGCGCCGCCTCCCGGCGCACCAGGTCGAGCAGGTCCTGCCCGCGCTCGACGGCTCCCGCCCGGACGGGACGCGACACCGCGGCGCTCTCGGCAGCGGCCGGAGCGGGGGTCACCGGAGCAGCAGTGACCGGAGCAGCGGCGACCGGGACGGCGGTGACCGGGACGGTGGTCTCCGGGTACCAGTGCCGGGTGCGCTGGAAGGCGTAGCCGGGCAGGTCGGTGCGCCCGGCCCCGGTGCCGTCGAACAGCCGCTCCCAGTCGGGGGTGCGGCCGTGCGCGTGCAGGCCGGCGACGGCCGTGAGCAGGGTGTGCGCCTCGTCGCGGGAGGTGCGGCGCATGGTGGGCAGGAGGACGGCCCGGCGTCCGGCCAGGCAGTCGCGGGCCATCGCGGTGAGGACGCCGTCGGGGCCGAGCTCCAGGAAGGCGGTGGTGCCGAGTTCGAGCAGGGTGGTGATGCCGGTCTCGAAGCGCACCGCGGCCCGGACGTGCCGGACCCAGTAGTCGGGCGAGCAGAGCTGCTCGGCGGTGGCGGGCCGCCCGGTGACGTCCGAGACGACCGGGATCCGCGGCGGGGCGTAGCGCAGGGCCGCCGCGACCGTCCGGAACTCGGCGAGCATCGCGTCCATGTGCGGCGAGTGGAAGGCGTGACTGACCGTCAACTTCCTCACCCTGCGCCCGAGTTCGCGCACCGCGTCGGCGATCGCCTCGACGGCGCGCTCGTCGCCGGAGACGACGACGGCGCGCGGACCGTTGACGGCGGCGAGGTCGACCGCGCCGTCCGCGGCGGCCAGCAGCGGCCGCACCTCCTCCTCCGAGGCCTCCAGCGCGACCATCGCGCCACCGGCGGGGAGCGCCTCCATCAGTCGGCCGCGGGCGGTGACCAGGGTCGCCGCGTCGGCGAGGTCGAGGACGCCCGCGACGTGCGCGGCGGCCAGCTCGCCGACCGAGTGGCCGAACAGGCGGTCGGGGACGACGCCCCAGCTCTCCAGCAGCCGGAACAGCGCCACCTCGACGGCGAACAGCGCGGGCTGGGTGCGGCCGGTGCGGTCCAGCAGGGCGGCTGCGGCGCTGCCCGGCTCGGCGAACAGCACCTCGCGCAGCGGGCGGTCCAGGTGCCGGTCGAGTTCCGCGCAGACCTCGTCCAGGGCGGCCGCGAACACCGGCTCGGTCCGGTACAGCTCCTTCCCGGCCCCGGCGCGCTGGCTGCCCTGGCCGGAGAACAGGAAGGCCAGGCCCCCGGCCCGGTCCGCGGTGCCGGTGCCGGGGGCGGCGCCAAGGCCGGTGGCGGGGGCGGTGCCGGTGACCAGGCCGGGGGCCGGTTCGCCGCGGCCGAGCGCGGTGAGACCGGCCAGCAGTTCGTCCCGGTCGCGGCCGACGAGCACGGCGCGGTGCTCGAACTGGGTGCGGGTGGTGGCCAGCGAGTAGCCGACGGCGGCGGGGGTCGGCCCGCCGCCGGGGAGGTCGTCCTGCCCGTCGCCTCCGGTGCCGGTGAGCCGTTCGGCCAGCCGGGCGGCCTGGGCCCGCAGCGCCTCGGGGCCGCGGGCGGCCAGCGGCCACAGCACGGGCCGGGCCTCGGAACGGGCGTCGGGCCGGGCGTCGGCGTGGGCCTCGGCGCGGGCAGCGGACCGGGGCGGCTCGGCCACCACCACGTGGCAGTTGGTGCCGCCCATGCCGAAGGAGCTGACCCCGGCGACGAGCCGTTCGCCGGGGCTCGGCCACGCGCCGGTGGCGGTGCGCACCTCCAGGCCCAGTTCGGCGAGCGGGATGTCCGGGTTGGGCGTGCGGAAGTTGAGGCTGGCGGGCAGTTCCCGGTGCCGGATGCTCAGCAGGGCCTTCAGCAGGCCGACGATGCCGGCGGCGCCCTCCAGGTGGCCGACGTTGGTCTTGGCGGAGCCGACCACCAGCGGCACGGTCCGGTCGCGGCCCAGCGCCTCCCCCAGGGCGGCGGCCTCGACCGGGTCGCCGACCCTGGTGCCGGTGCCGTGCAGTTCGACGTACTGCACCTGGTCGGGGCGGGTTCCGGCGCGCCGGTGGGCGGCCCGGACGACGCGCTGCTGGGCCGAGCGGTCGGGCACGGTCAGGCCGGGGGTGGCGCCGTCGTTGTTGACGGCGCTGCCGAGCAGGACGCCGTGGATCCGGTCGCCGTCGGCGAGGGCCGCGGCCAGCGGCTTGAGCAGCACCAGACCGCCGCCCTCGCCGCGCACGTAGCCGTCGGCCTCGGCGTCGAGGACGGCGCAGCGGCCGCGCGGCGACAGGCCACCGAAGCGGGCGGCCGCGACGGTGCCGGCCAGGGTGAGGTTGAGGTTGACGCCGCCCGCGAGCGCCAGGTCGCACTCGCCGCGACGCACGCTCTCGGCGGCCAGGTGGACCGCGACCAGGGCCGAGGACTGGGCCGAGTCCACGGTCAGGCTGGGCCCGTTGAGGCCGAGCGCGTAGGAGACCCGGTTGGCGATCACGCCGCGGTTCAGGCCGGTGTTGGAGTGCGCGGTGAGGGCGCTGCCGCCCCGCCGGTGGAGCAGCGCGGCGTAGTCGTCGTGCATCGCGCCGACGTACACGCCGGTGCGGGTGCCGGCCAGGGCGGCGGGCAGCAGCCGGGCGTCCTCCAGCGCCTCCCAGGCGAGTTCGAGGACCAGGCGCTGCTGGGGGTCGGTCGCGGCGGCCTCGCGCGGGGACAGCCCGAAGAACTCCGCGTCGAAGGTGTCGACGCTGTCGAGGAACCCGCCGTGCCCGGCGCCGGGGACGTCGGCGGCCGCCGGGTCACCGGGGCCCTCGGGGCGCCAGCGGTCGGGCGGGGTCGGGGTGACGGCGCTGCGTCCGGCCCGGAGCAGGCGCCAGAACGCCTCGGGGTCGGGGGCCTGCGGAAGGCGGCAGGACAGGCCGACGACCGCGACGGCCCGCTCCTGACCGTCCGGAACCGCCCCGTCCGACGCCGACCCGCCCGACGCCGACCCGCCCGACACCAACCCAGCCGACACCAACCCGGCCGGAACCGAAGCGTCCGGAACCGAAGCGCCCGACACCGGCCCGCCCGACTCCGAACCGCCCGACTCCGGCCCTGGCCCGACCGGTTCGGTTCCGGCCGACTGGGCCGGGTCCGCGGGGGATTGGTCGAAAGGGTTCTGCTTGGCCACGGTGGTTCACCGCTCCCTCGTACCGGTCGCCGATCGTCGGGTCAGTGTCACCGGCCCGGCCAAAGCCTGCCTTGGCCTGCGCTAAAGGCGGGTTCCGCGCGCGCGGGGCGGCTGGCTACGGTGCCAAGTCGGCGAGTGTCACCAGGTGGGAGGTCCTTCGTGGAGTTCGGTCTGTTCTATTTCGCGGACTACGGGTCGGCCGGCGGCGACCGTTACCGCTTGTTGTTGGAGAGCGTGAAGTTCGCCGACCGGCACGGCTTCTCGTCGGTGTGGACGCCGGAGCGGCACTTCCACGAGTTCGGGGGGCAGTACCCGAACCCGGCGGTGGTCGGTGCCGCGCTGGCCGCGGTCACCGAGCGGATCTCGATCCGGGCGGGCAGCGTGGTCGCCCCGCTGCACCACCCGATGCGGATCGCCGAGGACTGGTCGGTGGTGGACAACCTGTCCCGGGGCCGGGCCGGGGTCTCGCTGGCCTCCGGCTGGCACGCGGTGGACTTCGTGCTGCAGCCGGACAACTACCGCGCCCGCAAGGAGCTGCTGGTCGAGGCGGTCGAGACGGTGCGGCGGCTGTGGGCCCGCGAGGAGGTGGTGTTCCGGGACGGGGCGGGGCAGGAGTCCGCGGTGCGGATGTTCCCGCCGCCGGTGCAGGCCGAGCTGCCGATCTGGCTGACCAGCGCGGGCAGCGCGGACACCTTCCGGACCGCCGGGCGGCTGGGCACCGGCGTGCTGACCCACCTGATCGGCCAGGACCTCCCCGAGCTGGCCCGGAACGTCGCCGCCTACCGGGAGGAGCTGGCCGCCGCGCACGGCCCGGACGCGCGCGGCCACGTCTCGCTGATGCTGCACACCCTGCTGGGCGACGACCGGGAGAAGGTCCGCGAGGAGGTCCGCGAGCCGTTCGGCGACTACCTGCGCTCCTCGATCGGCCTGATCATGAAGACCGCGGCGGCCGCGATGCCCGGCATCGACCTGGAGCGGCTGAGCGCGGAGGACCGCGAGTTCCTGGTCGCCCGCTCCTTCGACCGCTACTTCGACACCGGCGGCCTCTTCGGCACGGTGGACGACGGCGTCGAGACGGTCCGCCGCCTGCGCGGTGCGGGCGTGGACGAGATCGCCTGCCTGATCGACTTCGGCGTGCCCGAGGACCGCGTCCTGGACGGCCTGCACCACCTGGACGCACTGCGCGCCCGCTGCTCCGACGACATCCCGGACGAAACCCCGGACGACAGCCCGGACGACACCCTGGAGGAATCCGCATGACGAACGGCGAACTGCACGGCCTGACCGCCCTGGTGACCGGTGGCGCCTCCGGCATCGGCCTGGCCACCGCCCTGATGCTGGCCGGGCGCGGCGCCCGGGTGGCCTGCCTGGACCTGAACGCCCTGGACGCCGACGGGAAGCCGGCCGTCCCGGAGCCGCTGATCGGGATCCGCGGCGACGTGTCCGACGACGCGTCGACCCTGGCCGCGGTCACCGAGGCCGCCGAGCGGCTCGGCGGCCTCGACATCCTGGTGAACAACGCCGGTGTCCTCGGCCGCGGCACGGTCGAGTCCGGCGACCTGGACGAGTGGAAGCGGGTCTTCGACGTCAACGTGTTCGGCATGGTCCGCACCGCCCGCGCCGCGCTGCCGTGGCTGCGCCGCTCGGCGCACGCCTCCGTGGTCAACATGTGCTCGCTGGGCGCGACCGTGGGCCTGCCGAACGCGGCCGTCTACTGCTCGTCCAAGGGCGCGGTGCTGGCCCTGACCACGGCGATGGCCGCCGACCACCTGCACGAGGGCATCCGGGTCAACTGCGTCACCCCGGCCCCCGTCGACACCCCGTGGGTGCGCCGCCTGGTCGACGCCGCGCCGGACCCGGACGCGGCCTTCGCCGCGGTGAGCGGGCGCCAGCCCAACGGGCGGCTGTGCACCGCCGAGGAGGTGGCCGCGGCGATCTGCTACCTGGCGGGCCCGGCCTCGGCCTCCACCACCGGCGTCTCGCTGCCGGTCGACGGCGGCACCCGGGGCGTCCTGCTCAGCATGGACCCGCGCCTGCTGCCCGCCCGCGCCAAGGTCTGACGCCCGCCCCGCCGTCCGCCCCACCGTCCGCCCCGACGTCCGCCCAGACGTCTGCTTCAACACCAGCCCCGGCGCCCGCTCCTGTCGCTTTAGCGGCGGCAAAGCGGCCGTTTGGCAGCGCTGCCTAGGGTCTTGGCCAGTGATCGGAGAGGGAAGGGAACCCATGACCGAGTACCAGCTCAAGGGGACTGCGGCGGCTCTGGTGGAGCTGTTCGCGGGCAAGATCCACCAGCACGGCATGTACGACTCGGCGGGCGCCGGTTTCTACCACTCGTTCACCGTGCGCGACAACGCCGAGGTGGAGGAGCTGCTGAGCGCCGCGGAGGGCCGCGAGGGCGCCGTGCTGGAGCTGTGCTGCGGCTCCGGCCGGCTGACCCTGCCGTTCCTGCAGCGCGGCTTCGAGGTGGTCGGCCTGGACAACTCGCCGTCCATGCTGGAGATCCTGGCCGAGCGCCTCCAGGAGCCCGAGCACCAGGAGTACGCGGGCCGGCTGACCACCGTCGAGGGCGACATGACCGCCTTCGCGCTGGACCGCCGGTTCGACCTGATCGTGCTCGGCGCGACGGCCGTCTGGAACCTGACCCGGGAGCAGCGGGCCGAACTGTTCCGCTGCGTGCGCGAGCACCTCGCCGAGGACGGCCGCTTCCTGCTCACCGTCCTGGACATCGCCGAGTTCGACGGCGCCACGGCCGCGTTCGAGTACACCTCGGTCTTCCCGACCAAGGACGAGACCTCGCCGGTGCTGTGCACCTTCATCGACCGGGTCGAGCCGGACGGCCTGCGCTCGACCAGCATCCTGGCCAACCGGGTGCAGGACGGCGAGGTCACCGACACCGCGATGTACACGGCCTGGACGCACCTGGCCCCGCTGTCCGGCCTGGAGCAGGAGCTGTCCGCCGAGGGCCTCAAGCTGGTCGCCCAGCGCGAGCTGGTGAACCGCCACCAGATCACCCGCAGCAGCAGCGCCCGCCGCCGCCTGCTGCTCGAGGTCACCCTCTGACGGACGGCCACCCTCCGGACGCCCGGCCCCGACCACCGCGGTCCGGGGCCGGGCGTCCGGCCCGACCAGGAAGCGGGGCAGCAGAGTTGAGCGAACCCCTCGCCGCACCCGCCGGTGCCGGGGCCGTGACCCCCGAGCGCTTCCGGCAGGTCCTCGGCGCGTTCGGCACCGGGGTGGCCGCGGTCGCGGCGCTGGACGCCGAGGGCCGACCGGCCGGACTCGCGGTCAGCTCCTTCACCTCGGTCTCGCTGCAACCGCCGCTGGTGTCCTTCTGCGTGGCCGACACCAGCAGCAGCTGGCCGCGGCTGCGGGACGCCGGACGGCTGGGCATCAGCGTCCTCGGCGACCACCAGCTCCCGGTCTGCCGACAGTTCGCCGCGAAGGGCCCGGACAAGTTCCGCGGCGTCGACTGGCGCCCCTCCCCCGGCGGCGCGCTGCTGGTCGGCGGCGCGATCTCCTGGCTGGAGTGCTCCCGGCAGGACGAGTACCCGGCGGGCGACCACGTCATCGTGCTGTGCCGGGTGCACCGCCTCGGCACCGGGGAGGCCGAGCCGCCCCTGCTGTTCCACCGCGGCCGCCCCGGCACCTTCCGCGCGCACCCGGCCGCGCACCCCACGAACTCCTCGGGCTCCTCCGACTCCTCGGACTCCTGAGCGGGCGTCACCCGCACGTCCGGCCCGCGCCCCGGGCCCGGCCCACCCGCCCGGGTGACGCCCGTCCGAACCCCGGCCCCGGCCGCCAGGCCCCGCCAGACTCGGTCCCGAAAGGCCCCCGAAGGGCCCACCCGGGCCCCACCTGGCCGCCGACCGGAACCGAGGACGCCATGCCCCCCGCCCAGCCCGCCTCCCAGCCC
>NZ_JNYE01000164.1 GCF_000717185.1 Kitasatospora phosalacinea | reverse complement strand
GCAGGCGCTGGCGCACGGCATCCACGAGGACGAGGTGGTCGAGCGGATCATGCTCGACCGCACCGCCGTGAAGCGGCTGATCGAACCGGACGAGGTCGCACAGGCGGTGCTGTTCCTGTGCGGCCCGCACACCGGCTACGTCACGGGCGCCTCGATCCCGCTGGACGGCGGGTGGACCGCGCACTGAGCCGCCCCGCGCAGCACCCCGCCCCGGCTGACCCGTCTCAACGAAGTTTGATCTGTCTCATCGAAGTTCGACTGGTGCGAACTCGTCTCATCGGAGCTTGACGTCGTAGGTCAGATGCCCGCCGTGAGCATCTTGGCTTCGGTTGAGCGGAGGGTGTCGGCGCTGGTCCATAGGGTGCCCGCGTGAACATCGACGATCTTTCCTGGCAGGCGTGGCACCACGGTGGCGTCTCCCCGCGGATGGTGCGGACCCTCCTCGACCTGGGGCAGCTGGACCTGCTGGTCCGGGCGGCGCGGGAGCACGGGGACTGGAACTGCGCGCAGGCGGCGGCCCGGGAGTTGTGTGCGGCCGGGGAGTTCGATCGGGCGCTGGCCCTGGTGGACCCGTTCACGGATATCGGCTGGCGGGCCGCCGAGTGGGTCACCGCCGAGATCATGATCCGCCGGGGCGAGAGCGACGAGGCACTCGCGAGGGCGCGCCCGGACCCCGCCGAGCTGGGCGACGGCCACGTGTGCGCCCGCTACGCCGAGCTGCTGTCGCAGGCCGGACGGGTGGAGGAGGCCGTCGACGTGCTCACGCACCACCTCGGGCAGTACTGGCTCCGCTCCCGCCTGGTCGAGATCACCGAGGGCCGGGGACACGACGACCTGGTCCTGGACGTGCTCACGCGGGAGGCGGAGCGCCTGGAGCGCATCGAGGGCGCGGGGTGCGAGCGGTGCGGCGGGTTCTGCGGGACGGGCCGAACGGAACGCTGGGACGTGCTGCTGCTGATCTCCCGGGTGCTGGAGCGGGCCGGGCGCACGGACGAGGCCGTCGAGGTCCTGCGCACCGAGCGGGCCTCGGGCCGGCGACACCCCACCAACTTCCCGGAGGAGTACGCGGAACTCCTCGCCCGGCAGGGCCTGATCGACGAGCTGGAGGCCCTGGCTGCCGAAGACCACCGCTCCGCTCTCGACGTGTACGCGAAGGCGCTGGAGGACGCGGGGCGGGCGTCCGAGGCTGAGGCCGTGCTGCGCGACGGGATCGAGGCCCACGGCCATCCGAAGGACCGGGCGGCGTTGATGCGCCTCCTCGTCCGCCAGGGGAGGGTCGACGAAGCCGTCGAGACCGGTCGGCCCACCTACGAGTACTACGACTGCTGGAACTTCCTTCAATGGGCGCTGGAACTGCTCGTCGAGGACGGCCGACCCGGCCGGGCACTCGAAATCCTGGGCGAGCGCACCGACGAATACGTCAAGGAGCACCCGGACCACGTTCACGACCTGCGGATCTGGCTGCTGGGCGAGGCAGGCCGCTACCAGGAGGGCATCGCGGAGGCCACCGCCCTCAACGAGCGGCAGCCCGGCCTGTGGGACTCCGCGCCGGCCCGACTGCTGGAGCGTGACGGACGGCTGGAGGAAGCCCTCGCGCTGCTCCGCTCCTCCACCCACCACATGGTCCGCCACGACTTGCCCGAGATGCTGATCAAGCACGGCCGCCCGGCCGAGGCCTTCGACGCCATCCCCACGATCGCCGAGAGCCGCGCGGCTGCCGAACGCCGGGAACGGGAACGGGAACGGGAACGGAAACGGGAGGTGGTGGAGCGGCGGGAGCAGGACGATCCCTGGGCCGCTACGGACGGGTTCAGCGTGGAGCCCCCGTTCTAGCCAGGGGGACCGCGGTCAAACTCCGGTGAGACGGGACACCGGCCCGGTGGTGGGGGGCACCCACACCCCCGCCCGCCGAACTGTGGATCCTTCCCACATAGGCCCGTGAACTGCGGGTTCCTACGGTGTGGCGACGTCCCTCCCCACCCTCACCCACCCGGAATCGGTGACCCATGGCCAGCTCCACCCCCGCCGGGAACGGCACGCCCCCCGCTCCCCGGCCAGCGGCCCTGCGCCGCGTCGTCGCCGCCTCGCTGATCGGCACCACCATCGAGTGGTACGACTACTTCCTGTACGGCTCGGCGGCCGCCCTGGTCTTCGGCCGGGTGTTCTTCCCCGAGGCCGACCCGCTGACCGGCACCCTGCTGTCCTTCCTCACCTACGCCATCGGCTTCGCCGCCCGCCCGCTCGGCGCCCTGGTCTTCGGGCACTACGGCGACCGGATCGGCCGCAAGAAGCTGCTGGTGCTGAGCCTGCTGCTGATGGGCGGCGCGACCGCGCTGATCGGCTGCGTCCCGAGCTACGCCAGCATCGGCGTCGCGGCGCCGGTCCTCCTCACCTTCCTGCGCCTGGTGCAGGGCTTCGCCCTCGGCGGCGAGTGGGGCGGCGCGGTGCTGCTGGTCTCCGAGCACGGCGACCCGAAGCGCCGCGGCTTCTGGGCGTCCTGGCCGCAGGGCGGCGCCCCGGCCGGGAACCTGCTCGCGGTCGGCGTGCTCGACCTGATGACCTTCGTGCAGAGCGACGAGCAGTTCCTCGCCTGGGGCTGGCGCGTCCCGTTCCTGTTCTCCGCGGTGCTGGTGATGGTCGGCCTGTGGATCCGCCTCGCCGTCGACGAGTCGCCGGTCTTCAAGGAGGCCCTCGCCCGGGCCGAGGCGCGCAAGGCCGTGCAGCAGGAGGCCGAGCAGCCCCCGCTGCTCGCCGTGCTGCGCCACCACTGGCGCGAGGTGCTGGTCGCGATGGGCGCCCGGATGGCCGAGAACATCTCGTACTACGTGCTGACCACCTTCGTGCTGGCGTACTGCGTGGGGCACCTGGGGCTCGACAAGCAGACCGCGCTGAACGCCGTCCTGATCGCCTCCGCCGTGCAGTTCGCGCTGATCCCGCTGTTCGGCGCGCTGTCCGACCGGGTCGGCCGCAAGCCGGTCTACCTGGTCGGCGCGGCGGGCGTCGGCGTCTGGGCGTGGGTCTTCTTCGGGCTGCTGGACACCGAGTCGTTCCCGGCGATCCTGCTGGCGATCACCGTCGGCCTGGTCTTCCACAGCGCGATGTACGCCCCGCAGGCCGCGTTCTTCTCCGAGATGTTCGCGACCCGGATGCGCTACTCCGGCGCGTCGATCGGCGCCCAGTTCGCCTCCGTCGCGGCCGGGGCGCCCGCCCCGCTGATCGCCACCGCGCTGCTGAAGGACTACGGCAGCTCCACCCCGATCTCCCTGTACGTCACCGTCGCCGCCGTGATCACCCTGGTCGCCGTCCTGTGCGCCCGGGAGACCCGCGGCCGCGACCTCGCCGACCCGGAGCAGCAGCCCCGGGAGGAGAAGACCCCCAGCGGGGTGTGACCCGCCGCCCGCCGTCCTCCCGCCTCCCCTTCGGCGGGCAGGCCGGGAGGCATGGCGCGCCCGCACATGACGGCCCGGCCGAGGGTGGATGCCGCAGCCATTACCGGGCCTTGCCAGGGATCGCATGATGCACGTCCACGGCCCGCCGCACCGGCCCCCGACGGCCCCACCCGTCCGGGCCGCCCGGTGGAGCCCGCGGTCGTGCCCACCCCCCACCCAGGAGCTCCCTCATGACCCTGCCCGGCAACTCCCGCACCAGAGCCGCCCGCCGCTGGATCCCGGCGGCCACCGGCGCCCTCGCGCTCGCGGCCGGCCTGCTGACGGCCGGCGCCCCCACCGCCGCCGCCGCGGGCCTCACCCAGGTGAGCAGCTTCGGCTCCAACCCCGGCAACCTCGCGATGTACGCGTACGCGCCCGACGGCCTGGGCACCGGCCGCCCGCTGGTGATCGCCCTGCACGGCTGTTCGCAGAGCGCCTCCGACTACCACGCGCACTCCGGTTGGGCGCAGTTCGCCGACCAGTACAAGTTCGCGGTGGTCTACCCGCAGACCGGCTCGTCCAACAACTCGCTCAGCTGCTTCCGCTGGTTCGACCCCGCGCAGAGCACCCGCGGCAAGGGCGAGGCGCTCTCGATCAAGCAGATGGTCGACAAGGCCGTCGCGCAGTACGGCAGCGACACCGGCCGGGTGTACGTCACCGGCCTGTCCGCGGGCGGCGGCCAGGCCGCCAACCTGCTCGCCGACTACCCGGACGTCTTCGCGGGCGGCGCCATCGACTCCGGCCTGGGCGCGCAGTGCGCCACCACCCAGAGCGGCGCCAGCAGTTGCCAGTACGGCAGCATGAACCTCTCACCCGCCCAGTGGGGCGACAAGGTCCGCAACTCGTACCCCGGCTACACCGGCCGCTACCCGCGGGTGGCGATCTGGCAGGGCAGCTCCGACTACACGGTCTACCCCGTCAACGGCACCGAGCTGCGCGACCAGTGGACCAACGCCTGGGGCATCTCGCAGACCGCCTCCAGCACCCGGTCCCTCCCCGGCAACACCACGCTGACCAGCTACGACGACGCCGACGGCAAGCCCGCCGTCCAGCTGTACTCGATCGCCGGCATGGGCCACGGCCTCGCCGTCGACCCGGGCTCCGGCACCGGCCAGTGCGGCTCCACCGGCGCGTACTACCTCGACACCATCTGCTCCAGCTACTACACCGCCGCGTTCTGGGGCCTCGACGGCTCCGGCGGCTCCGGCGGCTCCGGCGGCACCACCGCGCTCCCGGCCCCGACCGGCCTCGCGGTGAGTTCCACCACCGACACGACGGCGACGCTGGGCTGGTCGGCGGTCAGCGGGGCCTCGTCGTACCACGTGTACCGGGGCGGGGTGAAGGTCGGTGCTACGGCGGGGACTTCGTACACCGACTCGGGTCTGAGCGCGGGCACCGGCTACGCGTACACCGTGGCGGCGGTCGACTCCTCCGGCACCGTCGGCGCGCAGTCCGCCGCGGTCACCGCGACCACCACCGCGGGCCCCTACACCCCGCAGTGCTTCACCGGCAGCAACTACGCCCAGGTCGGCGCGGGCCGCGCCCACACCGGCGGCGGCTACACCTACGCCAACGGCTCCAACCAGAACATGGGCCTGTACAACCTGTTCACCACCCACACCCTCAAGGAGACCGCGGACGGCTACTACGTGATCTCCGACAGCGGCTGCTGACCCCTCACCACCGGGCAGCCCCTGCCCAGCCCCTGCCCCGTCCCGCCTCGGACGGGGCGGGGCTCCCGTCGGTCAGGGCGCGGCGGCCGGCGGGTCCGGGTGGCGGCGTACCCGCCGGGACGGGCCGGGCGGGGGAGCGGCTGCTACGCCCGGGGGGCCGCGGTGCCGGTCCCGCGGACGCGGGTGGTGGTGCGCCGGTAGAGACGGGTGCCGAGGGTGCGCCACAGGAGGCGGGCCGGGGCGGGCATCTGCGAGAGGAACAGCTGTCGTTCCTGCGGGGTCGCGTCCTCCAGGATCGCGCCGAGGAAGACCAGGAGCTTGGCCTTGGGCACGCTGCGGCGCCCGCGCTCGCCGACCTCGGACCACTCGCCGGGCGTGATGTGGAGGGCCATCAGGGGCAGCAGGTGCGCTTCCTCGTCGTCCATGTGGGCGGCGGCGTGCCGGTCCAGCGCGCGCAGGGCCCCGGCGAGGCGCAGGGCGGTGTCGCGGTCCGCCCCGGCGCGCCAGCGGCGCGAGAGTGCGGTGGCCGCGGCGAGCGCACCGGCGACGCCCTCGTGCTGGTCCGCCATCCGTGCTACCACGTCGTCGCCGGGAGCGGCGCGCTCGCGCAGCTTGGGCCACAGCAGGTCGTCCTCGCCCTCGTGGTGCTCGCCCAGGGCGCCGAGGACCAGGTCGAGGTGGTCGGCCAGCACGGCGGTGCGCCGCCGGTCGCCCGGCGCGGCGGCTTCGACCAGGTCGGCCAGGAGCGGTACCTCGCGGCGGAAGACGCGGTGCAGGACGACCATCTCCTGCGGGTCGAGACGCCCGTCGGCGCCGACCGGGGCGGTGGTGGGGGACATCTGCTCCGCTTCCGCGGGGAACGGAGATCGTTCCGGGGAGCCGCAGCCTAGTACGTCGACGCCGCCCGGTCCGACGGCTGCCGGGCCGGCCCGTCCAGCCGTGTACGCAGGGCCCGCGTCCGGGGCCGGTGCCCGCGTCCGGCCGGGCGGGTCGGCGGGTCCTCGCGGGTGCGCCGGGGAGGCCGACGCCGCCCCGGGGCCTGCCCCCTCACCGGGCAGCGGCCCGTGGCGCAGCCGGTGCAGGGGCGGGCCCGGCGGGCAGCGGGTGCTCAGCGCTCCGCCGCGGCGCGCACCGTGTCGTCCTCGCGGTGGCCGAGCAGCACGGTGACGTCCACGACGCCGTCCACGCTGCGGCACAGGCGTTCCAGCACGCCGACCAGGCTGCGCCGCTCCACCGTGCCGGTCAGGGTGACCCGGCCGTCCTCGACCGTGACGCCGAGGGCGTCCGGGGACAGGCCCAGCGTCCGGTCGAGGAGGTCGTGGCGGATCTCCTCCCGGATCGCCCGGTCCTGCCGCAGGAAGACCCGCAGCAGGTCGCCGCGGCTGACGATGCCGATCAGCCGCCCGGCCTCGTCGACGACGGGCAGCCGCTTGAGGTGCGCGTGCTGCATCCGGCGGGCGGCCTCGACGGCCGTCCACTCGGGGCGGCAGCACAGCGCCGGACGGCTCATCAGCCCGTCCGCGGTGGTGGCCCGGCTGCGGGCGGCCTGCTCCGGCGCCAGGCGGGGGGTGAGCAGCAGCCCGGACGGGTCCTCCCGGGCGCACTCGCCGAGCAGCAGGTCCGCCTCGGAGACGATCCCGACGGGCCGGTCCTCGGCGTCCAGCACGGGCACGGCCGTGATGTCGTGCTCCGCCAGCAGCCGGGCGATCTCCTTGAACCCCGTCCCGGGCCGCACGCTCACCACCGGACGGGTCATCAGCTGTCCCACGGTTCGGTGTCGCATCGTCGTTCCTCTCTCCGTTCCTGTCCGTGCGCGGTCGCGGGTCACGGAGCGTCGTGGCGGACCACGACGACCGGGCAGGGCGCGTGCTGGACGCAGTGCTGGCCGACCGATCCCAGCAGCGCCCCGCTGAAGCCGCCGAAGCCGCGGCTCCCGACGACCAGCAGCTCGGCGCCGCGCGCCGCGGCCAGCAGGGCCGCTACCGCGCCGCCCTTGACCACCCGGGTGGCGATCCGCACCGGGCGCCCGGGGCCGGACACCTCGGCGACGGCGTTGTCGAGGATCTTGTGCGCGATGGCGGCCCCGAACTCCTCGTCGTCGGGGTGCCCGCTCCAGCCCGGGGCGGACGGGTGCAGCCAGGCGGTCACCGCCTCGACGTCCGCCCCGACCGCGTGCGCCTGGCCGACGGCCCAGCGCAACGCGTCGACGGAGGCGGGGGAGCCGTCCACCCCGACCACGATCCTCCGCGGTGCCGCGTCCTGTTCCCGCATGGCGTTCCTCCCCTGGTTCGGTGTTCCCGGTGGTGACCCCACCCTCCTCCCCGCGGTGCCCGGCGGCGTAGGGCCGCAGGGGCCGACCCGGGGGACCATCGGTCCCTGCCGGGGCGGCCGCCGGGAGCGCCAGCATGGCACCGGAGGCGGGACACCGGGTCACCGCCGAACGGGAGGGAACGGCCATGGCGGACGGAATCGTGACCGGGTTCGACGGATCGGCGCGCTCCGGGGCCGCGGTCGACTGGGCCGCCGCCGAGGCGGCACGGCGGGGCGTGCCGCTGCGCGTCGTGCACGCCTGGCCCTGGCTCGGCCAGGCCGACGGCGACGGGCCCGCGGCGGCTCCCCGCCGGGGCGCCCTGCGGGAGCTGGACGGGGTCGCCGACCGGCTGCGCAGCGCCCACCCCGGGCTGGACGTGGTCACCGAGGCGGTGGCCGACGACCCCGCCGACGCCCTGCTCGCCCGCGCCGCCGGCCACCGGCTCGTGGTACTGGGCTCGCGCGGCCTCGGCGGTTTCGCCGGGCTGCTGGTGGGCTCGGTCGGGCTGGCCGTCGCCGCCCGCAGCACCACCCCGGTGGTCCTGGTCCGCGACGGCGCGCCCGCCAACGGTGCCGACGGTGCCGACGAGGGTGCCGACCGCCCCGAGGTCGTCGTCGGGGTGGCGGGCGGGTCCTCCGCGGCGGTGCTGGAGTTCGCGTTCGCCGAGGCGGAGCTCCGGGGAGCGCGGGTGCGGGCGGTGCACGGGTGGGAGGCGGTCCCGTTCTGGACCGCGGCGGGCTGGGTGCCGCCGCAGGAGGACGTCGAACTCCGGGGCGCCGGGATCCGGGACGGACTGCTCCAGGTGCTCGCGCCCCTCCGGGCGGCGCACCCCGGGGTGGAAGCGGTGGTCGAGACCAGGACCGGGGGCGCGGCGCCCGCGCTGGTCGCCGCGTCCGCCCGCGCCGACCTGGTCGTGGTCGGCCGCCGCGAGCACCGCCTGGGCACCCGGCTCGGCGCGGTCGCCCACGCGGCGGTCCACCACTGCACGGCCCCGGTCGCCGTCGTCCCGCACGGCTGACAGTGAGGATGTGTAGTGGCTCCTCCGGCGGGTCTGACCCACCGGCTGACCGACGCCGACTGGCTGTCCTCCAGCGGATTTGTCGGCCCGCA
>NZ_JNYE01000163.1 GCF_000717185.1 Kitasatospora phosalacinea | reverse complement strand
CCGGCCGGGCAGGCCGCGTACTACGGCCGCGGCCCGATCCAGCTCAGCTGGAACTTCAACTACAAGGCGGCGGGCGACGCGCTCGGCATCGACCTGCTGCACAACCCGAACCTGGTGCAGACCGACGCCTCCGTCGCCTGGCAGACCGGCATCTGGTACTGGATGACCCAGAACGGCCCGGGCACCATGACCGCGCACAACGCCATGGTCAACGGCGCCGGCTTCGGCGAGACCATCCGCTCGATCAACGGCTCGCTGGAGTGCAACGGCGGCAACCCCGCCCAGGTGCAGAGCCGGATCAACGCGTACACCAGCTTCGCCTCGATCCTGGGCGTGCCCACCGGGTCGAACCTGAGCTGCTGACGCCCTGACGGCACCCGCGGGCCCCCGGCTCCCCGCCGGGGGTCCGCACGCGCGCCTCAGCGCCGCACCAGCGCCGTCATCCCCCAGCCCGCGGCCGCGAACAGCGCGGCCAGCAGCGCCCAGCCGAGCAGGCCGTGCGTGATCACCACCGAGGTCATCAGCACCGGGCCGAGCATCAGCGCGCCCGACATGCCGGTGTTGAACACGCCCTGGTAGGCGCCGTGCGCCTCGTCCTTCGCCAGGTCGTAGCTGAGCGCCCAGGCGCCCGCCTGGCTGTACACCTCGCCGAGCGCCTGGCAGGCCACCCCGGCCGCCACCAGCAGCGCCGCCGCCCAGCCCGGCAGCCCCGCGGCCAGGCCCACCACCAGGCAGGACGCGGCCACCAGCAGCGCCCCGCGGCGGAACACCAGGGCCGCGGCCCGCGGCTGCTCGGTGCCCCGGGTCGCCCGCACCTGCAGCGCGATCACCAGCGCGGTGTTCACCAGCAGCCCGCCCGCGACCATCCAGCGCGGCGCGTCGGTGTCGCGCACCACCCACAGCGGCAGCCCGACCTCGACCATCACGAACTGCAGGGTGATCACCGCGTTCAGGCCGGTCACCGCGAGGAACGCCCGGTCGCGCAGCGCCGGGTTCGGCCCGGACGCGGCCCGCGCGGCCTGGGCGGCGGTGCGCGGCGCGACCGGCACCAGCAGCACGTACAGCACCGCGATCACCCCGTACGAGGCCGCGTCCACCAGCATCGCCGTCAGGTAGGCGCCCCGGGTGTCCAGTTGGAGGACGGCCGCGGCGCCCAGGGTGCCCACCGACAGGCCGATGTTGGTGACCGAGCGCAGGTAGGCCCGTCCGGTCACCCGCCCGTCCGCCGGCAGCACCTCGGCGAACAGCGCGCCGCGCACCGCCGAGCCGCCCCGGTCGGCGACCGCCACCAGGCAGGCCAGCACCGCGAACGCCGCGAGGGCGTCCACCAGCACGTACGCCGCCGCGCTCACCGCCTGCAGGGCCAGCAGCGCGACCAGCACCGGCTTGGGCCCGTACCGGTCCGACAGCCGCCCGGCCGGGACGCCCGCCGCCACCCCGCACGCCCCGGCGAGGGTCAGCACCAGGCCGACCGCGCCGACGCCGAAGCCCATGACCCGGGTGAAGTACACCACCCCGAGCGTCATCCCCAGGCCGTTGCCGACGGTGTTGACCAGCGTGATCGCGGTCAGCCGGCGCAGCACCGGGTCCGCGGGCAGCAGCCGGGCGAACCGGCTGCGGACACGGTGGGGGGCAGGGGGCGGCGGCGCGGCCTGGTCGGCCGCGGGTGCGGTGGAGGTCATGGCCCGATCAGACCGGGTGCGGAGGGGGCGTGGTATTGATTTAGCCCCCGCCTCAATCCTCGGGCGGGACGGATCCCCGGGGGGCTCGGTGGTACTGCGGTTCCGGCTCGGCCTGGCGGACCTGGCCGCGACCTACTTCGCCTGCTCGCCGCTCCAGGAGGCGGTCCTCAGCCTGCGGATGTGGACCCACCCGGGCCAGTACCCGCACGGCGCCGCGTTCGAGGCGATGCGCCCGGCCTTCGAGGCGCTGCCGCAGGCGCCGCTGCTGCGCGCCCTGGTCGCGAGCAACAAGTACGTGCCGGACTTCCTGACGCCCCGCCCGACCGTGCCGTTCCCCGAGTTCCGCGCCGAGCTCGCCGTCGTCCGGGCCTTCGACCCGGCCCGGCTGGCCGAGGAGCTCGCGGTGACCTTCCTCCCGCACGACCGGGTGCTGCCGCCGCTGCTCGCCGAGCGCGCCGACCGGCCCGCCGCACTGGTCGCCGAGGTCGCCGACGCGCTGCAGGCCTACTGGACGCACGTCCTGGAGCCCGCCTGGTGGCCGCGGGCCCGCTCGGTGCTGCGCGCCGACATCGTGCACCGCTCCCGGGTGCTGGCCGAACGCGGCGCGGCCGGGCTGTTCGCCGACCTCGACCACCGGCTGCACTGGTCGGACGGGGTGCTGACGATCGACCGCGACTGGGGCGACGGCGACCTCGACGTCGCCGTGGACCGGCGCGGCCTGGCCCTGCTGCCCACCTGCTTCGCCCGCGGCGCCCTCACCGCGATCGGCCCCGACCTCACCCCGTCCATCACCTACCTGACCCGCGGCCAGGGCAACCTCTCCGGCCCGCCCGACCCGCCGCCCGCCCCGCACGCCCTGGAGCAGCTCCTCGGCACCCCGAAGGCCCGCCTGCTCGCCCTCCTCCAGGAGCCCACCGCCACCACCGAACTGGCCCGCCGCCTGGGCGTCACCCCCGGCGCCGTCAGCCAGCACCTGGCCGTCCTGCACGCCACCCGCCTGGTCACCCGGGCCCGCCACGGCCGCCTGGTGCTGTACGCCCGCAGCCCGCTCGCCGACCAACTGCTGGGCCCGTGGGCAGAGCCCCGCCAGGGGCTCCCGTCCGAATGATCGTCAACTCTCTTCAGGTATAGACCTGTTGACGAGTTGGTCCAGTCCACTTACCCTCCTGAGTGCCGCTCCCGGCACCCCTGTACGGAATCCCCCACACCAGACAGGGAGTACCGATGCACGTCCGCTCCAGGCAATGGCTCAGGGCCCGCCTGCTGGCCCTGCTCGCCGCGCTCGCACTGCCGTTGGCCCTGCTCGCCGCCACGCCCGCGCACGCCGCGGCCAAACTGACCGCCACCTTCACCGGCGACAACTACGGGTCCTGGTGGAAGGGCACGTTCGTCGTGAAGAACCCCAACGCGACCGCCGTCACCGGCTGGACGCTGGAGTTCGACCTGCCCCCGGGCGTCACCATGACGGGCACCTACAACGGCACCTCGACCACCACCGGCAGCCACGTGGTCGCCACCAACGCCTACTACAACGCGACGGTGCCCGCGAACGGCTCGACCGAGCCGTACAGCTTCTGGTTCATCGGCAACGGGCCGATCACCGCGCCGCTCAACTGCCGGGTCAACGGCGACAAGTGCGACGGCACCCCGGACGTGCCGCCGACCGCGCCCGGCGCGCCGACGCTGGTCGACGCGACCGCGCACAGCCTCTCGCTGAGCTGGGCGGCCGCGTCCAAGGGCGACTTCCCGGTGGCCTCGTACGACGTGCTGAACGGCTCGGTGGTGCTCGGCTCGGCCACCGGCACCTCCACCACGCTGACCGGACTGACCCCCGCCACCACGTACGGCCTGACCGTCCGGGCCAAGGACACCCGCGGCAACACCGGCCCGGTCAGCGCCGCGCTGAGCGCCGCCACCGTCGACCCGGCCGGTGACACCGTGCCGCCCACCGCGCCCGGCAACCTGCGCTCCACCGGCGTCACCAGCACCAGCGCCTCGCTGGCCTGGGACGCCGCGACCGACAACAAGCGGGTCGCCGCGTACGACGTCTACCAGGGCGGCAACCTGGTGCAGACCGTCACCACCACCTCCGCCACCGTCGGCCAACTCTCCCCCGCCAGCCCGTACGCCTTCGCCGTCAGGGCCCGGGACACCGCCGACAACAACTCCCCCGTCTCCAACACGCTGAACGTCACCACCGGCGACCTCGCCGGGCCCGGCAAGTACTCCCGGGTCGGCTACTTCGTGCAGTGGGGCATCTACGGCCGCCAGTACTTCGTCAAGAACCTCGACACCTCCGGCAGCGCCGCCAAGCTCGACGTCGTCAACTACGCCTTCGAGAACATCGACCCGGTCAACCTGACCTGCCTGGCGGGCGTCACCAAGGGCACCACCGCCAACCCGCAGGACCCGGACCAGGGCACCGGCGCCGGTGACGCCGACGCCGACTACGCCCGCCCGATGAGCGCCGCCCAGTCCGTGGACGGCGTCGCCGACGACGGCTGGTCGCCGCTGCGCGGCAACCTCAACCAGCTCAAGAAGCTGAAGGCGAAGCACCCCAACCTCAAGGTCGTGGTCTCGCTCGGCGGCTGGACGTACTCCAAGTACTTCTCGGACGCGGCCGCCACCGACGCCTCCCGCAAGAAGCTGGTCTCCTCCTGCATCGACATCTGGATCAAGGGCAACCTGCCCTCCTACAACGGCGCGGGCGGCCCCGGCACCGGCGCCGGGATCTTCGACGGCATCGACCTCGACTGGGAGTGGCCCGGCTCGCCCGACGGCCACGCCGGCAACCACTACTCCGCCGCCGACAAGCAGAACCTGACCCTGCTGCTGGCCGAGTTCCGCCGCCAGCTCGACGCCCTCGGCGGCCCGCACAAGCTGCTGACCGCCTTCACCCCCGCCGACCCGGCCAAGATCGCCCAGGGCTGGGACCTCTCGCAGATCTTCCAGTACCTGGACATCGCCAACGTGCAGGGCTACGACTTCCACGGCTCCGGCAGCGACAACTCGTGGGAGCCCAACCGGACCGGCCACCAGGGCAACCTGTACACCGACCCGGCCGACCCGTACCCGTTCCACTTCTCGATCGAGAACGCCGTCAAGCCCTACCTCGACGCCGGGGTCAACCCGCGCAAGCTCACCATCGGCTTCCCGTTCTACGGCCGCGGCTGGCAGAACGTCACCGACGGCGGCGCGCACGGCGCCTGGCAGGCCGCGGGCGGCGCCGCGCCCGGCCAGTTCGCCGAGGAGGCCGGGACGCGCGGCTACCAGAACCTGATCACCTCGGTGCCCAACCTGACCGTCTACCACGACCAGACCTCGGTCTCCACCTACGGCTACACCGGCAACGGCGGCCAGTGGTGGAGCTTCGACGACGCCTGGTCGATCGGCCAGAAGACCGCCTGGCTCAAGTCCAAGAACCTGCTGGGCGTGATGATCTGGGAGATGTCGGGCGACACCCCGTCCGGCACCCTGATGAACGCCCTGGACGCCGGCCTGAAGTAACCCCGGAACGCGGGCGCGGGGCGGCCCCCCGAATCCCAACCCCCCGCGCCCGTCCGCACCACCCGCCCGTCCGCACCACCCGCCCGGGAGGCGAACCCCTCCCGGGCGGGCCCGTCCCCGCCCGCTGCTACTGCCGCCCGGCGACCGCGGCCAGCTTGCGCGCCGCCCGGTGGTCGCGCATCAGCTGCGCGAAGGTGGTGTGCCCCTGGGTGGTCCGGGCGAACGCCCGCCACGCCGGGTTGATCAGCGACACCGCCAGGTGGAACAGGTACGGGCGCTTCTCGAACGAGGCCAGCATGACCTTGCCCGCCCGCATCTCCACCCCCAGCCCGGCCTTGATCGCGAACGCGTAGTTCAGCGCCTGCCGCCGCACGTCCGCCGCGCCGCCCGCCTCGGCCACCTGCACCGCCCACTCCCCGGCCAGCCGGCCCGAGCGCAGCGCGTACGAGATGCCCTCCCGCGTCCACGGCTCCAGCAGCCCGGCCGCGTCGCCCGCGACCAGCACCCGGCCGCGCGACAGCGGCGAGTCCTCGGCCCGGCAGCGGGTCAGGTGCCCGGACTCCACCAGCGGCTCGAACCCGGACAGGCCGAGCCGCCGGACGTACGCCGCCAGGTACTCCTTGGTCTTCTCGCCCTCGCCGCGGGCCGAGATCACGCCGACCGTCAGCGTCCCCGAGTCGGTCTTCGGGAACACCCAGCCGTAACTGCCGGGCAGCGGCCCCCAGTCCAGGTGGATCCGGCCCGCCCAGGCCCGCGACACCGACTCCGGGACGGGGATCTCCGCCTCCAGGCCCAGGTCGATCTGGTCGAAGCTGACGCCGACGTGCCGACCGATCCGGCTGGCCGAGCCGTCCGCGCCGACCACCGCCCGCGCCTCCACCCGCCGGCCGTCCGCCAGCGTCACGAACACCGTGCGGCTGTCGCCGCCCTGCTGCTCCACGCCCGTCGCGGTCACGCCCGTCACCAGCACCGCACCGGCCTGCTCGGCCGCCTGCACCAGGCGCAGGTCGAACTCGTCCCGGTTGACCACGCCGAACAGCATCCGCTTCGAGCGCCGGGTGCGCGTCCACCGGCCGTTCAGCGCGAAGGTCACCGCCGAGATACGGTCCTGCAGCGGCAGTTTGAAGTCCTCCGGCAGCGAGTCCCGGGAGGGGCCGATGATGCCGCCGCCGCAGGTCTTGTACCGAGGGTGCTCGGCCTTGTCGAGCAGTAGCACCCGCCGGCCGCGGGAGGCCGCCGCGTACGCCGCCGAAGAACCCGCCGGGCCCGCACCGACCACCACGACGTCCCACACGCCGTCGATCGCCGCCGCCGTCCCGTCGTCCTGCACGTCCTGCGGGTCGGTGCCCGCGAGCTCCTCCGACGCCACGTCACCGGTGTCGTCGGCGAGGGCCTGTTCCTGGGTGCTACCGGTGTCAGTCACGGTCGCCCATCCTAATCTGCCCGCCCCCCGCCGCGGCCCTCCCCCGCCCAGGTCAAGCCCTTGCCAAGGGCGCCCCGAACCGATTCAGTGACCCCCATGCCCCACATCGCGCTCCCCAACGACGACCCCGGCATCCGGGGCCTGCTCGCCGCCAAGCCCGCCTCCGGCCTGCGCCTGAGCGAACTCGCCGAACAACTCCTGCGCGGCGAGTCCCCGTTGGGCGTCGGCGAACGCGAACTCATCGCCGCCTACGTCTCCTCCCTCAACCGCACCCGCTACTGCGCCGGAGCCCACGGCGCCACCGCCGCGCACCGGCTCGACGGCGACTTCGCCCTCGTCGCGGCCGTCCAGGACGACCTCGACACCGCCCCCGTCAGCGACCTGATGCGGGCCCTGCTCCGGCTCGCCGCCAAGGTCGCCGACAGCGGGCTGTCCGTCACCCCCGAGGACGTCGCGGCCGCGAAGGCCGCCGGTGCCGACGACGAGACCGTCCACGACACCGTCCTGATCGCCGCCGCCTTCTGCATGTACAACCGCTACGTCGACGGCCTCGCCGCCCTCACCCCCGAGGACCCCGCCGCCTACCGCGCCATCGGCGCCCACCTCGCCACCAACGGCTACCTCTGACCGCCGCCCCAGCGAAGGGCCCCTCCGGGGGCCCGGGGAGGCGGGGCCCGGAGGTTCAGAGCCGCGCCAGGAACCTGTCCAGCTCGGGCCGCGAGTGGAGCGACACGTTCACCCGCACCCGCCCCCTGCGCTGCGGCAGGCGCAGCCACAGCGTGTTCCAGGCCCGCCCGCGCCTGACCTTCGCCACCAGGGAGCCCGCCTGCTCCAGCGGCACCACGGCCATCACCTCCTTCGCCTCGCCCGTGGTCCGCGACCCGCGCAGCACGTACACCGACCGGTCCGTCACCGCCAGGTAGTAGCCGTGGGTGAACACCTCGATCGTGAACGTGAGGAGGAAGAAGTAGTCCAGGTACGGGGACGTCTCCCCGGTGCCGATCACGATCAGCCGCGGCCGCTCGCTCGGGTCGATCCGCAGCACCGCCCGTCTCGCCTCCGAGACCAGCTCCGCCTTCCGGTCCGCCTTCAGCATCGACACGCCTCTCCCCTACCGCCGGACGCGCCCGCCCCGGGCGCAGCAGCAGACCCTACCCACCCTCTCCGCACGAACCACCTCCGGGGGGCAACCTCCGTGCCGGGCCGGGGAGTTCGCCCCGCTTCAGGCCGTTTTCCGCCGCCGCCGCAGCAGCCCGAGCAGCGCCGCCCCCACCGCCAGGCCCGCGCCCGCGCCGAAGCACGCCTCGTCGACCGTGCCCCGCTCCCGGCGCCGCACCCGCTCCGCCGCCCCGGCCAGCGCCGCCGCGGCCAGCACCGCGGCCGGGCCCCGCCGGCTCTCCCGCCACGGCCCGGCGTACCGCGCCAGCACGGCCAGGCCCGCCAGCGACGTCCCGTACTGCAGGGCGCCGTGCAGCGGGACGCCGCCGACCTCCCGCTCCAGGACGGGCAGGGCCCGGACGCCGGCCCGGCCGCGGTGGGTGAAGGAGTCCCACACCAGGTGGGTGGCCGCACCCGCGGCCAACGCCCCGGCCGTCCAGCCGAGTTCGGCCGCCGTCGGCCGCCCGGCGGGCACCACCGCGTTCCACCGCCCCGGCACCGCCGCCCGCAACGGCTCGCGCCACAGCCCATACCAGCCCGCGACCAGCCCCGCCCCCACCACCACGTCGACCGTCGGCGCCGCCCACCACCGGTGCGTCAAACCACCGTGCCGGTAAACCCCCCGGACGAGCGACTCCGCGAAGAACGGCACGTCGGGCGCCATCGCCCCGGCAACCAGCCCGGCAGCAACCGACGCCCCCCTCCCCCGCGCGGCCCGCAACCCGGGCAGAACGGCGGCAACATGACTCACGGTGAACGGCATCCCCCCATCCTGCCCGCCCACCCCCCGCCAACA
>NZ_JNYE01000162.1 GCF_000717185.1 Kitasatospora phosalacinea | reverse complement strand
AGCTCTTCGGTCGTCACAACCCGAATGCTGGACACCCTCCCTGCATGCCCGGAGCAGAACCAGCAAAGCCAGCAGACTTCGGAACTACTCGTCTAGCTGACCCGCGAGGGGCAGCGACCCCGGGGGCGCGAGGAACTGCGCGACCGGACCCATGCACTCCCGTAGTGCGGGGCCCGGGCCGCCAGGACCTCGCGCCCCCGTTTTGGCTCCCCTTACAGTTGACCGCGTGATCGAAGCCCGCCACCTCCGCGTCCTGCACGCCGTCGCCCGGACCGGGTCGTTCTCCGCCGCGGCGCGCGAACTGGGGTGCACGCAGCCCGCGGTGAGCCAGCAGATGAAGGCGCTGGAGAAGGCGGTGGACACCCCGCTGGTGGTGCGGGCCGGGCGGGAGATGCAGTTGAGCGAGGCCGGACGGGTGCTGCTGCGGCACGCGGACGGGATCCTCGCGGGGCTGTCGGCCGCCGAGGAGGAGGTCGCGGCGATCGCCGGGCTGCGGGCGGGCCGGGTGCGGCTGGTCTCGTTCCCGACGGCGAGCTCGACGCTGGTGCCGCGCTCGGTGGCGCAGGTGCGGGCGGCGCACCCGGGGGTGCGGGTCTCGCTGGTGGAGGCCGAGCCGACCCAGGCGCTGGCGATGCTGCGCGGCGGCGAGTGCGAGGTGGCGCTGGCCTTCCGCTACCCGGACTCGCAGGGCGGCCTGAGCCTGCCGTCCCCGCACGCGACGCTGCGCGAGGCGCGGGCCGAGGCGGCGCTGGAGGCGGCGGCGACGGCGGCCGCGAACGACTGGTCGGAGCTGGTGGTGCGCCCGCTGCTGGACGACCCGCTGGTGGGCCTCGTCCCGGCGGGGCACCCGCTCGCGGGCCGGGGCGAGGACGCGCCGGTGGACCTGTCCGAGCTGGCGGGCGAGCAGTGGATCGCGGGCTGCCCGCAGTGCCGGGGCCACCTGGTGGAGCTGTGCACGGGCGCGGGCTTCGCGCCGTCGATCGAGTTCGCGACGGACGACTACCCGGCGGTGGTGGGCCTGGTGGGCGCCGGCCTGGGGGTGGCGGTGCTGCCGGGGCTGGCGCTGGAGTCGGTGCGGCACCCGGGAGTGGCGGCGGTGCCGGTGCGGGTGGCGTCGGGGGAGCCGGCCCGGCGCGAGGTGGTGGCGCTGACCCTGCCGGACCTGGAGGGGGTCCCGGCGGTGGCGCTGATGCTGGAGCAGCTCGCGGCGGCCGCCGCCCGCTGAGCGCGGCGGCCGCCGGGGACGGGCGGGCGACGCGTCCGCGCGGGGCGTTCCGCTGCGGCGGGGACGGCCGCGGCGGGGCGGGGGTGCGGCGGGTCCGGCGGCGGCGGTCTCAGCGGCGGATGCTCTGCGGCATCGCGAGCGGCACCTCGGCCAGCCGGTTGCGCGAGCGGCCGAGCAGTTCCTCGCGCTCGTCCTCGGTCATGCCGCCCCACACCCCGTAGGGCTCGCGGACGGCCAGGGCGTGGGCCGCGCACTGGGTGCGCACCGGGCAGCGCATGCAGACCTCCTTGGCGCTCGTCTCGCGGGAGGTCCGGGCCGCGCCGCGCTCGCCCTCGGGGTGGAAGAACAGCGAACTGTCGACGCCGCGGCAGGCTGCGGAGAGCTGCCAGTCCCAGAGGTCTGCGTTGGGGCCGGGGAGGCGGGAGAAATCTGCCATGGCTCGTTCCCTTCATGGCTCGGGACCTGGCTGCTCGGTCGCGGTCGCTGCGGCGAGGCTGCACGGGGCCGGTACGGACACCTGGAAATATGACTTAAGGCCGCTACACGGACAAGTCACCCACAGACCGACGAATCAGTCAATGACCTGACAGAAGCTATAAAAACGGACAAAAGGGGCAAGAGGTTTGAACCCGAATGCTGCATCGATCGGGTGTCCGACCGGGCGCGGACCGCCCCCGGAGGGCGTGCAGGGCGCGGACACCGCGCGCGAGCTGCACAAAAGTGCGGCGCGTGCACCGCGAGGTGGCTCTTGTGTGATGGGTCGGCCACGTACAGTGGTGGAGATGGACGTGAAGCCGTAACTCATTCGAGTGACGGTCGTTGGATGTACGGAGGCGGTCAGAGGGGACGGGACAGGGGACGGTCGCGCAGCGAGGCGACCGGAACGGGTCCGTGCCGGGGCCGTGTCGGAGAGGTTCGTACCAGCCAGGAGGCTCAACGTGACGCGGATCAGCTGCGGAGGACGGTCATGACATCCGTACTCGTCTGCGACGATTCCCCGCTCGCCCGGGAGGCGCTTCGCCGTGCGGTGGCGACTGTGCCCGGAGTGGACCGGGTGACCACTGCGACGAACGGTGAGGAGGTCCTCCGCCGCTGGGTGGCCGACCGTTCCGATCTCGTTCTGATGGACGTCCGGATGCCCGGCCTCGGCGGGGTCGAGACGGTCCGCCGACTGCTGTCGGCCGACCCGGGCGCCCGGATCATCATGCTCACCGTCGCCGAGGACCTGGACGGGGTGGCCCTCGCGGTCGCCGCCGGGGCCCGCGGCTACCTGCACAAGGACGCCTCGCGCGCCGAACTGCGGGCCACCGTCACCCAGGCGCTGGCCGACCCGACCTGGCGCCTGGCGCCGCGCCGGCTCCGCAGTCCGGACATGGGCGCCGCACCGACCCTGACGGCCCGTGAGATCCAGGTGCTGGAGGGGATGAGCCACGGCCGTTCCAACGCCGAGATCGGCCGCGAGCTGTTCCTGTCCGAGGACACGGTGAAGACGCACGCCAGGCGGCTGTTCAAGAAGTTGGGTGCCTCGGACCGCGCGCACGCGGTGGCGCTGGGCTTCCGCTGGGGCCTGGTCCGCTGAGCGGACGCGCGAACTGCGCTCGCTCGGACGTGTGACGTTGTGGTCCCGAGGCTGCACCATGGAGTAGTGGAGCACCTCGGGGACCAGCGGACAGGCAGGGGAGGCGGCACGGTGCACGCGGCGACGGATAACGTTCCGATGCACAAGTCCGGACGCGGTGCCGCGTTTTCCGGCCCGACCAGGCACCATGGACCGATGCGTGACGACGAGGAGGCCGCCGGGCCCGACCCGGTGCAGCCCGCCCCCGGGGGTGCGGCTGCCGATCCGTCGTCGGCACCGGAGGGTGCGGTGAGCGGCCCCGACGACCGGGCGGCCGGATCCGACGGCCCGTCGGGAGCGGCGTCCCGCCCGCCCGTCCTCGGCACCGAGACGTCGCCGGAGGTGGCCGAACTGGTCGCGGCGGCGGTCCGCGGGGACGGCCCGGCGATCGAGGCGCTGCTCGGCTACGTGCTCCCGCTGGCGCTGCGCTACTGCCGCGGCCGCCTGCTGCGGCTGCCCGGCGGGGCCCGGCACCACGTGGACGACGTGGCCCAGGAGGTCTGCGTCGCGGTGCTCTGCGCGCTGCCCCGCTACCGGGACACCGGGCGCCCGTTCGAGGCCTTCGTGTACGGGATCGCCGCGCACAAGATCGCCGACCTGCAGCGGGCCGCGATGCGCGGGCCCGGCTCGACGGTGATCCCGCCGGACGACCTGCCGGAGACGCCGGACGACTCGCTCGGCCCCGAGGAGCGGGCGCTGCTCTCCAGCGACGCCGAGTGGATCAAGGAGCTGCTGTCGTACCTGCCGGCCCGTCAGCGCGAGCTGGTGCTGCTGCGGGTGGCGGACGGGCTGTCGGCGGAGGAGACCGGCGAGGTGCTCGGGATGTCGCCCGGCGCGGTGCGGGTCGCCCAGCACCGGGCGCTGTCGCGGCTGCGGGCGCTGGCGGAGGAGACCGGCTGAAGTTCCGTCCGCGCTGCTGGACGCGCGTGGACGCGGTGCGGAAGAAGCGCGGGTGCCCCGGTGTTGTCAAGAGGGCGCGACGACCTACCCCGCGTCACCAGTACCATGGGGTATCGGCGCCTGGTCGGGTCGCCAAAGTTTCTCCGGTGCGCGCGGGGTTCCTCTGGAGGTTCCTCCGAAGCGCCGGGCGTCTTGGCGGCCGATGACAGCCGGGCGCCCGTGCGCCAGAACGACGGCCTGCCACGGAAGGTTCCCCATGTCTTACAACGCCGCCGGCGTACCCGAGAAGTTCGCGATGCTCGGACTCACGTACGACGACGTCCTGCTGCTGCCCGGGGCCTCCGAGGTGCTGCCCAACCAGGTCGACACCTCCTCGCGGATCTCCCGGAACGTGCGGGTCAACATCCCGCTGCTGTCGGCGGCGATGGACAAGGTCACCGAGTCGCGGATGGCGATCGCGATGGCCCGCCAGGGCGGCGTCGGCGTCCTGCACCGCAACCTCTCGATCGAGGACCAGGTCAACCAGGTCGACCTGGTGAAGCGCTCCGAGTCCGGCATGGTCACCGACCCGATCACGGTCGGCCCGGAGGCGACGCTGGCGGAGGCCGACGCGCTGTGCGCCCGGTTCCGGATCTCCGGCGTGCCGGTGGCGACCCCCGAGGGCAAGCTGCTGGGCATCGTCACCAACCGCGACATGGCCTTCGAGACCGACCGCAGCCGCAAGGTCGCCGACATCATGACCCCGATGCCGCTGATCACCGGCAAGGTCGGCATCTCCGGCGAGGACGCGGTGGCGCTGCTGCGCCGCCACAAGATCGAGAAGCTGCCGCTGGTCGACGACGAGGGCCGGATCAAGGGCCTGATCACCGTCAAGGACTTCGTCAAGGCCGAGAAGTACCCGAACGCCGCCAAGGACTCCGAGGGCCGACTGCTGGTGGGTGCCGCCGTCGGCGCCTCCGCCGAGGCCTTCGACCGCGCCCAGGCGCTGGTCGGCGCGGGCGTGGACTTCCTGGTCGTCGACACCTCGCACGGGCACTCGCACAACGCGCTGTCCTGGATCTCCAAGATCAAGGCCGCGGTCCCGGTCGACGTGGTCGGCGGCAACGTCGCCACCCGGGACGGCGCCCGGGCGCTGCTCGACGCGGGCGTGGACGGCGTGAAGGTCGGCGTCGGCCCCGGCTCGATCTGCACCACCCGGGTGGTCGCGGGCGTCGGCGTCCCGCAGGTCACCGCGATCTACGAGGCCGCCCAGGCCTGCCAGGACGCGGGCGTCCCGATCATCGGCGACGGCGGCCTCCAGTACTCCGGCGACATCGGCAAGGCGCTGTGCGCCGGTGCCGACACCGTGATGCTCGGCTCGCTGCTGGCGGGCTGCGAGGAGTCGCCCGGCGAGCTGCTCTTCATCAACGGCAAGCAGTTCAAGTCGTACCGCGGCATGGGCTCGCTGGGTGCGATGCAGACCCGCGGGCAGGCGAAGTCCTTCTCCAAGGACCGCTACTTCCAGGCCGAGGTCTCCTCCGACGAGAAGCTGATCGCCGAGGGCATCGAGGGCCAGGTGCCCTACCGCGGCCCGCTGTCCGCGGTGCTGTTCCAGCTGGTCGGCGGCCTGCGCCAGACCATGGGCTACGTCGGTGCGGCGAGCATCGCGGAGATGCAGACCAAGGGCCGGTTCGTCCGGATCACCTCGGCGGGCCTCAAGGAGAGCCACCCGCACGACATCCAGATGACCGTCGAGGCGCCGAACTACAACGCGCGCTAGGACCGGACAGGGATCCGCCCGGACCGCAGGTGACCGCGGGCCGGGCGGATCCCTGCTGTCCGGGGGGCGCGGGTGCGCCCCTGGCGGGGCGGGCGGGCCCGGTACGGGATACTTGGGGCGTGGCCGGGGGGACCCGGTCGGGAGATGGAAAGCAGCAGAAGGGCTCGAAGTGACTGAGATCGAGATCGGGCGAGGCAAGCGCGGCCGCCGGGCGTACTCCTTCGACGACATCGCCGTCGTCCCCAGCCGCCGTACGCGTGACCCGAAGGAGGTCTCGATCGCCTGGCAGATCGACGCCTACCGGTTCGAACTGCCGTTCCTGGCCGCGCCGATGGACAGCGTGGTGTCGCCGCAGCAGGCCATCGCGATCGGGCAGCTGGGCGGCCTGGGCGTGCTGAACCTGGAGGGGCTGTGGACGCGGTACGAGGACCCGCGGCCGCTGCTGGCGGAGATCGCCGCGATCACCGACGAGGCGGCGGCGACCCGGCGCCTGCAGGAGGTGTACGCGGAGCCGATCAAGGCCGAGCTGATCAAGGAGCGGATCAAGGAGGTCCGTGACTCCGGTGTCGTGACCGCCGCGGCGCTCTCGCCGCAGCGCACCGCCGAGTTCTCCAAGGCCGTGGTGGACGCCGGGGTCGACGTGTTCGTCATCCGCGGCACCACCGTCTCCGCCGAGCACGTCTCGGGCGCGGCCGAGCCGCTGAACCTGAAGCAGTTCATCTACGAGCTGGACGTGCCGGTGATCGTCGGCGGCTGCGCCACCTACACCGCCGCGCTGCACCTGATGCGCACCGGCGCGGCCGGCGTGCTGGTCGGCTTCGGCGGCGGCGCCGCGCACACCACCCGGGGCGTGCTGGGCATCCAGGTGCCGATGGCCACCGCCGTGGCGGACGTCGCGGCCGCCCGCCGCGACTACATGGACGAGTCCGGCGGCCGGTACGTGCACGTGATCGCGGACGGCGGCGTCGGCTACAGCGGCGACATCCCCAAGGCCGTCGCCTGCGGCGCGGACGCGGTGATGATCGGCGCCGCGCTGGCCCGCGCCACCGACGCGCCCGGCCACGGCTACCACTGGGGCATGGAGGCCGTCCACGAGGAGCTGCCGCGCGGCAAGCGGGTCCACCTGGGCACCGTCGGCACCACCGAGCAGATCCTGGCCGGCCCGTCGCACACCCCCGACGGCACCATGAACCTGTTCGGCGCGCTGCGCCGGGCGATGGCCACCACCGGCTACACCGAGCTCAAGGAGTTCCAGCGGGTCGAGGTCACGGTCAACCCCGGCCGCTGACCCGCCCCCCGCCGAAGGGCCCCCGCCGTGCGCCGCGGCGGGGGCCCTTCGGCGTCGGCGCCCGGCCCCGGGCGGTGCGGGGCGAGGGGGGCGGGTGGCCGGGACGGGACGGGACAGGGGATGATGGGTGTCCGGCGTGCGACCGCCACCCTCGGCGCTCCGACACGCCGTCAGGTCGCGGCGGGGGTGCCCGCCGGGGGCCGCAACACCATGGGGAGAGCGCACCGATGACGCAGCCGCAGGAACCGACCGGCCGACTGCTGGCGGACCGCTACCGGCTCGGAGAGGTGCTCGGACGCGGCGGCATGGGCACCGTCTGGCGGGCCGAGGACGAGATGCTGGGCCGGATCGTCGCCGTCAAGGAACTCCGGATGACCGGCACCGTCGACGAGATCGAGAAGCACCGGCTGGTCGTCCGCACCATGCGCGAGGCCAAGGCCACCGCCCGGATCCGGCACACCGCCGCCGTCACCGTCTACGACGTGGTCGAGGAGGACGACCGGCCCTGGATCGTGATGGAGCTGGTCGCCGGGCGCTCGCTGGCCGACGTGGTCGCCGAGGACGGCGTCCTCACCCCCGAGCGGGCCGCCCGGATCGCCCTCGACCTGCTCGGGGTGCTCGGCGCCGCGCACGACCAGGGCATCCTGCACCGGGACGTCAAACCGTCGAACGTGCTGATCGGCGAGGACGGGCGCACCGTGCTCACCGACTTCGGCATCGCCAGCGTCGAGGGCGACACCTCCATCACCTCCACCGGCATGCTGGTCGGCGCCCCCTCCTACATCGCCCCCGAACGCGCCCGCGGCCGCCGCCCCGGACCGCCCTCCGACCTGTGGTCGCTGGGCGGCACGCTGTACGCCATGGTCGAGGGCGTCCCGCCGTACGACCGGGGCGACGCGCTGGCCACCCTCACCGCCGTGATGACCGAACCGCTCCCGGCGCCGCGCAACGCCGGGCCGCTGCGGACCGTCATCGAGGGCCTGCTGGAGAAGGAGCCGGAGCGGCGGATGGACGCCGAAACGGCCCGCCCGCTGCTCGAACTGATCGCCGCGGGGAAGCCGCTGCCGGAGGCGAAGGCGGCGGCCGCGGCGGAGGCCGAGACCGTGGCCGTCCCGGCCCCGGCCCCGGCCGAGGTGCGGGGGCCCGAGCGGACGGCCGAGGTGCCGCCCGCGGGCGGGCCGTTCGGCGACCGGCGGCGCGGGGTGCTGGCCGGGGCCGCGGTGCTCGCGGTGCTCGTGGTGGTCGCGGCGCTGGTGGTGTTCTGGCCGAAGGGCGACGGCGGCGGGGGCGGGAACGGCTCCGCGGACGGCACCGTGCCGACACCGGCGCCGCCGGCGGTCACCACGGGTGCCTCCGCCCCGGCGTCACCGTCCGCCCCGGCCTCCGCGGCCTCCTCCGCCCCGGCGTCCGCCGGCCCCTCCGGGCAGCCCTCGCCCGCGTCGACGGCCGGTCAGGTGCCCGCCGGGTACCGGGTCTACAAGGACCAGTCCGGGTTCAGCATCACGCTGCCCGAGTGGATGGTCGACCAGGGGCCCGACTACCGCGCCACCAGCCGGCGCTTCGAGGGCCGCGGACTGCGACTGGTCGTCGACTGGCAGAGCCCGGCCGGGGACAGCGCGCTGAAGGACTGGCAGGCGTCCGACCGCAACGCGCGGATGACCAACTACCGCAAGGTCAGGGTGGAGTCCGTCGCGTACCGGGACTGGACCAACGCCGCCGACTGGGAGTGGACGTACACCGGCAAGACCGGCACCCTGCTGCACTCGCTCAACCGCGGGTTCGTCACCGGGAACGGCAAGTACGGGTACGCGATCTACTGGACCATGCCCGAAGAGGTGTGGACGGCGCCGGAGGGCTCGCTGGCCCGGCAGACCTCTTTCGAGAGCTTCCAGCCCGCTCCGTGAGAGCGGGTGCCCCGCGCCGGGGGAGGTGACGCCTCCGGCGGGGGCGGGGAGGCGGAAAGGGGGCGCGGGGTGCCCCGCGCCGGGAGGAGGCAACGCCTCCGGCCGGGCGGGGCGGGGGAGTTGGTGCCTCCGGCAGCGGGAGGCGGGTGGGTCACGCCTCCGGCGGTGGGGGCGAG
>NZ_JNYE01000161.1 GCF_000717185.1 Kitasatospora phosalacinea | reverse complement strand
ACGCCCTCCCGGTCGGTGGTGGCATCGTCCGCGAAGCGACGGTCACCGGTCGCGTCGGGCACGTACTTCACACAGACAACGATCCTCAAGCTCACGGCCTGCTCTCCTGTTACTGGTCCGATCCGGCGGCTGCGGCGGCTGTCCGCGCGTCCCGAGCGATCCTCGGCCCACGCACGGGGCCCGCGGCCCGAGCGGCGCGCGGAGGTGCCCCTCCGGGGCTCCCCGGCAGCATACCCACGAGTAGTCCAGCCGTCACTACTCGCCAGTAGCTTACGCTGCCCGCGACCCCGGCCCGACACCACGCAGCCGCCTCCGGCCCATCCTGCCCCAGCCCGACCCGGCTGCCACCTGACTCCGCACCAGATCCGCTGTGAGATTGAACGCGCGCGCCCACCACGACGGGGCCCGCGACCAGCCCCGGGACCGGCTCAGACGGCCTCGCCCAGCGCCGCGATCACGTCCGCCCTCCGCGGCTGCCCCGCCGCCCGCCGCACCACCCGGCCGGACGCGTCCAGCACCAGCACGGTCGGCGTCCGCAGCACCTCCAGCCGCCGCACCAGCTCCAGCTGCGACTCGGCGTCCACCTCCACGTGCGCGACGCCCGCGACCATCCCCGCCACCTCCGCCAGCGTCCGCCGGGTCGCCCGGCACGGCTGGCAGAACGAGGTCGAGAACTGCACCAGCGTCGCCCGCTCCCCCAGCGGCGCCCCCAGCTCCGCCGCCGACAACCGCACCGCACCGCCGCCGTCCCGCACCCGCCGCCTCCCGTCCCGCGCCTCGCGCACCGCACCCGCCGACCGCGGCCGGCACCGCCGGACACGCCACCGGCCCGGTCACCCGCCCAGTGTGACAAACCCGTCCCGGCCCCGGCGGCCGCCCTGCTGAGCGCCGCCTCCGACCACCGCCCGGGCTGCGCGTTCCGCCTGCTCCTCGAGCGCGTCCGGGCCCCCGCCCCCGCAAAGGCCCCGTCCCGCCGGAGGGTTCCCGGTGTGAGGGTCGCCTCCCCGTCCCCTCGCGGGCGTGACAGACCGTGCCCCTTCGGGGGATCATCGGGGGGAAACACCCGTGGCCGCCGCGGCGTGCCGCGACCCCTCGGCCAGCCACCACGGCCCGGGTACCGCCGGACCGGGCGCTTGGCCCGTGGGAAGTAGGGCTGACCGTGGCTGAGTTCGTGTACCCGCCGGTGATCCGCACCGCACTGGCCGCCTTCAAGGCGCTGGACCTGAGGATCTCCATCGTCGGCGCCGAGCACGTCCCCGCCACCGGCGGCGCCGTCCTGGTCAGCAACCACATCAGCTACCTGGACTTCATCTTCGCGGGCTTCGGCGCGTACCGGGTGGCCCGCCGCAAGACCCGCTTCATGGCCAAGGACGACGTGTTCCGGCACAAGGTGTCCGGCCCGCTGATGCGCGGCATGAAGCACATCCCGGTGGACCGCACCGACGGCCAGCCCGCGTACGAGGCGGCGGTGAAGGCGCTGCGCGAGGGCGAGGTGGTCGGGGTGTTCCCGGAGGCCACGATCAGCCGTTCGTTCACGCTGAAGAAGTTCAAGACCGGCGCGGCCCGGATGGCCGCGGACTCGGGCACCCCGCTGTTGCCGGTGATCCTGTGGGGCACCCAGCAGTTGTGGACCAAGGGCCACCCGAAGACGCTGACCAAGCGCCACGTCCCGGTGACCATCATGATCGGCGAGCCGATCCACCTCGCCCCGACCGACAAGCCCGTCATGGTGACCCGCCGGCTGCGCGCCGCGATGACCGAGATGCTGGACCGGGCGCAGCGCGAGTACCCGGCCAAGCCGTCCGGGCCGGACGACGAGTGGTGGCTGCCCGCGCACCTGGGCGGCAGCGCGCCGACCCTGGAGCAGGCGGAGGCCGAGGACGAGGCGGAGGCCGAGCGCCGCGCCGCCCGCTGACGCCGGGCACCGCTGCTCTCATCCGTTCCCAAGGCCGCGCTCATCTGCCGTTCCTACGCTGCGCGCAACGGCAAAGGGATCGGAAAGGGACGGGAAACCCATGGCAGCCGAGCAGCAGCACCCCGCGCACGACCACGACCACGACCACGACGAGGGACGGCGGGTCAGCCGTCGGCGCGCCCTGGCGGGCATCAGCAGCATCGGCCTCGGCGCGCTGCTGGCCGCCTGCTCGGGCTCCGGCGGCGGCTCCGGCTCCGGCGGCGCGACCAGTGCGAGGACCACGACGGGCGCGGACGCCTCGATCTCCCCGCAGGCGTCCGCCACCGAGGACCTGACCGGCCTGTTCGCGGACGCCAACACCTGCACGCTGACCGCGCAGACCACCCAGGGCCCGTACTACTTCGACGCCGACAAGATCCGCAGCGACATCCGCGAGGACCGCGAGGGCGTGCGGCTGCGGCTGGCCGTCCGGGTGCAGGACAGCGAGACCTGCCGGGCCGTCCCGAACGCGGTGGTGGAGATCTGGCACTGCGACGCGTCCGGCACGTACTCGGGCGCCGAGCAGCTGTCCACCGGCGGCGGCGGTGGCACGGGCGGCGGCCCCGGCGGCGGCACTCCCCCGTCGGGCGCCCCGACCGGCGCCCCGCCGTCCGGCGGCCCCGGTGGCACCCCGCCGTCCGGCGGCCCGGGCGGCGGCGCGAACGACGGCACGGCCGACCTGACCCCGCAGGACGACAAGCGCTACCTGCGCGGCGCCCAGGTCACCGACCAGGACGGCGTCGTCGAGTTCACCACCGTCTGGCCGGGCTGGTACTCGGGCCGCACCGTGCACGTCCACGCGATGGTGCACATCGACGACGAACGCACCCTCACCACCCAGGTGATGATGGACGAGGCGCTGAACACCGCGGTGTTCGCCAAGGCGCCGTACAGCACGCACACCGGCCGCGACACCTTCAACGACGGCGACAGCATCTACCGGCCGTCCATGCTGCTGAAGGTCACCGAGGACGGCGACGGCTACCTCGGCGTGATCACCTTCGCCGCCGACCCCGACCAGAACGGCAAGTAGCCCGCGCCCCGCCCACCGCCCGCCGCCCACCGCCCGCCGCCCCGGTCAGTCCTCGGCGAGGCGGTGCGCGGCGAGGTCGTGCAGCAGCGCCAGCAGCGGCCGGTGCCTGCGCTCGGCGCGTTCGGCGAGCGCCGCCAGCACCGGCAGGTCGGCGCGGGTGACGGCGGCCGCGGGGCGGGCCAGCCAGGCCGCGGGGTGGTGGAGGTCGTGCAGCAGGGTGCGGGAGCCGTGCTGCGGTCCGGACGGGGGCGGCGAGCCGCCGTGGGCGACGTACCGGCCGTCGGCGGAGCTCTGCCAGGCCGTGGTGACGTCCAGCAGGGCGGCGGTCGCGGGCGGTTCGGGGACGGGGTCGAGCGTCTCGGTGTCGTGGAAGTGCGGGCGGCCGAGCGCCCAGCCGCCGACCACCCGCCAGCCGGGCACCGCGAACAGGGGCCGCAGGAGCGGCGTGTCCGCGGCGGCGGTCCGCCGCAGCCGCCCGTCGTGCGCCTCCCAGCGGCACAGGCCGCCGTTCACCCCGGCGGTGACCAGCCGGTCGGGGGCGAGGAAGACGGCTTCGACGGCGCCCTCGGTGTCTGCCGCGGCGACCACCCGCCCGTCGGGCAGGTCGACGAGGACCGTCCGGCGGCCGTCGGTGAGGGCGATCCGGGTGCCGGTCGGGTCGACGGCGAGGCGGTCGCAGCGCCACAGCCCGGTGCCGCCGAGGTCGACGGCGACCGGGGGATCGCCGCCCGTCCCGACCAGGACGGCGCGCATCAGCGCCAGCCCCACCACGTAGCCGTCCGCGGTGGCGGCCACCCGGGCGCTCTTCAGGGCGTTGCCCGAGGCGAGTTCCAGGGCGGAGCGGCCGTCGAGCAGGACGAGCCGGGCGTGCGGCGGCTCCGGGAGTTCCCGGAGGGCGACGATCCGGCCCGGGCCGAGGCAGCCCTGCGAGCGCCACGTGTTCGGGCCCTCCCGGTTGACCACCTTCAGTCGGCCGGTGCCCAGGTCGAGCGTCCTGAGTGCCCAACTTCCGTTCTTCTGGAGGCCGTGGACCGCGAGCACGGGTCGGCCGTGGGCGAAGCCGAGCCCGTCCTCGGTGGCGCCGGACACGGGCAGTTCCCGGTGCGCCGCCTCCGCCGACCGGCGGGCGGTGCGGGTCGGCGGGTCCGCCGCGGCGAGGCGTTCGGCCAGCGCCCGGGCGGCGGGCTCCGGCAGCTGCCACCGGGCGGTGAGCGCGCGGGCGATCCGGGCGCCGTCGGCGACCGGGACGGCCAGGGCGAGCGCCCACAGCCCGGCGTCATCCCCGGCCGCGGTGAGCCGCCGCGCCTCGGCGTCGATCTCCTCGGCCGTCCCCCACGGGAGGCGCGGGGCCAGGCGGCGGCGCTGCCGCTCCTCCTCGGCGGCGGCGACCAGGGCCTCCACCCGGGCCCGCTCCGCCTCGGTCCGCCCGGCCTCCGCGGACAGCCCCGCCGTCCTCTGCAGCGAGGAGAGCACGGCGAGCGCGTGGGCGTAGCGGGGCCCGTAGGTCGGCGGGTCGGCGTCCACCAGGTCCTCCCACAGCGGGAGGGCGGCCTCCCGGTCGGGGATGCCGTCGCGGTCGAACGACGGGACGGCGGTGACGTACTCCAGGGCCTCGGCCAGCCCCGGGCGGTGGGTCTCCGGGTCGACGCTCGCCAGGTACGCGTACAGGGTGACCCCGGCCCGGGTGGCCGCCAGCATCCACCGGTGGTGGCCCTCCGGGGGCGGCGGCCGGACGGGCCCGGCCGGACGCGCGGATTCGGCTTCGGCCGCCGGTGGGGCGTGGCGCGCCCGCAGTGCGGTGCTCTCCGCCAGGGCGGCGGCGGCCTCCTCCGGCTGCCCGGCGGCGGCGAGGGCCAGGTGCAGGACCTCCAGCCCGTCCGCCAGTTGGGGCCGCAGGACGGCGGGGTTGTCCGGCACCAGGCGCCGGTCGATGTCCACCGCCTCCCGGGCGAGGGCGACCGCGCGCTGCCGCCAGCCGGCCGCGACGGGCCGGTGCAGGCCGGGGCTGTCCGGCGCGGCCCGGGCGATCGCCTCGGCGCTCTGGTAGTGGCTGACGAGCCGTCCGGCCAGCAGGGTCAGGGCGTAGGCGAGGGAGGCTCCGTACCGGGGCGGGTCGTCCGCCGCGAGGCCGCGGTCCAGGGCGACCGCCTGTTCGAGCGCCGCCAGGACCGCCTCGCCCCGGAAGTAGGCGGGCGGCAGGAGCATCGCGAGGTTGACCAGGCAGACCGGCAGGTGGGCGCGGGCCTCCTCCTCGGACGACTTGATCCAGGACGCCCGCCAGAAGATCTCCAGCGCCTCGTGCTCGACCTCCAGGGCTTCCGCCGTCCGCCCGGCCCCGCGCAGTTGGCTGGCGAGGTTGACCAGCAGCGCGGCGCCGCCCAGCCCGTCGCCGGCCGGCCCCATCAGGCCGATCCGGCGGCCGGTGTCGACCGCCTCCCGGGCCAGCGGCAGGGACCTCCACCGCTCGCCGTACCGGCCGAGCCGGTTGGCCAGGTTGGACAGCACGAAGGCCAGCGGCTGCTCGAAGGTCCGCGGATCGGCCTGCGCCAGCGGCCGGTACAGCTCGACCGCGGTGACCAGCGCGTCCAGGTTCTCGCGGTAGCGACCGGCCGCGACCAGGGCGTTGGCGAGCCGGGCGTGGACGGCCGCCCGCTGCGCCGGGTCCCTGGTGCGGGCCAGCCGGTGGTCCGCCAGGACGCGGGCCAGGTCGGCGGCGCCGGGCGCCAGGTCGGTGCGCTCGTACGGGGGCAGCCGGGCCTCCACGGCCTCCAGCAGCTCGAACGGGGCGCCGGGCAGCGCGGCCAGGGCGCTCAGCACGGGGCTGCCCGCGGCGACGGCGAGCTCGGGCCGCTCGCGCAGCAGCGGGAACAGGTGCCCGTCGGCGACGTGCGGCCAGCGCTCGGCGGCCGCAGCCAGCAGCAGCAGGGTGCGCCTGCTCCAGCCGGGGTGCGGCGGGCCGTCGGTGAGCGCGGTGACGGTGCCCGGCGCCCACTCCCGGGCCGGGTAGTCGGCCCGGTGCCCGGGCAGCGTCAGGGCGGCGAAGTCCTCGGCCAGGCGGTCGGGTTGGAGCGGTTCGAGGACGGTGGCCCGGGCCGGGTCCGCGGGCGGGTAGCAGCTCGCGTGGTCGGCGAGCAGGCGGTGCGCGGGCAGCCCGAGGTCGAGCCGGTCGAGCGCCTGCGCGCCGGTCGGCGGCGGCAGCGGGCCGGTCAGCGCGGCGGTGAACACCACCCGGTTCATCACCTCCGGCGGGGTGGTCCACGGCGGTTCGCGGGTGCCCCGGCCGGCCAGCCGGTGGGTGCCGTCGCCGTGCCGCCGCGCCCAGTGCAGGTGCTCGCGGTCCAGCAGGTAGAGGGTCAGCCCGGCGGCGTCCGTCGGGCTGCGCCGCCCGGTCAGGTGGGCGTCGACGGCGACCAGGGCCGCCATGTGGACGGCCAGGGTCAGGCCGAACTCCGGCCCGTCCAGCCACGGCGGCGCCGTCAGCCGGCCGGGGGGCGCCGTCCCGTACCGCGCGGCGAAGCCGTCCCGGGCCGCGGTGAACATCTGCGCCCGCCGCCCGGCCGGGTCCTCGCCGTCGCCGAGCGCGGCCAGCTCCTGCGCCGAGGTGCCCGCCCGGTGGTCGGCCAGCGCGGCCCGGACGGCGGGCCAGGGGCCGGTGTCGCGGGCGATCATCAGGACCCGCGCGGGCACGGCCGGATCGTGCAGCAGGGCGTTGCTGAGCAGCCAGGTCAGGTGGGAGAGCGGCCACCGGTCGGCGTAGTCGACGAGCAGCAGCAGGCCCGGCGCCCCGTCCGTCCGCAGGTCCTGGCTGCCGGGCGGCGGCAGCACCGAGCCCGGGCCCTCGGTCGCGGTGACGACCTTCCAGCCCTCGGCGGCCCGCTCCCGGGCCAGCCGGGCCGCCAGCCGGGTCTTGCCCTGCCCGCCGGGCCCGTGCAGCCAGCGGACCGCCAGCCGGGGGCCGGAGCCGCACCAGGCCCGGAGCGCGGCCAGCTCCTCCGTCCGGCCGGTGAAACCGACCACCTCCCAGCGGGCGTTGAGCATCCGGCTCGGCAGCTCGGCCAGCCAGGCGTCGTCCGCGCCCTCCCCGGGACGCCAGTTCTCCAGCACGTAGACGGGCGTGCCGTCGCCGAAGACGTGGATGTCCGCGCCGATCGCCCCGTAGGCGAAACCGGCCTGCGCGACGACCCGCTGCTCCAGCCGCCCGCCGCCGCCGGGCGGCCCCGGCTCGGGCCCCCGCGGCGTCACCGCGGCCCCTCGGCCGCCTCCCCGGACCCCCCGGACCCGCCGGGCGCGTCGGGCCCGCCGGGCGCGGGCGGGCCGGGCTGCGCGCCGGACGCGCCGGACTGCGCCGCCTCGTGCACCACCACGTTCCCGCCGAGCGCGCCGTAGGCCCGGCCGTGGCCGTGCGCCGTCACGTTCTGCGTCCAGTTCTGCTCGACCCGGGGCAGCGCCGCCACCGTCCGCTCCACGAAGCCCTGGAGCTCCTCCGCCAGCTCGGGGTGCTCGGTCAGCAGCGCCTCCCACTCGACCTGCCAGGCCGGGGCGAGGCCCTGCCGCACCCGCTCGGGCTCCGCGGCCCGGGCGACCAGCTCGGCGTCGTGGTCCAGCCGGTCGGCGATCGCGCGCTGCCGCTCCGCCCCGCCGCGCCTGAACAGCCCGGCGGCACCGGCCCTGACGGTCTGCCAGGCGTCGGTGGCCATCGCCCCGACCAGTGCCGTCCCCCCTGCCCCGGCGAGGGCGATCAACGATTCGGCGAGCATCCGTTCCCCCTGGTGTTCCGTGGTCCCGTCCCTCGCCGTACCCCGGCCGTCCCGCGCTGACACCCCCGCCGCCCTCCCCTCAACCGCTGAACCAGCCCGCCGCGTCCAGCCGGAACCCGGACGGGCCCACCACCTGCGCAAGCCCGTCCTCCAGTTCGCGCAGGCGCCGCTCCCCGAGCGCGGCCGCCCAGCGCGCCCGGATCTCGTCGAACCCCGCCGCCGACCTGGCCAGCACGTCCAGCCCGCGGGGCGTCAGCCGGACGAGCTTGCGCCGCGCGTCCTGCGGATCGTCCACCCGCTCCGCGTACCCGAGCGCCTCCAGCCGGTCCACGGTCTTCCCTGCCGCCTGCTTGGACACCCCCAGCCGCCGCCCGAGCTCGCTCGCCGTGGCCCCGCCGACCCCGATCGCCTGCAGCGCGAACCCGTGCGCGGGCCGCGCGTCCGGATGCCCCTGCCGGGCCAGGTCGGCGTGCAACTCGTCGATGATCGTGCGGAATCCGGCGAACAGCAGCAACGGCAGCTCGAAGCCCTCCCGAGCCGGAACGCCCGGTTCCTCGTTGCGCGGATCGACAACCTGGTTTACGTTTTGGTCAACCACGTTGTCCATTCTAGGACGCGCAGCCGGGGCCCGCCTCCCGGCCACCCCGGCACGCCTCCGCACCCCCGAAAGGCCCCCTCATGCCCGTCTCCACTCCCACCACCCCCACCACTCCCACCACCGGCGCCCACTTCCCCGAGCTCACCCCCGAGACCGCCCCGCCGGCCGCCCGCCGCCAACTCGAACAGATCACCCGCAACCTCGGCTACCTGCCCGCCGCCGCCGCCCGCCTCGCCCACGCGCCCCAACTCCTCGACGGCTTCCTGAAGTTGACCGTCCTCTTCGACTCCACCGAACTCGACCCGCTGGTCCGCGAAACCGTCGTCCTGACCCTCGCCACCCGCAACGGCTGCCACGTCTGCATCGCCATGCACACCGCCACCCTCACCCGACTCGCCGCCGCCCCCGACCTGATCACCGCCCTGCGCACCCAACAGCCCCTGCCCGACGCCCGGTTGGAGGCCGTCCGCACCTTCGTCCACGCCGTCCTCGACCACACCGGCGCCGTCCCCGAACCCGACCTCGCCGCCTTCCTCGCCCACGGCTTCACCTCGCGCAACGCCCTCGAGATCGTCCTCGGCATCGGCGCCTACACCCTCTCCACCTTCGCCAACCGCCTGGCCGACGCCCCCCTCGACCCCCAACTCGCCCCCTACGCCTAGCCTCCCCACCCCTGCCGGTACGCTCCCCCGGTGACCGACCGCGGCCCCGCCCTCCCCGCGCTGCGCCACCAGCTGGTGGCCGCGGTCCTCACCCTGGCCGCCCCCGGCCTCCAGGACGACGCCTTCGACCCCGCGCCGCTGCTCACCACCCTGTTCACCGAAGCCTGCGACGCCGACGACCCCCTCCCCTGGATCGGCCACACCCTGCGCACCGCCGAAGAAGCCGCCCTCACCGCAGACCTCGGCACCGCCCTGCACACCCTCCTGGCCACCCTCCCACCC
>NZ_JNYE01000160.1 GCF_000717185.1 Kitasatospora phosalacinea | reverse complement strand
GCCCCCACCCGCCCCCAGCAGGGCCGGAACCCCGCACCCCTGGCCCCGCACCCGCCGATAGGGGTTGAAGCCCTCGAACGAGAGTGCCACATTCGAGGCACTATGACGACGACCGCACCGACCCAGAACGGGGCCCGAGAACTCGGCGCCTGGATCCGCCGCTTCCAGCCGGCCGAGCAGGCCGCCGTCCGGCTCGTCTGCCTGCCGCACGCCGGCGGGGCCGCGACCTACTACTTCCCGGTGGCCAAGGCCCTGGCCCCCGCGATCGACGTGCTCGCCGTGCAGTACCCCGGCCGCCAGGACCGGCGCACCGAACCCGTCATCGAGGACGTGCGCGCCCTCGCCGACCGGATCACCGCCGAGCTGCTCCCCTGGACCGACCGGCCGCTGGCGCTGTTCGGCCACAGCATGGGCGCCCTGGTCGGCTACGAGGTCGCCCGCCGCCTGGAGGCCGCGGGCACCGCCCCGCTCGGCCTGTTCGCCTCCGGCCGCCGCGCCCCGTCCACCGTCCGCGAGGAGAGCGTCCACCGGCGCGACGACCAGGGCATCGTCAGCGCCCTGCGGGAACTCAGCGGCACCGGCGACGAGGTGCTCGACGACGCCGACCTGCTCGGCATGGTCCTCACCGCGGTGCGCGGCGACTACAAGGCCGTCGAGACCTACCAGGACGACGACCGGCCAGTGCTGAACTGCCCCGTCGAGGTGCTCACCGGCGACAGCGACGGCATGACCAGCCCCGAGGAGAACCGGGCCTGGGAACGCCACACCACCGGCGAGTGCCGGGTCACCGAGTTCCCCGGCGGCCACTTCTACCTCGTCGACCAGGCGCCCGCCGTGCTCGCGACGATCCGGGAGCGGACCAGCGCCTGGGCCGCCGCCGCACCGCAGCGCCCCTGATGGCCCGTCAGCACCCGGCGGCCCGCGGGGGACCGCGGTGACCGGCCACCTCGCGGACGGCCACCCGCGGATCTGGGCGGTCAGCGACCTGCACGTCGCCCACCCCGACAACCGCGCCGTCGTCGACCGGCTGCGACCCGCCCACCCCGGCGACTGGCTGCTCGTCGCCGGGGACGTCGGCGAACTGTACGCCGACGTCACCGCCGCCCTCGACCTGCTGGCCGCCCGCTTCGCCAAGGTGGTCTGGACCCCGGGCAACCACGAACTGTGGACCCACCCGCACGACCCGGTCACCCTGCGCGGCGAGCACCGCTACCACCGCCTCGTCGAGCACTGCCGCAGCCGCGGCATCGCCACCCCGGAGGACCCGTACCCGGTCTGGACCGGGCCCGGCGGGCCCGCCGTGGTCGCCCCGCTGTTCGTGCTCTACGACTACAGCTTCCGGCCCCCCGGCGCCCGCACCGCCGCCGAGGCGCTGGCCGTCGCCGAAGCCGCCGGGATCGTCTGCACCGACCAGTTCCTGCTGCACCCCGACCCGTACCCCAGCCGCGAGGCCTGGTGCCGGGCCCGGGTCGCCCGCACCGAGGAGCGGCTCGCCGCCCTGCCCGCGGACCTGCCGACCGTCCTGGTCAACCACTACCCGCTGGTGCGCAAGCCCACCGACGTGCTGCGGCACCCCGAGTTCGCGCAGTGGTGCGGCACCGAGGCCACCGCCGACTGGCACACCCGCTACCGGGCCGTCGACGCCGTCTACGGCCACCTGCACATCCCGCGCCGCACCGTGTACGACGGCGTGCGCTTCACCGAGGTCTCGCTCGGCTACCCGCGCGAGTGGAGCCGCCGACCGCCCGCCGAACCGCTGCAGCAGATCCTGCCCGCACCGGTGCCCACCTGGGGAGGACGACTGTGATCGAGCGGATCCTGCCGACCGCCGCGGTCGCCGTGCACACCGGCGACGACGCCGACGACGCCTACCCCCAGGAGACCGCCCTGGTCGCCCGGGCCGTCCCCAAGCGGCAGCGCGAGTTCGCCGCCGCCCGCTGGTGCGCCCGCCGCGCCCTGGCCGGGATCGGCCACCCCGCCGGGCCGATCCTGACCGGCCCGCACAACGAACCGCTCTGGCCGGACGGCGTCGTCGGCAGCCTCACCCACTGCGAGGGCTACCGCGCCGCCGCGGTCGCCCGGGCCGGGGAGGTCGTCTCGCTCGGGATCGACGCCGAACCCCACCTCGCCCTCCCCGAGGGCGTGCTGGAGGCCGTCACCCGGCCCGAGGAACTGCCCGCCCTCGCCGAACTGGTGGCCGCGCACCCCGCCGTGCACTGGGGCAAGGTGCTGTTCAGCGCCAAGGAGTCCGTCTACAAGGCCTGGTTCCCGCTCCAGCGGCGGAAGTTGGGCTTCCAGGACGCCGCCCTGCGGTTCGACCCGCAGGAGCGCACCTTCCGCGTCGCCCCGGCCCCGGTCCGGCCGGTGGACGGCGGTGAACTGCTGACCAGGATGCGCGGCCGCTTCCTGGTCGACGGCGGACTGGTCGTCACCTCCGTCGTCGTCGAGGACTGACGTCGAGGACTGACGTCGAGGGTTGAGGCCGAGGACTGAAGCCCGTCCACTCGCCCCCCGTGAGACCGCCGCCCCGCAGCAGGGGAGCGGGACAGGGGGTGGCACAGGGGTGGCCGGGACAGGGGTGGCCCGAGTGCCCGGCGGGACGACCGCCGAAGGCCGGGGGCCACCCCCGCGAAGACGCGAAACACCGCAGGCGGGGCCCGATGCCGCCGCCGCGCGACACCCCCGCACGACACCGCCCGCGCCCCCGCTCAGGGGCCCGGCCCGGGGTCGGCTAGGGGTAGGGAGACGCCTTTCGGCGCTCCTACTGTGAGCCACTGCACCAGGTCAGCCGATACGTGATTGAAGGGTGAGGGCACCATGGAAAAGCCCGAAGAGAAGCTGCTCCACGCCCTCCGGGTCTCCCTCAAGGAGACCGAGCGTCTGCGCGAGCAGAACCGCAAGCTGGCGGACGGCCCGCGCGAACCGATCGCGATCATCGGCATGGCCTGCCGCTTCCCCGGCGAGGCGGCCACGCCCGAGCAGTTCTGGCAGCTGCTCGCCGACGGCACCGACGCGGTCGGCCCGTTCCCCACCGACCGCGGCTGGGACCTGGAGCGCTTCTACGACCCGACCGGGGAGCGGCCCGGCAGCAGCTACGTCAACGAGGGCGGGTTCCTGCACGACGCCCCCGAGTTCGACGCCGACTTCTTCGGCGTCTCCCCGCGCGACGCCCTGCTGATCGACCCCCAGCAGCGGATCCTGCTGGAGACCTCCTGGGAGGCGTTCGAGCGGGCCGGGATCGTCCCGCAGTCCGTCAAGGGCAGCCAGGTCGGCGTGTTCAACGGCGTGATGTACCACGACTACCCGGGCGGCTTCGGCTCCTCCGGCGTCGTCTCCGGCCGGGTGTCCTACCACTTCGGCCTGGAGGGCCCCGCCGTCACCGTCGACACCGCCTGCTCCTCCTCCCTGGTCACCCTGCACATGGCCGTCCAGTCGCTGCGGCAGGGCGAGTGCTCGCTCGCCCTGGCCGGCGGCGTCAGCGTCATGTCCACCCCCCGGATCTTCGCCGAGTTCAGCGCCGGACGCGGCATGGCCTCCGACGGCCGCTGCCACTCCTTCGCCCAGGCGGCCGACGGCACCGGCTGGTCCGAGGGCGCGGGCGTCCTGCTGCTGGAGCGGCTCTCCGACGCCCGCCGCAACGGCCACCCCGTCTGGGCGGTCGTCCGCGGCACCGCCGTCAACCAGGACGGCGCCTCCAACGGCATGACCGCCCCCAACGGCCCCGCCCAGCAGCGGGTCATCCGCGCCGCCCTCGCCAACGCCCGCCTCTCCGCCGACCAGGTCGACGCCCTGGAGGCGCACGGCACCGCCACCACCCTCGGCGACCCGATCGAGGCCCAGGCCCTGATGGCCACCTACGGCCAGGGCCGCCCCGAGGACCGCCCGCTGTGGCTCGGCTCGGTCAAGTCCAACCTCAGCCACACCCAGGCCGCGGCCGGGGTCGCGGGCGTCATCAAGATGGTGATGGCGCTGCGCCACGGCGTCCTGCCGCAGACCCTGCACGTCGACGAGCCCTCCCGGCACGTCGACTGGACCGCGGGCAACGTCCGGCTGCTCACCGAGCGCCGCGACTGGCCGGAGACCGGCCAGCCCCGCCGCGCCGCCGTCTCCGCGTTCGGCCTCAGCGGCACCAACGCGCACGTCATCCTGGAGCAGTACGAGGAGCCCGCGGCCGAGCCCGCCGAGGTGCCCGGCGTGGTGGCCTGGCCGGTCTCCGGCCGCACCCCGCAGGCGCTGCGGGCGCAGGCGGAGCGGCTGCTGGCGGACGTCGGCACGGCCGAACCCGCTGCGGTGGGGCGGGCGTTGGCGACGGCGCGCACGCACTTCGAGCACCGGGCGGTGGTCGTCGGCGCGGAGCGGGAGGAGTTGCTGGCGGGCCTGCGCGCGATCGCGGAGGGCGACGAGACCGGGCGGGCGGGCAGGACCGGGCGGCTGGCGTTCCTGTTCACGGGGCAGGGCTCGCAGCGCCTCGGGATGGGGCAGGAGCTGTACGGCCGCTTCCCGGTGTTCGCGGCGGCGTTGGACGAGGTGTGCGCGCTGCTCGACAAGGGGTTGGAGCGTCCGCTCAAGGACGTCATGTGGTCGGACCCGGAGGCACTGAACCTCACCGGGTACGCGCAGTGCGCGCTGTTCGCCGTCGAGGTGGCGCTGCAACGGCTGTACGAGTCGTGGGGCGTGCTGCCGGACGCGGTGGCGGGGCACTCGATCGGCGAGTTCGCGGCGGCGTACGCGGCGGGGGTGTGGTCGCTGGAGGATGCGTGCGCCCTGGTCGGTGCGCGGGCGCGGTTGATGCAGGCGCTGCCCACCGGTGGGGCGATGGTCGCCGTCGCGGCCAGCGAGGAGGAGGTTCGCGCGGCGCTGGTGGCGGGTGTCGACATCGCCGCGGTCAACGGGCCGCGGGCGGTCGTCATCTCGGGCGAGGCCGAAGCGGTCGCCAAGGTCGCCGCAGGGTTCGAGCGGACGAAGGCGTTGACGGTCTCGCACGCCTTCCACTCCGCGCTGATGGAGCCGATGCTCGCCGAGTTCCGCGCCGTCGCCGCCCAACTCACCTACCACCAGCCGAACGTGACGGTCGTCTCGACCCTGACCGGCCAGAGCGCCGAGGAACTGACCTCGCCCGACTACTGGGTGCGCCAGGTCCGCGCCCTGCGCCGGGGCCGCCCCGAGGAGCAGTCCGCCGTCACCGCCCTCGCCACCCTGCACACCCACGGCACCCCCGTCGACTGGCACGCCTTCTACCCGGGCACGCCCGCCGCGGACCTGCCCACCTACGCCTTCCAGCGGCAGCGCTACTGGCTGGAGCCGTCCGCCAACGACGGCGACCCGTCCTCGCTCGGTCTGGAGGCCGTCGGCCACCCGCTGCTGGGGGCCGCCACCGTGCTGGCCGACTCGGAGGGCGTGGTGCTGCTGGGCCGCCTGTCGGCCGGAACCCACACCTGGCTGGCCGACCACCGGGTCGGCGGCCGGACGCTGCTGCCCGGCACGGCCTTCGTCGAGCTGGCGCTGCGGGCCGGCGAGCGGGTCGGGTGCACGGCGGTGCGCGAACTGACGCTGCGGGCCCCGCTGGTGCTGAACGGGCAGGACGGCGTCCGGATCCAGGTCGGCATCGGCAACCCGGACGAGGACGGCATCCGTCCGGTCACCGTCCACTCGCAGCCCGACGCCGAGTTCACCGAGGAGCCCTGGACCCTGCACGCCGAGGGCCTGCTCGCGCAGACCGACGGCGAGGCCTCGTTCGACCTCGCCGCCTGGCCGCCGAAGGGCGCGCAGCCCGTCGACCTGGACGGCATGTACGAGGAACTGGCCGCCGCGGGCGGCCTGGCCTACGGGCCGGTGTTCCAGGGCCTGCGGGCCGCCTGGCGGCTCGGCGAGGAGGTGTACGCCGAGGCGGCGCTGCCCGAACAGGCCCGGCACCACGCGTCCGACTTCGGCCTGCACCCGGCGGTGTTCGACTCCGTGCTGCACGCGATCGGCCTGCTCGACGGCGGCGGCGACGGCGACGGCGACGAGGGCCCGGACGCGGCCGACGGCTCCGCCGCGCTCCCGTACACCTGGTCCGACGTCGAGTTGTTCGCCGCGGGCGCGGACGCCGTCCGGGTGCGGATCGGCCGGGTCGGCAGGCCGTCCGCCGACGGCGCCCGCACGGTCGCGCTGCAGCTCGCCGACGCGGCCGGGCAGCCCGTCGGCTCGGTCGGCGCCCTGACCCTGCGGACCCTCGCCCCGGGCGGTGCCGAGGGCGCCGCCCGCCCCGACCTGCTCCACCGGGTCGAGTGGACCCGGCGCACCGCCCCCGAGGCCGCCCCGGACGCCGCCGCGCAGGTCCTGGCCCTCGACGCCCTCGACGCGCTCGCCCCGGACGCCCCGGTGCCGCCGCTCCTGGTGCTGCCGGTCGACGGCGGCCCGGACGCGGACGCCGCGCGGGCGGCACTGCACCGGGTGCTCGCCCGGGTGCAGGGCTGGCTCGCCGACGAGCGCTTCGACGACTCCCGCCTGGTGCTGCTCACCCGCGGCGCGGTCGCCCTGCCCGGCGAGGCGCCCGCCGACCTGGCGGGCGCCGCGGTGCACGGCATGCTCCGCTCCGCGCAGACGGAGCACCCGGGCCGCCTGTTCCTGGTCGACGCCCCCACCGGGCAGGACGCCGCCGGACAGGACGTCACCGCCCTGCTGCCCGGCATCGTGGCCGCCGACCTGGCCGAGAGCGCCGTCCGCGGCACCGAACTGTGGACCCCCCGCCTGGTGCGGGCCGTGCCCGCCCCCGAGGCCGGGCACCAGCCCTGGGCCGTCGCCGCGGCGCACCCCGGACAGGTGCTGGTCTCCGGCGGCACCGGCGCCCTCGGCGCCCTGCTGGCCCGCCACCTCGTCCAGCGGCACGGCATCCGCCGCCTGCTGCTGGTCAGCCGCAGCGGCCCCGCCGCGCCGGGCGCCGAGCAGCTGGTCGCCGACCTGGGCGCGCTGGGCGCCGACGCCGAGGTCGTCGCCTGCGACCTCGCCGACCGCGAGGCCGTCCGGGTGCTGACCGCCGACCGGGAGATCGCCGCCGTCGTGCACACCGCGGGCGTCCTGCGCGACGGCACCTTCGGCGCGCAGACCCCCGAGCGCTTCGACGCCGTCCTGGCCGCCAAGGCCGACGCCGCCTGGCACCTGCACGAACTGACGAAGAGCCACGAACCGGCCGCGTTCGTGCTGTTCTCCTCGGCCGCCGGTGTGCTCGGCGCCCCCGGGCAGGCCAACTACGCCGCCGCCAACAGCTTCCTGGACGCGCTCGCCGCGCAGCGCGCCGCCGAGGGCCTGCCCGCCCAGTCGCTGGCCTGGGGCCAGTGGGCGCTCGCCGCCAGCATGGGCGGCACCGGCCGGGCCGCCGCCGACGCGCTCACCGCCGAGGAGGGCCTGGCCCTGTTCGACGAGGCCGCGGCCCGCGACGAGGCCGTCCTGGTCCCGATCCGGTTCGACCTCGCCGCGCTGCGCGCCGACCCCGACGCCTTCCCCGACCGGCTGCGCGGCCTGGTGCCCGCCGCCGTCCGCCGCCCCGCGGCCGCTGACCGGCAGGCCGGGGCCGAGCCGCTGCGGGCCCGGCTGGCCGGCCTGCCGCGGGCCGGGCAGCTGGCCGCCCTGACCGACCTGGTGCGGGTGCACGTCGCCGCGGTGCTCGGCCACGCCGGGGCCGAACTCGTCGACGCCGACCGGGTGTTCAAGGACCTCGGCTTCGACTCGCTGACCTCCGTCGAGGTCCGCAACCGGCTGACCGCCGCCACCGGCGTCCGGCTGCGGGTCACCGTGGTCTTCGACCACCCCACCGCCCGCGACCTCGCCGAGCACCTGCACGGCGAGATCTTCGGCGCCGCCGCGCACGCCGACGCCGACGAGCCCGTGGAGGCCCTCCCCGGCGCCGCGCAGGACGAGCCGATCGCGATCGTCGGCATGGCCTGCCGCTACCCCGGCGGCGTCGAGTCGCCCGCCGACCTGTGGCAGCTGGTCACCTCCGGCGCCGACGCGGTCGCCGCGTTCCCGACCGACCGCGCCTGGGACATGGACTACTGGACCGAGCTGGTCGCCGCCACCGGCAAGCAGCCCGAGGGCGGGTTCCTGCGCGACGCCACCGACTTCGACGCGCCCTTCTTCGGGATCAGCCCCAACGAGGCGCTGATGATGGACCCGCAGCAGCGCAAGTTCCTGGAGGTCTGCTGGGAGGCGCTGGAGAGCGCCGGACTCGACCCGGCCGCCCTCAAGGGCAGCCCCACCGGCGTCTTCGCCGGGGCCATGCAGAGCGACTACGACGCGGGCCCCGCCGGGCTGCTGCCCGACAACCTGTTCCACCGCGGCACCGGCACCCTCGGCAGCGTCGTCTCCGGCCGGGTCTCCTACCTGCTCGGCCTGGAGGGCCCCGCCGTCTCCATCGACACCGCCTGCTCCTCCTCGCTGGTCGCCCTGCACGTCGCCGCCCAGGCGCTGCGCAACGGCGACTGCACGGTCGCGCTGGCGGGCGGCGTCACCCTGCTCGCCTCGCCCGAGGCGTTCGCGCTCTCCGACATCCAGGGCGGCTCCTCGCCCGACGGCCGCTGCAAGGCGTACTCCGCGCAGGCCGACGGCGTCGGCTGGGCCGAGGGCGTCGGCGTCCTCGTCCTGGAGCGGCTCTCCGAGGCGCAGCGGCGCGGCCACCAGGTGCTCGCCGTGGTCCGCGCCACCGCCGTCAACCAGGACGGCACCTCCAACGGCCTGACCGCGCCCAACGGCCTCGCCCAGGAGCGGATGATCCGCCGGGCGCTCGCCGTCGCCGGGCTGGAGCCCGCCGACGTGGACGCGGTCGAGGGCCACGGCACCGGCACCACCCTCGGCGACCCGATCGAGCTCGGCGCCCTGCTCGCCACCTACGGCCGGGACCGGCCCGCCGACCGGCCGCTGTGGCTCGGCTCGGTCAAGTCCAACATCGGGCACAGCCAGGCCGCGGCGGGCGTCGCGGGCGTCATCAAGATGGTGCAGGCGCTGCGCCACGGCGTGCTGCCCCGCTCCCGCTACGCCCAGGAGCCCACCGGCAGCGTCGACTGGTCGACCGGGCAGGTCCGGCTGCTGGCCGAGAACCTCCCCTGGGAGGAGAGCGGCCGCCCGCGCCGGGCCGGGGTCTCCGCGTTCGGCTACAGCGGCACCAACGCGCACGTCATCCTGGAGCAGGCCCCCGCGCCCGCCGTCGCCCCCGCGCCCGCCGTCACCTCCGCGCCCGCCGTCACCTCCGCGCCCGCCGCCGCCGAGCCGGTGCCCGCCGCCGCGGCGCCGCTGCTGCTGTCCGCCCGCACCGACGAGGCGCTGCCCGCCCAGGCGGCCCGGCTGCACGCCCACCTGCTCGCCCACCCCGAACTCGAACTCGACGACGTCGGAGCCCAGTTGGCCGCCACCCGGGCCGCGATGCCGTACCGGGCGGCCGTGGTCGGCGCCGACCGGGCGGAGGCGCTCGCCGCCCTGGCCGCCCTCGCCGAGGGCCGGACCGTGCCCGCCGCGTTCCGCGGCGCGGCCCGCACCGGCCGCCGCACCGCCTTCCTCTTCCCCGGCCAGGGAATCCAACGCACCGGCATGGGCCGCGAACTGTACGCCGCCCTGCCCGCCTTCACCCGCGCCTACGACGAGGTCGCCGACGCCTTCCGCCCCCACCTGGAGCGCGACCTGCGCGAGGTGGTGTTCGCCGAGCCCGGCAGTGCCGACGCCGCCCTGATCGACGAGACCCCGTACGTGCTGGCCTCGGTCTTCGCCCTGGAGACCGCGCTGTTCCGGCTGCTCGAATCCTGGGGCCAGCGCCCCGACTTCGTCCTCGGCCACTCGGTCGGCGAGCTGGCCGCCGCGCACGCCGCGGGCGTCCTGCCGCTGCCCGACGCCGTCCGGCTCACCGCGCACCGCGGCCGCCTGATGGCCGCCCTCACCGGCGGCGCCGCCGTCGCCGTCGAAGCCACCCCCGAGGAGCTGGAACCGCTGCTCGGCGACCGGGTCGGCCTCGCCGTGGTCAACGGCCCGCGCTCGGTCGTGGTCTCCGGCGACGAGCAGCCGGTGCTGGAACTCGCCGCCCACTGGAGCGCGCTGGGCCGCCGCACCCGCCGCCTGGGCGTCAACCAGGCCGTCCACTCCCCGCAGATGGACCCGATCCTCGACGAGCTGCACGCCGTCGCCGCCGAACTCTCCTACGGCGAGGCCCGCGTCCCGATGGCCTCCACCGTCACCGGCCGCCTCCTCGGAGCGGGCGAGAGCGCCACCCCCGAGTACTGGGTGGCGAACTGCCGGCAGACCGTCCGCTTCCTCGACGCCGTCCGCGCCCTGGAGCAGGCCGGCGTCACCCGGTACGTCGAACTCGGCGCCGACGGCACCCTCAGCGCCCTCGCCCAGGCCTGCCTGGCCGACCGGGACGGCGGCGCCGCGACGCTCCCGCTGCTCGACAGGGAACGCCCCGAGACGCTCACCGTGCACCGGGCCGCGGCCCGCCTGCACGCCGAAGGGCTCGGCCTCGACGCCGCCGCCCTGTTCGCCGGACGCACCCCGCGCCCCGTCCCGCTGCCCGGCTACGCCTTCCAGCGCCGCCGCTACTGGCCCGAGGTCGACCCCAAGGCGCTGCGCGGCGGCGGCGACCTCGCCGCCACCGGCCTGGAGGCCGTCGCCCACCCGGTGGTCGGCGCCGCCGTCGGCTTCGCCGGCTCCGAGGGCACCGCCCTGATCGGCCGCCTCTCGCTCGGCACCCACCCCTGGCTGGCCGACCACCGGGTCGGCGGGGCCGTGATGCTCCCCGGCGCCGCGCTCGTCGAACTCGCCGTCCGGGCCGGGGACGAGGTCGGCTGCCGCCGCCTGGAGGACCTCACCCTGGAACAGCCGCTGATCCTCGCCGAACACGGCCGGACCCAGCTCCAGGTGCAGGTCGCCGTCGGCGCCCCCGACCCGGCCGGACGCCGCGCCGTCGCCGTCCACTCCCGCCCCACCGCCCGCGACCCGTGGACCCGGCACGCCGCCGGCACCCTCGCCGTCGACACCGGGACGCACCCCGACCCGCTCACCGAATGGCCCCCCGCCGGGGCCGAGGCCATCGACCTCGCCGAGCTCTACCCCGGCCTGGCCGAGGCCGGACTCACCTACGGCCCGCTGTTCCGCGGCCTGCGCGCCGCCTGGGCGCTGGACGGCGACGTGTACGCCGACGTCGCCCTCGACCAGTCACCGGGCTCCCAGGTGCTCGGCTTCGGCCTGCACCCCGCCGTCCTGGACGCCGCCCTGCACGCCATCGCCCTCGCCGAGGGCGAGGTCACCCGCGGCCTGCCGTTCGCCTGGTCCGGCGTCGAGCTGTACGCCACCGGCGCCACCAGGGTCCGGGTCCGGGTCCGCCCGCTCGGCGGCGGCGCCGTCTCCCTCACCCTCGCCGACCAGGGCGGCGCACCCGTCGCCGCCGTCGAGTCGCTGCTGCTGCGCGGCGGCACCGACCTCGCCACCCCCGCCGCCACCGGACGCCACGAGTCGCTGTACGCCGTCGACTGGCTGCCCGCCGCCCTGGACACCGCCGCCCAGGACACCGCCGCGGGGAGCCCCGTCCGCACCGTCGAGCAGCCGCACCCCGGCAACGACGCCGACACCGTCCACCGCGCCACCCGCGCCGTCCTCGACCTGCTGCAGCGCGAACTCGCCGAACGCGACGAGGCCGGGCCCGACGGCCCGCTGGTGATCGTCACCCGCGGCGCCGCCGCCCTCCCCGGCGAGGACACCACCGACCTGGCCGGAGCCGCCGTCACCGGCCTGGTCCGCTCCGCCCAGTCCGAGCACCCCGGCCGCTTCGTCCTCGCCGACCTCGACGACGACCCCGCCTCGTACGCCCTGCTCCCGGCCCTGGCCGCCTCCGGCGAACCGCAGGCCGTCGTCCGCCGCGGCAAGGCGTCCGTCCCGCGCCTGGTCCGCCCCCGCCCGCTGCCCGCCGACGGCACCGCCACCGCGGGCAGCACCTTCGGCGGCGAGGGCACCACCCTGCTCACCGGCGCCACCGGCACCATCGGCGCCCTGCTCGCCCGCCACCTCGTCACCGCCCACGGCACCCGCCGCCTGCTGCTGGTCAGCCGCCGCGGCACCCTGCCCGAGGCCGCCGCCGAACTCACCGCCCTCGGCGCCCACGTCGAAGCCGCCGCCTGCGACCTCGCCGACGCCGACGCCGTCACCGCCCTGCTCGCCGGCATCCCCGCCGAGCACCCGCTCACCGCCGTCGTCCACCTGGCCGGCGCGCTCGACGACGGCGCCCTCACCGCCCTCACCGGCGACCGGCTCGCCACCGTGCTGCGCCCCAAGGTCGACGCCGCACTCAACCTCCACCGGGCAACCTTGGACGCCGAGTTGAGCGCCTTCGTGCTCTTCTCCTCCGCCTCCGGCCTGTTCGGCAACCCCGGCCAGGGCAACTACGCCGCCGCCAACTCCTTCCTCGACGCCCTGGCCGCGCACCGCCGCGCCCACGGCCTGCCCGCCCAGTCCCTCGCCTGGGGCCTGTGGGCGGACACCCTCACCGGCGCCCAGCAGGCCCGGATGGCCCGCGCCGGAATGGGCGCGCTCTCCGCCGCCGAGGGCACCGAACTGCTCGACACCGCGGCCGTCCGCCCCGAGCACCTCCTCGTCCCTGCCCGACTGCTGCTCGCCACCGGCAGCACCCCCGCCACCGGCGCCCCCCACCTGCTGCGCGCCCTCACCGCACCCGCCCGGCGCACCGCCACCACCACCGCGGCCCCCGCCGACCCGGCCGAGCTGCGCCGCCGCCTCGCGGCCATGCCCGCCCCGCGGCGCGCCGAAGCCGTCCGCGACCTCGTCCGCGAGAGCGTCGCCCAACTCCTCGGCCACCCCGACGCCGGATCCGTCGACGCCAACCGGCCGTTCCTCGAACTCGGCTTCGACTCGCTCACCGCCGTCGACCTGCGCAACCGGCTCGCCACCAGCACCGGACTGCGCCTGCCCGCCACCGTCGTCTTCGACCACCAGGACCCCGAGGCGCTCGCCGCCCACCTGCTCACCGAACTCGCCGACGCCACCGCACCCGCCGACGGCAGCACCGCACCCCCCGCCGCCGACACCGGCGCCGACACCGCCTCCGACGGCCTGCGCCAGCTCTTCGTCGAAGCCGTCCGGGCCGGCAAGACCCGCGAGGGCCTCGCCGTCCTCGCCGCCGCCGCCAACCTACGCACCTCCTTCACCTCGCTCGCCGACCTCGGCACCGCACCCGCCGCCCTCAAGCTCAGCGAGGGCGACGGCCTGCCCCGACTGCTCTGCCTCTCCACCCCCGTCGCCATGGGCGGCGCCTACCAGTACGCCCGGATCGCCGCCCAACTGCGCGACAGCGCCCAGGTGTCCGTCCTGCCGATGCCCGGCTTCCTGCCCGACGAGGCCCTCCCCGCCACCGCCGACGCGGTCGTCGAGGTCCTCGCCGCGAGCATCCTGGACGCCGCCGACGCCGCCGACGACACCCCCTACGCCCTGCTCGGCTACTCCTCCGCGGGCGTCTTCGCCTACGCGGTCGCCGCCCGGCTCGAAGCGCTCGGCCGCGGACCGGCCACCGTGCTGCTCCTCGACACCTACCCGGTGGGCGGCGCGGCCGCCGGTGTCGGGGACGGCGGCGGGGACGACGGCGGGGACGACGGCGGGGACGACGAGGGTGACGGCTCGGCCGAGGCCGGGAAGTCCCGGGCCGAGACCGTCGTCGACATGGCCGCCGGGATGCTCCGGCAGGAATCCGGCCAGGAAGCGCTCGACCGCACCAAGCTCACCGCGATGGCCCGCTACATGGAACTGCTCCCCACCGTCCCCGTCGCGCCGCTGGCCGCCGCGACCGTCCTGCTGCGCCCCGAGCGCCGCTTCACGCTCGGCGACGACACCCCTGCCGACGCCCCTGCGGCCACTGGGGTCGCCGGGCCCGGGGCGGACGCCTGGCGCACCGACTGGAGCCTCGCCGACCAGGTGCGGAACGTCCCCGGCGACCACTTCAGCATCGTCGCCGACGACGCACCGTCCACCGCGGCGGCGGTCTCCGAGTGGCTCGCCGCAGAACTGGGGCCGGGACGATCCGAATAGGGGTGGGTCGGGCCAACTACGCGTCTATAGCGTTCGAAACGGGAGACGGACAGTGACGGACAACGCCGAGGGAATGGTGGCCGGTACGCCGATGGCCAGCGAGGAAAAACTGCTCAGCTACCTCAAGCGGGCCACCACCGACCTGCGGGAGGCCCGGCGGCAACTGCGCGACCACGAGCAGCGCGCCACCGAACCGATCGCGATCATCGGCATGGCCTGCCACTACCCCGGCGGCATCGCCACCCCCGAGGACCTGTGGCGCCTGGTCGCCGACGGCACCGACGCGGTCGGCGCCTTCCCCGCCGACCGCGGCTGGGACCAGGAACGCTGCTACGACCCCACCGGGGAAGAAGCCGCCTGGGAGGCCCTGGAGCGCGCCGGGATCCGCCCCGGCGCGCTGCGCGGCAGCGCCACCGGCGTCTACGCGGGTCGGTCGACACCGCCTGCTCCTCCTCGCTGGTCGGCCTGCACCTCGCCGCCCAGGCCCTGCGCCGCGGCGAGTGCACCCTCGCCCTCGCGGGCGGCGTCGCCGTCATGGGCACCCCCGGCACCTTCATCGACTTCAGCGAACAGCGCGGCCTCGCCCCCGACGGCCGCTGCAAGCCCTTCGCCGACGCCGCCGACGGCACCGGCTGGGCCGAAGGCGCCGGCGGCGTTGGCGGATGCGGGTCTCACCGCTGCGGACGTGGACGCGGTCGAGGCGCACGGCACCGGCACCACCCTCGGCGACCCGATCGAGGCCCAGGCCCTGCTGGCCACGTACGGGCGCGAGCGCCCCGAGGACGGGCGGCCGCTCTGGCTCGGCTCGATCAAGTCGAACATCGGGCACGCGCAGGCCGCGGCCGGGGTCGCGGGCGTCATCAAGATGGTGATGGCGCTGCGCCACGGCGTCCTGCCCCGCACCCTGCACGTCGACGCGCCGTCCAGCCACGTGGACTGGAGCGGCGGCGGCGTCCGGCTGCTCACCGAGGAGGTCCCCTGGCCCGCGGGCGAACGCGTCCGCCGGGCGGCCGTCTCCGCGTTCGGCCTCAGCGGCACCAACGCCCACGTCATCGTCGAGGAAGCCGGAACCCCGGCCGCGGACGACACCACCCCGCACCCCTCCGGC
>NZ_JNYE01000159.1 GCF_000717185.1 Kitasatospora phosalacinea | reverse complement strand
CCCGGGCTCCGCCCACTCTCCCCCCGGCTCCCCCGGCTCCCCCGGCTCCCCCGGCCCGCCCCCGGGCTCCGCCCGCCCACCGCCCGGTCCGGCCCGGCGGGCGGTGTCCTCGGCGACGAAGTACGCGGGCCTGCGCTGCACCGCGGCGTGGATCCGGGCCACGTACTCGCCGAGCAGGCCCACGCAGACCAGTTGCACCCCGCCGACGAACAGCACCGCGGCGAACAGCGAGGTCCAGCCCGGCACGGCGGCGCCGGACAGGTACGCGGCCAGGCAGAAGACCAGCAGCAGCAGGCAGGTGAGGAAGGCCGCGGCGCCCAGCCAGGTGGCCAGCCGCAGCGGGGCCGCGGAGAAGCCGGTGATGCCGTCCAGGGCGAGCCGGACCATCTTCGCCAGCGGGTACTTGGTGCTCCCGGCGACCCGCTCCTCGCGGACGTAGCGCACCTCGCCGCTGGGGAAGCCCAGCCAGGGCACCAGCAGCCGGTAGACCCGCGGCTGGTCGGGCAGGGCGCGCAGCGCCTCGACGGCCTCCCGGCTGAGCAGCCGGAAGTCCCCGGCTCCGGCCGGGACGTGACGGCCGACCAGGCGGCGGACCAGCCGGTAGTAGGCGTCGGCGGTGCCGCGTTTGAAGGGGGTGTCGCTGGAACGGTCCGCGCGCACCCCGTACACCACGTCCAGGCCGTCGCGGCGGGCCAGCGCCAGCATCTCGGCGAGCTTCTCCGGCGGGTCCTGGAGGTCGGCGTCGATGCTGGCCACGTAGTCGCCGACGGCCCGGTCCAGTCCGGCGGTCAGCGCGGCCTGGTGGCCGCTGTTGCGGCGCAGCCGGACGGTCCGCAGCTCGGGCCAGTCGGCGGCCAGCGCGCGCAGCAGGCCGGCCGTCCCGTCGGTGCTGCCGTCGTCCACGGCGAGCACCTCGTAGCGGGCGCCGAGGCCGTCCAGCACCGGCCGCAGCCGGGCGGCGAAGGCGGGCAGCGCGTCCTGCTCGTCGTACACCGGGACGACCACCGACAGCAGGGTGCCGGTCCGTGCCGCTGCGCTCATCGGGGTCTCCCGCCGCGTGGGTCGCGCTCCGTCCGATGGGGGGAGTGTAAGCACGCGTCCTCCGATCAGGTACGGACCAGCGGGGCGTGCCGTAGGCTCGCCCGAGAATCCGGGCGGCCCGGCGCGGGCCCCAGACCCAGACAGGACCTGATGGCGATGGCAGCGAGCCCCGACACCGACGTGGTCGAGCGACCCGATCCGCCCGCGGACTCCGGTACGGCCGCGGAGGGCGCCCGGGCGTGGCTGCGGCGCACCGCCGCGGAGTACGGGCCCGCCCTGGCGGTGTTCGCGGCGGTCCGGCTGATCGCGTTCACCGTCTTCATGTGGCTGCTGAGCTGGTCCGGCGAGTACCTGACGAAGAACCCGCGGTTCGGCGGCGGCAAGCACGTCTGGGACGTGCTGGGCGGCTGGGACGGCTGGTGGTACCAGCAGGTCGCGCAGAACGGCTACGACCCGAAGCTGGTGCCGTCCGCCTCCGGCCCGTGGACGCTGGAGCAGAACTCGGTCGCGTTCTTCCCGCTCTACCCGGGCCTGATCAAGATGGTCTCCGCGGTGACCGGCCTGAACTCGCTGGGCGCGGGCATCCTGGTCTCGGTGCTGACCTCCTTCGTCGCGGCGGCCGGCATCTACGCGGTGGCCAAGCTGGTCGCGGGCCACCGGGCCGCGGTGATCGCGGCCGGCGTCTGGGGCCTGTTCCCGGGCTCCGGCGTCGAGTGGGCGGTCTACTCGGACTCGCTGTTCGTCGCCCTGGCCGCCTGGGCCTGCTACTTCGTGATGACCCGCAACTGGCTGGCCGCGGGCGTCACCTCCTTCGTCGCCGGGCTGAACCGCCCGACCGCGGCCGCCCTGGCCGCCGCGGTCGGGGTGGCCGCGCTGACCGCGCTGTTCAAGCGCCGGGACGGCGTGCTCGGCCCGCTGTCCGCGCTGCTGCTCGCCCCGCTCGGCTTCGTCGGCTACATCGCCTGGGCCAGCTGGCGGATGGGCAGTTGGAGCGCCTACTTCGACCTTCAGCGCGGCGCCTGGCTGCACTACTTCGACTGGGGCAAGCACACCGGCAACGTGATCCAGAACCTGCTGTTCGGGCACCACGACTACATCTTCGGCTACCCCACCGAGGACCTGATCGCGCTGTTCCTGGTGCTCAGCCTGCCGGTCCTGCTCTTCCTGCTGATCCGGATGCGGCCGCCGGCCTTCCTGGTCGTCTACACCTGCGTCACCATCGTCCTGGTCCTCGGCAGCCAGCAGATCTTCGGCAACACCTCGCGCTACCTGCTGCCCTGCTTCCCGCTCTTCCTCCCGATCGCGGCCGCCCTGAAGCGCCTGTCCCGCACCTCGCTGGCCGTCACCCTGGGCACCGTCGCCGCGGCCTCCGGCTGGTACGCCGGATACGTCCTGTTCGAGCTGGGAATTCCGTAAAGCGCAGTCAAAACCGGGTAAAGAACGGGTATCCGGTGCGCGGGGTCCGCCCCGCGCACTGCCACACTCACGCGTCCGCTCCGCACCCGAACCGAGGACGCACCCGATGCCCACCCCCCGCCCCCTGGCCGCCGTCGCCCTGTCCGCCCTCGCCCTCTGCGCCCTGACGGCCTGCGGCCCGGACGAGGCCCCGAAGAACGCGGCGGCCCCCGCGACGCCCTCCGCCTCCCCGTCGCCCTCCGCCCTGGCGGACCTGTCCGCGGCGGAGATCGCGGAGAAGTCGCGGACCGCGGGCGCGGAACTGACCGGTGTCACCATCACCGTCGACGTCCCCGGCTACCCGGGCGGGGCGTTCCACGGCACGTTCTCCGAGAACAGCGGCGGCGACTGCCACGGCACGTTCACCATCGCGGGCCAGGGCTCGGTGGAGATCGTGCGCGTCGGCGACAAGGCGTGGGAGAAGCCGGACGCCGCCTATCTGAAGGCCACCGCCCCCGGCGCCCCCGACGGGGCGGTCGGCAAGTGGTTCGCCACCGGGAACACGGCGAAGGACAAGGCCTACTTCTGCGACCTGGGCGTGCAGTTGGAGAAGCGCGTCGGCCTGAACACCGACAGCAGCCCGAACCAGGGCCTCGCCAAGGGCGGCCCCGTGCAGGTGGACGGGGCCGCGGCGCTCAGCCTCACGATGACCGACCCGGAGGGCTCCCCCGCGCGCTACGACGTCGCGACCGAGGGCGAGCCCTACCTGCTGGCCTTCGACTCCGACTCCGGCGGGATGACCGTGCGGCTCGGCGACTTCGACAAGCCGGTGCAGGCCACCGCCCCCGCCGCCGACCAGGTCTTCACCCCCTGAGCCGCCCGTCCCCGGAACGGAAGGCCCCGCGGGGGCCTTGCACCGACCGATCGTTCGGTTACGCTGAGGAGCGTCCCGCCCCGCCCCCGTGAGGAGCGCACCATGGCCGCTGCGACCCCCGCCCTGCCGGTCGCCGAACTGCTCGCCCGCCACCAGGAGACCCTGGACCGCGCGCTGGCCGCGATCGCCGCCCGCGACTACTGGTCCCCGTACCCGGAGTTCCCCAAGGCGTACGGGGAGGGGGCCGCCGCCGACGGCAAGGCCGCCTTCGAGGCGCTGCTGGGGCGGGAGTTCGACCTCCCCGGGCACCCCGGCGGCGGTGAGCCGGTGACCGGCGAGGCCTCCCCGTACGGCGTCGAACTGGGCGTGAGCTACCCGCACGCCGAGCCGGACGCGCTGCTGGCCGCGCTGGAGGCGGCCCGGCCCGCCTGGGCGAAGGCCTCGCCCGCCGAGCGGGCCGCGGTCTGCCTGGAGGTGCTGGCCCGGATCAACGCCCGCTCGCACGAGTTCGCGCAGGCGGTGATGCACACCACCGGCCAGGCGTACGGCATGGCCTTCCAGGCGGGCGGCCCGCACGCGCAGGACCGCGGCCTGGAGGCGGTGGCGTACGCGTACGCCGAGCAGACCCGGCTGCCCCGCTCGGCGAGCTGGACGAAGCCGCAGGGCAAGCGCGAACCCCTGGTGCTGACCAAGGAGTTCACCGCGGTGCCGCGCGGCACCGCGCTGCTGGTCGGCTGCAACACCTTCCCGACCTGGAACGGCTACCCGGGCCTGTTCGCCTCGCTGGCCACCGGCAACGGCGTGCTGGTCAAGCCGCACCCGCGGGCGGTGCTGCCGCTGGCGCTGACGGTGCGGACCGCCCGCGAGGTGCTCGCCGAGGCCGGGTTCGACCCGAACCTGGTCTGCCTGGCCGCCGAGCACGAGGGCTCGGCGATCGCCAAGGTGCTGGCGCTGCGGCCCGAGGTGAAGCTGATCGACTACACCGGCTCCACCGGCTTCGGCGACTGGCTGGAGGACAACGCCCGGCAGGCGCAGGTCTACACCGAGAAGGCGGGCGTCAACACCGTCGTCATCGACTCCACCGACGACTACCGCGGCATGCTGGACAACCTGGCGTTCGCGCTCAGCCTGTACAGCGGCCAGATGTGCACCACCCCGCAGAACCTGCTGATCCCGCGCACCGGCATCCGCACCGAGGACGGCGAGCGCTCCTACGAGCAGGTCGTCGCCGACCTGGCCGCCGCGGTTGAGGGCCTGCTCGGCGACGACGCCCGGGCCACCGCGATCCTGGGCGCCGTGGTCAGCCCGGCCGTGCTGGCCCGCAGCGCCGCCGCGGCGGGCGGCGAGTACGGCGAACTCGCGCTCGCCCCGCGGGTGGTGGCCTCCGCCGAGTTCCCCGGCGCGACCGTCCGCACGCCCGCCCTGGTGAAGGCCGACGCCGACAAGCCGGACGACCGGGACCGCTTCCTGGCCGAGTGCTTCGGCCCGGTGGCCTTCGCGGTCGCCGTGGAGTCCACCGCCGCCGCCGTCGAACTGCTGCGCCGCACCACCGCCGAGCACGGCGCGATGACCGCGGGCGCCTACACCACCGACCCGGCGGTGGAGGACGCCCTGGTCGGGGCCTGCCTGGACGCCGGGGTCTCCCTCTCGCTCAACCTGACCGGCGGCGTCTACGTCAACCAGACCGCGGCCTTCTCCGACCTGCACGGCACCGGCGCCAACCCGGCCGCCAACTCGGCGTACTGCGACGCCGCGTTCGTGGCCAACCGCTTCCGCACCGTCGAGATCCGCAAGTAGCGCGAGAAGCGGGCCCGGCCGCCGTCCCACAACGGCGTCCGGGCCCGCGCCCTGTCCCCGCGGGGGGAGGAGGGACAGGGAGTCTCCGTCGATCCGCTACGAGCGCCGCGGGTGGAACACCCACACCCGCAGCAGCACGAACCGCACCAGCGTCGCGGCCGCGTTCGCCGCCACCAGCACCGCCAGCTCGACCCCGTGCCCGGCGCCGGGGGAGGCCGCGTGCAGCACGGCGACGCCGCCGCTGGTGAGCACCAGGCCGACCAGGAAGGCCAGCCCGCCCTCCAGTTGGTGCTTGAGGGCGTCCCGGCGGCCGGTGACGCCGAAGGTGAAGCGCCGGTTCGCGGCGGTGTTGAACACCGCGGTGGCGCCCAGGGCCAGCGCGTTGGCCACCAGCGCGGGCAGCAGCTGTCGCAGGCCGAGGAAGAGCAGCAGGTACGCCAGCGTGCACAGGACGCCGATCACCGCGAAGCTGACGGTCTGCCAGCCCAGCCCGGGCGGCACCTGCGCCTGCCGGACCCGGTCGGGGAGGTCGACGCCGCCGCGGCCGGCCAGGGTGCGGCGGGCGACCCGGGCCATGCCCCGGAGGTCGTCGAGGACGGTGCGGACGATGTCGACCCGGCTGTCCGGGTCGTCCACCCAGTCCACCGGCACCTCGTGGATCCGCAGCCCGGAGGCCTCGGCGAGCAGCAGCAGTTCGGTGTCGAAGAACCAGGCGTCGTCCTCGACCTCGCCCAGCAGCCGCTTGACCACCTCGGTGCGGCCCGCCTTGAACCCGCACTGCGCGTCGGAGAACTTGGCCGCCATGGTGGCGCGCAGCAGCAGGTTGTAGGTGCGCGAGATGAACTCCCGCTTGGGCCCGCGCACCACCGCCGAGCCGCGGTGCAGCCGGCTGCCGATGGCCAGGTCGCTGTGGCCGGACAGCAGCGGCGCGACCAGCGGGAGGAAGGCCTCCAGCCCGGTCGACAGGTCGACGTCCATGTACGCCACCACGTCGGCCTCGCTGGCGCCCCACACCTCGCGCAGCGCCCGGCCCCGGCCCTTGAGGTCCAGGTGCACGGCCCGCACCGGCGCGAGCTCCGCGGCGAGCGCGGTGGCGACCTCCCAGGTGCCGTCGACCGAGGCGTTGTCCGCCACCGTGATCAGGTAGTCGTACGGGAACGTCTCCGACAGGTAGGCGTGCAGCTCACGGACGCAGCGCTCCAGCGAGTGCTGCTCGTTGTACACGGGTACGACGACCTCCACGAGCCTGGTCCTCACCACGGTGTCGGCCGGGTCCCGGCCGTCGACCGCCGGGACGGGACGGAGGGTCTGGCGCATCGCTGGCTGTGTCATGGGAATGAGGTTCACAGCCCCTGATGGGCCCGCGATGATGGCAGTCTGAGAGCGCGCTGAGAACCCGGGCGCCGTGGACTCCGGCCGGTGCGCGCACCGGCCCTTGCTGCAAGACGACGGGAGAGACGGATGTCCGAGACGGAGTTCACCGCCGACGTGCTGGTGGTCGGCGCGGGCCCGACCGGCCTGCTGCTGGCCGGCGACCTGGCGGCGGCCGGGCTGCGGGTGACGGTGCTGGAGAAGCGGACCGAGGAGTCCGGCCTGACCAGGGCCTTCGCCGTGCACGCCCGCACGCTGGAGCTGCTGGACGCCCGCGGCCTGGCCGACGAGCTGATCGCCACCGGCACGGCGGTGCCCTCGATGCGGGTGTTCGGGCGGCTGCGGGTCGACTTCGCGGGCCTGCCGACGCGCTTCCCGTTCGTGCTGGTCACCCCGCAGTACAACACCGAGCGGGTGCTGCGCGAGCGGGCCGTCAAGGCCGGGGCCGACCTGCGCCGCGGCACCGCGGTGACGGGCCTGCGGCAGGACGCCGAGGGCGTCACGCTGACCGCCCGCACCGCCGACGGCACCGAGCAGGGCTTCCGGGCCCGCTACGCGGTCGGCGCGGACGGCGTCCGCTCGACGGTGCGCGACCTGCTGGGCGTCCCGTTCCCCGGCGAGTCCGCGGTGCGCTCGGTGATGCTCGCCGACGTCCGGCTGGCGGACGAGCCGGAGGAGGCGCTGACGGCCGGGGCGGGCGAGGCCGGGTTCGCCTTCCTCGCCCCGTTCGGCGACGGCTGGTACCGGGTGATCGGCTGGAGCCGGGAGCACCAGGCGCCGGACTCCGAGCCGGTGGTCCTGGCCGAACTCGCCGACCTGCTGCGCGAGGTGACGGGCCGTGACCACGGCATGGGCGAGGCCCGCTGGACGTCGCGCTTCCACAGCGACGAGCGCCAGGTCCCGAGCTACCGCTCCGGCCGGGTCCTGCTCGCGGGGGACGCGGCGCACTGCCACTCCCCGGCGGGCGGCCAGGGCATGAACACCGGGCTGCAGGACGCCGCGAACCTGGGCTGGAAGCTGGTCTCGGTGCTCCGCAGCTGGTCGCCCGACGCCCTGCTGGACACGTACCAGACCGAGCGCCACCCGGTCGGCCGGGCGGTGCTGCGCTCCTCCGGCGCCCTGGTCCGGCTCGCCCAGGGGCGGCACGCCCCGGCCCGGGCGCTGCGCTCGGCGATCGGCGCGGCCGCCGGCCACCTGGGCCCGCTGGCCGAGCTGGGCGCCAAGCAGGTCTCCGGCATCGGGTACGCCTACCCGGCGGAGAAGGGCGCCCACCCGCTGGTCGGCCGCCGCGTCCCCGACCTGCGCCTGGCGGTGGACGTGCCGGGCGGCCCGGCCCGGCTGCACGAGGCGCTGCGCGCCGGGAAGGCCGTGCTGGTCAGCAACGACGAGCTGTCGGTGGCGGACTCCTGGGCGGAGCGGGTGGTCACCGCCGCGCCCGCGGACCCGCACGGCAAGCTGCGCGACACCGTGCTGCTGGTCCGTCCGGACGGGTACGCGGCCTGGGCCTGCGCGGACCCGACCCGGGGCGAGCTGCGGGCGGCGCTGAGCCAGTGGCTGGGCCGCCCCTGACATTCAGTTTCCACCGCACCGGAATTGAACCAATTCACTGAATTGCTTTTCCGTTTCACAGTTGACTGTTTTTTAGTAAGCAATTGCCCAGGCATGGGCCTTTTCCTGCGAGTTCTCTGAGAGATTCTGGCGAGCGTTTTCGAAACCCGGAACGCCGCCAGATTTCCGGAGGAACCCGTGCGACCCCGCTCGCTCGCCCTTGCCGCCGCCCTCGCGGTCCTTCCCCTCGCCGCCCTCTCCCTGGGCACCGCCACCGCCCAGGCCGCGCCGTCCCCCAGCGCCGCGGCCCGGGTGTCCCTGCCGCAGACCGTCACCCCCGCGGTCGCCCGCTCCCACAAGCAGGGCGACGTCCCCGCCGACCGCCGGATATCCGTGGCGGTCTCGCTGAAACTGCGCGACACCGCCGCACTGGACCGCTTCCTGACCGCGGTCGCCACCCCCGGCACCGCCGAGTACGGGCACTACCTGACGCCCGCGCAGTTCACCGAGCGCTTCGGCCCGACCGCGGCCGACGTCGAGCAGGTCCGGACGTTCCTCACCACCCAGGGCCTGACGGTCGACTCGGTCAGCGCCAACCGCCAGGTGGTGGACGCCACCGGCACCAGCGCGCAGTTGGCCGCCGCCTTCGGCACCCACGAGTCGACGTACACCGACCCGCAGCAGGGCGGCCAGGCCTTCTTCGCCAACGACGCCGCCGCCTCGGTGCCCGCCGCCCTGGCGGGCGTGGTCGAGGGCGTCAGCGGCCTGAACGACCACACCGTGCGCACCACCCGGCTCGCCGAGCCGCAGGCCGCCCCGCACGCCGCCCCGCTCGCCACCCCGTCCGGCTTCGGCCCGGCGACGTACGACGGCGCGTACCGGCTGAACCAGCTGGGCGCGGACGGCACCGGCTCGACCGTCGCGCTCTGGGAGTTCGACGGCTACCGGTCCTCGAACCTGACCACCTACGACAGCCAGTTCGGCCTGTCCGGCCCGGCGGTGACCACCGTGCCGGTGGACGGCGCCAACTACGACGCGAAGCCCGGCGACGGCCAGGGCGAGGTGGAGCTGGACTCCGAGATCGTCCGCGGCGTCGCCCCCAAGGCCACCCAGCTGGTCTACGAGGCGCCCAACAGCGACCAGGGCGAGATCGACATGGCCGCGAAGATCGTCTCGGACAACCGGGTCTCGGTGATCTCCATCTCCTGGGGCTCCTGCGAGCCGGACACCACCGCCTCCTCGATGACCGCGGTGAACAACTCCTTCAAGCAGGCCGCCGCCCAGGGCATCTCGATCTTCTCGGCCTCCGGCGACGACGGCTCCCGGGACTGCACCCGCTCGACCTCCGGCTCCACCGTGAGGGCCGTGGACTTCCCCGCCTCCAGCCCGTACAACACCGGCGTCGGCGGCACCAACCTGAAGGTCTCCGGCACCACGTACAGCTCGGAGAGCGCCTGGTCGACGGCGGGCGGCGGGGTCTCCACCCAGTTCGCCAAGCCGAGCTGGCAGACCGGCACCAACGTCACCGGCACCATGCGCACCGTCCCGGACGTCTCCTCCAACGCGGACCCGAACAGCGGCTTCGCGATCTACACCCAGGGCAGCTCCGCCCCCGGCTGGCAGGTCTACGGCGGCACCTCGGCGGCGGCCCCGCTGTGGTCCGGCTTCGCGGCGCTGTACAACCAGAAGGCCAAGGCCGCGGCCAAGCCGGTGCTGGGCGAGGCCAACCCGAAGATCTACGCCGTCACCACCTCGGCCTCCTACGGCAGCGCCTTCCACGACGTCACCAGCGGCGCCAACCAGGACTTCGGCACCAAGGCGGGCTACGACCAGGTCACCGGCTGGGGCAGCCCGGTCGCCGACGGCCTGGCCGCCGCCCTGCTCGGCTCCGGCGGCACCACCCCGCCGCCCACCGGCTCCTGCACCGCCGCCCAGCTGCTCGGCAACCCCGGCTTCGAGACCGGCACCGCCTCCCCCTGGACGGCCTCCTCCGGCGTGGTCGACAGCTCCTCCTCCGAAGCCGCGCACGGCGGCTCCTGGAAGGCCTGGATGGACGGCTACGGCTCCGCCCACACCGACAGCCTCGCCCAGACGGTCTCCGTCCCGGCCGGCTGCAAGGCCACGCTGAGCTTCTGGCTGCACGTCGACACCGCCGAGACCGGCAGCACCGCGTACGACAAGCTGACCGTGACCGTCAACGGCACCTCGGTCGCGACCTACTCGAACACCAACGCGGCCACCGGCTACGCCCAG
>NZ_JNYE01000158.1 GCF_000717185.1 Kitasatospora phosalacinea | reverse complement strand
GGCCCCCACCCCCGCCCCTGCTCCCACCCCGGCCGCGCCCGCGAACCCGTGGGCCCCCGCCGGTGTCCACCAGCCGTGGGGGAGCGGCGCCTACCCGCCGGGCGCGGCCCAGGTGCCCGGCCAGGCGCCCGGCTACCCGGGGTACCCGGGCGCCTGGCCGGGCTACCCGCAGCCGCCGCGGTCGCTGTACAACAACGGGCTGGCGATCGCCGCGCTGGTGGTGAGCTTCCTGTGCTACCTGGGCATCGTCGGGATCGGCCTGGGCATCGCCGCGCTGGTCCAGATCAAGCGGACCGGTGAGCGCGGCAAGGCCATGGCGGTCTCGGCCATCGTGATCGGCACGGTCTGGCTGCTGCTCCTGGTCCTGGCGATCGTGGGCGGCGCCTTCGCGGACGAGTACGAGGACGACGGCGACTCCTCCCCGGGCAGCAGCGCCACCCACCACGCCGGTGGCAGCGAGCTGTCACCGCTCTCGCCGCTGCAGCTGAACATCGGCGACTGCGCCAACCTGACGGGCATGATCGCGTCCAAGAAGCCCGACTGCTCGGCGCTCCACGACGCCGAGGTGTTCTGGAGCGGCGCGTCCGCCTCGCAGGGCGGCTACCCGGGCGAGAAGGTGCTGAAGGACGAGGCCGACGAGCTCTGCTCGCACCACCTGGACGAGTACGTGATGGACACGTGGTCGATCCCGGAGACGACGGACTTCCCGTTCGCCTACCCGGACCGGGACACCTGGGACGTGGTCGGCGGCCGCCGGATCGTCTGCTTCCTCAAGTCGGAGGACCCGGTCACGAGTTCGATGCGCAAGGACCGCAGCAACCTGACCTCCGACCAGGTGCAGTTCCTGGAGGCCACCGACCAGTTCGACCGGCTCTGGATCGACGAGCCGGACGAGGACCTCGAGGTCGCGGACGACCCGGAGGCCTTCCGCACCTGGGCCGGCAAGCTGGCCGCCGGGGCCGACAAGCAGGCCGCGATGCTGAAGGCCGCGCACTGGAGCAACGTCGACAAGTCGACCGTCACCCGGCTGGCCGAGGAGACCGAGGTCGCCGCCCGGCACTTCCGGGCCGCCGCGGCCGCCAAGGACAGCGACACCATCGAGGAGGAGATCTCGACCGCCCACGAGCACCTCGGCGACGACGACATCCTCGCCCTGCGCCGCGCCCTGAAGCTGGCCACCGCGGACGAGGGGCCCGTCAAGGACCCCTCGGACCAGCTGGTCTGACCCCGGCCCGTCCGCTCGTCCGCTCGTCCGCCCGTCCGCGGCACCGGCTTCAGGAGGGCCGTGCCCCCGTCCGCGTCACCGGCTCCGGTCCCAGGCGGCGGCGTGCCGCACCAGGCGGGAGGGGAGGGCGGGGGCGCCGGTCCAGTGGAGGTGCAGGTAGGAGGCGTGGACCGGGCCGTGCAGGTGGCCCTCGGTGCGGGGGCCGGCGGGGGTGCGCCAGGCCCAGGCGGGGGAGGGGCCGGCGGGCGGGTCGGTGGTGGTGCGGTGGAACTCGTGGCCGCGGACCCGGGAGCCCGCGGCGGCGAGCGGCGAGTCGGCGAGGGCCACCGCCTCCCGGTAGCCGAGGGTCAGCCGGGGGGTCATCCGGGCCGTGGTGTCCAGCACTCCGCACATCGGCAGGCCGTCCAACTCCCGCCCCAGGTACAGCAGTCCGGCGCACTCGCCGACCACCGGCGCCCCGGCCGCGGCCAGTTCGGCGACCGCCGCGCGCAGCGCCGCGTTGGCGCTCAGCTCGGAGACGTACACCTCGGGGAAGCCGCCGCCGATCACCAACGCGGCCGTCCGCTCCGGCAGTTGCTCGTCGTGCAGCGGGTCGAAGGGCACCACTTCGGCCCCGGCGGCGGCCAGCAGTTCGGCGTTCTCCGCGTACGAGAAGGAGAACGCGGCGCCGCCCGCCAGGGCGATCCGCGGCCGGGGGCCGTCGAGCGGTTCGACCTCGGCCGCCGCGTCCCAGGGGGCGTCGGTCAGCGGCGGGGCGGTCCGGGCCAGGGCCAGCACCGCGTCCAGGTCGACGGAGGCGGCCACCAGTTCGCCCATCTCGCGGACCGCCCGCAGGGCCTCCGCGGAGCGCTCCACGGCCGGGACGAGGCCCAGGTGCCGGGACGGCGTGTCGACCGCCCCGGCGCGGCGCACCGCGCCCAGCACCGGGACGCCCGAGCCCTCCTCCAGGGCCTCGCGCAGCAGCGTCTCGTGCCGGTCCGAGGCGACCTTGTTCAGGATCACCCCGGCCAGCCGCACCTGCGGGTCCCAGGACGCGAAGCCGTGCACCAGCGCCGCCACCGACCGGGACTGCGAGGAGGCGTCCACCACCAGCACCACCGGTGCCCGCAGCAGCTTCGCGACCTGCGCCGTGGACGCCAGCTCGCCCCGCCCGGCGGCCCCGTCGTACAGGCCCATCACGCCCTCGACCACCGCGACGTCCGCCCCGGCCGCGCCGTGCGCGAACAGCGGAGCGATCCGCTCGGGGCCGCTCATCCAGGCGTCCAGGTTGCGGCCCGGGCGCCCGGCGGCCAGCGCGTGGTAGCCGGGGTCGATGTAGTCGGGGCCGACCTTGTGCGGGGAGACCTTCAGCCCGCGCGCGGCCAGCGCCGCGATCAGGCCGGTGGCCACGGTGGTCTTGCCCGCCCCGGAGGACGGCGCGGCCACCACCAGGCGGGGAACCATGTCGCTCAACTCGCTACCACTCGATACCGCGCTGGCCCTTGCGGCCCGCGTCCATCGGATGCTTCACCTTCGTCATCTCGGTGACCAGGTCGGCCAGTTCGAGCAGCGGCTCGGGCGCGTACCGGCCCGTCACCACCACGTGCTGGCTGCCCGGGCGGCTGCGCAGCACCTCGACCACCTCCGCCACGTCGATCCACCCCCAGTGCAGCGGGTAGGTGAACTCGTCCAGCACGTAGAACCGGTACGTCTCGGCCGCCAGGTCACGCTTGACCTGCTCCCAGCCCTCCCGCGCCGCCTCCTCGGAGGACTCGATGTCGCGCTGCACCCATGACCAGCCCGAGCCCATCTTGTGCCAGGCCACCGGGCCGCCCTGCCCGGACTCGCCGAGCACCCGCAGCGCGTTCTCCTCGCCGACCTTCCACTTCGCCGACTTGACGAACTGGAACACCCCGATCGGCCAGCCCTGGTTCCAGGCCCGCAGCGCCATCCCGAACGCCGCCGTCGACTTCCCCTTGCCCGGCCCGGTGTGCACCGCCGTGACCGGCTGGGTCCGGCGCTGCCGGGTCGTCAGGCCGTCGTCCGGGACGTTCTCCGCCACTCCCTTGGGCATGCTGCTCACGCCGCCTTTCGCGTCGTCGTCATCGTGGTCCGTGCTTCGCGCACCAGCGAGGCCACCCCTTCGGCCCGCAGGTCGTCCAGGCTGACCGCCTCGCCGTGCAGGTGCGCCGCCAACTCCCTTGCCAGGCCCAGCCGGACGGGGCCCGACTCGCAGTCCAGCACCACCGCGGCCACGCCCTGCGCAGCCAGCAGCCCGGCCGCCCGGCGGGCCCGCGGCAGGGCGTCCTGCCCGCCGGTGGCCCGGCCGTCGGTCACCACCACCAGCAGCGGGCGCCGGTCCGGGTCGCGCAGCCGCTCGACCCGCAGCACCTCGTGCGCCCGCAGCAGGCCCGCCTCCAGCGGCGTCCGGCCGCCGGTCGGCAGCTGCTCCAGCCGGGCCGCGCCGACCTCCACCGAGGAGGTCGGCGGCAGCGCCAGCTCCGCGCCCGCGCCCCGGAACGTCACCAGGCCGATCTTGTCGCGCCGCTGGTAGGCGTCCATCAGCAGGGACAGCACCGCGCCCTTGACCGCCGTCATCCGCTGCCGGGCCGCCATCGACCCGGAGGCGTCCACCACGAACAGCACCAGGTTCGACTCCCGGCCCCGGCGCACCTGCTCGCGCAGGTCGTCCCGGCGCAGCACCAGCGCCCGCCCGCTGCGCCCGCGCGCGAGCTGGTGCGGGGCCGCCGCGCGCAGCGTCGCGCTCAGGTGCAGCCGCGCCAGCCTGCCCCGCGGGCGGCGGGCCCGGACGGTGTGCCCGGCCGCCGTCTCGGCGGGGGAGCGCCGTCCCTGGGCGCCGCGGCCGGTGCCGTCCACCTCGAACAGCCGGGTGCGGTACGGCCGGTCGGCCGCGACCGGCGCCGACTCCCGCGAGCCGCCCGGGCGTTGCCGCGGCGGGGCGGCGACGTCGTCCGAACTCGCTTCACCGGCAGGGGAGTCGGAGGTGTCGGGCGCAGGGGCGCCGCCGCCGTCCGGCCCGCCGCCCCCGGGCCCGCTCCCCGGCCCGTCGTCGTCCGGCCCCTCGTCCGGCCCTTCCGCCCCCTCGCCCTCCGGCCCTTCCGGCGCCCGGTGCTCGGCCAGCGTCTCGTCCAGCTGCTCCTCGTCCAGCCCGGGCGCGTCGAACGGGTTGCGCCGCCGCCGGTGCGGCAGCGCCAGCTGCGCCGCCTTGCGGACGTCCTCCTCCAGCACGGCGGTGCGTCCCGCCCAGGCGGCCAGCGCCACCGCGGTGCGGGCCATCACGATGTCCGCCCGCAGGCCGTCCACCTCGAACGCGGCGCACACCGCGGTGATCTGACGCAGCGCCGGGTCGGAGAGCTCGACGTCGGGCAGCAACTCCCGGGCGGCGGTGATCCGTTCGGCGAGTTCGCGCTCCCGCCCGTCCCAGCGGGCCGCGAAACCGGCCGGGTCGGCGTCGTACGCGAGCCGCCGCCGCACCACCTCGGCGCGCTCGTCCGCGTCCCGGGTCGCGGCGATCTCCACCGTCAGGCCGAACCGGTCCAGCAACTGCGGCCGCAGCTCGCCCTCCTCCGGGTTCATCGTCCCGACCAGCAGGAACCGGGCCGCGTGCCGCACCGACACGCCCTCGCGTTCCACGTACGAGCGGCCCATCGCCGCCGCGTCCAGCAGCAGGTCCACCAGGTGGTCCTGGAGCAGGTTGACCTCGTCGATGTACAGCACGCCGCGGTGCGCCTTCGCCAGCAGGCCCGGCTCGTACGCCTGCACGCCCTCGGCGAGGGCCCGCTCCAGGTCCAGCGAGCCGACCACCCGGTCCTCGGCGACGCCCACCGGCAACTCGACCAGGTGCGCGGGCCGTTCGGCCGCCGCGGCGCCCGGGTGCGGACCGTCCGGGCACTGCGGGTCCGGCGCGGCCGGGTCGCAGGCGAACCGGCAGCCCGCGACGGTGGCGATCGACGGCAGCAGCCCGGCCAGGGCCCGCACCATCGTCGACTTCGCCGTGCCCTTCTCGCCCCGCACCAGCACCCCGCCCACGGCGGGCGAGACCGCGTTCAGCAGCAGCCCCAGCCGCAGGTCGTCCATGCCCACGATCGCCGTGAACGGATAACGGGCCTCGGTCACTCGGCACTCCCCATCGTCAGCGGGGCCGGGGCCCCGGGCGGCACGAACGGCAGACCCGCCGGTGCCCCGTTCTCGATCAGCTTCCACAGCGCGTCGGTGTCGGCGTGCTCGGCGACCAGGTCGCCCAGCGCGTCCAACTGCCGCTCGCGGGCGGCGGCGAAGGAGGTGTCCGGCGCCGGGACGAACGACCGCCCGGCGGCGCGGGCCGCCTCGGCCAGGAAGGCCCGCCGGAAGGCGTCGTTCTCCAGCAGCCCGTGCCAGGTGGTGCCCCACACCGCGCCCGCCCGGCAGCCGTCCAGCGGCCGCCCGGCGGCGTCGGTGACGAACGGCTCGCCGCCCTCCACCGCCACCACGCCGTGGTGGATCTCGTACCCCTCCACCGGCTCGCCCAGCGCCACCCCCGACGGCCGGGCCAGCACCTTCTCCGCGCCGAACACCACCCGGGTCGGCAGCAGCCCCAGACCCGCCACCGGGCCGGACGACTTCGACTCCACGCCGTCCACGACCTCCCGGCCCAGCATCTGGTAGCCGCCGCACACCCCCAGCACCGGCAGCCCCGCCGCGGCCCGCGCCGCCAGCGGCCCGGCCAGGCCCTGCGCGCGCAGCCACGCCAGGTCGGCGACGGTCGCCCGGGTGCCGGGCAGCACCACCAGGTCCGCGTCCGCGAGCTCCTCCGGGCGGGTCACCCAGCGCACCAGCACGCCCGGCTCCTGCGCCAGCGCGTCCACGTCCGTGAAGTTCGACAGCCGCGGCAGCCGCACCACCGCGACCCGCAGCACCTGAGCGCCCACCGGCCCGCCCGCCGCCGGGCGGGACGCCACCGCAGCCAGGCCCAGCGAGTCCTCCGCGTCCAGCCACAGGCCCGGCAGCATCGGCAGCGTGCCCAGCACCGGACGGCCGGTCAGCTGCCGCAGCATCTCCAACCCGGGCTCCAGCAGCCGGGCGTCACCGCGGAACTTGTTGACCAGCCAGCCCGCGACCAGCGACTGGTCCTGCGGCGACAGCAGCGCCAGCGTCCCGAACATCGACGCGAACACCCCGCCGCGGTCGATGTCCCCGACCACCACGACCGGCAGCCGGGCCGCCGTCGCCAGGCCCATGTTGGCGATGTCCCCCTCCCGCAGGTTGATCTCCGCGGGGGAGCCCGCGCCCTCGCACACCACCACGTCGAAGCGCGCCCGCAGGTCCGCCAGGCACTCCAACGCCCGCTCCAGCAGCACCGGCTTGCGCTCCCGGTAGTCCAGCGCCCCGACCTCCGCGACCGGCCGCCCCAGCAGCACCACCTGGCTGCGCCCGTCCGCGCCCGGCTTCAGCAGCACCGGGTTCATCGCCGCCTCCGGCGCCACCCCCGCCGCCTGCGCCTGCATCGCCTGCGCCCGCCCGATCTCCGCGCCGTCGGCCGTCACGAAGGAGTTCAGCGACATGTTCTGCGCCTTGAACGGCGCCACCCGCACCCCCTGCCGGGCCAGCCAGCGGCAGATCCCCGCCGTCACCACACTCTTCCCGGCGTCCGAGGTCGTACCGGCCACCAACAGCGCGCCGTTCACCGGCGTACTCCTTTCACTGCGCCCCGCCAGGGGCGCGAGGAACTGCGCGCAGCGGAAGGCAGCACGTCGAAATCCCGCGTCATCACAGTCAGTTGCCGCACGCGTCCACGCCGGGCCGGGTTCACCCGCGCGCCCGCGCACCCAGCGTCCGCACGCCCAGCGTCCGCGCACCCAGCGCCCGCAGGCCCAGCGTGGTGGCCAGGGCGAGCGCGCCGACCCGGCGCGAGAGGCGGCAGGCGCGCTCGATGTCGGCGGTGCCGACCGGCGGCAGGCCCGCGCCCAGCACGGGCCGGTGCTCGACCCGCTCGCCGTAGCGCAGCGTCCCGCCCAGCTGCACGCCCAGCGCGCCCGCGAACGCGGCCTCGGCCTGGCCCGCGTTGGGGCTCGGGTGCGCGGAGCCGTCCCGCCGCCAGACCCGCCACGTCCGGGCCGGGGCGTCGGACGCGGCGACGGTCAGCAGCGCCGTCAGCCGGGCGCCCGGCCAGCCCGCGACGTCGTCCAGCCGGGCCGAGGCCCAGCCGAAGCGGCGGTAGCGCGCCGACCTGTGCCCCACCATCGCGTCCAGCGTGTTCGCGGCCCGGAACGCCAGCAGCCCGGGGACGCCCGCGACGCCGCCCCACACCAGGGCGTTGACCACCGCGTCGGCGGTGTTCTCGGCGACGGACTCGACCACCGCCCGCGCCACCTGCTGCTCGTCCAGGCCGGACGGGTCGCGCCCGCACAGGTGCGGCAGCCGCTCCCGGGCGGCCGCCAGGTCGCCGTCCGCCAGCGAGCGGCCGATCGCCGCCGCCTCCCGGGTCAGCGACGTCCCGCCGAGCACCGTGAAGGTCGCCGCGGCGGCCAGCACGCCCGCCGCCGCCGGCGAGCGCCGCACCGCCCGGACGGCCAGCCCGGCCGCGCCCGCGACCGCACCGACCGCGAGCGCGGTGTGCAGCGCCCCGGCGCCGCGGTGGTCGCGCCACAGGCGGCGCTCCAGGCGGGCCGCGGCGGCGCCGAACAGGGCGACGGGGTGTCCGCGCCGGGGGTCTCCGAACCGGGCGTCCGCGAGGTATCCCGCGGCCGCGCCCACCAGGTACGGGGCAGCCCGCATGGCGTCGTGTCCTCACTCAGGGTCCGCGCCCTGGATCGACGGAACGGGGGCCAGAGTCTCCTGACTTCCGGTCACCCCCGCGCGGGGTGAACGGTCACAGTGGCGGGACCGCGCCGGACTCGCACCGGCTTCCTCTGCTTGCCTCCGTTTGGCCCGAAGATCCCACCACGCCCGCTTCGGGGCAGTCAACCGGGGCGGTGGAGGGTTAGGTCACACACGGCCTCGGCCCCGCCGAACGGACCGGCGGGGCCGAGGCCGCAGCTCAGGGCAGGTGCCCCGGGCTCAGGGCGTGCTCAGGGCGTGTGCACGACGGGCCGCGGCGCGGTCGGCATGCCGTCGCCGAGGAAGAAGCCCGGGTGCGGCGGCTGGTTGTACGCGGTGTTCTGCCAGGCCACCGCCTCCCGGTACTGCACGTCGTGCATCAGCGTGGTGATCCGCAGCGAGGTCGGTACCGGCGTGGAGTAGATCCGCAGCGCCCGGTTGTCGGTGGTGGGCCACACGACCTCCTCGCGCCAGTCGCCGAACAGGTCGGCGGACAGCGACGGGGTCGCCTTGGTGGTGTTGTTGGAGTGCACGCCGGAGGCGGTCAGCAGCCGGGTGTCACCGCCGGTCCCGTACTTGTCGACGTGGGTGCCGTCGAGCAGTTCGCGCACCGGGTCGCCGTCCCACCAGAGCGTGAAGTTCGCCGAACCCGGCTTGCGGCCGATGTCCTGCCCCTTGACGCCGTACAGGCCGCTGACCCCGGAGGACCAGGACTCGGCGCCCGGGCTGCCCGCGTACACGTCGTCGGAGACGCCGCGTCCGTTGTCGCAGCCGCAGTCGGGCTGGCGCCACAGGATCTGGCCGGTTCTCGCGTCCGCGAACCAGGCGGAGTACTTGGTGGTGCCCTCGTCGACCTTGAACTCCTCCAGGCCCGGACGGCTCGGGTCGAGGTCGCCGACGTGCATCGCGTCGCCGTGCCCCTGCCCGGTGTTCCACAGCCCGCGCCCGTTGTCGTCCAGGGCCATCGCCCCGTAGACGATCTCGTCCTTCCCGTCGCCGTCCACGTCCGCGACCGCCAACTGGTGGTCGCCCTGGCCCGCGTACGCGCCGTTGCCGGAGGCGTCGGAGTCGAACTTCCACCGCTCGGTGAGCTTGCCGCCGCGCCAGTCCCAGGCCGTGACGACGGTGCGGGTGTAGTAGCCGCGGGCCATCACGATGGACGGGCGCGAACCGTCCAGGTACGCCGTCCCGGCCAGGAACCGGTCGACCCGGTTGCCGTACGAGTCGCCCCACGCCGAGACGGTGCCGCGCGGCGGGTCGTAGTTCACCGTCTGCAGCGCGGCGCCGCTGCGCCCGTCGAAGACCGTCAGGTACTCCGGGCCGGACAGCACGTACCCGCTGGAGTTGCGGTAATCGGCGGTGGCGCTGCCGATGGTCCGCCCGGCGCCGTCCACCGTGCCGTCCGCGGTCTTCACGGCGACCTCGGCCCGCCCGTCGCCGTCGTAGTCGTACACCTGGAACTGCGTGTAGTGCGCGCCCGAGCGGATGTTGCGCCCCAGGTCGATCCGCCACAGCCGGGTGCCGTCCAGCTCGTACGCGTCCAGGTAGGTGTCGCCGGTGTAGCCCGACTGCGAGTTGTCCTTGGCGTCGGTCGGGTTCCACTTCAGCACGAACTCGTACTGCCCGTCGCCGTCCAGGTCGCCGACGCTCGCGTCGTTCGCCTCGTACGTGTAGGAGCCGCTCGCGTTCGACCCGCCGGGCGGCGGGGAGACCGGCACGTCCCGGTAGCCGTCCGCGAAGCCGACCGAGGCGGGCGAGGCGGCCTGCTCGACGCCGTCCACCACCGCGCGCACCGTGTACGAGGCGCCCGCCGGCGCGCCGCCGTCCAGGTAGTCGGTGGCGGTGGCCAGCGGCGCGGAGTTCACCCTGGCGCCGTCCCGGTACACGTTGAACGCGACGCCGTCCGGGTCGGTGGCCAGCCAGCGCCAGGACACCAGGTTGCCCGTGCCGCTGCGCACCGAGACCAGCCCGCGGTCCAGCTTCTCCACCTGCCGCCCCTGCCCGGCGGGCGGCGGGGTGCTGGTCGACGCGCTCGGCGACGGGCTCGGCGACGGGGACGCGGTGCCGCCCGAACTCCCGGTGCAGAGCGTGCCGTTGAACGTGAACGAGGCCGGCACCCCGGTCGTTCCCGCGCCCGGCACCGAGCCGTTGAAGCCGAAGCTCACGGCGCCGCCGTTCGCCACCGCGCCGTTGTAGGACAGGCTCTTCGCGGTGACCTGGCTGCTGCCGAGCGTCACGTCCGCGTTCCAGGCCTGGGTGACCTGCTCGCCGTTGCCGAACGACCACTGGAGCGTCCAACTCGTCACGGCGTCACCGAGGTTGGTGATCTGGACGTTGGCGCCGAAGCCGCCCTGCCAGGCGCTGCTGACGGTGTAGTCGACCCGGCACCCGGCCGAGGCCGCGCCCGCCTGCTGCCCCGCCCAGCCCGCACCGGCCGCGGCCAGCGCACCGGCCACCAGCGCCGCACCCGGGCGCAGCGCCCGTCGTCTGCGGTGTCCTGCCATCGTTGCTCCTCCGAGGAGTGGGGACGATTGACTGGGAGCGCTCCCACTGAATCCAGCCAGAGCGACCGGACACCGTCAAGCCTTCCGTCCCCCGGCTGCGAAACTTTCGCACCTTCTCCGGTCAACCACCTTGCTGACAAGGCGAGTTGGCGAAGAGTTCGACCCGACCCGCCCCGACCCGACCCGCCCCGACC
>NZ_JNYE01000157.1 GCF_000717185.1 Kitasatospora phosalacinea | reverse complement strand
GCACAGACCGAACAGGATCGCGAAGCCGGCCGCGCACCAGTACGCCGCCGTCGAGTACACCCGGGTCGCCGCCATCACGCCGATGTTCTCCGCGTACGTGGTCGTCGCCGGGCCGCCCACCGCGGTGGAGAGCACCGTCGCCGCGCCGTCCGCCATGATCGCGGTGCCCATCCGATCGTCCAGCGGGTCGCCCGTCATCTCGGAGACCGCCTTCACGTGCCCCGCGTTCTCCGCGATCAGCGCCACGACGACCGGCAGCGCCACCAGGATCGCCGAGGCCGAGAAGCTCGGGGCGTGCAGCGAGGGCAGGCCGATCCAGTCCGCCCTGCCGACGCCCGACAGGTCCAGGCGCCAGTGCTCGGTGGCCGCGCCGCCGCCCACCGGGGAGTCGATCCGCCCGAAGACCCGGTCGAACAGCCAGGACACCGCGTACCCGAACACCAGCCCCAGGAAGATCGCGATCCGCGACCAGAACCCGCGCAGCACCACCAGCGCGAGCGCCGTGAACGCCATCACCAGCAGCGCCGTCCACTGGTCCTGCGGCCAGTACGTCCCCGCCGCGACGGGGGCCAGGTTGAAGCCGATCAGCATCACCACCGCACCCGTCACCACCGGCGGCAGCACCGCGTGGATCACCTTCGCCCCGCACCCCTGCACCACCGCCCCGCACGCCGCCAGCACCGCACCCACCACCAGCAGCGCACCCGTCAGCGTCGCCGCGTCCCCGCCCTGCGCCCTGATCACCGCCGCCACGCCCACGAACGACAGGCTGGAGCCCAGGTAGGACGGGATCCGGCCCTGCGTCACCAGCAGGAAGAACACCGTCGCCACACCCGACACCATCACCGCGAGGTTCGGATCCAACCCCATCAGGACGGGCGCCACGAAGGTTGACCCGGCCAAAGCATGACGAGACCGCATCTGACCTGGTCTGTTCGGTAACTTCCTTGGGAAGAGGGGTCGTTGTGGCGAATGTACGTGGGGTTCTTCTTCGTGCGCTGATCTACATCCGGGTGAGTACGGCGCGGCCGGACATGATCAGTCCGGAGTTGCAGGAGTTTCAGTGCCGGGGGCTGGTGGATCGGGAGTCGATGCTGCTGGTGCGGGAGCCGTTGGTGGATCTGGGGAAGTCGGGTCGGGCGTTCAGCGACCGGCAGATCGCGGAGATCATCGCGATGGCGGAGCGGGGCGAGTTCGACGTGCTGGTGTTGTGGGTGTGGTCGCGGTTCGGGCGCAACACGCTGGAGTCGTTGAAGAACCTGGAGCGTTTGACGGAGCTGGGTGTGGAGGTGCGCGCGGCGAAGGAGGACTTCGACGGGCGGACGGTGATCGGCAGGTTCGCGATCCGGCAGATGCTGAACATCGCGGAGCTGTTCTCGGATCAGCTCTCGGAGAGTTGGAAGGAGACGATCGCCCGCCGGCGCAGGCTCGGGTTGCCGCACGGGAACCAGGGGCGTTTCGGGTACTACCGGTGCGAGAGCTGCCCGCCGAAGAAGCGCGGCGTTCCCCTGGAGACGTGCCCGCAGTGCCGGGAGGGCGTCCTGAGGGTCGAGCAGGGCCTGCTGGGTCCTCGCCTGTGGGAGGCGTACGAGCGGATCGCGGGCGGGGGCAACACCGTTGCCATCACGCACGAGTGGTACCGGGAGGGAGTCGTGGACCAGGTGACGGGCAAGCCGGTGACGCCGGCGCACCTGTACGACATCCTGGACTCCGGGTTCGGGCTGGGGCTGGTGCGCTACCGCCTGCCCGAGCAGTTGCACGTGGTGGCGCCGGATTGGGACGGTGTGCCGCGCAAGCGGCGCAACCGCTGCAGGCGGCCGGAGTCGTTCGGCCTGTACCTGCCCGGCCGGCACGAGCCGGTCACGGGCGACCGCGTCACGGCCGAACGCCTGTGGGACCGGTATACGCAGCGGCGAGGCACGATGCCGAAACGGGCGACAGTCGACGACCGGCACACTCCGCGGTACTCGGTGAGCGGGCGGATGCGCTGCCCCTACTGTGGGGGTGGGATGCAGCCGCTGCTGCGGGCGAAGAAGGTCCGTCGGCCCGAGGTGTGCGGGCGGCCGCATCCGTTCGATGTGACGTGGCGGTGCCGCAACCAGGCCGAACTCGGCAGCTGCCCGGGGGCCGGCTACGGCAACCTGGAACACATCGAGGCCCGCCTGGTGGCGTGGTTGCGCAAGCAGGCCGACGCGCCCGAGGGCATGGTCGACGCCGTGGTCGACGCTGAACGGGCCGGCCTCGCGGTCCGGGAGGAGGAGGTGCGGGCGGAACTCACGGACTTGATCGGCCAAGAGGACGAGATCACGAATGCCGTGGCGGCGCGGGCGGTCGACTACGAGGCGGCGCGGCGGAAGAAGAAGCGTATCGACAAGCAGCGTGCCGAACTCACCACCGAACTCGCGGAACTGGAAGAGGCACGGGCGAAGGTCGTACGGCACCCGGGCGCCGCGGCGATCCAGGCGGTCCTCAACGCCTGGGACGACGCCGCACCGGCACGCCGCAACGCCATGATCAAGGACATCGTCCGCCACATCGCCGTCCGCAAGGGCCGCGGCCTGCCCCTGGAGGTCAAGTACGAGATCACCGCCGCCTGGGAACCACTCCAACAGCCGTGACAGTGAAGGGTTTCACTGTTTCCAGGCTTGGCCGGTCATCGGGCTGACTCTCGGCGCACCGCCTGATCGAGCCCTGCGGGTAAAAGCTGACGACATTGTCCGAGGCCGCCTGTAGCGTTGCAGTGCTATCAGCTCACAATGGAGTGAGACAGGGCCGGGCTTGAGCGAGACCAAAGTTGTCGATGTCCACCAGTCAAGGATCGCAGCGTTCTTGCGGTCATTGGACCCGGCGGTACTGTCGGTTCTGCAGATCGGCGAAGCGGAGATCATCGGCATCGACCTCATCGTGTCGCTGTGCATCACGATGACCGATGCCGGCGACTCCCGGCACTGGTCCGAACGCTTGGAGGACTTCGCCTCACAGATTCCCGAGGGCGAACTCGAGACCTTGGAGCTCGTAACACGATCTTGGTGATCATTGCTGATGGGGCGTGACCGATGTGACGATTCGTCCGTTCGTGATGGCGTGAGCAACAAGCCGTGGATGGTGGACGACGAGCTGTGGGCCAGGATCGAGCCGCTGTTGCCGGCATGGCCGGAGCGGTCGCCGGGCCCGCGTCCGGTGGACGACCGGTTGTGTCTGCAGGGCATCCTGTTCGTGCTCTACACCGGCATCACCTGGCAGCAGTTGCCGCCGGAGCTGGGCTTCGACTCCGGGCAGACCTGCTGGCGTCGGCTCGGCCGCTGGCAGAAGGCCGGGGTGTTCGAGGCCCTGCACCGCTTACTCCTGGCCGAGTTGAACGCGGCCGGACTGATCGACTGGACGCGCGCCTGCGTGGACGCCTCCCACGTACGCGCGAAAAAGGGGGCGAGGCCACCGGCCCGTCGCCGGTCGACCGCCGCAAGACCGGCAGCAAACACCACCTGGTCAGCGACGGCGGCGGTATCCCGTTCCACGTGATCACCACCGCCGCCAACGTCAACGACGTCACCTTGACCCTCGACCTGGTCGACGGCATCCCGCCGGTCGCCGGCCGTGTCGGGCACCCCCGCAAGCGCCCCGACGCCCTGCTCGGCGACAAGGGCTACGACAGCAACCCCAACCGCCGCGAACTGCGCAAGCGCCGGATCCTGCCGGTCATCTCCCGCCGGGGTGAGCCCGACATCATCGGCCTCGGCAAGCTCCGCTATGTCGTCGAGCAGACCTTCGCCCAACTCCACCAGTTCAAGCGCCTCGCCGTCCGCTGGGAACGGCGCCTCGATCTGCACGGAGCCCTCGTCTCGCTGGCCTGCGCGATCATCTGTTGGCGGCGCCTCAGGCGGCCTGCTCAGCCGACTCACAGACCGTGACCGCCAGACGTTCGCCGTCTCTGGCTTTCACGACATTGACCAGGATCTCGCTGCCCTCATGGAAGCGCAGTGTGAAGACCGGATCGAGATCCATCAAGCGGTCGAAGACCTCGCGACGATCATCCGACAGGAGTTCAGGGCCGAGTAGCGCGTCACAGACCCAGTTGTCGTCGGCGGGACGGATCGATACCTGCACGTCGAACTCGCCCAGGCACGTCGACCCATTGGCCCACCACTCCAACCTCGCTGGCCCCTCATAGCTGTCCATCGCCCAAGTATCCCGGTCGACCAAGCGTGCGAAAACGGGGCCGCTCGGCACAACTGCAAGATCGTGTTACGAGTTCTTGGGACGGTACGTCGTCGAGGAGAACCTGGAGGAGTTCCTCGCGGAGGTCCACCGCAGGTCCACGAGCGGCATGTACAGCATGTTCGTGCGGCGGTTGCTGGGCGCCGCCCGGTACCGCGCGATGCTGGCCGCGGCGAAGCATGACGGCGCCGCAGTGGGCCTCGCGGTCCGGCGCCTCATCCGGGCAACCATGCCGTTCGCGGTGGCGTGGAGCGACGCGCTGGGGCTGATTTCCAAGGCCCAACTCAAGGCCCTCAAACGGTTCGACAGCCGGCTCGACACCGTCCAACTGGTGGAAGTCGACTCATTCTTCGGCGAGAAGGTCCTGACCGCGCTTCCCATGGAGGAGACCTCCGCAACGGCGGCCGACTTGGAGAGTCGAAATCCTTCGCGACCTGACCGACGGACCGGTCACCGCGTCGGCACAGCTCGACGATCGCCGCCTTGAACTCCGGTGTGAACGAGCAACGAGGGCGCGACTTCTTCTTCCCCATGCTCTCCGTGATGGACATCATCCTTCCGGGGCCGAAGCCCCTGATCAGAGGTGTCCGTCAAAGCGAATCAAGCCCACAACATCAGATACACCAGGCACTGCACACCCACCCCAGGCGCAGCCCGGCATACTCGTCGCCATCGGGCCACTGAGCAGGAAACGGATAACTCTCACTGACGTACTAGGCGCCCCCAAGAGCAGATTCGAGCAGGATCTTCTGCTTATTAATTGACTCATTGCAGATGGAATCCAACTCTTCATCGTGAATAGAGTATCGTCCCGAAATTCTAGACATTAGAATAGACTCATGGCATGACCATAGAATTTCCATTAGACCATCCGGAGACAGCCCGGAAGGGGCTTCTTCGAATAGCCTGACGAGTCCCATCATGAACGGCCCCACCGGCGGAGCAAGTGCAACGTCCGGCAAGCTGTCATAATCGGCCAAAAAGCGCTCGGCAAGCTCTATTTCACCTCCTCCACCCCGCCCCACAATCCCCCCACTCTCGATGGCTCGGACAATCAATCCCCTCCTGCTGGATGGAAAAATTTCAACATTCTGCGATTCCAGCAAATAAAATGCCGATCTAATTGCACCTAGAGCCAGCCCAGTCAGGACAGGACTTTCGAGCGCTTGAACTTTATTCCCAAAACTTGACACTTCTCTGTCCCACAGGTCCATCTAAACCCTCCCTATCTAGTTCGCTCCCACAGCTGGACTCCATCAAACTGAGATGCGCGCCCCCTGCAGTCCTGGCGCTCCGGGCCGCATGCCTTACGAGAGGAAGCAATAATCCCGTCACCTATAAACTCCATCTCTTCAATGGCATTGAAGAGAACCTGTTCAGCATCCGAGTGCACCTGAGGTGTCAAGTCAGTCTCATAGACTCGTGTATATCCCAGGAGTTTCGCCAAGCTTTTAAGCTTCAAATTTGTTCCGTTGTTTGCAACAGCATACACTAGCTCCCCGCCCAACTGGGCAGTCGCGACTGTGGTGCCTTTATCTGCTCGACTACCGATCCCATATGTATCATGCAGGGCTTTTGCGTCATCTAGCAGCTTTTGTGCCGAAACTGTGGCAGTAGCCGCTGTTCCCTGAGAAACCAATCGCCCGTCACTGTGATCCTTGGCTTCAAGTATTTGTCCAGTTTGCTGAACAGCTGGGCTAACTAGCACTACTCCGAGGCTCGCCGCCGCATGAATGGGGCTGTCTAGTATTTTGGACAGCCCGGCAGCCGTGTTGATCGGGTTTTCGAGCAGAGTGCCGGTGACTGCTCCTAGGTCTGGGCTGGTTGTGCTCCAGGCCCCAGCCCCGGCGATGGCTGGGAAAGTAGTAGAGATCAAGCCAGCCGCTTCCTGGGCGGCGTCGGCAGTGAAGGCCGCGGCGTCGACGGCGGTGTTGGCGGTGGCAGTGACCGTGGCGGTCGCAGCGGAGGCGGTGGCGACGCCGTAGGTGGGGCCCGCGGTGTAGGTGCCGACCGCGCCCGCGATAGCAGCGCCGGGGGCGATCTTGGTGCGGTCGATCTTGATGACCGGTGCCGCGGTATCGCAACTTGAGTAGGCGTTGAGCGCCCCTGTCACCGGGTTGAGGCGGTAGGCGATTTCACCAGCCGCCATAGCGGCTCCTCCAAGGATCGCTACCCCCCCGGAAATCGTCTGCACCGTCTGGACCGTCTGAGGACTGGGGTGGCTCACTTCATGAGCGGTACTCGACCACGAGAATCCGCTGCCACCGGAGCTCATGAGTTGGAGGGCGTAGATGTTCATGGCGCCGTAGCTGAAGCTGAAGGTGTACTGGGGCATCGCGGGCGGGATCCACCGGTACTTGCCCTTCGGCGCGGGGCCGAGTTCGTAGCTGTCCCAACCGGAGGCAGCGCCCGCTGCGGCGGCGGCCACGGCGGCGACCGCGGTGGTGACGCTCCTGGCGCCGACGCAGCCGGCGGAGTGGCCGTCGGGGTCGGTGTTCTGGAGGGGGTCGGCGTCGCCGTACTGGTAGCGGTTGGCGCGGGCCGAGGACATCGGGTCGAGGAGGACGGTGTCGCGGCTGGTGAAGCCGGAGGTGGCGGGGTCGTACCAGCGGCTGGAGGTGCTGACCTGGCCGGTGGTGGTGTCGGTCCAGCCGCCTTGGTAGCCGAGGTTGGGGGTGGTGCCGGTGCGGGTGGTGGGCTTGCCCCAGGGGTCGTAGGAGGTGGAGGCGCCGGGGGCGGTGGCGTTGGGGGTGAAGGTGGAGATCAGGTCGCCGTGGCGGTCGGTGTAGGCGAGGGCGGAGGCGCCGCTGGTACCGATGGCGGTGAGGTTGCCGCCGGGGGCGCGGGAGTAGGTCTCGGTGCCGTCGGAGGTGAGGGTGCCGCCGGCGCCGGTGTAGGTGAAGGTGTGGGTACCGGACTGGGCGAGGCGGCCGAGGGCGTCGTAGCTGTAGGTCTGGCCCTGTTGGGCTGTGAGGTTGTCGTAGGCGTCGTAGGTGGCGGTGGTGGTCGCTCCGCCGGTGGTGGCGCTGGAGCGGGTGCCTCGGGGGGTGTAGGTGTAGGTGGTGCCGAGGCTGTTGCCGGTGAGTTGGTTGCGCTGGTTGTAGGTGGCGGTGTTGAGGCCGTTGGCGGTGAGGTTGCCGTTGGCGTCGTAGCCGTAGCTGGTGGGGGTGGTGCCGTTGTTCCAGGTGCTGAGGCGGCCGGCCTGGTCGTAGGTGTAGGTGTTGGTTCCGGCTCCGGCGAGGCCGGTGGTGGTCTTGGTCTTGAGGCGGCCGGAGGGGAAGTAGGTGTAGGTGAGGGAGGAGACGGCGGTGCCGGTGGCGGTGGTGAGGTTGTCGCCGGTGAGGTTGCCGAGGTCGTCGTAGCTGTAGGTGCGTTGGTCGGCGGTGCCGTACTTGACGGTGGAGAGCTGGCTGCGGGTGTTGTAGCCGTAGGTGAGGGTGGTGCCGGTGAGCGGTTCTGCAAAGGTCTTGAGGCGGTCAGCGGCGTCGTAGGTATAGGTGGCGGTGCCGGATTCGTCGGCACGGGTGGTGAGGTTGCCGTCGCCGTCGTAGGCGTAGGTGGCGTGGCCGAGGGGGCCGTTGGCGGTGGTGAGCAGGCTGCGGTCGTCGTAGCCGTAGGTCTGGGTGCCGGTGGGGGTGGACAGTGAGGTGAGGCGTCCGGCCGGGTCGTAGCCGAAGCTGCGGGTCGGGTTGGTGGTGGCCTCGCCGCCGGTGCCGGTCTGGGTCTTGAGGCGGCCGAGGGGGTCGTAGGTGTTGGTGAGGGTGACGCTGCCGGGCTGGATGCTCGTAGCGGGCTTGTCGAGGACGTCGTAGCTGGTGGTGTAGGTGCGGTCCGCGGCGTTCGGGTAGGCGGAGGTCGCGGGTTCGATGGTGGATTCGGGCAGGCCGTGGGTGTTGAAGGTGTAGTAGGTGGTGTTGCCGTTGCCGTCGGTGTAGGCGGTGCGGTGTCCGGCGGCGTCGTAGCCGAAGGAGGTGGTGATGCTGCTGGTGGTGGTGACCGGTTCGACGTGGCGCACGACCTGGCCGAGGGCGTCGAAGGCGGCGGTGGTGGTGTTGCCGTCGGCGTCGGTGGCGGAGAGCGCGTTGCCGGCGACGTCGTAGCCGACGGTGCTGGTGGCCAGGACGGTGCCGGTGGCCGAGAGTCGGGCGGTGGTCTTGAGTTGACCGGCCCGGTCGTAGGTGAAGGTGGTGGCGGGGCCGGTGGTACCGGGCTGGTCGCCGGGTTGGGTGGTCTTGAGGGGTTGGCCGGCCAGGTTGTAGGTACTGGTGGTGGTGTTGCCGAGCGGGTCGGTGGCCGAGGTCTGCTCGCCGGCCGCGTTGAAGGCGGCAGTGCTGCGGACCCCGGTCGGGGTGGTGCTGGAGGTGGTGTTGCCCGCGTCGTCATAGCCGATGGTGCTGGTGTAGGCGTCGGTCGTGGTGGTGCGGCGGACGAGTTCGGTGGCGGTGATCTGCCGTCCGAGATCGTCGTAGGTGGCTTCGGTGCGGGCGCCGGTCGGATCCGTGATGGAGAGTTGCTCGCCCGCGAGGTCGAAGGTCGCGTAGGCCTTCGGGGTGGTGCCGTGGATTTGCGGGAGGTCGGTTTCGACGAGGTTGCCGAGTTGGTCGTACACCTTGCCGGTCAGTTGGTTCTTGGCGTCGTGCAGGGTCTTGGGTCGGTCAAGGCCGTCGTAGTCGATCTGGCTGACGGCCGTGACGGCGGTGCTCTGTCCGGGCGCGGTGTAGGAGGGGTTGGCGATGGACTCGTGGTGTCCGGTGACCGGGTCCCAGGTGTGGGTGAGGGTGGTGATGTTGCCCGTTGCGTCCTGGGTGGAGGTCGGTTCGTCGTAGATGCCGTAGCCGGTGCGGGAGATGGCCCGGGCTCCGTGCAGGACGGTGGCGGTGCCGGTGGCTGGGTCGGCGGTGGTGGTGTCGGCGGGTGGGGCGGTGGTGAGGGTGAGTCGGCCGAGTGCGTCGTGGGTGTAGGTGGTGGTGTACGCGGCCGGGTCGGCGCCCGCGACGTTGCCGAGCGGGCTGATCGTGGTCAGCGGGAGGCCGCGCTGGTCGTAGGTGTTCTTGACGATCGAGTCAGCGGGGCTGTTCTTGACGGTCTGGGTGAGGACCTGGCCGACCTTGTTGTAGGTGGCGTCGCTCTCGCGGGTCTCCCCGCCGCCGCCGCTGAGCACGGTGCTGAGGGCGCGGTTCCCGGCGTCGTAGGTGTAGCTGGTGGTGCGGTTCAGACCGCCGGGGTCGAGAGTGGTGGAGGTGGTGCGGCCCGCCGCGTCGTAGACGGCGGTCGTGGTGGTCTTGCCGCCGCCGGTGGTCTGCTGGGTCAGGTGGGCTGCGGCGTCGTAGGTGTTCTGCTGCAGGACGATCGTGCGCTGGGTGCCGTCGGGGTTGCGGTAGCCGTCGAGGTCGGTCTCGGCGACGGTGTTGTCGTCGTTGTAGTAGGTGTGGGTGGTGCGGCCCATCGCGTCGGTGACGGTGGCCAGGCGTCCGGCGGGATCGTAGGCGCGGGACTCCAGCACCTGGAAGCGGGACGGGACGGGGTCGTTCGGGCTGCCGGTGTAGTTCCAGATGCTGGTGCGCAGCAGGCGGTGGTCGGCGTCGTAGCTGTAGGACCAGATGGTGCCGGTGGGGTCGGTGACGCCGGTGGTGTTACCTGCGGGGTCGTAGCCGTAGGCCATGGTGCGGCCGGCCGGGTCGGTGGTCTTGTAGAGCTGGTTGTGGCTGTTGTAGGTCCAGGTGGTGGTGCGGGGTGCGTCGCCGCCGGTGGCGTCGGAGATGGTCTGGGTGGTGGGGTTGCCGTCCGCATCGTAGGCGGTGGCAGTCCTGCGGGTATGGGCGGTGCCGGTGACAGCGTCGGTGGTGGAGGGGTCGGTCTGGGTGAGCGGGTTGCCGAGGCCGTCCCAGGTGTAGGCGGTGGTGGTAAAGGCGGCGGCGGGGCCGCAGTCGGTGCAGGCGGTGGTGGCGGTGGTGCGGCGGCCGAGGTTGTCGTAGGTGTAGGTGGTGACCAGGCCGGTGGGGGCGGTGCTGCGGGTGAGGTTGCCTGCCTTGTCGTAGGCGTAGGCGGTGGTGGCGCCGCCGGTGTCGGTGCTGCTCGCGACCAGGGCCGCGGGCTGGGTGCCGGTGGAGCCGACGGCCGCCTCGCTGCCGGTGGTGTAGCTGATGGTTCCGGTGCGGCCGCCCGGGAAGTCGGGGGTGGCCGGTCCGGTCGTGGAGGTGAGGTCACCGAGTGCGTTGTACGTGTACGACGTCCGGTAGGTGGTGTCGCTCGCGTCCTTCGCTCGGGCGTCGCTACCGGTCAACTGCCGGTCGTTGGCCGGGTTGAACGGGTTGACCGGGTCCAGCGAGTAGCTGGCGTAGGCGGTGTGGCAGTGGGCCGCGTCGGTGCAGGTGGTGGTGGAGACGGCGTTGCCGCGCTCGTCGTGGCCGGTGGTGGTGGTGTGCCCGTTGGCGTCGGTGACGGAGTAGAGGAAGCCGTGGGTGTCGTAGGTGTAGCGGGTGGTGGCGACGGTTCCGTCAGTGGACATGGCCAGGCGTCCGGTGGCGGTGTCCCAGCGCCAGGACATGCCGTTGCCGTTGGGTTCGGTGACGGTGGCGATGGTGGTCTTGGACGGGCTGCCGGCCTTGCCCATGGCCTGGTAGTGGGCAGTGACCGCGTCGGCGCCCAACACAGTAGGGTAGTGGGCTACTTCGGCGATGGTGCCGTTGAAGCGCCCGTCGGTGCTGGTGGGGTGGTTGGGCCAGCTTCCGTCGGCGGTGCCCGCGCCGACGTAGGCGTAGGTGGCGCCGTCGTAGTAGACCGTGCGCTTGACGGTGGAGGCGGCGGCTTGGGCGCCGTCGAGGTAGAGGGTCTGGCCGTTGTCGTCGCCGGCGATGACGGCGTGGTGCCAGGTGTTGTCGTTGACGCTCCTGCCGGAGGCCAGGGTGGTGGC
>NZ_JNYE01000156.1 GCF_000717185.1 Kitasatospora phosalacinea | reverse complement strand
GACGCGATGGTCTGGCCGATGGTCGCCGCGGGCACCTCCAACGACGAGATCCAGTTCGCCCGGGGCGTCCGCCCCGACTTCGGCGACGACCTGGACTGATCCCCGGCGGAGACCCGCCCCCTGAACGCCGGCCGCAGACCCCCTACCCCCGGAGGAGGTCTGCGGCCGGTGCCCTTGCACGTCCGGGCGGCGGGCGTGAGGAACGCCACTCCTTGACGAAGTCTTTACCCTGCCTTGACCCCTTTCGGCCGCGGGCCCACCTCTGAAAAGGTGGTACGAACCAACCACGCCGCCCGTACCGCGCCGAAGGGATCCCTCCCGTGCCCGTACCACGCATGCAATCGACCCCGCTGCCCGGCATCGGCGTGCAGTACGACCTGACCACCCGGGAACGGCAGCACGTCTCGGTGATCGCCCACCGGGACGGCACCCGCACCCTCAACACCTACCGCCGCGAGGACCCGGACGCCTGCGCCCACTCGCTGCACCTGACGGAGAGTGAGTCGGCCGCCCTCGTCGACGCCCTGACCCCCTCCCACCACAGCCCCAACGTGCTGCACACCTCCGGCCTCGGCCTGGTCGCCGAACGCGTCGAACTCTCCGGCGGCTCGCACTGGAACGGCCGCGCCCTGGGCGACACCCGGATGCGCACCGACACCGGCGTCTCCGTCGTCGCCGTCCTGCGCCGCACCGGCGCCGTCCCCTCCCCCGCCCCGAACTTCCGCCTGGCCGGCGGGGACACCCTCATCCTGATCGGCACCCGCGAGGGCGTGGACGCCGCCGCCGTGATCCTCGGCAGGGATTGACGCCCTCCCCTGGGTTCCTCGTTCAACGGGCCGTGCCCGGCGCGGTGCTTCCGCACCGGGCCTCACCGGCCGTCCAGTCATTGTGCACCACCTGCGCGCACCCGAACGTCCTCGCGAGCAAAGGTTGTTGATGCTTCGTCGGATACAGGCGGAAGGAGCACCGGAGACGCACGCCGCCAGTCCGCCCGGGGCCACTGACCACGCCCTGCACCGACAACCGCGAAAACCGTCCCGCCGCTTCGCGGCCAGCAGCCAAGAACCCGCTCCTCCTCGCCTCGAAGGCCGGAGCTTCCTGAGAGAACGAAGGTGAACGCTTGCAGACCGCCACCGTCTTCATCGAACTCGGCGCGATCATCCTCGCCCTGGGGCTGCTGGGCCGCCTGGGCTCCCGGTACGGCCTCTCGCCCATCCCGCTCTACCTGCTCGGCGGGCTCGCGTTCGGCCACGGCGGGTTGCTGCCGCTCAGTGCCAGTGAGGAGTTCGTCGCGACCGGCGCCGAGATCGGCGTGATCCTGCTGCTGCTGATGCTCGGCCTCGAGTACACCGCGGCCGACCTGGTGACCAACCTGAAGAGCCAGTACCCGGCCGGGATCGTCGACTTCGTCCTCAACGCGCTGCCCGGTGCGGCGATGGCGCTGCTGCTGGGCTGGGGGCCGGTCGCGGCGGTCGTGCTGGCGGGGGTCACCTGGATCTCCTCGTCCGGGGTGATCGCGAAGGTGCTCGGCGACCTGGGACGGCTCGGCAACCGGGAGACGCCGGTGATCCTGAGCATCCTGGTGCTGGAGGACCTGGCGATGGCGGTCTACCTGCCGATCCTGACCGCCCTGCTGGCGGGCGCCGGGCTGCTGGTGGGCAGCATCACGCTGGCCGTCGCCCTGGCGACCGCGGGCGCGGTGCTGTTCGTCGCACTGCGGTACGGGCGGCTGATCTCGCGCTTCGTCTCCCACGACGACCCGGAGAAGCTGCTGCTGGTGGTGCTGGGCCTGACCCTGCTGGTCGCGGGGATCGCGCAGAAGCTCCAGGTGTCCGCGGCGGTCGGCGCGTTCCTGGTCGGCATCGCGCTGTCCGGCGAGGCCGCGGAGGGCGCGCACACCCTGCTCAGCCCGCTGCGCGACCTGTTCGCCGCGGTCTTCTTCGTCTTCTTCGGCCTGAACACCCACCCGGCCAGCATCCCGCCGGTGCTGCTGCCCGCCCTGGCGCTGGCCGTGGCCACCGCCCTCACCAAGGTCGCCACCGGCTACTGGGCCGCCCGCCGGGCGGGCATCGCCGCCAAGGGACGCTGGCGGGCGGGCGGCGCGCTGGTCGCCCGCGGCGAGTTCTCGATCGTCATCGCCGGGCTCGCCGTCGCCGCGGGCGTCGAACCCTCCCTCGGCCCGCTCGCCACCGCGTACGTCCTGCTGCTCGTCATCATCGGCCCGCTGGCCGCCCGTTGGACCGAGCCGCTGGCCGCCCGCCTCACCCGCCGCGACGACCGGGCGGCCGCGGCGGAGGCCCGGCCCCTCCCCGAGGAACCGGGCGTCCACGTCTGACGCACCGTCACGCCGACCGCTCCGTCCGCTCCTGCCGCTCCGTCCGCTCCGTCCGCTCCTGCCGCCCGTCGTGGTCGTCCGCGACGGGCGGTCCGGGTCGGTCGGTGCGGGCTCAGTCGGCGGCGGGGGCGTGCACCCGGGGGTAGCGGTGGCCGGAGACCGCGGCGGCCAGGATGCCGCAGCGGTCCGGACCGCCGTCGGCAGCAGCCGGTTCGGTCGGCGGCCCGGCAGAGATGGGCCTCACCCTCTCGGTGACGCGTCGGTGCGGTGCGGTGCGGTGCGGTGCACCGGCACAGGGGGAAGCTGGCACCGGTCGGCCGAACTGCGCTGCCCGCGGGACCGTTCGGTCTCCGGTCAGCGGTGCTCGGCGGCGGTGATCGCGACGGCGACCCGGCCGGTGCGCAGGGAGGTGCGGCCGTGGGCGGGGGTGTCGAGGGGGCGGGCGAGGGTGAGCAGGTCGTGGTCGGCGGTGGTTCGGAAGCCGTGCTCGGCGAGCAGGGCGGCCAGTTGCTGCGGCTTCCACAGGGAGCGCCAGGGTTCGCCCGCGGTGACGGAGTTGCCGAGCAGGCGGGTGAGCAGGCGTCCGGCGGCGGCTTTCGCGGACGGGGCCTGGTAGTTGAGGACGAGTGCGCTGCCGGGGGCGGTGCGTCCGGCGAGTGCGGCGAGGGTGGCGCGCACCTGTTCGCGGGTGAGGTAGGGGACGACGCCCTCCCACAGCCAGGTGGTGGGGGCGGCGGGGTCGTGTCCGGCGTCGGCCAGGGCGGTGGCGAGGTCGTCGACGGCGAAGTCGACGGCGGTGAAGTGGACGGAGCGGGCGGCGGGTTCGGCTCCGGCGGCGGCCAGGCGGGTGCGCTTGTCCTGCTGGGAGGCGGGGTGGTCGACCTCCCAGACGTCGGTCCGGGCGAGGTCGGCGAGCCGCCAGGCGCGGGTGTCCAACCCGGCGCCGAGGACGACGAGTTGGCTGCCGGTCCGTTCCCGCAGCGCCTCGTCGATGGCGACCGTCCGCGGGACGGCGACCTCGGCGCAGGCGCGGACGCTCTCGTAGCCGGTGCGTTCCCGCCAGCCCTGCGGCGGCGTGCCCGCGCGGACCTGCTCGACCACCGTCCGCTCCTCGGCCCGCAGCAGCCGCACCGCCACCGGGTCGGCGAACCGCCCCACCGCGGCCCGCCCGTCCGCGGCGGCCCGCCCCTGGCAGACCAGCACCGCTGTCCGGCTCGCCGCGCGCGCCCGCTGCCCGTCCTGCCCGTCCTGCCCGTCCTGCCCGTCCTGCTGGCTCCGCCCGTTCTCGCCCATGGGCCCATTCAACACCTGGCTTCTCGGCTGCCGGCGGCGCGGAAGCAGTCGGGGTCCGCCGGGGGCAGGGCGCGGAGCCGGAAGTGCTCGGCGGTGCGCCGGGCGGCGGGAACGGAGGAGCGCCCGCCGGACCTTCCGGTCCGGCGGGCGCTCGGGTACTGGCGGGTCTTCGGTCGGGGGCCGGTCAGCCGTCGGAGTAACTGAGGTCGCCGACCGACCAGGCGCTGATGTCCGCGATGGCGATCCGGTACATGCCGCCGGTGTGCGGTAGGCCGAAGTCGCCCTGCAGGATGCGGGCCCGGTGGAGGTGGAGGTGGGTGGGGGGCTCGGGGTCGCCGCCGTCGGGGGGCGGGGCGAACAGGGCGGCAAACGGTTTCAGGTGGTCGGAGGTCTGCAGGACGTCGGCGACCCGCTCCCACCACAGGGCCACCGGGGCGAGCCTGCCGGTGATCACCGCACCGGGAACCACCACCGTCACGGACATCTGGTTGCTGTGCTCGGACTCCACCATCGTGGCGATGTCGACGAGCAGCCCGTCAGGGTTCGACATGACTCCGAGCCTAGGCCACCGCCCGGCTTTCGGGCCGGGATTCCGCCGCGGAGGCCGTTTTCCGGTCGCCGTCGGACGCCGAAATGGGAGAGCGCTCTCCCGCTTGACATGAATTCTTCCAGGTCATCACACTGCTGGGGCGAGAGAGCGCTCTCAGCGCTCACCCTCTCTCGCTGCGCGACCGCACACCCCCCCCACCCCGCCCCCACCTGCACGCGCACCCGAGGAGTCGACAGATGCTCGCGCCACGCCCGCACCACACGCGCCGCCCGCACCGAACGCACCGAACGCACCGGACCCCCGCCCCCGCCCGCACCCGCTGGAGCGCGCCCCTGTGCGCCCTCCTCACCGTCACCGCCCTGCTGGCGGGGCTGGTGCTCGCCCTCGCCCCCGCACCGCCCGCCCGGGCCGCGGCCACCCTGCTGTCGCAGGGCCGCCCGGCCACCGCCTCCTCCACCGAGAACGCCGCCACGCCCGCGTCCGCCGCCGTCGACGGCGACACCGGCACCCGCTGGTCCAGCGCCGCCGCCGACCCGCAGTGGATCCAGGTCGACCTCGGCTCGGCGCAGGCCCTCAGCCAGGTCGTCCTGCGCTGGGAGGCCGCGTACGCGAAGGCGTACCAGCTCCAGACCTCCACCGACGGCGCCAACTGGACGGGCGTCTACTCCAGCACCACCGGCACCGGCGGCACCGAGACCCTGAACGTCTCCGGCACCGGCCGCTACGTCCGGCTGTACGGCACCCAGCGCGCCACCCCGTACGGCTACTCGCTCTGGGAGTTCCAGGTGTACGGCGCGACCGCGCCGAGCGGCTGCGGGACGCAGAACGCCGCGCTGAACCGCCCGGCCACCGCCTCCTCCGCCGAGAACGCCGCCACCGGCGCGTCCGCCGCCTTCGACGGCGACCCGGGGACCCGCTGGTCCAGCGCGTTCAGCGACCCGCAGTGGGTCCAGGTCGACCTGGGTTCGGTGCAGGCCGTCTGCCGGGTGCAGCTCCAGTGGGAGACGGCGGCCGCGCGGGCGTACCAGCTGCTGGTCTCCGACGACGGCGCCACTTGGCGGCCGCTCTACTCCACCACCACCGGCGCGGGCGGCACCGAGTCGCTGACCGTCTCCGGCACCGGCCGCTACGTCCGGATGAACGGCACCGCCCGCACCACCGCGTACGGCTACTCGCTCTGGGAGTTCCAGGTCCACACCGTCGCAGGTGGCAGCAACTCCCCCTCGCCGTCGCCGAGTTCGTCCTCGACGCCGCCCGCCGACCCGTTCTGGGGCGACACCGGCACCATCCCGGCGGCGCAGAACGTGCTGATGGTGAAGGTGCTGAACCGCACCAACGGCGCCTACCCGGACAGCCAGGTGTACTGGAGCTTCAACGGGCAGGTGCACTCGATCGCCGAGCAGCCGTACCTCGACATGCCCGCCAACTCCTCCGGCCGGATGTACTTCTACCTCGGTTCGCCGACCAGCAGGTACGCCGACTTCATCGAGTTCACCGTCGGGCCGGACGTGTTCAACGGCAACACCACCCGGGTCGACGCCTGGGCCCTGCCGCTGGCGATGCGGCTGCACGCGGCCGACGGCTACGACGTGCAGGTCGGTGACGCGCGGTCGGTGTTCGACGAGGGCCGCGCCCAGGTGTTCCAGGACTTCGCGAACGCGGTGCCGCCGGAGTTCAAGGTGCTGGCGCAGACCGAGGCCCCGTACCGGATCATCGCGCCGGGCAGCGACCCGAGCTTCCGCACCGGCGGCGTGAACGCGAACTACTTCACGGCGTACGCGAGTTCGGTCGGCGTCAACGAGAGCACCTCGAACATCTTCGGCTGCGCGGGCAGCATGGCCGCGGACCCGGGCATGTGCTCGGCGCTGAACCGGCACGTCGCGACGCTGCCGCAGTCGCAGTGGTCCGACCCGACGAAGTACTACGCGGCGGGCCCGGCCAACTACTACGCCAAGTTCTGGCACGACCGCGCGATCGACGGCCTGGCGTACGGCTTCCCGTACGACGACTACGCGAGCCAGTCCTCGTACGTCTCGCACGCGGACCCGCAGTGGCTCGAAGTCGCCGTGGGTTTCTGAGTTCCGGCGCGTCCCCCACCCGTACGTCCGCGAGGAGAACCGTGAACGCACGTTCGGCCCGGCCGCCGGGGTCCGCCCCGGTGCCCCGGCGCACCGTGAAGACGCTGTGGACGGCGGCGCTCGCCGTCCTGGCCCTGCTCACCTCCCTGCTCGTCACCGACACGCCCGCCGCGCAGGCCGCCCCGGCGCTGCTGTCGCAGGGCCGGCCGGTCACCGCCTCGTCGGTGGAGAACGCCGGGACGCCCGCGTCCGCCGCCGTGGACGGCGACACCGGCACCCGCTGGTCCAGCGCCGCCGCCGACCCCCAGTGGATCCAGGTCGACCTGGGCGCGGGCGCGACGCTCGGCCAGGTCGTACTGCGCTGGGAGACCGCGGCCGCGAAGGCCTACCAGCTCCAGACCTCGAACGACGGCGCCAACTGGACGAGCGTCTACTCCACCACCACCGGCACCGGCGGCACCGAGACCCTGAACGTCACCGGCACCGGCCGCTACGTCCGGCTGTACGGCACCGCCCGCACCACCGCGTACGGCTACTCGCTCTGGGAGTTCCAGGTGTACGGCACCGCGGGGACGGGCGGGGGCGGCACGGCCTGCGGCACCCAGAACGCCGCGCTGGACCGGCCGGTGACCGCCTCCTCCGAGCAGAGCGCCGCCTTCCCGGCCGCGGCCGCGGTGGACGGCGACGGCGGCACCCGCTGGTCCTCGGCCGCCGCCGACCCGCAGTGGCTCCAGGTCGACCTGGGCGCGGTGCTGCCGGTGTGCCGGGTCTCGCTCGCCTGGGAGGCCGCGTACGCCTCGGCCTTCCAGGTGCAGGTCTCCGCCGACGGCGCCGACTGGACGGGCGTCTACTCCACCGCGGCCGGGCCGGGCGGCACCCAGGCCCTGGCCGTCACCGGGACCGGCCGCTACGTGCGGGTGTACGGCACCGCCCGGGGCACCCAGTACGGGTACTCGCTCTGGGAGTTCCAGGTCTTCACCGGCGGGGGCGGCAGCACCCCGTCACCGTCCCCCTCGCCCAGCGGCGGGAGCGGCAGTTGCGGCACCGTCAACGCGGCGCTCGGCCACCCGGCGACCGGTTCCTCCGCCGAGGACGGCAACCCGGCGTACGACGCGTTCTACGCGACCGACGGCAGCCCCCTGACCCGCTGGTCCAGTGCGGTCGGCGACCCGCAGTGGATCGCGGTCGACCTCGGCGGGAGCCTGCCGGTGTGCCAGGTGGTGCTGCGGTGGGAGAACGCCTACGCCACCGGGTTCCGGATCGAGCTGTCCGACGACGGCGCCAGGTGGACGGGTGTCTACTCCACCACCACCGGCACCGGCGGCACCCAGACCGTGAACGTCTCCGGCACCGGCCGCTACCTGCGGCTGTACACCACCGCCCGGGCCACCGGGTACGGCGTCTCGCTCTGGGAGCTGGCCGTGCGCACCGTCGGCGACAAGACCGTCGCCATCCCGCCGCCCGCGCCGAAGCCCGCCCCGGGCAACTGCCCGTGGCTGAACCGGCCGGACGTGCCGGTCGCGACCCGGGTCGCGCAGCTGATGGGCGCGATGACGCAGGAGCAGAAGGACCGGATGCTGTACGGCGACGGCTCCGACGTCTACATCGGGCAGATCGCCGGGCAGCCCGACCTGTGCATCCCCGACGTCAACTTCGAGGACGGGCCGAGCGGTGTCGGCGACGGCCTCGGCGGCGTCACCCAGTTCCCCGACGGGGAGGTGTCCGCGGCCACCTTCGACACCGACTACGTGCACGAGTTCGGCGTCGCGGTCGGCCAGGAGTTCGCGGGCAAGGGCGTGCACGTCTCGCTCGGCCCGACGGTCAACATGGTGCGCGACCCGCGCTGGGGGCGGGCCTACGAGACCTTCGGCGAGGACCCGTACCTGAGCGGGCAGATCGCGGCCGCGGACGTCCGGGGCATGCAGAGCCAGGGCGTGATGGCCGAGGTCAAGCACGTGGCCGCGTACAACGTCGAGCAGCCCTCCGCGCCCGGCAACGAGATCGTCGACGCCCGCACCCTCCAGGAGATCTACCTGCCGGCCTTCCAGACCGCGATCGAGAAGGGCGGCGCGGCGGCGCTGATGTGCGGCTACAGCATGGTGAACGGCGAGTACTCGTGCCAGAACCCGGCGCTGGAGAACGTCGCGATGTACCAGCAGGCCGGGTTCCAGGGCTTCATCACCTCGGACTGGGGCGGCATCCACTCCACGGTGCCGTCCGCCAACGCGGGCGAGACCGTCGAGATGCCGTTCGACGGCTTCTTCTCCGCGCCGCTGCTGCAGGCCGTCGCCGACGGCCGGGTCAGCCAGGCGACCTTCGACACCATGGTGTCCCGGGTGCTGACCCAGATGTTCCGCTTCGGCCTGTTCGACAAGGCGCCCAGCGGCTCGAAGACCGCGATCGTCGCCACCCCCGCCCACCGCGCGGTCGCCCTGCGCGGCGCCGAGGAGGGCACCGTCCTGCTCAAGAACAACGGCCTGCTGCCGTTCGACGCGAACGCCGGGCGCTCGATCGCGGTCATCGGCACCCAGGCCGGACCGGGCACGCTCACCTCCGGCGGCGGCAGCGGCAACGCGACCAGCTCCGGCACCTACACCCCGCTGTACGGCATCCAGCAGCGCACCGCGGGGACGGCCACCACCGTCGCCTACGACGACGGCACCGACCGGGCCGCGGCGGTCGCCCTCGCCAGGGCGTCGAACGTGGCGGTCGTGTTCGCGGCCGACGACTACGGGCACGAGACCGCCGACACCGCCACCCTCACCCTGCCCGACGACCAGGACGGGCTGATCGCGGCGGTGGCCGCGGCCAACCCGAACACGGTCGTGGTGCTCAGCAACAACTCGGCGGTCATGATGCCCTGGCTGAACCAGGTCGCGGGCGTCTTCGAGGGCTTCTACCAGGGCCAGGAGTTCGGCGAGGCGATCGCCGCCCTCCTGTTCGGCGACGTCAACCCCTCCGGCCACCTGCCGATCACCTTCCCCGCCTCGCTGTCCCAGGTCCCGGCGAGCACCCCCGCCCAGTGGCCCGGCACGGGCGGCACCGTCCAGTACTCGGAGGGCCTGAAGATCGGCTACCGCTGGTACGACGCCAACAACCTCACCCCGCTGTTCCCCTTCGGCCACGGCCTCTCGTACACCACCTTCGCCTTCTCCGACCTGCGGGTCGGCCCGCTCACCAACGGGAAGGCCACCGTCACCGCGACCGTCACCAACACCGGCACCCGGCCCGGCACCGAGGTCGCCCAGCTGTACGTCGGCGCCCCCGCCGCCACCGGCGAACCCCCGCACCAGCTCAAGGGGTTCCAGCGGATCACGCTGGAGCCCGGCGCCTCCGCCACCGCCACCTTCACGGTGTCCGCGCACGCCCTCGCCCACTGGGACACCACCACCTCCCACTGGACCGCCACCGCGGGCACCTACCGCGTCCTGGTCGGCGACAGCTCCCGCAACCTCCCCCTCGCCGCCGACCTCACCAACCCCACCACCGTCACCGCGGACGCCATGGACTGACCGCGCGCCGACCGGACGGCCCGTCAACCGGGCGGGCCGTCAACCGGGCGGGCTGTCAACCGAACCGCACGTCGACCGAACCGCACGTCGACCGGACGGCCCGGTGGCCGGGGCCGAGGCCCCGGCCACCGGGCCGCGGCGTCTCCGCGGGCGGGGGGAGGCGTCACCCCCCGGCCGGTGCGGTGGCGCCGTCCGCCGGGGTGTGCTCGGCCATCGCCTTGGTCCGGGCGGCGAAACCGGCTTCCTGCATCGCGACGCGGTTGGCAGCCGCCCAGTCGTTCGACGCGCGCAGCCGGTCGGCGGTCCCGCGGAAGCGCGGGACCACGAACCGGGCGAACAGGTCGAGGCTGCGGGCCTGGGCCGGGCGGGGGGCCCAGTCCTGGCAGGAGATGAGCAGGGTGCCGAAGCCGCCGGTGATCTCCTGGAGCTTGGCGATCGCGGTGACGACGTCCTCGACGTCCCCGGCGATGATGCCGTTGGCGGCGACCGTGGCTTCGAAGGCCTTGGTGCCGCTCATCGGGTTGCGCGACATCGGGATGCCGAAGGTGTCGATCCACAGTTCGTTGCGCTGGCGCAGCCAGCCGTCCCGGATGTCGTCCATCGCCTCCTGCCTGGTGGGTGCCACGTGGACGGGCACCACCAGCCGCCAGTCGTCGCGGGAGACCTGGCGGCCGGCTTCGGCCGCGGCCTCCTCGTGGTGGCGCCACTGGTCGGCGAGCCGTTCGATGCCCAGGGTGTGGCCGGAGCGCACGGCTCCCCACGGCGGCGCCGCGTGGGAGAGCACGCTGACGCCGAGCCGGCCGGCCAGCCGGACCCCGAACGGGGTGGCGGCGCTGGCGACGGTCACCTCGGGGCCGCCGGGGGTGAAGGGGTCGAGCTGGAGCCGGGCGTCGACGAGCCGGAACCAGTCCTCGTCGCGGGTGACCGTCCGGCCGGCGAGCAGGTCGACGACCGTCTCCAGGGCCTGGGCGGTGCGTTCGCGGGTGCTCTCGGGCGCGATCCCGAACATGTGCATGTCCGATATGACCGATCCGGCGCCGCAGCCGAGGATGAACCGGCCGCGGGTCATGTGGTCGAGCTGCAGGGCGCGCTCGGCGACCATGAAGGGGTGGTGGTACGGCAGCGCGGTGACGCCGGTCGCGAACTTGATCCGCCGGGTGCGCTCGGCCGCCGCCGCGATGAAGATCTCGGGCGACGGGATGGTGCCCCACCCCGCCGAGTGGTGCTCCCCGATCCACAGTTCCTCGTAGTTCAGCGAGTCGACCAGCTCGACGAACTCGAGGTCGCGCCGGTAGAGGAGGTTGAGGTCCTCGCCGATGGGGTGCAGGGGGGAGATGAAACAGCCGAAACGCATGGTGGTCCCTAAGAATGTGAGGCGGTCCGGGAGGACCGGGTGTGGCTGATGGTGGTTTGCCGTTGATGGCTCCGAAGGAATGGCCGCCCGGTCCTTCGGGATGC
>NZ_JNYE01000155.1 GCF_000717185.1 Kitasatospora phosalacinea | reverse complement strand
CCGCGACGCGCTGGGCTGGGTCCCCAAGCGCCCCGAACTCGACCGGATCGTCGCCGACGCCTGGGAGTTCACCCTCGCCCACCGCGCCTGACCAGCACCGGGGGCCGGGACGGGGCGGGCCGGGGCGGACCGGGATCCGTCGGCATTCTCCGGGCGGCAGCGGGGAGACGGGGGGCACGCGCACCGAACGCGCCGCCCGCCGCTTCCGTCCCTGGGGGAACCACCGTGCCCGTCCGCTCCCGTCTCGCCGTTCTCGGCACCGGCACCGCCCTGGGCGCCGTCCTCGTCCTCGGCGGCGCCCCTGCCGCCCTGGCCTGCGACGAACGGCCGCCCGCCACCCCGACCCCGGCGCAGCCCTCCGCCCCGCCGTCGCCCTCCGCGTCCGGTTCCGACGCGTCCGGCACCGGTTCCGCGACCGCGTCCCCGTCCGCCGCGCGGTCGGCACCGGCGCAGGCCGTCTCGCTGGCGTTCCTGCCCGCCGCGGACCGGACGCTGGTGGCGGGCGGCGCCCCGGTCGAGTTCACCGCGGAGATCGGCAACACCGGCACCGCCGCGCTGGAGGGCGCCGCCCCGCTGCCCGCCCTCCGCAACGACGCCGCCCGCGGCCCGCGAGAAGCGCTGCGCGCCGACGAGTTGCTGCTCCAGGTGCGGACCTCCGCGGGCTGGGAGGCCCTGCCGCTGGCGGTCGGCTGCGACCGTTCGCTGCGCGGCGCCGCCCCGCCCGCCACCGACCTCGCACCGGGCGGGAGCGCCCGCTACGCCTTCCGGCTCTCCGTCGCCGCCGGTTCCGCCGCGCAGCAGGTGGACGTCCGGCTCGGGCTCCGGTACGGGTCCGCGGACAGCTTCGCGGCCGCCACGCACACCACCCTCCGGGTCGCCCGCCCGGGCGCGCCCGCCGCAGGGGCGCCCGCCGCCGCGCAGCCGTCCGCGCAGCCGTCCGCCGCGGAGTCGGCACCGACCGCGGCCCGCCCCCGCACCGAGGTGCTCGGCGTCGACGCGCTCCCCGCCCCCGCCCGGAACGGCGCCACCGCTCCCCCGGCCTCCGCCGCCCGCACCGAACCGGCCCGGGTCGCCGCGGCCGCGGGCCTGCCGTTCCCGGCCGACCACGGGCGGCCGCCGGTCTCGCTGCTGGTCAGCGGCGTCGTCCTGGTCGCCCTCGGCACCGTCGGTTTCACGCTCGTCCTCGTGCACCGCCCCGCCCGGCACCGCTGACCTCCCGGGGCGGTGGGACCGGCTCCGTCCGCGCGGCCTCCCGGGCGGTGCGGGGGCGGTTCAGGCCCGGAGCGCGTCGGAGATCGACTTGGCACCGCCGTGCGCGGTGTAGCCGCCGTCGACGGGGATCTCGGCGCCGGTGATGAAGGAGGCCGCGTCGGAGAGCAGGAAGACCACCAGCCCGGTGACCTCGTCGACGGTGCCGGTGCGGCCGAGCGGGGTCTCGCGCAGGTTGGCTTCGCGGAACGCGGCCGGGGCGGTGGCGGTCATCTCGGTCTCGATGAAGCCGGGGTGGACGGTGTTGACCCGGATGCCGAGCGGCCCGAGTTCGACGCAGGCGGCCTTGGCCAGGCCGCGCAGCGCCCACTTGCTGGCGGTGTAGGCCACCGGGTAGTGCGCGGTGAGCGCGGCCGCCGAGCCGACGTTGACGATCGACGCGCCGGGCGGCATCAGCGGGGCGAGGTGCTGCATGCCGAGCAGCGGACCGGTGGCGTTGACGGCGTGGACGCGGGCGAAGTCCGCGGCGTCGACCTCGCCGAGCCGGGCCCGCCAGGTGACGCCCGCGTTGTTGACCAGGCCGTGCACCGCGCCGTGCTCGGCGCGCAGGTCGGCGGCGAGCGCGGCCCAGGCGTCCGGGTCGGTGACGTCCAGGGGGCGGCAGCCGTCGGCGGGCCGGACGTCGGTGGCGACCACGTCGGCGCCCTCCGCGGCCAGCGCCCGGGCCCCGGCCGCGCCCTGGCCCTGCGCGGCGCCGGTGACCACGACGACCTTCCCGGCCAGCCGTCCTCCCCCGGTCACGGGCGGGTCCGGGGGCGCGGACGGGCGGCGGGGACCGGCTGCGGTGCGGCGCCGGGGACGACGGTGTTGGCGGTCGTCCCGATGCCTTCGACGGTCAGCTCGACGGTGTCGCCGACCTTCAGCGGGGCGGGCTCCCGTCGCCCGTTGCGGCCCCAGAGTTCGGCGAGGCAGCCGCCGTTGCCCATGGTGCCGGAGCCGAGCACGTCGCCGGGCCGGACGACGGTGCCGCGGGAGGCGTAGGCGACCAGGTCCTCGAAGGTCCAGCCCATGTTGGAGAGCAGGTCGGTGCCGACGACCGCGCCGTTGACCCGGGCCGTCAGGGCGAGGCGCAGGAAGCCGTCCCCGTCGCGGTGCGGTTCGAGTTCGTCGGCGGTGACCAGCCAGGGGCCGAGGGTGGTGGCGGTGTCCTTGCCCTTGCAGGGGCCGAGGCCGACCTGCATCTCGGCGGACTGCAGGTCGCGGGCCGACCAGTCGTTGAGGACCGTGTAGCCGATGATGTGGTCGCGGGCCTGTTCGGGGGTGAGGTCACCGCCCTCCCGGCCGATCACCGCCGCGACCTCCAGTTCGAAGTCGAGGGCCTGCGAGCCGGGCGGGACGGGCACGCCGTCGTGGGCGCCGATCACCGCGTAGGGGTTGCCGAAGTAGAACGTCGGTGCGGCGTACCACTGTTCGGGGACGCCCGCGATGCCGTTGACGCTCTTGCGCACCCCTTCGACGTGCTCCTCGAAGGCCACGAAGTCACGGACGGTGGGCGGCTGGAACGGCGGCAGCAGCCGCACCTCGTCGACGGCCGGGCCGGGCGGGCCGGCCAGGGCGGTGCGGCCGGCGGCGTGCAGGGCGTCGGTGCCGGAGCGGATCAGGTCGAGCAGGTCGGTGCCGTCGGGCAGCGGGTGCAGCCGGTCGTCGGCGAGCGCGCCGCAGTGGCGGCGGCCCTCGTGCTCGTAGGTGGCGAAGCGCATGGGGTGGCTCCCTCGGGCTGGTACCGGGGGCGCGGCGCGGTGTCAGGGCTGGACGGGTGCCGCGCCGCGTCCCCGGAGTGCGGTGGGTCGGACGGGCGGGTCAGACGGGCGGGGCGACGAAGACGCCGCGGTCGACGTCGTTGAAGGACTCCTTGGCGACGATCTCGCTCATCGGGTTGGCGGTGCCCCACTGGTCGGTGACCTCGGGCTGCGAGAAGTCGTAGACGTGCGGGTGCCAGGTGTCCTCGTCGAGGGACTCCAGCTCGGTGGTGTACTCGACCGTGTTGCCGTGCGGGTCGAGGAAGTAGGAGAAGGTGTTGTTGCCCGCGAGGTGCCGTCCGGGGCCCCAGATCTTGCGGACGCCCGCGCGCAGTACCCGCCCGGTGCCGTACATGTACTCGTCCAGGCCGCGCAGTTCGAACGAGACGTGGTGCAGCGAGGTGTGCGGGCCCTTGGCGAGGGCCATCGAGTGGTGCTGGTTGCTGATCCGCATGAAGTGCATGACCTCGCCCATGTGCGGGGAGGACAGCGTGTCGGAGAGCCGGAAGCCGAGGTGCTGCTCGTACCAGAGGCGGGTGCGGTCCAGGTCGGGCGAGTTGAGGACGACGTGGGAGAGCCGGACGGGCACCGACTCCTTCTCCTCGATCCGGCGGTGCCGGCGGGCGGCGACGTCGGCGGAGACCTCGACGGTGCGGCCGTCGCAGTCGAAGAAGCGGAAGCCGTAGCCGCCGCCGGGGGTGTCGACGCTGCCCGGCCGGGTGATCAACTGCACGCCCTGGGCGAGCAGTTGCTCGGCGAGGGTGTCGACGTCGGCGGGGTTCGCGGCGCCGTAGGAGACCAGGTCGAGGCGCTTCTCCTCCGCTCGGCGCAGGCGCACCACGTACTGCTCGGGGGAGCCTTCGGCGGCCAGGAAGGAGATCCCGTGGTCGGAGGCGGTCTCGGTCAGGCCCCAGACGCCGGAGTAGAAGTCGAGCTGCTTCTCGAAGTCGGGGACGGCGAGGTCGACGTGCCGCAGGTGGGTGAGCAGGCGGTTCATGGGTGGTCCTCCTCAGGCGGTGGGGTCAAAGGCCCAGCAGGGCAACGGCGTTGGCGCCGCGGACGGCGTCCGAATCGGCGGCGGGGAGTTCGGCCGCGGCGAGGGCGCCGAGCGGGTCCTCGGTGCCCATGTCGAACGGGAAGTCGGAGCCGAGCAGCACCCTTCCGGCGCCGGCCGCGCGGATCAACTCCCTTAGGACATAAGGGTCGTGGACCAGCGAGTCGAAGTACATCCGGCGCAGGTAGCTGCTGGGTTCGCGGGCGCAGCCGCGGGCGTCGGGGCGGGCGCGCCAGGCGTGGTCGGAGCGGCCGATGTGGGTGGGCAGGTAGCCGCCGCCGTGCGCGGCGAGGACCTTCAGGCCGGGGTGGCGGTCGAGGACGCCGGAGAAGATCAGATGGGAGAGGGCGACGGCGTTCTCGGTGGGCTGGCCGACGGTGTTGGACAGGTACCAGCGGTCGAGTCGCTCGTCGAGGGTGCAGCCGAAGGGGTGCAGGAAGAGCACCGCCCCGGTCTCGGCGGCCCGGGCCCAGAGGGGTTCGAGCGCGGGGTCGGAGAGCTCCACGCCCGGTGCGTGGCTGGAGAGTTCGACGCCGAGCAGGCCGAGGGAGAGTGCGTGGTCGAGTGCTCCGACGGCGAGCTGCGGGTGCTGGAGCGGGGCCAGGCCGAGGCCGCGCAGCCGGTCGGGGGCGGCGGCGCAGTGCGCGGCGGTGGCGGTGTTCGCCGCCTCCCAGATCCGACGGGCCGTCAGTTCGTCGGCCCAGTAGTGGTAGTGGGAGGGCGACGGGGAGACGAGCTGCACGTCGACGCCCTGGGCGTCCATGGCGGCGAGCCGGGCGGCGGGGTCGGTGAGCAGCGGGATCCGGGCGGCGACCATCGGGCCGCTGACGGACAGCGACTTCGGCCCGTTGCGGCGGGCGTCCAGGGCCTTGGCGTGCGCGAGGCCGGGCTGTCCGGCGACGAGGGCCTCGACCTCGGGCAGCAGCAGGTGGGCGTGGACGTCGACGACGGGGCCGGTCACGGGGCCTCCTTCAGGACGGCGGTGGTGCGGGCCATCAGGCCGGGGACGTCGGCGTCGCGGACGCCGTCCATCAGCCACTGGCCCAACTGGCAGGAGTTCTCCACCACCATCCGCACCCGCGGCAGCCGCCGGGCGTGGTAGTCGAGCAGCAACTGCTCGCTGAACTCCTCTGCACCGGTGAGCAGTTCGGCGAGCACCAGGGCGTCCTCCAGGGACATCGCGGCGCCCTGGGCCAGGGTGGGCGGGCAGGCGTGCGCGGCGTCGCCGACCAGGACGACGCGGCCGCGGTGCCAGGGGCCCTCGACCAGGTGCCGGTCGAACCAGGTGTAGTTGACCTGTGCCGGGTCGGTGACGGACGCGGCGATCTGCTCCCAGTGGCCGCCGTACCCGGCCGCGAGGCGGCGCATCTCCTGCGCGTGGCTCGCGGGGTCGATGGTGGCGCGGTCCCGCTTGGGCTCGACCAGGTAGGCGTAGACGGTGTCGGGCCCGGTGGGGCAGTACCCGGCGATGTACGCGGGGCCGCCGTAGGTCAGGTCGGTGCGCTCCACTCCGGCGGGGCGCGGGGCGGGGGTGCGCCAGATCGCCATGCCGGTCGGTTCCGGGCGCTCGGTGATGCCGATCATCGCGCGGGTCGCGGAGGAGATGCCGTCCGCGCCGACCACCAGGTCGTAGCGGCCCGAAGTGCCGTCGGAGAACTCGGCGTCCACGCCGTCGGCGTCGCCGTGCAGGGCGGTGACGGTGGTGCCGAGGCGGACGTGCGCGCCGGTGGCCTTCACCGCGTCGATCAGGATGCGCTGCAGTTGGGGGCGCTGCATGCCGACGGTGGCGGGCAGGTCGTCGCCGCCGGTGCGCACGTCGCGGGCGACGTGGAGCACGGTGCCGTCGGGGGCGGTGAGGCCGACCGCGTCGAACGCGAAGCCCGATGCGCGGACCTGCGGCCAGACGCCGATCTCGCGCAGGGCCCGGAGTGCGTTGCCCTGCAGGGTGATTCCGGAGCCGGAGACGTTCCAGTCGGGTTTGGCCTCGACGAGGTCGACGCCGATCCCGGCCCGGCGCAGCAGGACGGTGAGGCCGTTTCCGGCGGTGCCGCCGCCGATCACCAGGACCGAACGAACGCTGGTTGATGTCATGGGGGTCGCTCCCTGGCGGGTGGGCCGCGCCTCGTCGCGCGGCGGACGGGAGAGGGAAGGGGAAGAGGGCCGGTCGGCCGAGGACTGTCCGGGCGCTTCGACCGACCGGCGGTCCGGGGTGGTCGCGCGGATTACTTGACGGCGACCGGGTTGACCGGGGAGCCGACCGCGCCGGTGATCGGCAGCGGGGCGGCGGTCAGCCAGCACTCGTAGGTGCCGTCGGCGGCGCAGTGCGCGGCGAGGGCGTCGAGGTCCCACATCTCGCCGATCAGCAGGCCGATGTGGGGGATGGCGACCTGGTGCAGCGGCTGGAAGGCGTGGTCGAACTCGTTGGGGCGGACTTCGAAGCCCCAGGTGTCGGTGGCGATCGCGGCGATCTCGCTGCCGTGCAGCCAGCCGGCGGTGGTGAACGACAGGCCGGGCGCCGGTCCGCCCGCGTACTCGCCCCAGCCCTCGCGCCGGGCCCGGCTGAGCCGACCGGTCCGCACGAGCACCAGGTCGCCGCGTCCGACGGCCGAACTCGGGCCCTGGGCGGCGATGGTGGCGCGCAGGTGCTCCTCGGTGATCGCGAACCCGTCGGGCAGTTCGCCGTCGGTGCCGATCGCCCGGCCGACGTCCAGGAGCACTCCCCGTCCGGCGACCTGGTGGGCCATGTGCTCGATGCCGGTGACGAGGTCGCCCTCGGAGGTGACGGTGGTGGCGGCGTCGCGGCCGTTCCAGGCCCGGCCGTGGTCGAAGATGTGGCCGAGGCCGTCCCACTGGGTGGAGCACTGCAGCGGCATGGCGATCACGTCGTCGGCGCCGCCGAGGCCGTGCGGGAAGCCCTGCAGTCCGGCGGCGGCGTCGGTGCCGGTGTCGAGCATGGTGTGCACGGGGTTGGTGCGCCGCCGCCAGCCCTTCTGCGGGCCGTCCATGTCGAAGCGCTGGGCGAGCGAGAAGCTGACGCCCTGCCGGACCAGCCCGGCGGCGGCCCTCCGCTCCTCCTCGCCGAGGAAGTTGAGCGTCCCGAGCCGGTCGTCGGCGCCCCAGCGGCCCCAGTTGGAGCACGCCTTCGCGGCGGCGGCTATCGCGCCCTCGGGGTCGGTGCGGTCCGGGGCGTTCACGCCGACTCCCGGACGCAGCGGGTGCGTTGGGCGCCGAGGCCGGTGATGGTGCCGTCCATGACGTCGCCGTCGGCGAGGAAGCGGCCCCAGTGCATGCCGTTCCCGGCGGGGCTGCCGGTGAGGACCAGGTCGCCGGGCAGCAGCCGGGTCGTCTGCGAGGCGTAGGAGACCATCCGCGCCACGCCGAACAGCATGTCGGCGGTGGACTCGTCCTGCATGGTCTCGCCGTTCAGCTTCAGCGTGACCCGCAGGTCGGCCGGGTCCGCGACGAACGCGGCGGGCACCAGGTAGGGGCCGAGCGGGGTGAAGCCGGGGGCGTTCTTGCAGCGCAGCCAGTCGGTGCCGATCTCCGGCATGTCGCGGCGGAAGACCAGTTCGCGGGCGGTCAGGTCGTTGGCGATGGTGTACGCGGCGACGTGCGCGAGCGCCTGCTCGGGGGTGACCCGGTACGCGGGGGCGCCGATCACGGCGGCGAGCTCCAGCTCCCAGTCCGGCTTGGTGCACCAGTCGGGCAGCAGCACGTCGTCGTAGGGGCCGGTGATCGAGGACGGCAGGCCGATGAACACGTACGGCTGGTCCTCGGCGGCCCGGCGGTCCATCATCGCGCCGATCTCGGCGCGGGCCTGCTCGACGGTGCGCGGGTCGTCGGCGGGGCGGTGCGCGACCGCCAGGTCGACCACGTGCCGGCGGTAGTTGGCGCCGGACTGCAGCAGTTGCCGGGGCTCGACGGGGGCGAGGGTGCGCAGTTCCTCGACGGGGCGCCAGGCGGCGTCCGTCCGGGCCGCCAGGTCGTGCAGGACGGGCAGCGCCTCGTCCCAGTGCTCCAGCAGGTCGCGGGTGGTGGCGGGGCTGCCGAGCGCGGGGCGGCCGCGGAGGTCCAGGACCCGGCCCCCGGCCACCAGGCCGGGGAAGGGCGCGCCGTCGCCGTCGGCGAAGGTGCCGAGGGCGAAGGGGCCGGAGGGTTGCGCGTGTGGTGCCACGGGGTTTCCTCTCGATGCGTTGCGACTAATGTGGCCCCGACAGGGAGATCATGGAAATCGATTGTGCTGATGGCAGTCATCCACCGGACGGATAGGCGGGTCGACCCCCGATGAACCTCGCGACCCTCGACCTCAACCTGCTCCCCGCGCTGCGCGCCCTGCTGGAGGAGCGCAACGTCACCCGGGCCGGCCGACGGCTCGGGCTCAGCCAGCCGGCCACCAGCGCCGCCCTCGCCCGGCTGCGCAAGCACTTCGACGACGAGCTGCTCACCCGCTCCGGCAACAGCTACACCCCCACCCCGCTCGGCACCGCGCTGCTCACCATGACCGGCCCCGCCTGCGACCTGCTGGAACGGGTCTTCACCTGCCAGGCCTCCTTCGACCCGGCCACCGCGGAGCGCGAGTTCACCCTGCTCTCCTCCGACTACGGCGCCGCCGTCTTCGGCGCCCGCCTGGCCCGCGCCCTGCACGCCGAGGCCCCCGGCGTCCGGCTGCGCTTCGAACCGGTCGGGCCCACCCTGGTCGACTCGATCGGCGACTTCCTCGGCGCCGCCGACGGGCTGCTGCTGCCGCACGGCGTGATCAGCGGCTACCCGTTCCTCGACCTGTACGCCGACCGCTGGGTCTGCCTGCTCGCCGACGACCACCCGGACGTCGGCGACGCCCTGACCCTGGACGACCTGGCCCGCCTCCCCTGGGCGGTCTACCAGCACCCGCACGACGCCCCCGCCGCCCGCCAGCTCTCCCTGCTGGGCGTCGAACCGCGGGTGGAGGTCGCGGTGGGCACCTTCCAGCTGCTGCCCGCCATGGTGGCGGGCACCCGCCGGGTCGCCCTGATCCAGGAGCGCCTCGCCCTCCGGCTCGGCCCGGACAGCGGCGTGCGCACCCTGCCCTGCCCGTTCGACCCCGTCCCGCTCACCGAGGCCCTGTGGTGGCACCCCGTCCACACCCGGGACGCCGCCCACCGGTGGCTGCGCGAGACGGCCGCCCGGGTGAGCGGCGGGCTGCGGGAGCAACCGCACCGTCAGCTGTCCGACGGATAACGGGTATTCGTACAATCGATCGGCAGTACCATTCCCCGGGCACACCCGCCCCGTCCAGGATGGCTGTCACCCCGGCCCGCCGACACGGCGCCCCGTGCCGACCTCCCCCACCCCCGTCCGAGCGCGGGCGGGCCGACGCCTGCGCCCGTCCCGCCCGGCCGGAGGCCCCCCTTCGAACGGAGCGGTCATGCCTGCCCCCCTCCCCGCCGACGCGCCCGCGGCGGCCCCCGCCGACGGCCCCGCGGCGACCCCGGTCCCTGCCTCCGCCGACGCGGACGCTCCGGCCCCGGTCCCTGCCTCCGTCGACGCGGACGCTCCGGCCCCGGTCCTCGCCCGGCCCCGGCTGACGGCGACGCTGCTGATGGCGGGCAGTTGCCTGCCGATCCTCGGCGCCGTCCTGATCGCCCCGGTGGTGCCGAAGCTCCAGGACCACTTCGCCTCCGTCTCCGGCGTGGACGCCCTCGCCCCGGTGGCGCTGACCGTCCCCGCGCTCTCCCTCGCCGTCATGGCGCCGTTCGCCGGCGCGATCATCGACCGCCTCGGCCGCCACCGCCTGCTGGTGATCGCCACCGTGTTCTACGCGATCGTCGGCACCGCCCCGCTCTGGCTCGACTCGCTGCCCGCGATCATCGTCAGCCGGGCCCTGGTCGGCGTCGCCGAGTCCGCGATCATGACCTGCTGCACCACCCTGATCGGCGACTACTGGAGCGGCCGCCAGCGCGAGAAGTACCTCGCCCTGCAGGCGATCTGCTCCGCCGTCTCCGCCACCGCCTTCTTCGCCCTCGGCGGCGCCGCGGGCTCGGCGGGCTGGCGCGCCCCGTTCTGGGCCTACGCCGTCGGCCTGCTGCTCGCGCCCCTGCTGGCCACCATGCTGCGGCCGACGCAGCGCCGGCAGGGCACCGGGGCCGCCCCGGCGGAGCCCACCGGCCCGCTGCTGCGCCGCCTGCTGGCCCCCTGCGCGCTGACCTTCTTCGGTGCGATCGTCTTCTACACCGTCCCGGTCGAGACCTCCTTCCTCCTCAAGGACCTCGGCACCGAGGCCCCCGCCACCATCGGCCTGTGCACCGCGATCGCCAGCGCCGCCACGGTCGCCGGTGCGGCCGCCTTCACCCGCCTCACCGACCGCGCCGACCGCATGCTCCCCTGGACCCTGGCGCTCTGCGCGCTCGGCTTCGGCATCATCGCCGTGGCGGGCAGCGTCCCCCTCCTGGTCGTCGGCGCCGTCGTCAACTGCCTGGGCACCGGCCTGCTGCTGCCCACCCTGATCACCCGCACCATGACCATGCTCACCCCGGCCAACCGCGGCCGCGGCACCGGCCTGTGGAACAGCGCCTTCTTCCTCGGCGAGTTCGTCTGCCCGCTGGTCCTGCTCGCCGTCGCCAAGCCCACCGGCACCCTGGCGCACGCCATCGGCCTGCTCGGCGCCGCCGCCCTGGCGGTCGCCGTCGGCCTGGCCGTCACCCGCGCCCGCCGCGGGCAGTCCCTCCGCCCGGCGGGGAGCGCGGCCGCCTGACCCCGGCCCGCACCGCCCGGGGGCGGCCCCGGCTGACGCACGGTCAGCCGGGGCCGCCCCCTCCTCCTCAGCCGCGGGTCAGCAGCTCAGGTTCGACCCGGTGGGCACGCCCAGGATCGAGGTGAAGCTGGTGTACGCGTTGATCCGGCTCTGCACCTGGGCGGGGTTGCCGCCGTTGCACTCGATGGAGCCGTTGATGGAGCGGATGGTCTCGCCGAAGCCGGCGCCGTTGACCATGGCGTTGTGCGGGGTCATGGTGCCCGGGCCGTTCTGGGTCATCCAGTACCAGATGCCGGTCTTCCAGGCGACGGCCGCGTCGGTCTGCACCAGGTTGGGGTTGTTCAGCAGGTCGATGCCGAGCGCGTCGCCCGCCGCCTTGTAGTTGAAGTTCCAGCTGAGCTGGATCGGGCCGCGGCCGTAGTACGCGGCCTGCCCGGCCGG
>NZ_JNYE01000154.1 GCF_000717185.1 Kitasatospora phosalacinea | reverse complement strand
CCTGGCTCCACACCTACAATCACCACCGCGGACACACCGCACTCGCCGGCCAACCACCCGCCAGCCGCGTCCCCAACCTCACAGGACAGAACACCTAGGTCTCGCGCCCGAGGTGGGAGCCGTGATCACGGCGGTAGCGTGGGCGCATGGACAGTCCCCGGTGCGATCCGTCGTTGCAGGCGATCGAGGCGGTCAGCGCGGCGGTGCTGGCGATGTCCCGGCCGTTGGAGGTGCGGGAGGTGCTGCGGCGGATCACCGCGTCCGCCCGGGAACTGCTGGGCGCCGAGTACGCCGCGCTGGGGCTGCCGGACGACCACGGCGGGTTCGCCCAGTTCGTGGTGGACGGGGTGAGCGACGAGCAGTGGCGGGCGATCGGCCCGCTGCCGCGCCAGCACGGGGTGCTGGCGTCGATGCTGCACGACCGCGAGCCGACCCGGCTGAAGGACGTCCGGACGGCGCCTGCGTTCGGCGGCTGGCCCGAGGCGCACCCCGACATGACCGACTTCCTGGGCATGCCGATCATGGACGAGGACGAGATCGCCGGGGCCCTGTTCCTGGCCAACAAGCCCGGCGGCTTCACCGACCAGGACGAGGAGCTGCTGCGGATCCTGGTCGCGCACGCCGCGCTCGCCCTCGGCAACGCCCGGCTCTACGAGCGCAGCCGCGAACTGACCCTGTCCGGCGAGCGCGCCCGGATCGCCCACGACCTGCACGACGCCGTCTCGCAGAAGCTGTTCTCGCTGCGGCTGACCGCCCGCGCCGCCGCGAAGCAGGTCGACCGGGACCCGGCCCGGGCCCGCGAGAACCTGGCCGAGGTGGCCCGGCTCGCGGCCGAGGCCGCGGACGAACTGCGGGCCGTGGTCGTCGAGTTGCGGCCCGCCGCGCTGGAGGAGGACGGCCTGGTGGCCACCCTGGCCTCGCAGGTCCAGGTGCTGGACCGGGCGCACAGCGCCAGGGTCGCCTTCACCGCGACCGGCGTCCGCGCGCTGCCCGCCGCCCAGGAGGCGGCCGTGCTGCGGGTCGCCCAGGAGGCGCTGCACAACGCGCTGCGGCACGCCCGGGCCGTGACCGTCGCGGTCACCCTCACCGGCACCGCGGGCCGCGGCGTCCGGCTGACCGTCCGCGACGACGGTCGCGGCTTCGACCCGGAGTCGGTGCGCCGCGCGGGCCGGCACCTCGGCCTGGTGTCGATGCGGGACCGGGCTGCCGCGGTCGGCGGCCGGCTGTCCCTGGACTCCGCCCCGGGCCGGGGCACCCTGGTCGAACTGGAGGTCCCCGGTGCCTGACACGGCGTCACCGATCCGCGTGCTGCTGGTGGACGACCACCAGGTGGTCCGGCGCGGCCTGCGCACCTTCCTGGAGGTGCAGGACGACATCGAGGTGGTCGGCGAGGCCGCCGACGGCGAACAGGCCGTCGAGCAGGCCGAACGGCTCGCCCCCGACGTGGTCCTGATGGACCTCAAGATGCCCAAGGTCGACGGCATCGAGGCGCTGCGCCTGCTGCGCGAGCGCGGCAGCGCCGCCAAGGTGCTGATCGTCACCAGCTTCACCGAGCACCGCACCGTGGTCCCCGCGCTGCGGGCGGGCGCCGCGGGCTACGTGTACAAGGACGTCGACCCGGAGGCACTGGCCGGGGCGATCCGCTCGGTGCACGCCGGGCACGTCCTGCTCCAGCCCGAACTGGCCGCCGCCCTGCTCGCCGAGGACGTCCCGGCCCCGCCGCAGGGCCGCGGCGGCACCCTCACCGACCGCGAGCGCGAGGTGCTCTCGCACATCGCCGACGGCCGCTCCAACCGGGAGATCGCCCGCGCCCTGCACCTGTCGGAGAAGACGGTCAAAACTCACGTGTCGAACATCCTGATGAAGCTGGACGTCGCCGACCGCACCCAGGCCGCCCTGTGGGCCGTCCGCAACCAGCAGCAGTGACCGGCCGTCAGCCCGGCCGCGCGGCCCGGCTCCCCGCCGTTCGCCGACGGCCGCCCCGCCCGGGAGACCGCCCGGGTCCTGCACCTGTCGGAGAAGACGGTCAGGACCCACCTGTCGAACATCCCGAGCGGGCCGGGCGCCGCCCGCCGCACCCCCGCCGCGGACCCGGACCCGCCGCCCGGCCGCCGCGCGCTCAGTCCCGCCGCTCGTCCACGGCCGCGTTGTACGCCGCGACCTGCGCCCGCCGGGCGGTCCGGTCCAGCGGGGCCAGGGTCTCCCGCCGGGCGGCCATCTCGGAGGCGGAGACCGCCGCCCCGTGCCCGCCCGCGGCGATGTGCAGCAGCGCCGACACCTGCCGGGCCGACTCCAGCACCCGCACCGCGCGCTGCGGGTAGCCGGGCGCGAGCAGCTCGCGCCGGCCCTGCTTGCGGAAGGACTCCAGGGCGCGCAGCGTCTCCGGTCCGGCCCCGGCCACGTCCAGCCGGACCAGCGCGGCGGTGGCCTGCCGCAGCCCGTCGGCGAGTTCGCGCTCGGCCTCGTCCAGCGAGGGCACGTCGGCGGGCGGCGCGTCGTTGACCGGCAGGCACTGCCACAGCACCCGCACGCCCTGGTCGCCCTCCGGCCCGTACACCTCGACCTCCGGCACCAGCCCGTACGGGACGCCGACCGCCAGGACGGCCTCGCCCGCGCCCAGCGCCAGCGCGTTGAAGGCGGGCGGCCCGGTCAGTCCGAGCGGGTGCCCGGCGACCGGGAGGGCCAGCCGCAGGCCCTTCGCGCCGAGCGAACGCAGCCGCCCCAGCGCCCAGGTGAGCCCGTGCAGCGAGTCGGGCGCCTCGCCGGGCAGGCCGGTCACCCGGTGGGCGTCGTCCGGCCCCTGCACGGCGGCGGCCGCGTCGTCGGGGGAGGCGCCGCCGCCCAGCAGCGCGTTGCCCCAGGCGGTGAGCCGCCCCGAACGGGGTTCTTGGTACGGATTGTCGGCAGGTGTGACGAGCATCGGACCAGCCTACGGACAAGCGCGCCGGGCGGGTGGCGTAGGTTTGCCCTGACACATGGTGGACCGCACCCCGAGGACCGAACGCCCAGGTCCACGGACGGCCGGATTCTTGCATTTGGGGAAGGCGTAGGCATGAGCGACGTGCTGGAGCTGGTGGACGTTTCCGTGGCCCGGGAGGGGCGCGCGCTCGTCGATCACGTGTCCTGGACGGTCAAGGAGGGCGAGCGCTGGGTGGTGCTCGGCCCGAACGGCGCGGGCAAGACCACACTGCTCCAGATCGCGGGCGCCTACCTGTTCCCGAGCTCCGGCGAGGCCGTGGTGCTCGGCGAGAAGCTCGACCAGGTCGACGTCTTCGAGCAGCGCGCCCGGATCGGCCTGGCCAGCGCCGCGATGTACGAGAAGCTGCCGGCCGGCCAGACCGTGCTGGAGACCGTCCTCACCGCCGCGTACGGGCAGACCGTGCACGGCAAGGAGACGTACGAGGACTCCGACGAGGCCCGCGCCCTCGCCCTGCTCGACCGCCTCGGCATGGCCGGCTTCACCACCCGCAAGTTCGGCACCCTCTCCGAGGGCGAGCGCAAGCGCACCCTGATCGCCCGCGCCCTGATGACCGACCCCGAGCTGCTGCTGCTCGACGAGCCCGCGGCCGGCCTCGACCTCGGCGGCCGCGAGGACCTGATCCGCCGCCTCGCCGCGCTCGCCGGGGACGAGTACGCGCCGTCCATGGTGATGGTCACCCACCACGTCGAGGAGATCGTCCCCGGCATGACCCACGTGCTGATGATCCGCCAGGGCAAGGTGATGACGGCCGGTCCGATCGAAACCACCCTCACCGCCCGCAACCTCTCGCACTGCTTCGGCCTGCCGCTGACCCTGGAGCAGCGCGGCGACCGCTGGACCGCGCAGGGCCTTCCGCTCGGCTGAATCCCGCCGCTGCGGCGAACGGCGGGAACCGGTCGTACACACGGCCGGTTTCCGCCGCCCCACCTGCGGGAAGCTACGCGGGGAGAGACCCGACTTCCCTAGGATGGAGCCCGTGGACAGCTGGACGTGGTGGCTGTTGCTCGCCGTCGCCCTGGGCATCCCGCTGGTGGTCACCGCGATGCCCGAGTTCGCCATGTTCGCGCTCGGCGCCGGGGCCGCCGCGCTGACGGCCGGTCTGGGCGGCGGCATGGTCCCGCAGTTCCTGGTGTTCGTCGGGGTGTCGGCCGCGCTGCTGGTGTTCGTCCGCCCGATCGCGTACCGCCAGCTCAGGAAGGGCCCGGGCTACCGCACGGGCGTGGAGGCGCTGACCGGCGCCACCGCAGTGGTACAGGAAACAGTCGACGGGGGAGAGGGCGGACGGATCAAGCTGAACGGCGAGATCTGGTCGGCCCGCGCGCTCCACCCGGGTTCGGTCTTCGAGCCGGGGCAGCAGGTCGACGTCGTCGAAATCCAGGGCGCGACCGCCCTGGTCGTCTAGGGGAGAAGCGTTGGAACCCGTCCTCATCGTCTTGATCGTCCTGGTCGTGGTGGCCTTCATCGCCCTGATCAAGACGATCCAGGTGATCCCGCAGGCCAGCGCGGCGATCGTGGAGCGCTTCGGCCGCTACACCCGCACCCTCAGCGCCGGCCTGAACATCGTGGTGCCCTTCATCGACACCATCCGCAACCGGATCGACCTGCGCGAGCAGGTCGTCCCGTTCCCGCCGCAGCCCGTCATCACCTCGGACAACCTGGTCGTCAACATCGACACGGTCATCTACTACCAGGTGACCGACCCGCGGGCCGCGACCTACGAGGTGGCCAGCTACATCCAGGCCATCGAGCAGCTCACCGTCACCACCCTGCGCAACATCATCGGCTCGATGGACCTGGAGTCCACCCTGACCTCCCGCGAGGTCATCAACGCGGGCCTGCGCGGCGTCCTGGACGAGGCCACCGGCCGCTGGGGCATCCGGGTCAACCGGGTCGAGCTGAAGGCGATCGAGCCGCCGACCTCCATCCAGGACTCGATGGAGAAGCAGATGCGCGCCGACCGCGACAAGCGCGCCGCGATCCTCACCGCCGAGGGCGCCCGGCAGGCCCAGATCCTGCGCGCCGAGGGCGAGAAGCAGGCGGCCGTGCTCCAGGCCGAGGGCGAGGCGCAGGCCGCCGTCCTCAAGGCCGACGGCGAGGCCGCCGCGATCCGCACCGTCTTCGAGGCCATCCACGAGGGCGACGCCGACCAGAAGCTGCTCGCCTACCAGTACCTGCAGACGCTGCCCGAGCTCGCCAAGGGCGACGCCAACAAGCTGTGGATCATCCCCAGCGAGGTCGGCGACGCGCTCAAGGGCCTCGGCGGCGCCTTCCAGGGCGTCACCGGCGGCGGCGCCGCCCCGGCCGCCCCCGCCCCGGTCCAGCCGCCCGCGGCCCGCGTCCCGGTCGACCCGGCCACCGGCCCGCGCCCGGTCGACACCGAGAACAAGACCGCCCGCCCCCGGGTCGAGCCCACCCGGCAGTACCCCAAGATCGACGAGTAGCCGCTCCGGCACCCGGAACGGGCCCCGGCCGACCCCGCGTCGACCGGGGCCCGCGCCCGTTCCGCCCGCGCCCGTTCCGGTCCTGCCCGCGCCCGCGCCCGTTCCGGATGGCGGACCGCCCCTCGCCAAGCCGCGCACCGCTCCGGCATGATCGACCGGCGCATGACAGCAGCCAACGAGGGGGAAGCCGATGACAGTGTGGGAGATGACCGCCGTCCTGCTGGCCGGCGTCGCGGCCGGGGGCATCAACACCATCGTCGGCTCCGGCACCCTGATCACCTTCCCCGTCCTGCTCGCCGTCGGCCTGCCCCCCGTCACCGCCAACGTCTCCAACGCCCTCGGCCTCGTCCCCGGCTCGCTGGCCGGAGCCATCGGCTACCGCGCCGAACTCGCCGGACAGCGCCACCGGTTGATCCGCTACGGCACCGCCTCGCTGATCGGCGGGCTCACCGGTGCCGCCCTGCTCGTCACCCTCCCCGGCAGCGCCTTCGAGGCCGTCGTCCCCGTCCTCATCCTCACCGCCCTCGTCCTGGTCGTCGTGCAGCCCCGGGTCGCCCGCGCGATGGCCGCCCGCCGCGCCGCCGCCACCGCGGCCGCCACCGCCGCCGGAACCGCCGCCCCCGCCAGTGACGGCGGCTGGCTGCTGCTCGCCTGCATCGGGCTCACCGGCGTCTACGGCGGCTACTTCGGCGCCGCCCAGGGCGTCCTGCTGATCGCCCTGATGGGCATGCTGCTGCCCGACGACCTCCAGACGGTCAACGGCATCAAGAACGTCCTCGCCATGATCGTCAACGGCGTCGCCGCGGTCTTCTTCCTGTTCGCCTCCACCATCGACTGGACGGCCGCCCTGCTGATCGCGGTCGGCGCCACCCTCGGCGGCGCGCTCGGCGCCAAGGTCGGCCGCCGCCTCCCGCCGGTCGCGCTGCGCGCCCTGATCGTCGCGGTCGGCCTGGTCGCCGTCACCAAGCTGCTGTTCCTCTGAGCCCGCCCGCCCCGCCGCGGCGGGCGACGTAGGCTCGGCCGTGAGACCCGGAACCCGGGACCCGGACGGACGGAGCCAGCCATGAGCCGCACCCGCCTCAACGAGGAGCAGATCGCCAACGCCCTCGCCGACCTCCCGCAGTGGACCCGCACCGGCGAGGCGATCACCCGCACCGCCGAGACCGCGAGCTTCCCCACCGCCATCAAGGTCGTCGGCGCCGTCGCCGAACAGGCCGAGGCGCTCGACCACCACCCCGACATCGACATCCGCTGGCGCACCCTGACCTTCCTCCTCACCACCCACAGCGCCCACGGCCTGACCAGCCTGGACATCACGCTGGCCCACCTGATCGACAGCGCCCTCGACGCCGCCGCCTGACCCCGCCGACCCCCGTCCCGCCCCGAACTCCCCACCGGGGCCCGGCAGGACCGGCCCCCGTGCCATGAGATGCTGGCCCCTTGCCAGACCGCAGTCGGGACGGACGGAACGCATGGCTCAGGAACCTTCCACGACCCCCGGGTACCCCCAGCAGCAGCCCTGGTACCCCCAGCCGCAGGGCTACCCGGAGCAGCAGCCGTACGGCGACCAGCAGGCGTACGCCGACCCGCAGCAGGCCTACGGCTACCCCGAGCAGCAGGCCCAGCCCCAGGCGTACGGTTACCCGGAGCAGCAGGCGTACGGGCAGTACGGCCAGCAGGCCTTCCCCCAGCAGCAGCCGTACGGCGACCAGCAGGCGTACGCCGACCCGCAGCAGGCCTACGGCTACCCGCAGCAGCAGACCGGCTACCAGGACCCGTCCGCGCAGCAGCCCTACGCGCCCGCCCCGAGCCCGTTCGACCTGCCGCCGCAGCCCCAGCAGCAGCCCCGGCAGCCGTACGGGCAGCCGACCGCCGCCGAGGCCGCCCCCGCGTCCGGCTCCGGCCCGGTCACCGCCACCGGCTACCCGCAGACCAGCGCCGAGGACCCGTTCGCCCCCGGCGGCGAGGGCGTGTCCGGGCTCGCCGCCACCGCCGGTGACGCCGCCCCGGGCCGGGAGCGGCCCGCGCCGCGCGGGTTCGCCGCCAAGGCCCGCGCCGCGGTGCTGTCCGGCGAGGGCGCGCCCAGCCGCCGCGGCCTGGCCGTCCGGGTCGGCGCGGGCGCCGCCGCGCTCGCCGTGCTGGTCACCGCGGGCGTGCTAGCGGTCTCCGACGGGGACGAGGACACCCCCGCCGGGAAGACCGGCGGCAGCGGCTCGCAGAACATCTCCGTCGCCCACACCAAGGCGTGGGCCGCCGCCGCGGACCAGGCCACCGCCGGGGCCCAGGGCGCCGACGACACCCTGGTCGGCAGCTGGCTGCTGGCCGATGCCGTGGTCCGCGCCGACGGCACCGGCGTGCACGCCTACTCCCTCGCCGACGGCAAACCCACCTGGACGCTCCAGGCCCCCGCCGAGGGCGCCGTCCCCTGCGGCCTGTCCCCGGCCGTCAACGCCGCCGGCCTCGGCGCGGTCGTCTACCGCGCCGCCGACCCGAAGAGCCCGTGCAGCACCGTCGCCGCCGTGGACAGCACGTCCGGCCAGGCGGTCTGGACGAAGCTGCTCTCCGACACCAAGGACAGCTACACCACCCACGTCGCCGTCACCGACGACAAGGTGCTCGCGGTCGGCGAGGACAAGGCGTACGCCTGGGGAGCGGCCGACGGCGCCGAGGCCTGGCAGTACTCCGGGCAGGGCAAGTACTGCCGCCTGTCCGGCAACGCGGGCACCTCCGTCGTGCTGCTGCACAGCCACTGCGCCGACTCCACGCCCGCCGACCAGGCCGTGGCGCTCAACGTCTCCGACGGCAAGGTCAAGTACTGGCGGGGCCTGAACAACCAGCCCACCATGGTCACCGTGCTCTCCGCGGAGCCCGCCGCGGTCCTCACCACCACCGCGAACCCCGCCGACGCCCGGGTGTTCGCCTGGGGCGCGGAGGGCGACCCGGCGGCGGAGATCCCCCTCGCGGTCGAGGGCGGCGGCCGACTGGACGTCGACAGCGGCAGCTTCGCCACCGTCCCCGGCACGTACTTCCAGGGCACCACCATGTTCGCCGCCGTCGTCCCCGAGGGCGGCGGCAACCCCACCTCGGTCGCCGCGTACGACCTCGCCACCGGCAAGCAGCAGTGGCGCACCCCCCTCGCCGAGAAGGGCAGGGCCCGCCCGGTCGGGGTGGACGCCGACGGCCTGGTGGTCGCGGTGGACGAGCGTGCCGACCAGCCCGCCCACCTCAGCCGCTTCGCGCTCTCCGGCGGCCAGGAGACCCAGGGCGGCGCCTTCCCGCAGGGCACCGGTTCGCTGCTCTCGGCCGGCCGGGTGCACACCTCCGCGGGGCACCTGCTGGCCGTCCCCGAGCACGCCTCCAACTACGGCATCGCCACCGCCTTCACCAGCAAGGGCTGACCCCCGCCGCACCACCGGCCCCGCGCGCACGACGACGGGCCCGACCTGTCCCCTGATCAGGTCGGGCCCGTCGGCCTGTCACGCGCTCGCCGCGGCGTTCCGGGGCTCCGGCAGCCAGGCCGCCAGCTCGCCCAGCTCACCCGCCCGCAGCCCGAGCGCGAGCATCAGCGTCGCCTCCGGCGTCGGCTCGAACGGCCGCCGCAGCAGCCGCATCCCGGCCTGCTCCGGCGTCCGGTCCGCCTTGTACTGGTTGCACTCCGCGCAGGCCGCCACGGTGTTCAGCCAACTATCCGCCCCACCACGGGACTTGGGCGCCAGGTGGTCCACCGTGGTGCCCCGCCGCCCGCAGTACGCGCACCGGAACTGGTCCCGCGCCAGCACCCCCCGCCGCGACCACGGAGCCCGTTGTCGGAACGGCACCCGCACGTACCTTGTCAGCCTGATCACCCGCGGCACCGGGAGCTGCACCCCCGAACCGCGCACCACCCGCAGCGGATGCGCCTGCTCCACCACCGCCTTGTCCTGCAGGACAAGCACCACGGCACGGCGCAGCGGCACCGTGCTCAACGGTTCGTAGCTCGCGTTCAGGACAAGGGTGTTGCGCATAACGGGCCACCTCCAGAGCTCGCCCCCGCCGCACGGCGGTGGCACCCACTGTGAACGCCCGCATCCCGCCGAACAACGGAATTTCCGCCACCGCCCACCGACCTGCACCGGAACCCCCGCACCCCGAGCGCGTAGGCTCTACCCCGCTGGAACCGTCCAGGCGCACCGCCCGCCCCGGGCCCACCCGCGCCGGACCCCCGACCGAAGGAGACGCGGGACCGTGACCGACATCGTCGACGAGCTGCAGTGGCGCGGGCTGATCGCCCTGTCCACTGACGAGGACGCACTGCGCAAGGCGTTCGCGGACGGCCCGGTCACGTTCTATTGCGGCTTCGACCCGACCGCACCCAGCCTGCACCTCGGCAACCTGGTCCAGATCCTCACCATGCGCCGCATCCAGCAGGCCGGGAACCTCCCGCTGGGCCTGGTCGGCGGCGCGACCGGCCTGATCGGCGACCCCAAGCCCACCGCCGAGCGCGTCCTCAACGACCCCGAGACGGTGGCCGGCTGGGTCGAGCGCCTGCGCGGCCAGATCGCGCGCTTCCTCGACTTCGAGGGCGAGTACGCCGCCCGCATGGTCAACAACCTGGACTGGACGTCCGGCATGTCGGCCATCACCCTGCTGCGCGACGTCGGCAAGTACTTCCGCGTCAACAACATGATCGCCAAGGAGGCGGTCGCCCGCCGCCTCAACTCCGACGCGGGCATCAGCTACACCGAGTTCAGCTACCAGATCCTCCAGGGCATGGACTTCCTGGAACTGAACCGCCGCTACAACTGCACCCTGCAGACCGGCGGCAGCGACCAGTGGGGCAACCTCACCGCGGGCACCGACCTGATCCGCAAGGCCGAGAGCCGCTCCGTGCACGCCATCGCCACCCCGCTGATCACCAAGGCCGACGGCACCAAGTTCGGCAAGACCGAGTCCGGCACCGTCTGGCTCGACCCCGAACTCACCACCCCCTACGCCTTCTACCAGTTCTGGCTGAACGCCGACGACCGCGACGTCGCCAAGTTCCTGCGCATCTTCTCCTTCCGCAGCCGCGAGGAGATCGAACAGCTCGAACGCGACACCGCCGAACGCCCCGCCGCCCGCCTCGCCCAGCGCGCCCTCGCCGAGGAGCTCACCACCCTCGTCCACGGCGCCGACCAGTACGAGCGCGCCGTCGCCGCCTCCAAGGCCCTCTTCGGCCAGGGCGACCTCGCCGACCTCGAACCCGCCACCCTCGCCGCGGCCCTCGCCGAGGTCCCGAAGGCCACGGTCACCGAACTCGGCCAGCTCGTCGACCTGTTGGTCGAATCCGGCCTGGCCCCCAGCCGCTCCGGCGCCCGCCGCACCATCAAGGAGGGCGGCGCCTACCTGAACAACGCCAAGGTCACCGACGAGGAGGCCGTCGCCACCCCCGCCGACCTCCTGCACGGCCGCTGGCTCGTCCTCCGCCGCGGCAAGCGCAACCTCGCCGCCGTCGAACTCGCCGGCGCGTGACGCTCACGCGTCGTCCGTCGAGCGGCTTGAAACAGACCGCAGTTGACCTGCGGGCACGGTGAACAGGGGCCGGATCCAGCCAGATCCGGCCCCTCCGTGTTTGACTCGCCCGTCCCGGTGTCCTAACGTAGGTCGAGTCGCCTGAACCGGCTGAGACCGGGAGGCGGAACCCCCCAAACCCTGATGAGCGACTCGTCGCGCGTCCATTCGAATTCTGGATGGAAAAGCGGACCGAATAACTCTGGTAGAGTTCGGGAGCGCCGAAAGGCGAAAGCGAATCGGAATGAATGAAACTCCGGAAAACGGAGCGGAAAACCTCTGATAAGCTGGGAACAC
>NZ_JNYE01000153.1 GCF_000717185.1 Kitasatospora phosalacinea | reverse complement strand
GGTGGGTGCGCGTGGGCAGGGGTGGGTACGGGCGGGGGTGGGTACGGGCGGGGGTCGAGAGCCGCGAGCCTACTACTTCCTGACCACCCGTTCGTAGGGTGAAAGTGCATCGTGATCGGCTGTTGTCCGGATCGTCCTTTAATTTCCCGACCGGGTTCTGTCATGGCCCCGACCTGCGGCCCTGCGGCCGGTGCGGGGCGTTGCCGCTCGGTGACTCTGGGCAGCGCCGCGCCGATCCGGTAGCTTCGCCGGTACCGCTCCGGCCGTGCGGGCCGGAGACGGGAACGGCGGGATCGGGGGGACCGTGCGAGAGTTCAGCAGCCCCGCGCTGGGCGGTGCGCCGACCGGCGGGCTGGCCGACTCGGTGTTCGACCGGGCGGAGCGGGAGCCGCAGCTGGTGCAGCTGTCGCGGCGGGCGGGCGGCGGCGCCTGGGAGCCGGTGACGGCGGTTCAGTTCCGGGACGAGGTGCTCGCCCTGGCGAAGGGCCTGCTGACCCGCGGGGTGCGCTACGGCGACCGGGTCGCGGTGATGTCGGCGACCCGCTGGGAGTGGACGCTGTTCGACTACGCGCTCTGGGCGGTCGGGGCGATCCCGGTGCCGGTGTACCCGACGGCCTCGCCGGACCAGGTGCGCTGGATCCTGGCGGAGACCGCGGCGGTGGCCTGCGTGGTGGAGGACGAGGACCAGGCGATGACGGTGGGCGCGGTGTGCGACGCGCTGCCGGAGCTCACCGGCATCTGGCAGCTGGACCGGGGCTGCGTGGCGCAGCTGGCCGCGGACGGCGCGGGCGTGCCGGACGCGCTGGTGCACCGCCAGCGGCTGGGGGTCTCGCCGGACTCGCTGGCGAGCATCGTCTACACCTCGGGCACCACGGGCCGGCCGAAGGGCTGCCTGCTGACGCACGGGAACTTCGCCGCGGTGGCGGACACCATGCTGGCGGGCTGGGACGAGGCGTTCCGCGACACCGGCGGCGGGCAGCCCGCGACGCTGCTGTTCCTGCCGATGGCGCACGTGTTCGGACGGATCACCCAGGTCGCGGCGGTGCGCGGCGGCGTCCGGATCGGCCACCACGCGAAGGTGTCGGCGGACAGCCTGCTGCCCGCGCTGGCCTCCTTCGGGCCGACCTTCCTGCACGCGGTGCCGTACGTCTTCGAGCGGATCCACCGCCGGGCCCGGGAGGCCGCGGAGGCGGCGGGGCGGCTGGAGCTGTTCGAGCAGGCCGAGCAGGTGGCGGTGGAGTGGGCGGCGGCCCGCGAGCGCCGGGCGCACCGCAGCGGCCCGGGCCCCTCGCCCGCGCTGCGGCTGCGGCACGCGGCGTACGAGCGGATGGTGTACCAGCGGGTGCGGGCGGTGCTGGGCGGCCGGGTGCGGACGGTGATGTCGGGCGGGTCGGTGCTGCGGCGGGAGCTGGGGCTGTTCTTCGCGGGCGCGGGCGTGACGGTGTACGAGGGCTACGGGCTGACCGAGTCGTCCGCGCCGGTGACCGCGAACCCGCAGCGGCGGGCGAAGTTCGGCACGGTGGGCCGGCCGCTGCCGGGTTCGACGGTGGCGATCGCCGAGGACGGCGAGGTGTGGGTGAAGGGGCCGGGGGTGTTCTCCGGCTACCTCAACCACCCGCGCTGCTCGGACGAGGCGCTGTGCCGGGGCTGGCTGGCCACGGGGGACCTGGGCGAGCTGGACGAGGACGGCTACCTGACGCTGACCGGCCGGAAGAAGGAGGTGATCGTCACCTCCAGCGGCAAGAACCTGGCCCCGGCGGTGCTGGAGGAGCGGGTGCGGATGCACCCGCTGATCGCCCAGTGCCTGGTGGTGGGCGACGACCGGCCGTACCTGGCGGCGCTGATCACGCTGGACCAGGTCGCGCTGGCGCACTGGCTGCGGGCCCGCGGGCGGCCGCCGCTGGACGTGTGGCAGGCACTGTCGGACCCGGAGCTGCACCAGGAGGTGCAGCGGGCGGTGGGGGCGGCGAACACCACGGTGTCGCGGGCCGAGTCGATCCGGGCGTTCCGGCTGCTGCCGCGCGAGTTCTCGGTGGAGGACGGGCTGCTGACGCCCTCGTTGAAGATCCGCCGCTCGGCGGTGGCGGAGCGCTACGCGCAGGACATCGAGGAGCTCTACGCCGGTTGACCGATCCCGGACGCCGGTTGGGCCGTTCCGCTTGACCGCCGGGATTGGTCCAGTCCATTGTGTGCACCGGCCTGGTGCGGCAGGGCCCCCACCGACCCCCGCCCCCTCCGGGAGTCACTCCTCCGCCCGTCCCCCACACTGGAGTTGACCCGTGATCGGTTCCGCCCGCCGCCGTCTCGCGGCCCTCGCCGCCACCGCCGCGCTGACCTCCCTCGGCACCGTCCCGGCCGCGCACGCGGACGCCGCGCCCCCCGCGCCGAACCTGGCCACCAACCCCGGCTTCGAGATCCCCGCCCTGCCGCTGGCCGACTGGGGCTCGGTCCCCGGCTGGCACTGCGCGGCGGGCGAGGGCGCGGTCACCGCCGCGGCCCGCACCGGCGGCTCCGCCCTGGCCCTCACCCCCGCCTCGGCCGACTCCACCGGGCAGTGCACCCAGACCCTCGCGGTGCGCCCGGACACCACCTACACCTACCGCGCCTGGGTGCACGGCTCGTACGCCTTCCTCGGCGCCGTCGGCACCGGCCACGACGTGCCCCCGGCCTGGACGGCGTCCACCGGCGACGGCTGGCAGCAGCTGGCCACCTCCTTCACCACCGGCCCGGCCACCACCTCGGTGCAGCTGTACGTGCACGGCTGGTACGGCCAGGGCCCGATCGCGGTGGACGACGTCACGGTGAGCGGCGACAGCCCGGCGCCCGCCCCGCTGGTGAACAGCGTGCCGACCGCCGACCCGGTCGTCTTCGTCACCGTCGACGACGGCTGGACGCGCGACCCGGCGGCCGCGCAGCTGATCGCCGACCGGCAGGTCCCGGTCACCGCGTTCCCGCTGCCGATGCCGGAGGGCTTCGAGCCCGACTACTTCGCCCGGGCCACCGCCGTGCCCGGTTCGACGATCGAGGACCACACCGTCTCGCACCGCGACCTGACCACCCTGTCGCTCGCCGAGCAGCAGGCCGAGATCTGCGACGCCCGGGACGCGGTCACCGCCCACTACGGCACCGTCCCGACCCTGCTGAGGCCGCCGTACTTCGCCTGGAACGCCGACACCCAGCGGGCCGCCGCGAACTGCGGCATGAAGTACCTGGTCACCGCGAACGCCGACTTCGGCTGGGGCGCCTCCGGCACCTCCCACCCCGACGGCTCGCTGCAGCCCGGCGACATCGTCATCCTGCACTTCACCGACACCCTGACGACCGACCTGCAGCGCGCCCTGGACGCAGCGGCGCGGGCGGGCCTGCGGCCCGCGGCGCTCACCGGCTACCTGCGCTGAGCCCCCGGCGACACCGGTGGCCGGGCCCGTCGTACGGGCCCGGCCACCGGTGTTCGTCCCCCACGGACGTCTCGCGGACCACCCCGCGGACCACCCCGCGGACCACCCCGCGGATCGGGCCTCGGATCAGACCGCGGCTCAGGCCACGGCTCAGGCCGCGGCGCTGAACAGCGGCAGGTAGCCGTTGGCCTGGCCGGCCGAGTTCGGGTGGTAGCTGTCGCTGATCGGCAGCGAGGTGCTGTTCAGCCACTGGGTGGAGGAGCCGCAGATCTCGTGCCCGGCGAACGCCGACCGGACGTCCTTGAAGGTGAACCCGGCGTCCGCCGCCTGCTTGGCGATCACCGTGTCCAGGGTGTCGGCCGCGCTGTTGATCGCGGTCCGCTTGGTGTTCGAGATGCCGAAGATGCAGGTGCCGGGCACCTGGTAGAGGTGCGGGTAGCCGAGCACCACCACGTGCGCGTTGGGCGCCTTCGCCTTGATCTGCGCGTACAGGCTGCTGAGCTTGCTCGGCAGCGTGTTGGTGGCGTAGCTCTTGGCCGTGTTCACGGCGCTCAGGCAGGAGCTCTCGCTGTCCAGCACGCAGGTCTGCATGGTGGAGGCGAAGCCCGCGTCGTTGCCGCCGATGGTGAGCGACACCAGCGTGGTCGAACTGCTCAGCGCGCTCAGCTGGTTGGCCGACACGTCGCCGGTCTTCGCGCCCGAACAGGCCACGAAGGCGAACGAGGTCGGGGCGTGCGCGGCCTTCCACAGGTACGGGTACGCCTTGGTGCTGCGGCTGCAGCTGCCGCTGTCGCTGGTGTAGCTGCCGGAGCCGACGCCGGCCGAGTACGAGTCGCCCAGGGCGACGTAGTTGACGCCGGCGGCGTTCGCCTGGGTGGCGGCGACGAGGGTGGTGACGGACAGGGCTGCCGCGGTGAGCGCGACGGTGACGGCACGGACGCGAGACATCTGATCCTCCATGAGTGACGCAGGCCACACTTGGATACCAGTCAGTAGCCTCGGGGGGAAGCGGTCATGCCAAAGAAATTGACGAACACTCACCGAACGGGACCCCAACGTTCGCTACGCGCGCAGACCCACCCCTGACCTGGGCTGCAGAAATCCCCCCGGCGGGCCGTCGGAGCGCCGTTCCGGCGGAATCGGCTCCTCCGTGCCCGCACGGAACCGACCGCACCCCCCGGCGGGTCCGCCCGCGCCCTCAGCCGGCCCGCCCGCGCCCCCCGGCGGGACCGGTCGCGCCGCTCAGCGGAACCGGCAGCCCGCGGACGGCAGTTCCTCGATCGTCTCGTCCGCCCGCACCGGCACGCCCCAGCGCGCGGCCGCCGCCGCGACCGCCGCCCGCGCCTGCCGCAGCCCCGGCAGCCCCCAGCCGAGCAGCTCCACCGCCAGCCCCGGCGCCACCAGCAGCCGCCGGTAGTGCCGCCCCGAAGCCGGGTCCGGCGCCGACGGGCCCACCGCGCGCAGCGCCGCGGCCATCCGCACCCGGGCGCACTCGTGCCCGCCGTTGGCCGAGCCGACCCGGTCGTACAGGTAGCCGAGGTACAGCGGCCCCTCGATGACCGCCTGGGCCTCCTCGCCCGCCTCCCGGGCCAGCGCGCTGCCCGGGTCCCCCGCGTCCTCCGGCTCCAGCGACCCGCCGGGCAGGCTGACCACCCCGTCCCGCGGGTTGACCAGCGTCAGCACCCGCCCGTCCGGCGCGAACAGCCACCCCCAGGACTGCTTGACCGTCAACCCGGCGGGCACCTGCTCCCCCGGCCGCCACGGCCAGCCCGCGTTGGGCCGGCGGCGCACCCGCCCGAGCAGGTCGGAGATCTCCGGGCTGTACTCGATGCCCATCGCCACTCCCTCCGCTCACCGGCCGGCCCGCCGCGCCACCTGATGATCTTCCCCGAACACCCGACCGATGAACAGCCCCGACCGCCACCCGGGTCACCGCGTCTGCTACGGGCGCCCGCGAGCGGTCCGGCCGGGGCGGTGTCCGGGACCTGTGATACTCGTACCGGAGCACCGGACGGACGAGGGGCGGCAGGCGATGCGGCGGGGAGCGGGCGAGTGAGGCTGCTGCACACCTCGGACTGGCACCTGGGCCGGTCCTTCCACCGGGAGAACCTGCACGCCGCGCAGCGGGCCTTCCTGGACCACCTGGTGGAGACCGTCGCCGCCGAGCGGGTCGACGCGGTGCTGGTCGCGGGGGACGTCTACGACCGGGCGCTGCCCGGCCTGGAGGCGGTGGCGCTGTTCGACGAGGCGCTGTGGCGGCTGTCCGAACTGGGCGTGCCCGCGGTCTTCATCTCCGGCAACCACGACTCGGCCCGCCGCCTGGGCACCGCCTCCCGGCTGCTCGACCGGTCCGGCATCCACCTGCGCACCGACCCGGGCGCCCTGGCCGAACCCGTCCTGCTCGCCGACGAGCACGGCCCGGTCGCCGTGTACGGGCTGCCGTACCTGGAGCCCGCCCTGGTGCGCGAACGCCTGGGCCTGGCCCGGGGCGGCCACGAGCAGGTGCTGGCCGCGGCGATGGACGGCGTCCGCGCCGACCTGGCCGCCCGCCCCGCGGGCACCCGGGCCGTGGTGCTGGCGCACGCCTTCGTCACCGGCGGCGCCCCCAGCGACAGCGAGCGGGACATCGCGGTCGGCGGCGTGCAGTCCGTCCCCGCCGCGGTCTTCGACGGCGTGCACTACGCGGCGCTCGGCCACCTGCACGGCTGCCAGACCCTGGCCCCGCACCTGCGCTACTCCGGCTCCCCGCTGGCGTACTCCTTCTCCGAGACGACGCACGAGAAGTCGATGTGGCTGGTCGACCTGGACGGGGCGGGCGCCGTCGAGGCCCGCCGGGTGCACTGCCCGGTGCCGCGCCGGCTGGCCCAGCTGCGGGGGCGCCTGGACGAGCTGCTGGCCGACGGGAAGCACGGGTACGCCGAGGACCGCTGGGTGCAGGCCACCCTGACCGACCCGGTCCGCCCGGCCGACGCGATGGAGCGGCTGCGCGCCCGCTTCCCGCACACCCTGCAACTGCTCTTCGACCCGGAGGGCGGCGAGCGCACCGACGGGGCCTCGTACGCCCAGCGGGTCAGCGGGCGCACCGACCGGGAGGTGGTGGAGGGCTTCGTCGCGCACGTCCGCCCCGGCCGCGAACTCGACGGCGGCGAGCGGGCCTGGCTGCTGGAGGGCCTGGAGGCGGTGCGCCGCACCGCCTCCGCCCGGGCCGAGGAGAACGCCCGGTGACCTCCCGCCGCACCCGCCGCCGCACCCGCCGCCTGGAGGACGCCCGATGAGGCTGCACCGGCTCACCCTCACCGCCTTCGGCCCGTTCGCGGGCACCGAGCGGGTCGACTTCGACCGGCTCTCCGCCGCCGGGCTGTTCCTGCTGCGCGGCGCGACCGGCGCGGGCAAGAGCAGCGTGCTGGACGCGGTCTGCTACGCCCTGTACGGCGAACTGCCCGGCACCCGCCGCAGCAACGGGGTGCGCAGCGACCACGCCGAAGCGGGCCTGCGCACCGAGGTGGTGCTGGAGGTGACCCTCGGCGGGCGGCGGCTGGAGGTCACCCGCAGCCCCGAGCAGTGGCGCCCCAAGAAGCGCGGCACCGGCCTGACCGCGGACAAGGCGCAGACCCTGCTGCGCGAGTGGGCCGCCGACGCCGGGGAGGGCGGGCCCGGCTGGGTGCCGCTCAGCCGCTCGCACCAGGAGGCGGGCGAGGAGCTGACCCGGCTGCTGGGCATGAACCGCGAGCAGTTCTGCCAGGTGGTGCTGCTCCCGCAGGGCGACTTCGCCCGCTTCCTGCGGGCCGACTCCAAGCAGCGCGCCGAACTGCTCGGCCGGCTCTTCGACACCGGCCGGTTCGACCAACTGGAGCGCTGGACGGCCGAGTTGCGCAAGCAGCACGAGTCCCGGGTGCAGGGCGGGCGGCAGCGGGTGCACGCCCTGCTGGCCCGCGCCGAGGAGGCCGCCGGTCCGCTGGCCGCCGACGCGGCCGCCCACCACCCCGGCGAGGACGCCCCGATCGCCGAGGCCCTCGGCTGGGCCGCGGTGCTGCGCAGCACCGCCGCCGAACGGGCCGACGCGGCAGCCCTGCGGCTGGCCGCCGCCGAGGCCGAACGGGCCGCCGCCCGCGAGCAGTTGGAGCGGCACAGCGCCCTCGCCGAACGGCAGCACCGCCACCAGCGGGCCCAGCAGGAGCGGCTGCGGCTCACCGACCTGGCCGCCCGCACCGCCCCGGAACGGGCCCGGCTGGAGGCCGCCCTGGCCGCCGAGGCCCCCGCCCCGCTGCGCGCCCCGCACCGCGCCGCCCAGGCCGCGCTGGCCGCCGCCACCACCGAGGAGGCCGCCCGCCGCACCGCCCTGGCCGCCCGCGCGGCCGCCGCCGGCTGGAGCTCCCCGCTCGGCACCGCCGAGGAACTCCAGGCCGCCGAAGGGCTGTTGCGCGCCGAGACCGGCCGCCTGGAGGCCGCCGCCGCCGACGAGGCCCGCCACGGCGCGCTGCTCGCCGACCGCACCCGGCTGCAGCACAGGCAGGAGGAGGCGGAGGCCCTCGCCGAGGACTCCCGCCGCTGGCTGGAAGACTTCACGGACCGGCTGGAGCGGCTCCGGCAGGACCGCGAGGACGCCCGCGCGGCCCGCACCGAACTGGAGCAACTGGATGCCCGACAGCAGGAGTTGAAGCATCAGCTGGGCTCCGCCGAACGGCACCTGCGGCTGCTGGACGACCTCGCCGCCGCCGAGGACGAACGCCGCACCCGCACCGACGCCGCGCAGGGCGCCCGGCAGCACGCCCTGGACCTCCAGGAGCGCCGACTCGCGGGCATGGCCGCCGAGTTGGCCGCCGCCCTGACCCCCGGCACCCCGTGCCGGGTGTGCGGCTCCCCCGCCCACCCGGCCCCCGCCGAACCCGCGGCCGGGCAGGTCACCGCCGAGGACGAACGCCGCGCCCGCACCGCCCAGCACGCCGCCGAGGCCGAACTCGCCGCCGCCGAACGGCGGGTGGCCGCCGTCACCGCGGACGCCGCGGCCGCCGGGGCCGCCGCCGGAGGCCGTACGGCCGCCGAACTCGCCGCCGCCATCGCCGAACTGACGGAGCGCCAGCAGCAGCTCCGGCAGGCGGCGGACCGCTGGCTGCCGCTGGGCCAGCAACTCGAACGGCTCGAACGGGACGGCGCCGCCCACCGCGAGCAGCTCCGCCAGGCCGGCGAGCAGCGCGCTCGGCTGACCGGCCAACTCGGCGCCCTGAGCGCCGAACTGGCCGCCCTCGACGCCCGCCTCGCCACCGCCCGCGGCGACGCCCCGTCCGTCGCCGCCCGCGCCGCCGCCGTCACCGCGCTCGCCACCGCCACCACCGCCGCCCTGGCCGCGACCCGCACCACCGCCGCCGCCACCGCCCACCACCGGGACACCGCCGAGGCCCTGCTGCGCGCCGCCCGCGACGCCGGCTTCCCCGACCTGGACGCGCTGGCCGCGGCCGCCCTGCCCCCGTACGAACTCGACGCGCTGCGCGGGAAGTTCAAGCAGCTCGACGCCGACCTCGAACTGGCCGCCGCCCAGCTCGCCGACCCCGCCCTGCTGGCCGCCGCCGAACTCCCGCCCGCCGAGGCCGGCCCCGCCCGCGCCGCGGCCGCCCGCGCCGACGACCTGCTCGCCCGCGCCCACCGCACCGCGCACGAGGCCCGCACCCGGGTGGCCGACCTGGCCCGGATCGGCCGCGACCTGGCCGCGCTGGCCGCCGAACTCGCCCCCGTCCTGGACGCCCACGCCCGGGTCAGCCGGCTGGCCGCCCTGCTCGCGGGCGCCCCCGCGGAGAACGCGCTGCGGATGCGCCTGGAGTCGTACGTCCTCGCCGCCCGCCTGGAGCAGGTCGCGGCGGCCGCCAGCCGGCGCCTGCTGAAGATGTCCGGCGGCCGCTACACCCTGGTCCACAGCGACGGCCTGGTCTCCGGCACCAAGCGCTCCGGCCTCTCCCTGCACGTCGTCGACGCCTGGACCGGCCGCGAGCGCGACACCGCCACCCTCTCCGGCGGCGAGTCCTTCTTCGCCTCCCTCGCCCTCGCCCTCGGCCTCGCCGACGTGGTCACCGACGAGACCGGCGGCATGCCCCTGGACACCCTCTTCATCGACGAGGGGTTCGGCACCCTCGACGAGAACGCCCTCGAAGAGGTCATGGACGTCCTCGACTCCCTCCGCGAACGCGACCGCGCCGTCGGCATCGTCAGCCACGTCGCCGACCTCCGCACCCGCATCCCCGCCCAGCTCCTGGTCCGCAAGCACCGCACCGGCTCCACCGTCCACCACACCACCCGCGAGGACGCCTGACCGCGCCCCGGCCCGACCCGACCCGGCCCCGCTCCTCAGCCGGTCCAGCCGGTCAGCCGGTCAGCCGGTCAGCCGGTCCAGCCGTTGCCGTACTCGAAGCCGTCCTCGCGGGTGCCGCCCTGGCAGGAGGGCGCCTCCTCCCGGTCCGGCTCAGGCCCCGGCACCTCGATCGTCGTCATCGCCCCGCTCCCCCTCCGCCACGAACGCGGCCGCCAGGCGGCCCCAACTCCGTACGTCCGCCAGGGTGCGCGAGACGTGCAGCCGGGCGTTCGGGAGGTGGGCGGCCAGGGTGCGGGCGGTGGCGAGGGGGTGCCGGGGGTCGGTGTCCCAGGCGAGCAGCAGGACGGGGTGGGTGAGGCCGCGCAGGGCCTCGGGGGCGGGCAGGTCGGACTCGGCGGAGGCCCGCAGCGCGGCCGGGAGGAGCGGTTCGGCGAGGTCGAACTCGGTGGTGTACCGCGGCGCCCCGGCGAGGACCGCGGGCGGCCCGGACAGCCGCGCCGCGGTCTCCAGCACGCCCCGGCCGCGGCGTTCGACCAGGGCCGCGGCGGCCCGCAGCCCGCTCCGGCGGGGCTCCCGGGCTGCCCAGGCGACCGCCGGGATCGCCAGCACCAGCCGCTCGAACCGCTCGGGCCGGGCCAGCGCGGCCCACAGCACGGTGGCGCTGCCCATGGACGCGCCGAACCCGCTGACCGGCGCGCCGGGCGAGAGGTGGTCGCAGAGCGCGAGCAGGTCGGCCGCGAGCGAGGAGTACCGGTAGTCGGCCGGCACCGCCCGCCCGGTGGACTCGCCGTGCCCCCGCGCGTCGTACCGGGCCAGCCGGTGCGTCGCCGTGACGGGCGTCCAGTCGAACAGCCCGGCCCGCCGCTCGTGCGCCCGGCTGGACAGCGCCCCGTGCGCGTGCACCACGAGCGGCCCGCGCCGCCCGGTGGTGCTGTACGCGAGGGTGGCGTGCGGCCGCGCGAACCGCCCCTCCACGGCCCCCTCACCGGTCACGGGGCGGTCAGCCGGAGCAGGCGGCGCGCTGGGCCTGCTGCCAGGTGCAGACGGGGCACAGCGGGCTGCCGGGCGCGTCGGCCGGGTACTCGGTCGGCTCGCCGCACAGCACGCACGCGGCCCGCTCCCCCGGCCCGCCGGGCTGCAGCCCGCGCAGCGCCTGCCCGGGGTCGGCGGACACCTCGCAGACCTGCTCGGTGACCGGCCACGTCCGGTCCGCCGCAGCAGCGGCGTCAGCAACGTCGGCAACGTCAGCAGCAGCGGTTTCGGCCTCGGTCTCCGGGTGCTCTCCCATGCCGGACAGGGTACGCCCGACCACCCGGCCTCCGACGCCGCGTCCCGGCGCCGCCAGAACTGGCGCGGGGCGTGGCCCTCCCGGCGCAGCCGGTGCCCGGTGCAGCCGATCCGCTCGGCGTCCACCACGAGCAGCGGGCCGCCCTGGGGCTCGTCCAGGTCGCGGCCGCGTTCGACGTGGTCGGCCTGTCGGCGGTGGGCGGGCCGGTGGTGGGCGGACCGCGGGTCGGGGCCCGGGGGTCGGCGGCGGTGCCCACCGCACCGCCGTGACCCGTGGTGACCCGCGGGCTGCCGCCGGGCGGATGCTCCTATGGATGTCAAGCGGCTTCGGTGAGGTCGCTTCGAGTGGTTGGCGGGTTTGTGCGAGTGGGGTGGATCGACCGCATCAGGGCGCGG
>NZ_JNYE01000152.1 GCF_000717185.1 Kitasatospora phosalacinea | reverse complement strand
GACCTGCGCGATCTGGCACAACCGCACCACCGGCCAACCCGTCACCCGATCACTCATCGCCTACGACCACTGACCCACTTCGGAACTACTCGTCTAGCCGATCGCAGGAGGCGCACCACCGCGCGGCGCGGGCAACCTGTAGACGGGAAGGAAGCTCGGCCCGAGGTCGTTCAGCCTTCCGTGCGCCCTCAAACCCGATGGACGCCCAACCGGCCGAATGGTTAGCATCACTAAATATGCCCGAGACTCATGGTTTCCCAGAGCGGAGCTGGCTCCGCCGGCTCGGCGGCTACTGCTGGCGCTACCGCCGCAACCTGCTGCTGTCCTTCGGGGCGTCCCTGGTGGGCATGGCGGTCACCACGATCGTCCCGCTCATCACCAAGGTGATCATCGACGACGTGATCACCGCGCACAGCCGTCCGCTCACTCCGTGGGCGGTGCTGCTGCTGGTCGCGGCGGCGGTGGTGTTCCTCTGCACCCAAGTCCGGCGCTACTACGGCGGTCAGCTCGCGCTGGACGTCCAGCACGACATGCGGGCCGACCTGTTCCGCTCGCTGACCAGGCTCGACGGGCACCGGCAGGACAGGTTGGACACCGGCCAGGTGGTCGGCCGGGCCACCTCCGACCTGCAGCTCGTCAACGGGCTGCTCTCGATGCTGCCGATGATGACGGGCTACGGCCTGATGTTCGTCATGTCGCTGGCCGTCATGCTCTGGCTCTCCCCGCCGCTCACCCTGATCGCCCTGGTGATGGGCCCGGCCCTGTGGTGGCTGGCCACGCTCAGCCGCAAGCGGCTCTTCCCCGCGACCTGGGCCGCCCAGCAGCAGGCCGCCGAGGTCGCGGGCGTGGTGGACGCCGCGATCGGCGGGGTCCGGGTGGTCAAGGGCTTCGGCCAGGAGGCGCAGGAGCGCGGCAAGCTGGAGCGCGCCTCGCGCGAGCTGTTCGCGGCCCGGCTGCGGTCGATCAAGCTGAACGCCCGCTACACCCCGGCCATGCAGGCCGTCCCCGCGCTCGGGCAGGTCGCGGTGCTCGCCGTCGGCGGCTGGCTCGCCGTCCGGGGAGACGTCACGCTCGGCACCTTCGTCGCCTTCTCCACCTACCTGGCGCAGATGACCGGCCCGGTCCGGATGCTCGCCATGGTGATCACCGTCGGCCAGCAGGCCCGCGCCGGGGTCGAGCGCGTCCTGCAGCTGGTCGACCAGCGCCCGCTGGTCGCCGACGTGGCCGGCGCCCGCCCGCTCGACCCGGGCGCCGCACCGCCCGGCACCCCCGCGCTGGAGCTCGACCGGGTCGACTTCCACTACCGCGCCGAGGAGCACCCCGAGCCGGGCAGCGTCCCCGACGGCGTCCCGGTGCTGGAGGGGCTCAGCCTGCGGCTCGCCCAGGGGGAGACGCTGGCCCTGGTCGGCGCCTCCGGCTCCGGCAAGTCCACCGTCGCCCAGCTCGTGCCCCGCTTCTACGACCCCAGCTCCGGCACGGTCCGGCTGTTCGGGCAGGACGTCCGCGAGGCCACCCTCGACTCGGTGCGCGCCGCCATCGGCATCGTGCCCGAGGAGAGCTTCCTGTTCTCCGAGAGCGTCCGCACCAACATCGCCTACGGGCACCCGGACGCCACCGAGGAGCAGATCGAGGCCGCCGCCCGGGTCGCCCAGGCCGACGGCTTCATCCGGGAGCTCCCCGACGGCTACGACACCAAGGTCGGCGAACAGGGCCTCACCCTCTCCGGCGGCCAGCGCCAGCGCATCGCGCTCGCCCGGGCCGTCCTCACCGACCCGCGCATCCTGCTGCTCGACGACGCCACCTCCGCGGTGGACCCGCAGATCGAGGCGGAGATCCACGACGCGCTGCACAGCGTGATGGCCGGTCGCACCACCCTGCTGATCGCCCACCGCCGCTCCACCCTGCAGCTCGCCGACCGGATCGCCGTCCTGGAGGCGGGCCGGCTGATCGACCTCGGTACGCACGAGGAACTCACCGCCCGATGTCCCCGCTACCGGTCGCTCATCACCGACCCAGACGCCCTGGCGGCCCCGGCCCCGGCCCCGACCGGCGAGTCCACCGGGCCCGAGCGGGCCACCGCCACCGCCACTGCCGCCACCGGTACCGCCACCACCGGCAGCGCGGCCGACGAGAAGCCGGGGGCCGACGCCGAACTGCTCGCCAAGGTCGCCGCACTGGCGCCCGCGACCGACACCCCCGGAGTCCCGGTCGAACGGGCCGAGGCCGCCGACCCCCGGTTCGGCCTCGCCCGGCTGCTCGCCCCGTTCCGCCGCCCCCTGCTGCTCGCGCTGCTCCTGGTCGCGGTGGACACCGCGGCCGGGCTCACCCTCCCGGTCCTGATCCGGCACGGCATCGACGACGGCGTCAGCAAGGCGGCCCTCGGCGGCGTCGCGGTCGCCTCCCTGCTGGCCCTCGCCGTGGTCCTGCTCGACTGGCTGGTGCAGGCTACCGAGAGCCGGGTCTCCGGCCGCACCGGCGAACGCGTCCTCTACACGCTGCGGCTGAAGATCTTCGCGCACCTCAACCGGCTCGGCCTCGACTACTACGAGCGGGAGCTGACCGGCCGGATCATGACGCGGATGACCACCGACGTCGACTCCATCTCCTCCTTCCTGCAGACCGGCGTGGTCACCGCCGTGGTCAGCGTCCTCACCTTCTTCGGCATCTTCGCCGCCCTGATCGTGATTGACCCCGGCCTCGCCCTGGTGGTCTTCGCGGTGCTCCCGCCGCTGGTCATCGCCACGCTGGTGTTCCGCAAGAAGTCCGCCCAGCAGTACCAGGTCTCCCGCGACCTGATCAGCACCGTCAACGCGGACCTGCAGGAGAACGTCGCGGGCATGCGGATCGTCCAGGCCTTCCGCCGCCAGGACGCCAACACCGACCGGTTCGTCGAGCGGGGCCTCGCCTACCGGCACGCCCGGGCCAAGGCACAGCTCTACATCTCGCTGTACTTCCCGTTCGTGCAGTTCCTCTCCAGCGTCGCCTCCGCCCTGGTGCTGATCGCCGGAGCCTCCCGGGTCGACGACGGCACCCTCACCATCGGCGCCCTGGTCGCCTACCTGCTGTACATCGACCTGTTCTTCGCGCCCGTCAACCAGCTCTCGCAGATCTTCGACGGCTACCAGCAGGCCGCCGTCGGCCTCGGCCGGATCCGCGACCTGCTGCGCACCCCCACCAGCACGCCCCAGGCCGAGCACCCCGTCCCGGTCGGCGCGCTGCGCGGCGAGATCGACTTCCGGAACGTCAGCTTCGCCTACAACGGGGGCGGCACGGGCAACCCCGACGTGCTCTCCGGCATCGACCTGCACATCCCGTCCGGCCAGACCGTCGCCCTGGTCGGCGAGACCGGAGCGGGCAAGTCGACCCTGGTCAAACTGGTCGCCCGGTTCTACGACGCCACCGGCGGCACCCTCCAGGTGGACGGCACCGACCTCACCAGCTACGACCTGGACGGGTACCGGCACCGGCTCGGCGTCGTCCCGCAGGAGGCGTACCTCTTCGCGGGAACGGTCCGGGACGCCATCGCCTACGGGCGCCCCGGGGCGAGCGACGCCGAGGTCGAAGCGGCCGCCAAGGCGGTCGGCGCCCACGACATGATCACCCGGCTGACCGGCGGCTACGGGCACCGGGTCGCGCCCCGCGGCCGCAACCTCTCCGCCGGGCAGCGCCAGCTCATCGCCCTCGCCCGCGCCGAACTGGTCGACCCCGACATCCTGCTCCTCGACGAGGCCACCGCCGCACTCGACCTCGCCACCGAAGCCGCCGTCAACCACGCCGCCGACCGGCTCAGCGGCGGACGCACCACCCTGGTCATCGCCCACCGGCTCACCACCGCCGAACGGGCCGACCGGATCGTCGTCCTCGACCACGGCCGCATAGTGGAGGACGGCACCCACGCCGAACTTCTCGACCGCGACGGCGCCTACGCCAAGCTGTGGAACGCCTTCATCGCGGAGGGGCACCCGACACCGGCCCTCGGCTGACCCTCCCGGCTGAACCCCCCCGGCTGCACCCCGGACGGCCCCGGCAGCGGACGGCGGCGGACCGCGGCGGGACAGCGCGGGCCCGACGTCCTGGCGCCGGGGCCGACGGCCGCGCGCCGCCACGGACCAGCACCGTGCGCGGAGCGCGGCCGTCGGCCTTGCCGGGAAAGGGCCGTTCGATCACGGAGCTGTCTCGCTCGGGACGCAACTGGGCCGCTCACCGGTTGCGACTCGGCCACCGGTCACCACCGGCGGCGGCCTCCTGGTACACAGAACGGGCGACCGATCGGAGGGGACGGGAGCACCACCCCGTCACCAGGTCGAGAGGCCACGCCCATGCGCACACGCGCGTCCGCGCCGCCCCCGGTCGCCCTCTACGCGGTCGGCCAACTCCCCGCCTACCTGCTGCCCACCCTGGTGGGCAGCCTCACCGGCGGCGCGGGCCTGACCCCCGCGCGGGCCGGAGCCCTCGGCAGCACCCTGCTGCTCGCGTCCGCCACCGTCGCGCTGCTGCTCGCCGGGCGGGTCGCCGCCCTCGGCCCGGGCCGCACCGCGCGCACCGGCCTCGGCCTGCTCGGGCTCGGCTGTGCGCTCGCCGCCACCGGTCCGCAACTCCCGCTGCTCACCACGGCCCTGGCACTGGCCGGGCTCGGCGCGGGCGCCACCACCGCCGTCGCCACCACGGCACTGGCCGGCGCGTCCGACCCGCACCGCACCACCGTCCGCGCCCTGTTCGCCACCTCGGGCACCGCGGCCGCCCTCTACCTGCTGCTCCCGCACCTCGGCAGCGGTCCGGCCGCACCCTTCTCCGCGCTCGCCCTGGCAGCCCTGGCGGTCCTGGCCGCCCTGGTCGCCGCCTCCCGGAACGGCAGTACCGGCAGGAACGACAGCACCGGCCCGGAGCGGGACCGCGGGCCGGGGCGCAGCGCCCCGGCCGCACCCGGCGCCCGGACGCGGGCCCGGTGGACCCGATCGGCCGCGCTCGTCCTGGCCGTCCCGTTCTGGTCGATGGCGCAGAACGCGCTCTGGGGCATCAGCGGCCAACTCGGCCACCGCCAGGCCGGGCTGGGGGAGAGCGCCCTCGGCCTGGTGTTCGCGCTGGCGCTGCTCGGCGGCCTGCTGGGCGTGACCGCCGCGGGCGCGCTCGGCACCAGGACCGGCCGTGCGGCCCCGATCGGGCTCGGCACCCTGGTGATCGCCGGTTGCGTCCTGCTGACCGGCACCGCCCACGGCCCGTCCGCCTTCACCGCGGGCGAGCTGCTGTGGAACCTGCTGTACCCGCTGGTGCTCAGCCACCTGCTCGGCCTCGCCGCCGCCCTCGACCCCGGCGGCCGCCGCGCCGTCCAGACCTCCGCGGCCGCCGCCCTCGGCACCGCCTGCGGGCCGCTGGTCGGCACCACCCTGGCGACCGGTCTCGGCTACCCGGGGACGGGCGCGGTGCTCGCCGCCCTGCTGCTGGCCAGCGCCGGGCCGCTGACCCTGGCCGCCCGGGCCCGCGGGGCCCACCGCCCGACCGCGTCGCGGCGCGTACCCGGCAGGCCGACCCGGCGCCGCGCCGTCGGCCGACGGCGCACCGGCACCAGGCCCGCCACCGCCCACCTCGCCACCCACCCGACCACCCGACCGGCCGCCCGCGTCCCCGGGCAGCGCCGACCGGTGCCGAACGCCCACCCGAACGCCCACCCGAGCAGCCACCCGAACGCCCACCCGGACGCCCACCCGGACGGTCGCACCGCCCGCCCGGACCACGCCTCCGGCTACGCCTTCAGCAGCGCCCGGAACAGCGCCTCGACGTCCGCCCCGGAGGGCAGTTCGCTGACCTGACCGTCCCCGACCTCCACCACCCGCCACCGCTCGGCCCCGTCCGCCGCGCCTGCCCCGTCCGCCGTGCCCGCCGTGCCCGCTCCGGTGCTGCGGGCAAGGTCGGTGGTGACGAAGCGGCACCCCAGCCGCCGGACCAACGGGCGGACGGCCGACAGCTCCGGCTGCACCCGGACCGCCGGGCTGTCGGGGTGCGGGCCGACCAGCACCGCCTCGCCGTCCAGCCACCAGACCCGGGCCTCCTCCGCCCGCCCGTCCGCGGCCCGGGCGAACGGCTCGAAGCGGCGCACCACCAGCCCGCCCGCCAGGAACTCGCCCTGCAGTTCGGCGAAGCGCGACGCGACCCGCTCCAGCGCGTCGAGGTCGGCGAGGTCGGGCACGTAGCAGGCCTCGGCCCACTCGTGCTTGCGGGACTTCACGTAGTCCTTCACCACCGCGGGCCCCCGCCCGCCCAGTTCCGCGGCCGCCGCGGCCAGCGCGCTCCGGCTCCAACCCGGGCCGGGCAGCCAGCTGCTGGCCGGGGTCAGCGGCTCGAACGTCCGGTACCAGCCGGGCAGTTCGTGGGCGGTCGCGTACGCGTCCGGCCCGGTCAGCAGGGGGCGGCCGCGGTCCGCCAGGGCCTCGGCGAGTTCGGCGTACCGGGCGGTGGGGACCATCCAGCCCCGGTACCAGAGCGGCCCCGGACCGGCCGGGATCCGGTGGACCGCGGCCGCGACGTCCCCGGCGAGCAGCGCGTCGTGGTCGAGCAGGACGTGGCTGCCGCCCACCGCCCGGAGCGCCCCGGCCTCCCAGGCGAAGTGCGGGTCCACCCGGCGGGGGAGGAGCGGGTCGGACGGAAGGATGACGGCGGGTTCGACCATGCGGCTCAGATTAGGTCCACCGATCGGTGGAGAGCCCGGAAACCCCTTGCCCCGGCACGTCGTTCCGCCCGAAAACCCGATCGACACCCCTCCGCGGCTCTGCGAGGGTTGGGCACGTGCGATGGATCACGAGTGTGCGCAGGCCCGTCGGCGAACGGCGCCCCCGCCGGGCGGCGCGGACGCTGGTGCTCTCCCCCGAGGGCGAGGTGTTCCTGTTCAGGTCCGACAACTCCGAGGTCGGGGTCCACTGGAACGCCCCGGGCGGCGGGATCGAGCGGGGCGAGTCCCCGATCGAGGGCGCCCTCCGGGAGCTGCACGAGGAAACCGGCTGGACCGACCTCCGGCCGGGCCCGCTCGTCTGCACCTGGGAGCACGACTTCACCTGGCACGGCACCCCGGTCCGCCAGCACGAGCACATCTTCCTGACCCACGGCCCGCGGCGCGAACCGGAGAACGTCGCGGAGGTCCACCGGGTCGACGGCATCCTCGGCTGGCGCTGGTGGACGCCGGACGAACTCGCCGCACCCGACGCCGACCCGACCTGGCCGCCGAACCTGTCCACCCTGCTCGCCGGGCTCCGCACCGCGGCACCCGGCCCGATCGTCCCCGTCCATCTCGGCCACGTGCCCAACACCGCCCCGACCGCGGGTAACTGACCCCCCCCGGCCCGCCCCGCCCCACCCCACTCCCGTCCGGTTCAGCGGACCGGGCGCCGACCCCGCCGACGTCCGCGCGCCGACGGCAGCTCGGCCTGCCAGTCGCGCATCCCCAACTCCCGGTCGTGCACCGCCTCCGGGTTGATCACCACCGACAGCAGGGCGGACCGCAGCTCCTCCGGGGACAACCCGGTCGAACGCTGCAACTGCTCGGTGGGCACCGACACCGCGATGGCCGACCGCCACTCCGGCAGCACCACCTGGCAGGTGCCGGAACCGAACCGCAGCAACTGCGCCGACACCCGGCGGTCCGGAGCCCGCCCACCCGGACCGACTCCCTCAGCCAACCCGGGCGACCCGCCGATCAGGACCCCCATCGGCACCCCCACCAGGTCCACCGGCACACCCTCCGCCCCGGCCGCGGCCTCCTCCGCCACCGCCCGGTGCCCGGCCGACGGCACCGCCCGCACCTGGCTCAGCCGCCGCGAAGGCGCGGGCCGCCGCTGCGGACGCGCCCGCGACGCCATCTCGCCGACGCTCCAGACCCCCGACGACCACTCGACCGCCGCCCCGGGCGCACCCGTACCCGTACCCGCACCCGCACCCACGCTCGCGCCCGCGTTCGCGTTCGCCGCGGCGCCCTCCGACGTGCCCTCCGACGCCGAACCGCCTGCCGAGCCGTCCGCCGAACCCGCCTTCACCGCACGGCGGTTGGCGTCCGCGTGCGGTCGGTCAGAGGCGTTCTGGTCGAGCGAGGTCATGGCTGTTGCCCCTCCGGAATCTGAGCTCGCCCGATCCTGCACCACCGGTGCGCGTCGGGCCAAGGGACGTGCGCACACATCCGACGGTTCCCGTCCGCGGAGGGTAAACCCGTTGCGGGGCCGGGGCACCGGGCTAGGGTGGTGGCATGTCCCCCACGTCATGCCTGTGCTGGTGGCCGTCCTAGGACGGCCGGTCCCCACGCATGACCCCAGGGCCGTCCGCAAGGGCGGCCCCGGCGCGACCACTTCGGACGGACCCAGGGCGGACCTCGGCGGGCGGCCAGCGACCGCAACCGAGGAGCACCCTCCGCCATGACCGCCGAAGCCGCCACCACCGTCACTGCCGCCACCACTGTCACTGCCCTCACCACCGACCGCACCCCCGCCGGGAGCACCGCGAACCCGCTGGTCGCCGCCACCGCCGCAGGCCACCACCGCATCCTGACCGGCGACCGCCCCACCGGCCCGCTGCACCTCGGCCACTACTTCGGGACGCTCCGCAACCGCGTCGAACTCCAGTCCCGAGGGCTCGAGTTGATGATCGTGATCCCCGACTACCAGGCGATCACCGACCGGGACCGCGCCGACCGCCCCGCCGAGCACGCGGAGGACCTGGTCCTCGACTACCTGGCCGCCGGGGTCGACCCGGAGCGCGCCACGATCTTCACCCACAGCGCCGTCCCCGCCCTCAACCAACTGCTGCTGCCCTTCCTCAGCCTGGTCAGCGTCGCCGAGCTCTCCCGCAACCCCACCGTCAAGGACGAGATCGCCCACTCCCGGCAGTCCGCCGTCAGCGGGCTGATGTTCACCTACCCCGTCCACCAGGCCGCCGACATCCTGTTCTGCAAGGCCGACCTCGTCCCGGTCGGCCAGGACCAACTGCCCCACCTGGAAGTCACCCGCACCATCGCCCGCCGCTTCAACGACCGCTACACCACCCTCTTCCCCGAACCGCAGGCCCTGCTCTCCCGCGCCCCCCTGCTCCTGGGCACCGACGGCGGCAAGATGAGCAAGAGCCGGGGCAACGCCGTCACCCTCGGCGCCACCGCGGACGAGACCGCCCGGCTGCTCCGCGGCGCCGTCACCGACCCCGACCGCCACATCACCTACGACCCCGAGCACCGCCCCGGCGTCTCCAACCTCCTGCTGCTCACCGCGCTCTGCCAGGACCGCGACCCGCACGCCGTCGCCGCGGAGATCGGCAACGGCGGAGCCGCCCTCCTCAAGCGCACCGCCACCGAGGCGGTCAACGAGTACTTCCGCCCCCTGCGGGCCCGCCGCGCCGAACTCGCCGCCGACCGCACCGTCCTGCGCGAAGTCCTGCACGCCGGGAACGCCCGCGCCAACGCCGTCGCCGACCGGACCCTCACCGAGGTGCGCGCCGCCATGGGCACCTTCTAGCGCGGCCCCCGCCGGGGGTGGACCGTTCCCGGACGGGGGATACCGTCAGCAGACGGAACGAGCGGAACGGCGGAACGGCGGAGCAGTGCCACCGCGGCCGACCGCCTTCCGCCCCCCACCTCCGCCTCAGCCCCCACCCCACGCTCGCGCTCCCGAAGGAGTACCGGATGCCCCTGCGCCCGCTCCGCCCCGGCGACCGGGTCGCCCTCGCCGCCACCAGCGGTGCCATCGACCCCGACCGACTCGCCCTCGGCACCGACATCCTCCGCTCCTGGGGCCTGGACGTGGTCGTCCCCCCGCACCTCCACGACACCCACCCCACGCTGTCGCACCTGGCCGGCACCGACGCCCACCGCGCCGCGGACTTCCAGGCCGCCTGGCTCGACCCCGACATCGACGCCGTCCTCTGCGCCCGCGGCGGCTTCGGCGCCCACCGGATGGTCGACCTCCTCGACTGGGACGCGATGCGCGCCGCCGAGCCGAAACCCCTCGTCGGCTTCAGCGACGTCACCGTCCTGCACGAGGCCGTCACCCAACGGCTCGGCATCCCCACCCTCTACGGCCCGATGCCCGGCACCACCGTCTTCAGCACCGACGCCGCCACCGCCGAACACCTGCGCCGCACCCTCTTCGAACCCGCCGGCACCACCGTCCTCACCGGCCCCGACGCCACCGCCCTCGTCCCCGGGCGGGCGCGCGGCGTCCTGATGGGCGGCTGCGCCTCCCTGCTCGCGGCCGACCGCGGCACCCCCGGCGCCCGCCCGTCCTTCGCCGGTGGGCTGCTCCTCCTGGAGGACGTCAACGAGCAGCCCTACCAACTCGACCGGATCCTCACCCAGCTCCGCCGCAGCGGCGCCCTGGACGGGGTGGCGGGGGTGGTCCTCGGCTCCTGGGACGGCTGCGGTCCACCCGACGGCGTGCGCGCCGTGATGCTCGACCACTTCGGCGGACTCGGCGTGCCCGTCCTGTGGGAACTCGGCTTCGGCCACTGCCCGTCCTCGATCACCGTCCCGCTCGGCGTCCCCGCCACCCTCGACGCCGACGCCGGCACGCTCATCCTCGACGCACCTGTTCTCAGCAGCCCTACCGGCGCGTAGGGTGCGAGCCATGCACGCCGAAGGCACCCCCAGCACCACCCCCGCCGCCGAGCAGCCCGCCGCCCCGGCGGAACAGGTGGTGACCCGAGCCCTCGGCCTGCTCCGCGGCCCCGGCAGCGGTACCGGCCGCGTCCTCCTCGGCCTGGCCGGGCCGCCCGCCGCCGGAAAGTCCACCCTCGCGCGCCTCCTGGTCGACGAGATCAACCACCGCGAAGGCCCCGACACCGCAGCCCTCCTCCCGCTCGACGGCTTCCACCTCTCCAACGCCCAGCTCGACCACCTCGGTCTCCGCCCCCGCAAGGGCGCCCCCGAGACCTTCGACGTCCACGGCTACCTCGCCCTCCTCCAGCGCGTCACCACCGACCGCTTCCACGACGTCTACGCCCCCGACTTCGACCGTGCCCTCGACGAACCGGTCGCCGCCCGCCACCTCATCCGCCCCCACACCCGCCTCGTCATCACCGAGGGCAACTACCTCGCCACCCCCACCCCGCCGTGGACGGACGCCCGGGCCCTACTGCGCGAACTCTGGTACGTCGACGCGGACGAGAGCACCCGCGACACCCGCCTGCTCACCCGCCACACCGCCGGCGGCCAGGACCACGCGGCCGCCCGCCGACGCATCGACAGCAACGACCGCCCCAACGCCACCCAGGTGGAGAGCAGCCGCGAGGCCTGCGACTGGGTGGTCCGCCCGGGCGAGTTTGCATCCGCCCGTCGATCGGCGTAGTGTCGACTGGTCGCTCGGCAGGGAGCACCGGACACGCATCTGTGTGGACGGTCCCGGGGTGGCCAATCCCTTGGAAAACCAGCTAGCTGATCCGTGACGGGTCG
>NZ_JNYE01000151.1 GCF_000717185.1 Kitasatospora phosalacinea | reverse complement strand
GCCCTGACCACCGCGATCTGGCACAACCACCACACCGGCCAGCACGTCATGCGCTCCCTGACCGCCTACGACCACTAACCCTTCGCATCATTCATCTAGTTGAGGAGGTGCCGTTCGTAGCGGTGGTTGAGTCGGCGGTAGCCGGTCAGCCATGTGGTGCGCTCGATGACCACCTGCGGCGTCCGGGGCGTTCGCTCGAACCGATGCCCTTGCGTGCGAGGCGGACGCCGCCCTCGACCGGCCCGGGGCGGCAACCGCCGTCAGCGGTTGCCCGTCCATACGATGCGCCCGGCGAAACCGCCACGCTCCTCGGCCTTCTTCCGCCGGATCTCCTCCACCCGGGAGAAGTCCGCCCCGTGCACCACTGCCAGGGCCCGCACCACCTCCAGGAGATCCGCCAGTTCCTCCAGCACTTCGTCCCGGGAGGCCGCCTGCACCTCGTCCGCCTCCTCGTGGAGCTTCGCCCCGAGCCGGGCCACGTACTCCGCATCGTCCGCGACGTAGACCTCCGGCTCCCTCCCGGCCTCCCGAATGATCTCGGGGATCCGGTCACGAACGAGCTTTCCCCGCTGCACCTGGGACATCGCCTCTCCTGATCACGTCGGCCCGCACACGACGGACACCCGTCCGCACGGTACCCACAGGCCACGGACCGGCGACCCGCGCCCCCGTCGGCCCCGGCTCGCGCATCGGCGCCGAAGCCGAGGGATCCTCACCCCCGCTCATGGCACACTGCCCGAGGGGGACTCGATGCTGATGCCCCGGGAACGCTCCGACGCCGCGGCAGACGTCCCGAGCCCCCGGGTGCCGGTCGTGGAAGAACTGACGAACCGCGTCCGAAGTGCCGTTCGGGTGCCCGACCCCACCGGAGTGCTCGCATCGTACGAACGAACGGGCGGCACGGGGATGCGGATCGGCACGCTCCGACCCGTCGACCGCATCGCTGATACCGGCTCCGCAGCTCGCGCCCGGCGCTTGCGCGACCATGCGGAAGGCCAGGTGCTCCGAACGATTCCCGGTGCCAGGGCCAACGGGCGCCCCGACCCCTGCCACGTCCTGCTCGCCATCGGGCTCAGCCGACACCGACGCCCGCGCCACGCTCGGGCTCGGGCCCGGGCCCGGGCCCGGTAGAGCCGCCACTGCCGCGCAGCTCGAACACGCGGTGGCCCTGGTCGCCGCAGCGGTCACCCGTCGACGAGGAGTCCGTTCAGCGGGTGGCGTCGAGCAGGGCCTCCACCGCGGCGCGGGCGTGGCGGGCCGGGGCGGGGTCGGCGGTGATCGCGGCGGTGACGATGGCGCCCTCGGCGAGGAGTTGGACGGCGGAGGGGTCGGGGAGGCCCGCGGCGCGTGACCAGTCGGCGAGTTGGGCGTGGAAGGCCTCCTTGTGGGCGCGGACCTCGGCGAGGACGGGCGGGGAGGCGGGGCCGAGTTCGCCGAAGGCGTTGATCCAGGCGCAGCCGCGGTAGCCGGGTTCGGCGAACCAGCGGCCCAGCCAGTCGAACGCGGCCAGCAGCCGGGCCCGCGGCCCGTCCACGTCCGGATCCGAGGCCGAGCCCGCGCCCGCGCCCGCCGCTTCGACCGCGGCGGCCAGGTCGGCCCGCCAGCGCAGGTCGCGGCGGCGGAGGACGGCCACCACCAGGTCGTCCTTGGCCGGGTGCAGGCGGTAGATCCGTTTGAGCGGCAGGCCGGAGGCGGCGCGGACCTCGTCCATGCCGACGGCGCGGATGCCCTTCTCGTAGAACAGCGCTTCGGCGGCGTCGAGCAGGGCCTCGCCGTCCTGGCGGGTCTGCTGCTCGGTGAGCGGGGCGGGCATCGGCGGCTCCGGTTCCGGTTGCGGGCCGCGGTGGCGGTGGCGACGGCGGCCCTTGACGTGGAGAACGGTCGTTCCCTAGTGTAGACCCCGCCGCGCTGGAGAACGTCCGTTCTCCAGCTGTCGAACGCCTGGAGGCCGCCATGTCCGAGGACCGCCCGCCCCGCCCCCCGTTCACCCGCGCCACCGCCCTGGCCAAGGTCCGGGCCGCCGAGGACGCCTGGAACACCCGCGACCCCGAGCGCGTCGCCCTCGCGTACACGCCCGACACCCGCTGGCGCAACCGCGACACCTTCCTCACCGGCCGCGCCGAGGTCACCGCCTTCCTCGCCGCCAAGTGGCAGCGCGAGCACGAGTACGCCCTGCGCAAGGAGCTCTGGGCCTTCGGGGACGACCGGATCGCCGTCCGCTTCCAGTACGAGTGGCACGACGCGGACGGCCAGTGGTGGCGCAGCTACGGCAACGAGCTGTGGGAGTTCGACGCGCACGGCCTGATGCGGCGGCGCGAGGCCAGCATCGACGACGTCCGCATCGACGCCGCGCAGCGCCGCATCCACGGCCCCCGTCCCGCCGACGAACCCGCCGACGCGCCCGGCGGGGAGCCCACCGGGGAGCCCGGCGGCCCGGCGGAGGAGCTGCCGCTGCACTGAGCAGGGGGCTTGGGCAAGCGCCGGGGCGGTTCAGTAGCGTGTCCGCATGGTGCGAGTCCCCCTGACCCCCGAGCAGATCGAGGCCGGCCGCCGCCTGGGCGCGCTGTTCCGCGAGACCCGGGCCGGCCGCGACCCCGCCACCGTCGCCCACAGTGCCGGGATCTCCCCCGAGACCCTCCGCAAGATCGAGATGGGCCGCCTGCCCAGTCCCGGCTTCGGCACCGTCGTCGGCCTCTGCGCCGCCCTCGGCCTCCCGCTCGACGCCGCCGCCGGGGTCTGGCTCGGCGAGGACCCGTTCCCGCGCACCCCTCCGGTGCTCTCCGCCGCGGAGGAGTGACGGAGGGGTGCGGGACTCGCCCGCCCGCCCGCTCGCCGACGTCGCCGAGCAACAGCCGAGGAGCAGCCGAGCAGCAGTACGCCGCCCCGCGCACCCGTCGCCCGTGCCTGGCCCCGCCCCGCAGCGCACCGCACCGCACCGCACCGCACCGCACCTAGCAGTGGGCCAGCACCGCGTAGCGCTCGTCGTGGACCGGGCCGCCCCAGAGGGCGGGGTCGGATTCGAGCGGGTGGACGTGCAGGTCGCGGACCAGGGGGCGGAGGGCGGCGGTGAGGGTGCGGGCGGGGACGCCGCCGGACCAGGGGAGGGTGCCGGTGCCGGGGGCGTAGGGCTCGACGGGGGCGTCGGCTTCGCGCCAGCGGCCCTCGACCAGCAGGAGGCGGCCGCCGGGGCGCAGGCGGGCGGTCCACTCGCGGAGGGCGGCGGGCGGGTCGGGGAGCGTCCAGACCAGGTGGCGGGAGAGGACCGCGTCGTAGCGGTCGGTGCCGGTCGGGGGGCGGCCCGCGTCGCCGACCAGGAAGCGGCCCTCCAGCCCGGCGGCGGCGAACTTCCGCCGGGCCCGGTCGACCATCGCGGGGGCGAGGTCGAGGCCGGTCACCCGGTGCCCGGCCTCGGCGAGGAGCAGGGCGAGCGAGCCGGTGCCGCAGCCGACGTCCAGGACGTCGAGCCGCTCGCCGGGCAGCCAGTCGGCCAGGCGCCGCTGCCAGGCCCGCCGGGTGGTGGCGTCGAGCAGGCCGTGGTCGGGTTCGCGGTCGAAGGCGGGGGCGGCGTCGTTCCAGTACGCGGCGATGGCGGCGAGCGGGTCGGCGGGGGTGGGCGGCTCGTTCATCCGCACACGTTCCCACCCGCCGCCGACAGCCGGGCCGTGGGACCGGCCGGAGGTCAGCAGCCCCCGCCGCGGCGCCGGTGGGCGGCGCGGACGGCCCGGACGGAGCGGTAGGAGAGCAGGGCGAGCGCGGAGTCGGCGGAGAGCACCGCGGCGGCGCTGCGCCAGGAGGCGATCGACAGGACGGACAGCGCCGAGCCGACCGACCCGACCGAGAACGCCGAGCCGACCGACCCGATCGACAGGAACGAGCCGACCGAGCCGATGGACAGGACGGATCCCGTCGAGCCGATCGAGAACCCGTTCGCCGCCGCTCCGCGCAGTCGTGCTCCTCGGCCGGATCGCGTGGTCATGTCCCCTCCAGGTGTTCCCGCCCCGGCCGGACGGGTGGGCCGGGTGCGTGCGTCCCAGCCTCGCCGCGGGTCGCCGTCCGCGCAAAGGCGGCGGTCAGGAGGGGTGCTCGGGGGGCCCGGTGGGTGGCCGGTGCGGGCGGGCTGCTTGGATGGGGCGTTTGCGCGGGCGGCGGTCGTCCGGGTGGTCGGCGCTCGTCCGGCGTGTTCGGTGTGGTGGGAGGTGCGGGTCCGGTGAGTGGGGTGTCCGCGGAGGTGCTGTCGCTGGTGCTGCTGGCGGCGGTGCTCGGGTGCGCGGTGCGGCGGCCGTTCGGGTGGCCGGAGGCGGTGGTGGCGGTGCCCGCGGCGGGGCTGCTGGTGGCGGTGGGGGCGGTGTCGCCGTCCGCGGCCTGGGCCGAGGTGGGTCGGCTGGCGCCGGTGGTGGGGTTCCTGGCGGCGGTGCTGGTGCTGGCGCAGCTGTGCGACGACGAGGGCCTGTTCGAGGCGTGCGGCCGCTGGATGGCGGGGGCGTCGGGCGGACGGCCGGTGCGGCTGCTGGGGCAGGTGTTCGGGGTGGCGGCGGTGGTGACGGCGGTGCTGAGCCTGGACGCGACGGTGGTGCTGCTGACGCCGGTGGTGCTGGCCACGGCCGGGACGCTGGGGGTGCGGCCGCGGCCGCACGTGTACGCGTGCGGGCACCTGGCGAACACCGCGTCGCTGCTGCTGCCGGTGTCCAACCTGACGAACCTGCTGGCGTTCGCGGCCAGCGGTCTGGGGTTCGGCCGGTTCACGGCGTTGATGGCGCTGCCCTGGCTGGCCGCGGTGGGGGTGGAGTACCTGCTGCTGCGGCGTTTCTTCGCGGGCGAGCTGGCGGTCGCGGCCGAGCGGCCGGTGCCCTCGGAGGGGGTGCGGCTGCCGCGGTTCGCGCTGTTCACGGTGGCCGGGACGCTGGCGGGTTTCGCGGTGGCCTCGGCGGTGGGCGTCTCCCCGGCGTGGGCCGCGGCGGCGGGCGCGCTGGTGCTGGCGGTGCGGGCGCTGGCGGGCGGGCGCAGCACGCCGCGGCGGATCCTGTCGTCGGCGGCGGTGCCGTTCCTGGCGTTCGTGCTGGCGCTGGGCGTGGTGGTGAAGGCGGTGGTGGACAACGGGTTGGCCGGGCAGTTGGCGGCGCTGGTGCCGTCCGGCGACGGGCTGGCGGTGCTGTTCGCGCTGGCGGGGCTGGCGGCGGTGCTGGCCAACCTGGTGAACAACCTTCCGGCGACGCTGCTGCTGGTGCCGCTGGCGGCGCCGTCCGGGCCCGGTCCGGTGCTGGCGGTGCTGCTGGGCGTGAACATCGGGCCGAACCTGACGTACGCGGGTTCGCTGGCGACGCTGCTGTGGCGCCGGATCACCCGGGAGCGGGCGGTGGACGACGGCGGGGTGCGGACCTTCACCGCGGTGGGGGTGCTGACCGTTCCGGCGGTGCTGGCCGCGTCGGTGCTGGCGCTGTGGGTCTCGCTGCGCCTGTTCTGACCGGACGCGGCCGTCGCTCCCGGCGGCTCACTATGCTTCGCGTCTGCCGAGGAGTCCTTCCCGCTTTTGCGTTATCCGCCGCTCTCCGGTGGATCTCCGAGGGTGTGAGGGCAGGACGCGAGAACACGAGGACGGGCCGGGCTGTGGACAGTGAGCGGGCGACGGCGCTGGTCGGGCGGGCGCAGCGCGGTGACCGGCAGGCGGTGGCGGAGCTGTTCGGCGGGCACCTGCCGCTGGTCTACAACGTCGTGGGCCGGGCGCTGTCGGGGCACCCGGACACCGACGACGTGGTGCAGGAGACGATGCTGCGGGCCGTGGACGGCCTGGGCGCCCTGCGCGACCCGGCGGGTTTCCGCAGCTGGCTGGTGGCGATCGCGCTGAACCAGGTCCGGCGCCGCTTCCGGGACGCGGACGCGGGCGCGCTGGACGCGGTGCCGGACCCGGCGGCGGTGGCCGACCCGGCGGCGGACTTCGTGGGCCTGACCATCGTCCGGCTGGGCCTGTCCGAGCAGCGCCGCGAGGTCGCGGAGGCGACCCGCTGGCTGGACGGCACCGACCGCGAACTGCTGGCGCTGTGGTGGCTGGAGGCGGCGGGCGAACTCTCCCGGGCCGAGCTGGCGGCGGCGCTGGAGGTGTCGCCGCAGCACGCGGCGGTGCGGGTGCAGCGGATGAAGGGCCAGTTGCAGGCGGCCCGGGTGGTCGTCCGGGCGCTGGCCGCGGTGCCGGGCTGCCCGTGGCTGGCGGAGCTGACGGCCGGCTGGAACGGCGTGCCGGGCGCGCTGTGGCGCAAGCGGATCGGGCGGCACGCCCGGGAGTGCGCCGTCTGCGGGGAGCAGCGCCGCGGCCTGGTGCCCGCGGAGGGGCTGCTGGCGGGGCTGGCGATGGTGCCGCTGCCGGACGGCGCCCCGTTCTGGGCCGGGCACCCGGCCGGGTACGGGTACGGGGCCGGGCCCGGGTCCGACCTCGGCTCCGGGTACGGGTCCGACCTCGACCTCGACCTCGGCGCCGGGTACGAGTACGGGTCCGGGGCCTCCGCGGCGACACCGGCCGCGCCGACCGCGCCGACCGCGCCGGGGCGGGCCGCGCACCGGCGGGGGGCCGGGCGGGGCGGTTCGCACCGGGCGGGGGCGGCGCGGCGCGGGCACCGGCGGGCGCCGCGGCGCGGGCCGGGCCGGGTGCTGGTGGGCGGCGGGGTGGTGGCCGCGGTGGCGGTGGTGGCCGGGCTGCTGACGGTGGTCGGCGGGTCGGACGCGCCGCCCGCGGCGGGTGCGGCCGAGCAGGGTCCGGCGTCCGCGGCGGCGCTGGTCGACCCGGCGGCGGGCTCCGCCCCGTCCGCGCCCCCTTCGCCGTCCCCCGCGTCCCCTGCTTCGCCGAGCGCCCGGGCGGCGGGCGCTCCGCCCGCCCCGGCACCGCCCTCGCCCGCCCCGTCGACCGCCCCGGCCCCGCCGACCACCCCGTCCGCCGCGCCGTCCTCGGCCCCGACCTCGACCTCCACCTCGACCTCGGCCGAGAAGCGTTCCGCGGACTTGGCGCAACAGGTGCTGGAGCTGGTCGACTCGGAGCGGGCGAAGGCGGGTTGCGGGCCGCTGGCGGCGAACGCGAAGCTGGCGACGGCGGCGCTGCGGCACTCCGAGGACATGGCGGCGCGGAACTTCTTCGACCACACCAACCCGGACGGCGCCGGTCCGCAGCAGCGGATCGACGCCGTCGGGTACGCCTGGAGCGGGTGGGGTGAGAACATCGCGCGCGGCCAGAAGGACGCGGTGGCGGTGATGGACAGTTGGATGAACAGCTCCGGCCACCGGGCGAACATCCTGAACTGCAAGTTCACCGAGCTGGGGGTGGGCGTCCACCTGGGCGCTGGTGGGCCCTGGTGGACGCAGGACTTCGGCACGCCGCGCTGACTCCGGAGCCCGTCAGTCGGTGGTGGCGCGGGTCCCTTCGCGGGGGCGGGGGACGGCCTCGGTGGCGTCCCCGGTCAGGACGGCCTCGCGCAGGTCGGCGAGGGCCTCGTCCACGGAGTCGTGGACGTCGAAGATCCGCTCGATCCCGAAGAGCTGGAGGATCTTGCGGGTGTGGACGTCGGGTCCGGGCAGGACCAGCCGCAGTTGCCCGTTGCGGGAGGACAGCATGCGGCGGGTGGCGACCAGGACGGCGAAGCCCGTGGAGTCGCAGAAGTCGACGCGGCTGATGTCGACCACCATCCGCAGGCAGCCGTCGGTGACCAGTCGTTGGAGGCGCTCGCGGAGGGCAGCGACTCCACTGATGTCCACCTCCCCGGCCACCTGGACCACTGTCCAGCCGTATCGCTCCCCGTAGCTCACGCTCAGTGCCACTCTGTTGCCTTTCTCTGGGATCGCTGGGGGTATGCGGCCCCTGCCCGTTTCCTCCGGCGGCAACCCTGTTCCAGGTGACGATTTAGCGGCTGCGCGGAGTAATTTCCGCGAAATGTCATGGTCGTGGTCCGTTCGACGGTGGAATTCGCTGCCCGACCCGACGATCTGCACAGGATTTCCTCCGGTTGGCGGTACCGCTCGGACCGGTGACAGGCTGGGGAGGGAGGGCGGCCCGAGGGTGCCTGGCGAAGGGAGAACGCCGTGATCACCACCGATTTCGTGCCCGGCTCACCGTGCTGGCTGGACCTGGGCGCACCCGACGTGTCCGCCGCGGCCGCGTTCTACGGCCCGGTGCTGGGGTGGGAGTTCGAGCCCCCGGAGGGCTCGGGCGACCCGGACGGCGCGAAGGCTTCAGGCAGCTCGCACCGCTCGGACGGCTTCCTGCTCGCCGTCCGCGGCGGCCGGACCGCGGGCGGGATCGGCCTGCTGACCGAACGGGGCGCCCGCTCGGCCTGGATGCCGTACTTCTTCACCCCCGACGTCCACGAGACCGCCGCGTCCGTGCTGCGCGCGGGCGGCAGCGTCCGGGTCGGGCCGCGGGACGTGGCCGGGTGGGCGTCGATGGCCCAGTTCACCGACCCGCAGGGCGGGCAGTTCGCGGTCTGGACGCCGGGGCGGTCCGGCGGCGGGCTGGCCGCGGTCGACGACCCGGGCGGGCTGTGCTGGACGGAGCTCTACACCACGGACGCGGCGGGCGCGCTGGCGTTCTACGAGACGGTGTTCGGCTGGCAGCGCGAGGACACCCCGATGCCGGGCGGCCGCACCTACACGATCGTCACCCCCGCCGGGCAGCCGCCCGAGCGCATGCACGGCGGCGTCCTGGAGGTCGGCACCGCCGAACTGGCGCTCTCCCGCGGCGTCCCCGCCTGGCACCCGGTCTTCGCCGTCGCCGACTGCGACGCGGCCACCGCCGCCGTCCGCGACGGCGGCGGCGCCGTGGCCATGGGGCCGGAGGACGCCCCGGGGATCGGCCGGATGTCGGTCTGCGTGGACCCGTCCGGCGCGGACTTCGTCCTGATGACACCCGCCGCGCCCGGGCCCGCCGCAACCTGAGCCCCGCCGCGCCCGGGCCCGCCGCAACCTGAGCCCCCACCGCGCCCGAGCCCACCGCGGCCCGGGCCCGCGGCCGGTAAACGCGTTGCGACCCGGGCGGGCCGGCGGGAGGATGCCCGGTCATGGGAACGGACGGGGAACGCGCGCCGCAGGACGGCCGGGCCGGGATCGACGCCGCGCTGGTGCGCCGCCTGCTGCGGGCCCAGTTCCCGCAGTGGGCCGACCTGCCGGTCGTGCCCGTGCCGGTGGACGGGTGGGACAACCGGACGTACCGGCTCGGCGAGCGGATGACGGTGCGGCTGCCCACCCACGCCGCGTACGTCCCGGCGGTGGCCAAGGAGGACGACTGGCTGCCGCGCCTGGCGCCCGCCCTGCCGGTGCCCGTCCCGCGGGTGCTGGGGCGGGGCGAGCCCGGTGAGGGGTACCCGCACCCGTGGTCGGTGCGGGGCTGGATCGAGGGCGCGACGGCGGCCCCGGAGCGGATCGCCGACCTCCCCCGGTTCGCGGAGTCGCTGGCCGGGTTCCTCCGCGCCCTGCGGCGCTGCGACACCACCGGCGCCCCCGCCGCGGGCGCGCACAGCTTCCACCGCGGCGCGCCGCCCGCCCACTACGACGAGCAGACCCGGCGCTGCCTGGCCGCCCTGGCCGGGCGCGTCGACACCGCGCACGCGGCCGCCGTCTGGGACGAGGCCCTGCGGTCCCGGTGGAGCGGCCCCCCGGTGTGGTTCCACGGGGACGTCGCCGAGGGCAACCTGCTGGTCTCCGGCGGCGAACTCGCCGCCGTCATCGACTTCGGCACCTGCGGCGTCGGCGACCCGGCCTGCGACCTGGTCGTCGCCTGGGGCCTGTTCAGCGGCGAGAGCCGCGCCGCGTTCCGCCGCGCCGTCGACCTGGACGAGGACACCTGGGCCCGGGCCCGCGGCTGGCTCACCTGGAAGTCGCTGCTCGTCCTCGCCGAGGGCCTCGACGCCGCCCCGGGCACCACGGGCGCCGACCCCGCCCGCGTCCGCGCCGCCCGCCGCACCCTCGCCGAGGTCCTGGCCGACCACCGCCGCGGCTGACCCCACCGACGCGGCGGGCGGGCACGGGCGGGGCGGCCACCGGTCGCGCCGGGGGCGCCGGTCGGCCTCGACGAGGAGGGCGGGGCCGGTCCCGGCCTTGTTGGAGGCGACGGTGGCGGTGGCGGTGTTTTCGCCCTCCGACCGCCAGGACGCCCGGTGTTCTGCCACGGGCACGATGCGCCCCCTTCGAACCGGGTCACCCCGAAGGGTTCGGTCGGCACGGCGCCCGCCCCGGGCCCCGTCCCGCTCCGGATCTTGCCCGGCCCGGCGGAGGAGGTATTGAATCATGTTTCTGAAAGTTGCAGAAACCAGCGGTCATTGGGGTGGGGACATGGGAGAACGGCTGCGGGGCCGGGCGGGCGTCCTGGCGGCGCTCGCCCTCGTCGGCGCGGGGTCGGCGGGCTGCTCGAACGGCCCGGGCACCCCCGCCGTGATCGAGGTGGACGCGCCGACGGCGCTGGCGGACCGGGCGGTGCACGTGCGGATCACCGGCCTGCCGCCGGGCGCGGAGGTCACGGTCGGCTCCCGGGCCACGGACCTGCAGGGGCGGCAGTGGAGCGGGCAGGCCGTCTTCCGCGCGGACGCCGACGGCCGGGTGCTGCTGGACACGGCCGTCCCCCGCTCCGGCACCTACCAGGGAGCGGACGGCATGGGCCTGTTCTGGTCGATGGCCCCCCAGGACGGTGATCCCGAGCAGGCGTCCTTCTTCCCGGCGGCCTCACCGCAGCACGGCTACGGGGTCACGCTGACCGCCGCCGCGCCCGGGCGCCCGTCCGCGTCCCGGACGCTGACCCGCACGTGGTTCGGGGACGGCGTGACGAGCAGGAAGCTCACCCCGGCCGCCGACGGGATCGCCGGGGAGCTGTTCCTCCCGGCCCCCGGCACCCCGCGCCGTCCGGCCGTCCTGGTCCTCGGCGGCTCGGAAGGGGGCAACGGCGGGACGTCCACCGCCTCGCTGCTCGCCTCGCACGGCTACCCGGCCCTGGCGCTGGGCTACTTCCGCCTCCCCGGTCTCCCCGACCGGCTGGAGGACATCCCGCTGGAGTACTTCGCCCGCGCGGCCGAACTGCTGGCCGGGCAGGCGGGGACCGACCCCGCCCACGTCCTGGCGCTGGGCTACTCGCGCGGCAGCGAGGCCGCCCTGCTGCTGGCCGACGACTACCCCGAGCTCGTCCACGGCGCGATCGTGTACTCGCCCTCGGCCCAGGTCAACGGAGGCTTCCCGAACCCCGGCACCACCGCCTGGACCAAGGACGGCAAGGCCGTCGCCCAGGGCCCCGTCCCGCTCGACCGGGTCAGCGGGCCCGTGCTGGCCGTCGCGGGCGCCGACGACCTGCTGTGGCCCTCGCCCCGGTCGGCCCGGCAGATCGTCCAGGAGCTCGACGCCGACCACGACCCGTACCCGCACCGGGCCCTGGTCTTCCCGGACGCCGGGCACGGGGTCGGCACCTACCCCTACCTCGCCGCGGGCACCCGGCCCACCCACCCGGTGACCGGTCGGCAGAGCTACCTCGGCGGCACCCGCGCGGGCAACGCCGCCGCCCAGGCGGCGGGCTGGCCCGAGGTCCTGGCGCTCCTCGCCTCGCTCGACGGCCCCGGCTCCTAGTAGGGCTTGGTCAGGTTGATTTTGATTGGGCGTGTCTGTTGGCGGTGGTGTGTCGTTGAGGACGTGTGACACCTGGGGAGATGGCTGAGGTCCG
>NZ_JNYE01000150.1 GCF_000717185.1 Kitasatospora phosalacinea | reverse complement strand
GGGCTGGGGGGCGGGGGCGTCGGTCTCGCGGGGGGAGGGGAGGAGTTCGCCGGTGGGGCGGCGCATGCCGTAGCGGCGGTGGACGGCCTGCTTGGTGACGCCGAGCGCGGAGCCGACGGAGTCCCAGGAGAAGCCGAGGGCGCGGTCGAACTCGACGGCGGCGGCGACCAGGGTCTCGACGCTCTCGCGCAGCTCCTGGGCGAGGCGGACGGTCGGGGCGGGGGCCCGGCCGTAGACCACGAAGCCGGCGGAGGTGCTGGGGCGGCGGGGGCGGTAGACGTTGCCCAGTTGGGCGGTGAGCGTGCGCAGGGCGTCGACCTGGCGGCGGACCCGCTCGATGTCCCGCACCAGCAGGTGCAGGGACGCCCGGGCCCGGGCGTCGTGGTTGATCTGCTCGGCCATGGCCTCGTTGCCACCTCTCGGTCGGGTCGCGTGCTCGGGGCGCTCGCGCGTCCCGGTCAATTCGCATTGACCAACGCACGTCGGGTCGTTGGGTAACGCGTCGAGTACGACTCGGGATATGCCAGTGGCCGCTCCGAACCGGCGGCGGGGATTGCATAGACTTCCCGGAGGCCGTCGTTTCCGGGCGGTCGTGCCGGTGCAGAGGGAGTCGCAGTCTTGGCAGTTCAGCCGATCCGGATCTTCGGCGACCCGGTGCTGCGGGCGACCGCGAAGCCGGTGACCGTCTTCGACAAGGAGCTGCGCAGGCTGGTGAAGGACCTGACCGACACCATGCTGGAGGCTCCCGGCGCGGGGCTGGCGGCGCCGCAACTGGGCGTCTCGCTGCGGGTGTTCACGTACAACGTGGACGGGGTGGTGGGCCACCTGATCAACCCGGACCTGTCGCTCAGCGAGGAGGAGCAGGACGGCCCGGAGGGCTGCCTGTCGCTGCCCGGCCTGCGCTTCGACACCAAGCGGGCGTACGGCGTGGTGGCCAGGGGCGTCAACATGTACGGGGACCCGGTGGAGGTGGAGGGCACCCAGCTGCTGTCCCGGTGCATCCAGCACGAGACGGACCACCTGGACGGGATCGTCTTCATCGACCGGCTGGACCGGGAGGCCCGGAAGGCCGCGATGAAGGCGATCCGGGAGACGGACTGGGGTGGCGGACCGGCGCCGACGGTGCGGATCTCGCCGCACTCCACGTTCGGGCCGATCCGCTGAGCGCGGGCCGGGCCGGCCGTTCCCCCGCGTGAATCGTGAATCGTGAATCCTGAATCAGGAAAGCCGATGGTCCGACGGAGGGCTTGTCCGACGGTCATCTTCCGGCAATCCGATCTTCTGACTGCTCGAACCCACTGAAAGGCCCCCGCCCGTGCGTCTCGTCTTCGCCGGCACCCCCGAGGTCGCCGTTCCCGCCCTGGACGCCCTGCTGGCCTCCCGGCACGAGGTGGTCGCCGTGGTGACCCGCCCCGACGCGCCGGCCGGGCGCGGGCGCAAGCTGGTGGCCAGCCCGGTCGCGCAGCGCGCCGAGGAGGCGGGCATCGAGGTGCTCAAGCCGGTCCGGCCGAGCGAGCCGGAGTTCATGGCCCGGCTCGCCGAGATCGCCCCGGACTGCTGCCCCGTGGTGGCGTACGGCGCGCTGATCCGGCCCGGGGCGCTGGAGATCCCGGTGCACGGCTGGGTCAACCTGCACTTCTCGCTGCTGCCCGCGTGGCGCGGCGCCGCGCCCGTGCAGCACGCGGTGATGGCGGGCGACGAGGTCACCGGCGCGTCGACCTTCCGGATCGAGGAGGGCCTGGACTCCGGGCCGGTGTACGGCGTCCTCACCGAGACCGTCAAGCCCGCCGACACCAGCGGCGACCTGCTCGGCCGGCTCGCGCACGCGGGCGCCGACCTGCTGGTGCGCACGATGGACGCGATCGAGGACGGGCAGGCCCGCCCCGAGCCGCAGCCGCTCGCCGGGGTGTCGCTGGCGCCCAAGCTCACCGTCGAGGACGCCCGGATCGAGTGGACCCACCCCGCGCTGCGGGTCGACCGGGTGGTGCGCGGCTGCGCGCCCGCGCCCGGCGCCTGGACGACCTTCCGCGGCGAACGGCTCAAGGTCACCGGCCCCGTCCGCCTGCTGCCGGGCGAGACCGCCCTGGCGCCGGGCGAGCTGGCGGTCGCCAAGAACAGCGTCCGGGTCGGCACCGGCAGCCACGAGGTGGAGCTCGGCGAGGTCCGTCCGCAGGGCAAGAAGGCGATGCCCGCCGCGGACTGGGCGCGCGGCGCCCGGATCGAGTCCGGCGAGCGCTTCGAGGGCTGAGGCCGGTCCGGGGCCGCGGGGCGGGGACGCGGGGCGGGATCGCGGGGCGGGGGCGCGGTTCAGGGTCGCGGGGCGGGGACGCGACGGAAGGGGTGGGCGGCGGGGGCGCGACGGAAGGGGCGGGCGGCGGGTTCGGCCTAGAATTGGGGCGAGGCCCCTCGGTGGGCCGGACCTGATCCGCAGCACCTTCGGTTTCGAGGCACCCGTTTTGAGCACCCCCGCCGGCGCGAAGCGCGCCCCCCGCCCGCACCGCCGCCCCAAGAAGGACCCCGCCCGGATCGTCGCGTTCCGCGCGCTGCGGGCCGTCGACGAGCGCGACGCGTACGCCAACCTGATCCTGCCCTCGCTGCTGCGCGAGGCCGAGCGCAAGGGCATGGAGCGCCGCGACGCCGCGCTCGCCACCGAGCTGGTCTACGGCACGCTGCGCGGCCAGGGCACCTACGACGCGATCATCGCGGCCTGCGTGGACCGCCCGCTGCGCGAGGTCGACCCGCCGGTGCTGGACGTCCTCGCGCTGGGCGCGCACCAGCTGCTCGGCACCCGCATCCCCAGCCACGCCGCGGTCTCCGCGACCGTCGAGCTGGCCCGGGTGGTGCTCGGCGACGGCCGCGCCAAGTTCGTCAACGCCGTGCTGCGCAAGATCAGCGCCCAGGACCTGGACGGCTGGGTCGCCCAGGTCGCCCCGCCGTACGAGGACGACGCCGAGGACCACCTGGCCGTCGTCCACTCCCACCCGCGCTGGGTGGTCTCCTCGCTGTGGGACGCGCTCGGCCGCTGGCAGCCCGACGCGAGCGGGCGGCAGGCGCTGGAGCAGCTGCTGGAGGCGGACAACGCCCGCCCCGAGGTCACCCTGGTCGCCCGCCCCGGGCGCTCCTCGGTCGACGAGCTGCGCGCCGTCCTGCCCGAGGTCGAGGACGGCCGCTGGTCGCCGTACGCGCTGCGGCTCACCGACGGCGGCGACCCGGCCGGGGTCGACGCGGTGCGGGAGAACCGGGCCGGGGTGCAGGACGAGGGCAGCCAGCTGGTCGCCCTCGCCCTCGCGAACGCGCCGCTGGACGGCCCCGACCGGCTCTGGCTGGACGGCTGCGCGGGCCCCGGCGGCAAGGCCGCGCTGCTCGGCGCGGTCGCCGCGGAGCGCGGCGCGGCGCTGGTCGCCTCCGAGAAGCAGCCGCACCGCGCCCGCCTGGTCGCCCGCGCGCTGGACGGCAACCCCGGCCCGTACGCCGTCATCACCGCGGACGGCACGCGCGGCGCCTGGCAGCGCGGGGCGTTCGACCGGGTGCTGGTCGACGTGCCGTGCTCGGGTCTGGGCGCGCTGCGCCGCCGCCCCGAGGCGAGGTGGCGCCGCCGCCCCGAGGACATCGCCGGATTCGGGCCGCTGCAGCGGGAGTTGCTGCGCTCGGCGCTGGACGCGGCGCGGGTCGGCGGCGTGGTCGGCTACGCGACCTGCTCGCCGCACCTGGCGGAGACCCGGGCCGTGGTCGACGACGTGCTGCGCGGCCGGGAGGACGTCGAGTGGATCGACGCCCGCCCGCTGCTGCCCGGCGTCCCGGACCTCGGCGAGGGGCCGGACGTCCAGCTGTGGCCGCACCTGCACGGGACGGACGCGATGTACCTGGCGCTGCTGCGGCGAACCGCCTGACGGCGGAGGGGAATCGGGGCGCCGACGGCCGCCGGGAGGCGGTACTGGACAAGCGGGCCGGAGCGGCAGAGGGTGGGGACATGGAGTACACCCACCTCGGCCGCACCGGCCTGTCCGTCTCCCGGCTCTGCCTGGGCACCATGAACTTCGGCCCGCACACCGTGGAGGCCGACGCGCACCGGATCATGGACGCCGCGCACGGGCACGGCATCAACTTCTTCGACACGGCCAACGTCTACGGCTGGGGCGAGAACAAGGGCCTCACCGAGAGCATCATCGGCAACTGGTTCGCCAAGGGCGGCGGGCGGCGCGAGAAGACCGTGATCGCCACCAAGCTGTACGGCGACATGGGCGAGTGGCCCAACGAGGGCAAGCTCTCCGCGCTCAACATCCGCCGCGCCGTGGACGCCAGCCTGCGCCGCCTGCAGACCGACCACATCGACCTCTACCAGATGCACCACGTCGACCGGGACACCCCCTGGGACGAGATCTGGCAGGCCATGGAGGTGCTCACCCTCCAGGGCAAGATCATCTACGTCGGCTCCTCCAACTTCGCCGGCTGGCACCTCGCCCAGGCCCAGGAGGCCGCCAGGGCCCGCAACTTCCTCGGCCTGACCAGCGAGCAGTCGCTGTACAACCTGATCGAGCGCAGCGTCGAGCTGGAGGTGGCGCCCGCCGCCCAGCACTACGGCCTCGGCCTGATCCCGTGGTCCCCGCTGCACGGCGGCCTGCTCGGCGGCGTCCTGCGCAAGGAGCGCGAGGGCGTCCGCCGCGCCTCCGGGCGCGCCCTGGAGACGCTGAACGAGCGCCGCGAGCAGATCCAGGCGTACGAGGACCTGTGCGGGGAGCTCGGCCACGAGCCCGGCGACGTCGCGCTCGCCTGGCTGCGCACCCGCCCGGCCGTCACCGCCCCGATCATCGGCCCCCGCACCGAGGAGCAACTCGCCGCGGCGGTGCGCTCGTTGGACGTCCAGCTGGACGCCAAGGCGCTGGAGCGGCTGGACGAGATCTTCCCCGGCTACCGGACCGCGCCGGAGCACTACGCCTGGTGAGACGCGGCCGTCGGCGGGCCGTCCGACCGGGTTCCGGCAAGGGAGGCGGCCCGCCGACGGGCGAAGGTTGCCCGATGCGGCACTAGGAGTAGACGGCGCAGCCGCGCCGTTCGAGGGCGTCGACCAGGGTCGGGGCGGGTGGGCTTCCGGCCCAGCGGAGGTCGAGCTTCTCCAGGGACGGGAGTTCGGCCAGCCAGGGCGGGACCGTCGCCAACGGGTTGCCGCGCAGGTCGAGTTCGCGCAGCAGCGGTAGCGCGGCCAGGGTGCGGGGCAGGTGCTCCAGGCGGTTGTCGCGCAGTTCCAGGCAGCGCAGCTCGCGCAGGCCGGGCAGTGAACCGGGCAGTGCGGTCAGGGCGTTGCCGCGCAGCCGCAGTTCGCGCAGTCGGCTCAGGGCGCCGAGCCGGGGCGGGAGGGCGGTCAACCGGCAGTTCTGGGCGCGCAGTTCGAGCAGCTGGGCCAAGTCGCAGAGCTCGTCCGGGAGTTCGGTGAGCGGGTTGTCGCCGACGTTGAGGTAGCGGAGCCGGTGCAGGCGGCCCAGGGTGGGCGGCAGGGCGGACAGCCGGTTGTCGTGCAGGTAGAGGAAGCCGGACAGCCCGGACAGGTCGCCGATCCGGGCGGGGACGGCGGTGAGTGCGTTGTGGCCCAGGTCGAGGGTGCGGAGGGCGGCGAACTCGCCGATGGTGTCCGGGAGTTCGGTGAGACGGTTGTCGGCGAGGATCAGCACCTCGGCGTCCGTGCGGGACCACACCCCGTCCGGCACGGAGGTCAGGCCCGCCCGCCACAGGTTCACCACCGGCCCCGTCACGGCGTCAGCTCCGTCACGGCGCCTTCTCCAGCCGGTGCGCGGCGTACGGGACGGTGTCGTACGGCGAGTTCGGCCGTGGTGTCCAGCCGTAGCCGGGCGTTCGGGGAGTCGACGGGTCGGGGGCGGACGGCGGCCAAGGCTGCTCCGATCGCGGGGGCGGGGACGGGCTTCGGGGACGGACGATACTGCGGGAACCCGTTGGCGGGCGATCGGCGGGACGCCGGTGTTCGTGCGCGGCGAAGGGCCGGGGCGCGCTGCGGGCGGAGCCGGGCGGGGTCAGGGGGTGGTGGGGGCGGGGCGCTGGAGGACGTTCGTGTTGCCCGCGTCGGGGTCGCCGTAGAAGAAGAACAGCACGAGCTTCTCCTGCTTGTCGTGGTCCAGTTCGAAGCGCCAGCGGTACGGGGAGCGAGGCGGGCCGGGGTCGGTGGCGGGGGCGGCCGTCGCGCCCGGGCGGGTGTCGGTGGACGTCCGTGCGGTGAGGTCGAGGACGAGTTGCTGGCCGGACTCCCGGTCGTCGAACTCCCAGGTGCCGGTGCCGGAGAGGCGCCAGCCCTGGTCGAAGTCGAAGTCCTTGCCGTCGAGGTGCTCGACCAGGGCGGTGCCGTCCGGCCGGAGGGAGAGCCGGGTGCCGTCCGCGCCGATCCAGTCGCCGGAGGCCTCGGCGGTGGTCACGCCGTGCGTCCCGGTGCCCTCGTCGTACTGGTACGGCCCGGCGCAGGCGGACAGCAGGGCCAGCAGGGGCAGCAGCAGGGCGGCGAGGAGCAGGGGCGGGGCGGCGGGGCGGGGGCGCACGGTTCGGGGTCCTTCCGGTCTTGGTACGGGCTCACCCTCCCAGAAGAATTGAACGTGTTCAAGTTGCTGGTGTCGGGGACGGCGCTCCAGGAGATCCGGATGAAAGTACGTCAGGATGACCGGGTGAAGCCGATCAACCACCAGGTGCCCTACTACTCCCAGTGGGAGTCGCCCGCACTCGTGCCCGACATCCTGGACGGCACGCTGCGGGCCGCCGACGACCCGCTGTGGGAGCGCTCCGGCGCCGCCGACGAGGAGGAGTACGAGTACTGGTCCTGGAGGCTGTGCGGGATGGCCTGCCTGCGGATGGTGCTCGACCACTGGTGGGGCGTCGCCCCCGCGGCCGTCCGCCTCGCCGAGGAGTGCCAGCGGGCCGGTGCGTACGTCCGGCACCCCGACGGGCGGCTCGACGGGCTGATCCACGCCCCGTTCGCCGCGTACGCCCGCACCCGCTGGGGACTGCACGCCGAGGCCGTCGCCCAGCTGCCCGCCGAGCGGATCGTCGCCGAACTCGCCGGGGGCAGGCTCCCGATGCTCTCCGTGCACCCCGGCATCCGCACCCTGGCGCCCGAAGTGCCGCGCACCGGCGGCCACCTGGTGCTGGCGGTGGGTGCGGACGACGAGGCGCTGCTGATCCACAACCCGTCCGGTTTCCCCGACGGCTCCCAGCAGGCCGCCCGCGTCCCCTGGGGCGACCTCGACCGCTTCTACTCCGGCCGCGGCATCGTGCTGGGCCCGCCCCCGTACTGAGGCAGGGGCGGGCCGGCCGCCGTTGCACGGGCGGGGGCGTCAGGCCGCCGTCGCACGGGCGGGGGCGGGGGTCAGGCCGCGTTGGGGAGGCCGATGGGGGTGCTCGGGGGGAGGTCGGCGCGGCAGGCGGCGGAGATCGGGCGCAGGGCGGTGACGAGTTCGTCGAGCTCGGAGCGGTGGAAGTGGGTCCAGACCCGGGAGGCGGCGAGGTCGGTGGCGGCCTCCAGGGCGAGGTGGCGGCGGCGGCCCGCGAGGGTCAGCGAGCCGTCCGGGGCCAGCCACTGGCGTTCGACCAGGCGGGCGGTGGCCTCGTCCCACTCGGTGTCGCTCCAGCCGCGGTGCGGCTGCAGCGTCTCGCGGCGGGTGTCGAGGGCGCAGCGGACCACGAGGGCCTCGCAGCCGTCGAGGCCCTCGGCGACCAGGGCGGCGACGTGGCCGTCGCCGCGGTGCTCGCGCAGCACGGTGGTGGCCTGCCACAGGCGGGCCAGGCGCTCGTCGGGGCGGGGGAGGTCGGCGTTCGCGGCGGCCAGCACGCGCCCACAACAGTCCAGGCCGTCGACGGCGCGCTCCAGCAGTTCCACCGAACGGTCGACCACGTCCGGCTTCACGTCGGCCAGGACGCGCTGCAGCGCGCCCGTCGCCCCCGCGACCCGGGCCTCCAGCGCCCGCTCCGGGCTCGCCAGCGACCAGAGCCCCGGCAGCGCCCGCTCGACCATCTGCGGCGCGAAGTTGAAGAACGCGGCGACCACCGGCGCGGCGTCCACGGCGCCCAGCGGGGCCGAACGCCCGCCGAAGTACCCGCGCCAGTACCCGCGCAGCCCCGCCGCCTCGTACGCGGCCCGGGCCTCGGGGGAGAAGTAGGTGAGTGCGTGGACGGGTTCGAACAGCCACCAGAGGGCACGGGCGGGGTGGACGACCTGGGTCATCGGAACGCCTTTCGGTGAGGGTCGAGCAGCGCGGTTCCGCTTGCCCTGGGAGCCTGCCAGAGCGGGACGGCACCGGGAAGGGAAAGTGTTTCGGGCGTGTGAACACTTCGGCGGGGCGGGCCGGAACGGGCTCCGGACGCTTGCTGCGGGCATGCCGGGTGTGCTGCGCGGGGGAGGCGGGGAAGGGCCGGGGCCCGCGGGGGATGATGGTCACCAGCGGTCGCACCGGCCGCCCGCACCGAGTCGTGAAGGTACCCTCGCCATGGCGCAGATCAACCCCAGCATCCTGTCCGCGGACTTCGCCCGCCTCGCCGACGAGGCCGAGGCCGTGCGCGGCGCGGACTGGCTGCACGTCGACGTGATGGACAACCACTTCGTCCCCAACCTCACGCTGGGCGTCCCGGTCGTCGAGTCGCTGGCCCGCGCCACCGACACCCCCCTCGACTGCCACCTGATGATCGAACAGCCCGACCGCTGGGCCCCGCAGTACGTCGAGGCCGGGGCCGGGTCCGTCACCTTCCACGTCGAGGCCGCGGCCGCCCCCGTCCGCCTCGCCCGGGAGATCCGCGCCAAGGGCGCCCGCGCCGCGATGGCGCTGCGCCCCGCCACGCCGATCGAGCCGTACGAGGACCTGCTGCCCGAGCTCGACATGGTGCTGATCATGACGGTCGAACCCGGCTTCGGCGGCCAGGCGTTCCTCGACATCATGCTCCCCAAGATCCGCCGCACCCGGCAGCTGATCGACAAGCACGGCCTCGACCTGTGGCTCCAGGTCGACGGCGGCGTCGCCGCCTCCACCATCGAGCTCTGCGCCGAGGCCGGTGCGGACGTGTTCGTGGCGGGCTCCGCGGTGTACGGCGCCGCGGACCCCGCGGAGGCCGTCCGCGCGCTGCGGGCCCGGGCGGAGGCGGCGAGCGCGGACGCCTGGTGGGCCTGCAAGCACTGAGGGCGGGCTCGGGGCCGGGCAACCGTGCAGCGGGCAACCGCGAAGCGCCGTTCCGGCGTCCCGTCAGACGCCCGGGAGTCCGTCCGGGTGCGAGGGCGGCGGGACGGGGCGAAGGTGCAGGTCGGTACGGAGGGCGCGGGAGCTGACGCGGCGCCGGCCGCGGCAGCAGCGGCGGCAGCAGCGGCGGCGGGGCGGGACGAGCGGCAGGGCGTCGGGCGGCGGCGACTGCTCGGTGCGCTGGCGGCGGCCGCGCTCGGGGCGGGGGCGGTCGGCGGGGCGGCGGTCCGGGACGTGCTCCCCGGCGGGGCCCGGCTGCGGCGCCTGCTGGGGATGACCGGGGAGGACGGCACGGTGCCGCAGGTCGCGGCCGGGCCGGTCCGCACCGGGACGGTGCGCTCCGCCGCCCGGGGACGCGACGTCCGGCTGGTGGTGTTCGACCCGCCCGGCGAGCACGGCGACGACCTGCCGGTCTGCCTGGCCCTGCACGGGCGCGACGGCGACGCGGCCACCTTCACCCGGCTCGGCACCGCACAGCTCCTGGCCGCCGCCGTCGCCTCCGGCACCCCGCCGTTCCGGGTGGTCGCCGTCGACGGCGGCGCCGCCACGTACTGGCACGCCCGCACCCCCGGCGACGACCCGATGGCGATGCTCACGGCCGAACTGCCCCGCTGGCTCGCCGACCGTGCGATGCCCGGACCGACCCGGGCGCTGGGCATCTCGATGGGCGGCTCCGGCGTGCTCCAGTACGCCCGGGCCCGACCGGGGGAGCTGGCCGCGGTCGCGCTGCTCAGCCCCGCGCTGTTCCGCAGCTGGGCCGACGCCCGCACCGTCGACGCCTACCGCGACGAGGCCGACTGGCGCGGGCACGAACCCCTGCTGCACCTCGACGCGGTCGCCGCGGTCGGCCGCACCGCCCTCTGGTGCGGCACCGAGGACCCCTTCTGCCCCGCCGCGCGCCGCCTGGCCGCCGCGCCCGGCGTCCGGACGTCCTTCCCGCGCGGCGAGCACACCGACGGGTTCTGGCGGCGCGTCCTGCCGGACGCGATGGCGGCACTCGGCGCGCGGACGTAGCGGAGGGCGCGGACGTAGCGGGGGCGGGGGTGGGGCGCGACGCGCGGGCCCGGTGCAGCCGGGGGTGAACCGCCCCGTGTTCAGTGGAGACCCTGATGTGTCCCGGGTCCTGTGGAGTCGTGTTGCGTGGTTCCAGGCTGCTGGTAGGGCTGTTGGGACTGTGTTCTCGGACTCGATCGGTGTCAGCATGCCGAGCGCGGAGTGGCGGCGCTGGCGGTTGTGGGAGATCTCCGGGTGTTCGAGGATCGCGTGGGCCGACTCCAGTCGGGTGCGCCGGCGCTTTCGGTTGAGGAGTTCGCTCTGCAAGCGTTCCCAGGAGGGCTCGGTCACGGCGTTGTCGCAGCGGTCGCCGACAGAGCCCATCGAGGGGACCGGGCCGGGTTCCTGGGCCTGCCGTGTGAAGGACCAGGACGTGAATTGCGTCCCGTGGTCCGCATGGGTGACCGTTCCTGCCGGCGGGCGGCGGTTTCCTACGGCCGTCGACAGTGCGTCGGTGACCGGGGCCGCGGTCTGGGTGGAGTCGGTGGACCAGCCGGCCACGCGTCGGGAGAAGGCGTCCGGTACGACCGCGCAGCAGACCTTGCCCTCGCGTGTGGGGTGCCCGGTGATGCCGGTGACCCGCAGCTGGTCACGACTGCTGCGAGTGAACTGCCGCTCGACCAGGTCTGCGGAGGTGGGCGTCTCGTGCCGGGGCCGACGGCGCCGGCTGCCGGGCAGCCCCTTGGTCCCGGCGCGCTGCACCAGCAGCTCGACAGCACGTCGGTGAATGGCGAGTCCGCTCTCCAACTCGGCGGTCCTGCGGCGGGCCGCCGCCAGTTCCTCGTTCGCGGTGCTCGTCTTCCCGGGCAGCACTCCTGTGCCGACCAGCCGCTGACGCCGCCGGACGCACCCGGTCTGACCGCTGCTCCCGAGGTCGGCCGCGACCTGCTCGACCGGCCGTCCGGCGTCGATCAGCTCAAGGACCTCGCGGCGGAACTCCGGCGGCCAACTACCGTGCACACCCGCCTCCCTGGTTCATCGGAATGTCTCCTGTCCTGCAAGACGACTCCTCCAACCCCGGGGCACATCAGCTGGCCCTACCGGCCAGTGTCGCGATCACAAGAGACTACGGTCAGTCACCCCTCCACGGAAAGTGAGCCAGAACCCATTCGCTCGTACAGAGCCACGTACGGGTTGGCCAGCTCAGGGGAGCGCTCACGGATAAAGATGTGCAGCCCGTTGCGGTCGACGGGGACCTGGGCGAGCTCGGCCTGGGTGCCGGGTTCGACGTCGCCGCAGACCTTCGCCGCGACGAGGCTCATGCCGGCCGTTTCGTAGGGGAACAGGTCGTGCCGGACGAACAGCACGTCGCCGTTGGTCTGCACGATCGCCGCCAGCTAGACGAGTAGTTCCGAAGTCTGCTGGCTTTGCTGGTTCTGCTCCGGGCATGCAGGGAGGGTGTCCAGCATTCGGGTTGTGACGACCGAAGAGCT
>NZ_JNYE01000149.1 GCF_000717185.1 Kitasatospora phosalacinea | reverse complement strand
TGGTACTGCAGGGGGGACCCTGTGGGAGAGTAGGACGCCGCCGAACAATCATTGTGGGAAAGCCCCCTGACGGGATGTCAGGGGGCTTTCTCGCGTTTCCGGAAGGTAGCTGCCCCCCGAGGGGTGGTGCTAGGTCCACCTCAAAGAGTGGTGACACGGCCAATGTGCCGGGGGTGGGGCCGAGGAGAGACTGGGGAGCGTTCGGAGACGGCTGCGACTTCTCGGGGAGTGGGTTTTGACGACGACTCTGTGGTTCGGCGGCGGGTCCGCCAGGTCCGCGTTGGGTGACTGGACGCGGTCGGCGGTGCGGGCCGCAGGGCAGGCCGTGGTGATGGTGGCAGGAGCTGCGGCCGGCGTGGCGGTGCCAGTGGTGGCAGGGCTGTTCACGGCGCTGGCCTTGGTGCAGCTGTTCGACCACGGGCCGTCGGCGCTGTACGTTGCGGTGCCGAGTGCGGTCGTGACGGGGGTGGCGACGCTGTACTGGTTCATGCGGCGTGGTGCGGTGTGGACGCGGCAGCGAGTGGAGCGGAGGGCCGGGGAGCGGTGGGTGGTGGTGTACTCGCCGCGGGAGGCTCTGGAGCAGGATGCCCGGGGGTTCTGGTGGACGGGGCACTCGTACCACCGGGGGCATTCGGTGGCCCGGGGGGTGCAGTTCGTGCAGTGGGCGGTGCGGGATCCGCAGATCAGGCGGGAGGCGCTCTGGCTGGTGGCGAATCCGGCAGGGCTGCTGGTTCTGGTGGTGCCGTTCCTGGGGCTGTTGGCGGGGGGAGTGGGGAGCGTCTGGGCGGCGGGGCGGCAGTTGCACGACAGGGTGGGGTACCTGGGGGAGATGGGGTTGGGGGCGATCGTCGGCCTGTTCGGGGTGGTGCTGATGGCAGCCGGGCTGTGGGGGCTGCCGTTGGGGATGCGGCGGCACGAGGTGTGGGCGTGCCAGGTGCTGGGGGGCGGGCCGCAGCCGAGTCGGGCGCAGTTGACCGAGCGGGTGGCGCAGTTGACGGAGACGCGGGCGGATGCGGCGGACGCGCAGGCGGCGGAGTTGCGGCGGATCGAGCGGGATCTGCACGACGGGGCGCAGGCGCGGCTGGTGTCGATCGGGCTGACGCTGGGCGCGGTCGAGCACCTGATGGCCACGGACCAGGCGGCGGCCCGCGAGCTGCTGGCGGAGGCCCGGGCGGCTTCGGCGAAGGCCTTGCAGGAGCTGCGTGACCTGGTGCGGGGCATCCACCCGCCGGTGCTGGCGGAGCGCGGGCTGCCGGACGCGGTGCGGGAGTTGGCGCTGACGGCGGTGGTGCCGACGGAGGTGGCGGTGGCTCTGCCGGGGCGTCCGGAGGCGGCGTTGGAGACGGCGGTGTACTTCAGCGTGAGCGAGCTGTTGGCGAACGTGGCGAAGCACGCCCGGGCCCGGCAGACGTGGGTGGACGTGCTGTACCGGGCCGGTCGGCTGCGGGTGGTGGTGACGGACGACGGGAGCGGGGGTGCGCGGACGGAGGCGGGAGGCGGCCTGCAGGGGATCGAGAAGCGGTTGGGTACGTTCGACGGGACGATCTCGCTCGACAGTCCGGTGGGCGGGCCGACCACGATCACGATGGAGCTGCCGTGCGCGTTGTCCTCGCCGAGGACCTCTACCTCCTCCGCCAAGGGCTGACCCGGCTGCTGGAGGCTCACGGGTTCACCATCGCGGCGGCGGTGGAGACCGGGCCGGACCTGCTGGCGGCGCTGCTGTCGGAACGGCCGGACGTGGCGGTGGTGGACGTCCGGCTGCCGCCGACGCTGACCGACGAGGGGCTCCAGGCGGCGTTGGCGGCGCGCCGGGAGATCCCGGGCCTGCCGGTGCTGGTGCTGTCGCAGCACGTGCTGCAGTTGTACGCGCGGGAGTTGTTGGCGGACGGGACGGGCGGGGTGGGGTACCTGCTCAAGGACCGGGTGTTCAACGCCGACCAGTTCGTGGACGCGGTGCGGCGGGTGGCGGCGGGCGGGACGGCGATGGACCCGGACGTGATCGGTCGGCTGCTGCAGCACAACGCCGGGTCCGAGCCGCTGCAGCGGCTGACGCCGCGGGAGCGGGAGGTGCTGGGGCTGATGGCGGAGGGCTGTTCGAACTCGGCGATCGCGGCGCGGCTGACGGTCAGCGACGGGGCGGTGGCCAAGCACATCGCCAACATCTTCGGGAAGTTGGAGCTCGCGCCGACGGAGGACGGCAACCGGCGGGTGCTGGCGGTGCTGACGTACTTGAACGGTGCGGCGGAGCGGTCGGCGGACGGCTGACCCGGCGGAGCGGTCGGCGCAGGGGTCGGCGGAGGGCGCCGGTGCGTGGCGGGTGAGCGGGCCGGGAGGGGTGCGGGTGGTGGTATGGACCAGTGGAGGTGTGGTGGCGATCGGGGGCCGTGGTCCGGGCTGGCGGCGGGGGAGAACGCCCGTGCGAGTAGTATCCGGTGGGCCGAGTCTGTCGACGGCGCACCGGCATCGTGTCATGACGTGATGACGTGAAGCGTGCGCCCCGGGGCGGGGACGTGTACTCGGCGGCTACAGGTCGTATACGGCAGCTGCCGAGTCCCAGGGGTTGATCTAACGAATGGCACGTCCTTCCCTTACCCGCGCGCACCGGGCACTGCTGGGTGTGGTGGCCGTCGGCGCGTGCGTGATCTCGGGCATCGGGTTCGCGGGGTCCTACAACTCGGTGCGTGACCTCGCCATGGAGAAGGGCTTCGGCGCCTTCTCCTACGCCTTCCCGATAGGCGTCGACGCGGGCATCGTGGTGCTGCTCTCGCTGGACCTGGTGCTGACCTGGCTGCGGATCCCGTTCCCGCTGCTGCGGCAGACGGCGTGGCTGCTGACCGCGGCGACGATCGCGTTCAACGCGGCGGCTTCCTGGGGCGACACGCTGGGCATGGCGATGCACGCGGTGATCCCGGTGCTGTTCGTGGTCGTGGTCGAGGCCTCGCGGCACGCGGTGGGACGGATCGCGGCGATCACCGCGGACCGGCACATGGAGTCGGTGCGGCTGATGCGCTGGGTGCTGTCGCCGGTGCCGACGTTCCGGCTGTGGCGGCGGATGAAGCTCTGGGAGCTGCGCTCGTACGACGAGACGGTGCGGCTGGAGCAGAACCGGCTGGTGTACCGGGCGCAGTTGCGGTTCCGGTACGGCCGGGGCTGGCGGCGGTCGGCGCCGTTCCAGGCGCTGCTGCCGCTGAAGCTGGCGAAGTACGGCGTTCCGCTGGACCCGACGGTGCTGGACCGGATCGACGGCCCGCTGGTGGTGGCGGGCGGCGCGCTGGCGGTCGAGCAGGAGGTTCCGGCGGTGCAGGGCGGTCAGGTGCAGGGCGGTCAGGTGACGCAGGCTCAGCAGGCCGCGCCGGGCCGGGCCCTGGGTGCTTCCCGTCAGCAGGTGCAGCAGCAGGCACAGTCCCAGCCGCAGCCGCAGCCCCAGCCCCAGCCCCAGGCGCAGGTGCAGCAGCAGGCCCCGGTGGTGCCGCAGGTGTCGGCGGCGGTGGCGGTGCCGACGCTGGCGAAGCTGGCTGCGGTGCGGCTGCGCGACCAGCAGGACCCGGAGGCGGCGCAGGCCGCGCCGGTGATCGACTCGTCCGCGGAGCTGAACGTGTGGACGGCCCGTCCGGTGCGCTCGCACGTGGCGCAGCCGGACCAGGTGCACACGGCGCGGGTGCCGGGGCAGGCGTCGCCGTGGTTCAAGGCGCCGCGGCCGAGCGGTCCGGAGGAGGAGGCCCGGCCGCAGTCGGGCTACCAGCCGCCGCAGGTCGAGGCGTACGCCGAGCAGGGCGGTCACCCGGAGGAGTACCAGGCGGAGGAGTACCGGGCGGAGGACTACCGGCCCGCGGCGAACGGGCACGTCCGGCCGACCGGTCCGCAGCAGCAGCCGGTGCAGGAGGAGGCGGTGGCGAGCCTGGTGCCGGGCCGACCGGTGCGGCTGGAGACGATGATGCCGTCCGAGCCGGAGCCGCTGCCGTTCGAGGAGGAGGCGCCGGTGCGCCGCCCGTTCGCGGGCGGGGCGGAGCCGCTGGACGGCGAGGAGTGCTTCGACGCGCTCGTGGCGTACATGGACACCTACGAGGACCAGCCGGACAAGGAGCAGTTCGCCGACTACCTGACGCAGCGCGGCATCGCGGGTTCGCGGTCGGACGGCGGTGTCGCGGTGAAGGACGTGGACAAGGTCTGGGCGGGTCTGCAGCGCCGGTACGTGACCTCGGGCCGCGGGGAGTGAGCCGCGGCGCCGTTCGGAGATAACCACAGAACGCGCGATGGCCGTCCGCCGGTTCTTCCGGTCGGGCGGCCATTGACGGTTCCGCGGGGCCGCCACTACCTTCGCGTCAACAAACTGTTGAAGTCGTGCGCTGAGTGGAGGAGCCCCGGATGTCGCAGCCTGCCCAGGTCGGTGCCGACCGGTCCGTCGCGTTCTCGGACGCCGCCCGGTCGGCCGTCGAGGCGCTGCTGGCGCCGGTGGACGCCGAGTTGACGCGCCGTTACCCGGGCGATCCCGGCTCCCGGCAGCCGGTGCACACGGTGTACGTGCCGGCCGACGCGTTCGGGGCGGGGACCGTCCGGGAGTGGGGCGCGCAGGCGCTCGCCGCGTTCGACGAGCACGCCGGCACGCCCGGGCGGCTCGCCGAGGCGCTCGGGGTCGCGGACGACGCCCTGCTGGCCGACGTGCACGCCCGGGTGCGGGCCAAGCTGGAGCGCGAACCGGTCGAGGACCTGCGGATCGACTTCGAGGACGGCTACGGCCCGCGCCCCGACGCCGAGGAGGACGCCGAGGCCGTCCGGGTCGCGCGACTGGTGGCCGCGGCGGTCGCCGACGGCAGCGCCCCGCCGTACGTCGGGATCCGGACCAAGTGCATGGAGGCCCCCGTCCGGGCCCGCGGCATCCGCACCCTGGAGCTGTTCCTGGGCACCCTGCTCGCCGCGGGCGGCCTGCCGGACGGGCTGGTGCTGACCCTGCCCAAGGTCACCCACGCCGCCCAGGTCACCGCGCTGGTGCGGCTGCTGGAGGACTTCGAGCGGCGGGCCGGGCTGCCCGCCGGGCGGATCGGGTTCGAGATCCAGATCGAGACCACCCAGGCGGTCCTCGGTCCGGACGGCCGGGCCACCGTCGCGCTGATGATCGGGGCCGCCGAGGGGCGCGCGACCGGCCTGCACTACGGCACCTTCGACTACAGCGCCGCCTGCGGGGTCAGCGCCGCCCACCAGAGCATGGACCACCCGGTGGCCGACCACGCCAAGGCCGTCATGCAGGTCGCCGCGGCGGGCACCGGCGTCCGGCTCTCCGACGGCTCCACCAACGTGGTCCCGACCGGCACCACCGAGCAGGTGCACGCCGCCTGGCGGCTGCACCACGGCCTGGTCCGCCGCTCGCTGGCCCGCGCCTACTACCAGGGCTGGGACATGCACCCCGCCCACCTGCCCACCCGGTACGCCGCCGTCTACGCCTTCTACCGCGAGGGCCTGGCCGCGGCCTGCGCCCGGCTCGCCGCGTACGTCGCCAGGACCGGCGGCGACGTGATGGACGAGCCCGCCACCGCCCGCGCGCTCAGCGGCTACGTGCTGCGCGGCCTGGACTGCGGCGCCGTCGACCTCGCCGAGGTCACCGGGCGCACCGGCCTCGACCGCGCCCGGCTGGACGCCCTGGCCGGGCGCTGAAGCGGGCGCCGGAGCGGGCGCCGGAGCTAGCCCCGGGGGCCCAGGGCCAGGCCGCCGGACCGGGGCCGGACGGCTGGGTACGGGCTGGGCATAGGCTGGGCGGGAGGACCGGCGCAGGGCCGGGCGCCGAGACGAGACCGACAGCGGAGAGCACCAGCGCCATGGCGGAGCCGAGCCCCAAGCCCTACCTGACCGTCCGGGGCTCCGGCAGCCACGAGCTGGAGATCAAGAAGTCCCGGTTCATCTGCCACCTGGCGCGGGTCGCCGACGAGGACGAGGCGCAGGCGTTCATCGCGGGCGTCCGCAAGCAGTACTGGGACGCCCGGCACAACTGCACCGCCTTCGTGGTCGGCGGCGAGCAGCCGCGCGAGCGCTCCAGCGACGACGGGGAGCCCGCCGGGACGGCCGGGGTGCCGATGCTGGAGGTGCTGCGGCGGCGCGGGGTGACCGACAGCGTCGCCGTGGTGACCCGCTACTTCGGCGGGATCAAGCTCGGCGCGGGCGGCCTGGTGCGCGCGTACGGGGCGGCGGTGTCCGAGGCGCTGGACGAGGTCGGGCTGCTGGAGCGGCGGCCGGTCGCGCTGCTGTCGGTGGCCGTCGACCACACCCGGGCCGGGCGGCTGGAGAACGACCTGCGGGCGGCCGGGTACGCGGTGGCCGGGCTGGAGTACCTGGCGGAGGGGGTGCGGATCGAGGTGGCCGTCCCCGAGCCGGGGACGGCGGAGTTCCACGCCTGGCTGGCCGAGGCGACCGGCGGATCGGCCGCGGCCAGCCCGGCGGGGCGGACCTTCGTCGAGGTCGAGGTCTGAGGCCCGGTCAATTCCCCGCGGAGGGGCCCGGGAAACGCGTGCATCGATCGCGGGCGGGCGGGTAGCAGAGGCGGCACCGGTGACGTTCCCGTTGCCGCCCGATGACACCCGATCGAAGGAAGCGGACCCGGATGCGGAACTTCCGCTCCTGATCGTTTCGTCTCCTAGGTAGCAGGAACAACGATTCGCCATCGACATCCGGGAGGAGGACCCGCAGAGCCCAGCACCGCACCACGGGAGGTTCCGCGCATGCCCACCGACCACGCCCAGCCGCCGTACCGGCTGACGGCCGCGACACCCCGCCCGCACCACGAGACCACCGCCCTCGTCGACCAACTGCTCGCCGACTGGCTGAAGTCGGAGGGCCACGAGGAGCCCGCGCCCCGCGAACGGCAGGCGCCGCCGGAGCGGCTACGGCTCGGCGAGCGGGTCCTGCTGGACCGCGACGGCGGCCCGCTGACCGGCCGCGGCCCCGGCGCCCGCTACAGCCGCCGCAGACTGCGCACGCCCGCCGCCCAGCCCGGCACCGACCAGCTGACCCTCGTCCTGGCCTCCGACAGCGCCACCGGCCCGACCCGGCTGCGGATCGAGGCCGAGCACCTCCCCGCCGGGCCCACCGCCGTCCCGCCCGGTCGGGTGCCCGTGCCCGACCTGGTCCGCCGCCTGCTCCCGCTGCTCGACGCCGCCGAGGGCCCGGTGCCGCTCACCGTCGCACCACGGCTGCTGGCCCCCGCCGACCTGGACGGCCTGATCGACGAACTCTGCGACCCCGAACGACAGTTGCCCACCGTGGTGGCCAGCGTGCCGCCCGCCGTGCCGGTCGAGCAGTGGCAGCGCCAGGTGCTCGACCCGCTGCTGCGCCAAGTCCCCGGCCTGGCCTCGCTGTACGTGCTCGGGCACGGCGCGCTGCCCCGGTTCAACCTGGCGCTGGAGTACCACAAGGTGTACGGCGGCGCGGTGCGCACCTTCCTGCCCGAGGTCGACCCGGCGTCCCGGGCCGACGCCGCCCGCCACCCCGTCCTGCCGCGCAGCCGGATCGACGAGAACCCGCGCCGCGCCGCCGCCCTGCTGGCCCGCGAACCCCGCCGGATCGCCGCCGAACTGCCGCTGCCCGCCCCGCTGGACGCCGTCCCCGCCCTGTGGCTGCCGCCCGAGGTCCGCAAGGCCCCCGCCGCGCCCCGGGCCGTGGCCGAGCGCCCGCCGGTGCAGCTGGAGCGCTGCCGGCTGCGGATCGAGCTCCCGCGCGAACCCCGCGAACCGCGCCGCTCCCGCTGCGGCGCCGGCCCCGCCAGCTTCGGCGAACTCGTCGACCGCTTCGGCGAGTTCCCGCTGCTGGAGTACACCGGCGACAGCAAGGAGACGCTCGCGCTGGACGGCCAGAGCGAGGCCGACGGCTGGGCCCGGCTCACCTGGGAGGGCCTCACCGCGCTCCAGGAGTACGCGGCCGCGGCCGTGCGCGGCGAGGCGGGCGGCGACTTCAAGCAGTGGTGCGAGCACACCCCGCCCGGCTGCCACCGCTTCCCGCCGCGCAAGGCGGTCCGCGGCGAGTCCCGCACCGTCGCCAGCCACGGCAAGTGGAAGCGCCAGCGGATGCTTCCCGTCCCGTCCGTCGTCGACTCCTCCTGCCGCGCGTTCATGGGCGCCCACCTGCGGATCGGCGGCGGCGGCACCGCCCCCCGGGTGCACTACCTGGACGACTGCTCCGGCAGCGGCCGGATCTACGTCGGCTACATCGGCCTGCACCTGACCAACACCCGCACCAACTGACCGTCCGCGAAAGCCCCTTCCGGGGACCGGTGCCGCACCGGTCCCCGCGGGACGGACCCGGGCGGACGTCAAGGGTCGGCCAAACCACGGGTGTTGGCTGACCGGACGGCCCGGACGGGGGACAATGCTGCTCGGGCCCCGCCGCGGCGGCCCGCCGACGTGCGCCGGGCCACCGGACGACCGGACGAGCAGGGGGAACACCGCCGATGCAGCATCCAGCCGAGGGCAGCACCGACGGCACCGCCACGGCGCTCCAGCCCGGGTTCCTCGCCTCGCTGTTCCGCGAACTCGGCGCCGACGAGGACGAGGACGAGGAGCGCGGCGAGGCCCGCGGCGAGGCCCGCGCCGCGGACTCCGCCGGGGCCCGGGGCCGGGGCCGACTCCGGGACCGCGGACCGGACCACGTCTGGGGCCGCGCCGCCGCCCCGACCGCCGCCGCCCCGACCGCCGCCCCCGCCCCGTCCGTGGTCCCGCCGCAGCCCGGACCGGTCGAACCGCCCGCCGCCACCGCCACGGACGCGGACCGCGCCGATCGCACCGACCGGGCGGACGACCCGGACGACCCGGTCGCCGCGCACGGCCGGGCCGCCGCGCTCACCCACCACCGCACCCTCGCCGTCCAGGCCGAGCACCAGCACCTGGCCGACCTGCTGCGCCGGGCCGCCCAGCCGGTCTCCGCGATGGACTTCGAGAGCCAGCTGCGCAGCTACCAGCCCCGGCCCTTCCCGGACGACGGCCCCGCGGCCGAGCCCGAGCCCGCCTGGGCCGACTTCGCGCCGCCCGAGCCCGCCGACACCGACCCCGACCAGCCGCGCTCGCGCCGCCTGCTCGACTCCGGCTACCAGCGCGAACTCGCCCAGGCCCGGTTGCGCCACCAGCGCGCGCTGCGCGAGTGGCGCACCCGGCAGGCCGAGCTCGCCGACAGCGGCGCCGCCGCCGCCCGGCAGGCCCACGAGGAGGCCGAGCGGGCCCGGGCCCGGGCCGTCCAGGAGTACAACGACAGCCTGGAGGAGTGCCGCCGCGCCTACCGGCAGGCCGAGCCCGCCGCCGTCGAATCGCTGCTGGAACGCGCCCTGGCCGCCGCCGAGGGCGCCACCCGCGATCTGCCCGCCCCCTGCCGCGCCGTGTTCCGCGCCCTCACCCGCACCGCCGTCCTCGACCTCGACCTGCCGCCGCTGGACACCGTCCCCGCCCTGGCCGGACACCGGCTCACCGAGACCGGCGAGGTCCAGCCCGTGCCCCGCCCCGCGGCCGACGTCCGCACCGACTACCTGCGGCTGGCCGCCCGGCTCGCCCTGCGCGCCCTGCAGGCCGCCGACGCCGTCGACACCGACGAGGTGCTGTCCGGCGTCGTCCTGAACGGCTGGCTGCGCGTCCCCGGGCAGCCCCCGCAGTGCCTGCTCAGCGTCGACGCCGACCGCGACGCGCTGGCCCGCACCCGGCTCGTCCCCGACGCCGGGCACCTCGGCGACGAGGGCGCGGACGGCGGCGTCTACGCGGAGGCCGAGCACGACGAGTCGCTGCTGCGGCTGCGCGCCCTGGCCGCCGCGATCAGCCCCGACCCGTACGCGGGCGAGGCCGTGCAGCCCTGGGGCAGCGCCTCCTCCGCGGTGCCCGCGCTCGGCGAGCTGTCGCCCGGCGAGTTCGCCCTGCTGGTGCGCGCCGTCCTCACCGCGGGCGGGCTGCGGGACTGGAGCGTGCGGCTGCGCGGCCCGGCCGGCCTGGTCGCCACCGCCGAGGGCGACCCCGGCAGCGGACTGCCCGGCCGCTGGGTGGTGTGGGCCTCCCGCGGCCCCGGCCCCGTCACCGCCGAGGAGATCGCCACCCTCGCCGAGGCCGTCCGCGAGGAGGGCGCCGACCGCGGCCTGCGGATGACCTGCGGCCGCTTCACCGACGAGGCGCTCGACCTCACCGGCGAGGAGCGCCACCAGCGCATCCACCTGATCGACGGCCCCGGCATCCGCGAACTCGCCCGCACCCACCTGGAACTACCGCTGACCCTGTGAGGACGCCGGGAAACGGCGGGTTCGCCCGGCGGACGGCCGGACGGGCTGTCAGGCTGGGGGAGTGGAGAACCGATTCCCCGGTCACCGGGACGGGCGGCGCGCGGCCGCGCAGGCGACCCGGCAGGCCTCCGAGCAGGAGCGCGAACTCGCGATGGCCGAGATGTACGCCGAGTGCGGGCTGCTGCGCGAACTCGCCGAGTCCTCCGGCGTCCGCCTCGACGACACCGTCGACTCGCTGACCGCCCTCGACCAACTGCTGCCCCGCTGGCGCGACGACCCGCAGGTGTCCCAGTGGCTCGGCACCGACGCCGGGCTCTACCTCGGCACGGTGATCCGCCACCGGGTGCCCGACGCCCGCTGGCGGCTCGCCCCCGACGGCCGCCCCCTGATGGTGCTCGGCACCGGCTTCGAACTCGACGCCACCGCGATCGGCCGCGACTGGGCCGAACAGGGCGCCCCGCAGCTCGCCGCGGTCTACCGGGCGGCCAGCGACGGCTGAACGCCCGGTAGACCGCGGCGCCCGGCCCGCGGGCGTCACCCCGACGGTCCGCCCGGGCGGCGCGCCGCCACCGCCGCCCGCAGGCTGGTCGCAGGGCCCGGCACCGTCCGGCCCGGGCCGGACGGACTGGATGCCCGTGGGCAGCGGTCAGCACAGCCGTCCGGCCCCCGGCACCGTGACGGGGGAGACCGAAACTGACCGCCGTACTGGTCGCCGCGGGCGCGTTCCTGATGACCCTGGTCGGCGGGTTCGTCGCCCAGCGCACCGGGGACCGCCGCCACCTCGTCCTCGGCTTCGCCGCCGGGCTGATGCTCGGCGTGGTCGCCTTCGACCTGCTCCCCGAAGCGATGGAGCAGGCCCCGCAGCAGGTCCACGGCGTCCCCGCCGCACTGCTGATGTTCGCCGCGGGCTTCCTCGCCATCCACGTCGTCGAACGCGCCGTCGCCATCCACCGCGGCCACGAGGGCGAGTACGCCGCGCACAGCCACAGTCACGGTCACGCGCACGGCCACGCGCCGGGGCCGGGGCCGGGCCAGGGCGAGCGGCAGCGCGAGCAGGGCGTCGGGATCGCGGCCGCCTCCGCGCTGGTGCTGCACAGCATGATGGACGGCTTCGCGATCGGCGCCGCGTTCCAGGCCGGGACGACGGTCGGTACGGTCGTCGCCATCGCCGTCGTCGCGCACGACTTCGCGGACGGCTTCAACACGTACACCCTCACCCGGCTGTACGGGAACAACCGGCGGCGGGCCGTCACGCTGCTGTTCGCCGACGCGCTCGCACCCGTCACCGGGGCCGGGATCACGCTGCTGTTCACCATCCCGGAACAGCTGCTCGGGCTCTACCTCGGCTTCTTCGGCGGGTTCCTGATGTACCTGGCGACCGCCGACATCCTGCCCGAGGCGCACAGCCCGCACCCGTCGAAGGGCACGCTGGCGTGCACGCTGCTGGGGGTGGGGTTCATGTGGCTGGTGGTGGGGCTGGCATGAGGAGGGCGCCTCCGGCGGGGTGCGGAGGGGTGGGGGCGCCTCCGGCGGGGGAGGTGGGCGGAGGAGGGCGGGCACGCTGGCGTGCACGCTGCTGGGGGGCAGGTGGCTGGTGGTGGGGC
>NZ_JNYE01000148.1 GCF_000717185.1 Kitasatospora phosalacinea | reverse complement strand
ACCTGCGCGATCTGGCACAACCGCACCACCGGCCAACCCGTCACCCGATCACTCATCGCCTACGACCACTGACCCACTTCGGAACTACTCGTCTAGCACTCGGGACGATCGGCGCCCGCCCGGTTCGCGGACCGCACTCCGGAGCAGCTCGTCGCGGCGGTCCGCTACTGGTGCTGGCGCCCCGTCAGTACCGCAGCCGGTCCAGCTGGTCGAGCGCCTCGCGCACCCGCGGGCCGAGGTCGACCTCGCCGGTCTCGTGGTGGGCGACCGGGAACGGGACGGCGGGCGGCTTCTCGTCCCAGCGCGTCAGGTGGCGGGCCGCCCGGCGGACGTACACCATCGCGCCGACCGGGTTGTTGACGAAGGTGACCTCCGAACTGGGGACGCCGGTGCCGTCCTCCAGGTGGAAGGTCTGGATCCAGGAGTGGCGCAGGTCGACCTCCGGGATGCTGCCGTCGAGCAGCTGCGCGTCCGCCACCCGGTGGCCCTCGACCCGGAGGGCGCTCAACACCGCCTCGTGCAGCGGCGGCGCGGCCACGTGCACGAAGTCGATGTCCCGCACGGACCGCTGCGGGCCGGACGACAGGGTGGTGGTCAGCGAGAGGTCGACGCCGACCGTCCGACCGTCGACCTCGGTGATCGGACAGTCCCACGGCAGCCGGCCGTGGAAGCCGATACGTTCCTCCGCCCCGGGCGCCACGTCGAGGTACGAGCGCGAGGGCGAGAGGTACGCCCACTCGCGGTCCTCGACGCTGCCGTTCCGCCCCAGGACCTTGCCCACCACGTGCAGGTACAGGCCCTCGACCTTGAGACCCGCGCTGCCGCCGCGCAGCAGCACCTCGCCCTCGATCCGCTGTCCGGGCTGCGGGGCGAACGTGGCGATCCGGGTGTCGATCTCCGGCGGATCGCCGCCGTCGTCGCCGAGTCCGAGCAGTCTCCGCAGGCCCATCCGCCCCGCCTCCCCCTTGGAAAATGACCTCGACTCACCTTAGCGTTCGACAAGATCGGCAGGTAAGAGTCGGGTGGGAGGGGGCGGGCACGTGGGGCTGCTGGCGAGGTTCGGGCTCGGACGCGCGGCGGAGGGACCGGAGGTCGAGATCCGGACGGCCGACCTCGCCGTCCCCGGCGAGCGGATCGGCGGGCAGCTGGTGATCCGGGCCGGGGCCCGCAGTGTCGAGGTCGACCAGATCGAGAACTACCTGGTGGCCGACGGGTTCGACGAGGGCGGCGGGCCGACCGACCTGGTCCTGGGCTCGCTGTGGACCCCGGGCGGCTACGATCTCGAGATCGGCGGCGGGCAGGAGCGCACGCTGCCGTTCGGCGGCCGGCTGCCCTGGGAGTGCCCGTTCACCGAACTCGACGGGCAGCCCCTGGGGTTCGCGGTGGCGGTGCGGATCACCCTGCGGCCGCCCGGGCGCTCCGACGGGACGGTGCACCGCAGCACCCTCCGGATCGCCCCGACGCCAGCCGTCCAAGTCGCGGTCGCGGCCTTCGCGGAACTCGGCTACCGGCCGCAGGACTCGCGGGTCGTCTACGCGTACATCCCGGGGTCCGACCAGCACCACGCCGGCTACCAGTCGCTGTTCCTCACCGACCCGGCCCGGGGCAGGCGGAAGCTCCCGCGGCTCGAACTCTCCTTCGTCACCAACCCGGTGGGCACCATGGTGTACCTGCGCCGGGCCGCACCCGAGCTGTACGAGTGGGAGTCCAAGCCGCGGACGGTCACCTTCGCGGTCGCCCACCACGAGTCTGCCCGCCCCGACCTGGCGGAGCGGGCGACCCGCGCACTGGAGGAACTGCGCACCCTCTACCGGAGCTGACGGCTACTTCGTGCCCAGCGCCGCCCAGGCCGGGTCCAGGGCCAAGGACTTCAGCTGGTCGAGCGTCAGCAGCGGAGCCTTGTCGGCGCCGTTGGCCCCCGCCCCGGCCGGGTCGACGGCAGTGACGCGCATCCGCAGGTGGTCGCGGCGGAGCAGGTCGACCACGGTCTCGGTGGCGCCCGGGGAGTGCGGCACCTCGCGGCTGTCGACGGTGCGGATGCGGGTACCGTCGGGCAGCGCCGGCGCGTCGGCGAACCGGAAGCCCGTCGGCCACGGTCGGTCCGCGTTCTCCTCCTGGAGTACGGGTTCGGTGGCAACGGCCGAACGTGGAGCTGGAGTTACGGCGCGGAGGCACTGTCGGTGGCGGGCGACGGCCCGTTCGGCCGCCTCGCTGAGGTGGTGCCACAGGTGCCAGCGGTCCGCACCTGGACGGCCTGCGGCGCTCCGGCGGTGACGCCCTCGGCTAAGAACGGCGCGCGGTCGCGGCAGACGATTTCGACGCCTGGCCGCTCGGCCAGCCAGGCCGCCAAGCTCGATGTCTCCCGGTCGGGCAGCAGGTCCACGGGCCGGCGGGTCTCGGCGTCGACCAGCGCCGTCCCGTAGGCGCGGCCCTTGCGCGTCGCGAACTCGTCGACGCCGCCACCCGCGCGCTCGGCGGCTCCCGATCGGGAAGTTCCTCGACCATCCGCAGCACCGTGCTCCGGCTCACCGACACCCCGAACACCCCGGCCAGCCGGGCCCCGGCCCGCCCGGCCATCGCCAGGCCGACCGCGGCGAGCGTCGACCGCAGCCGCTCGGTCCAGCGGCCGTAGCGCCGGGTCAGTCCTTCGATCTGCTCGACGAACGTCCGCCGCCCGCACGACGAGCTGCCGCACACGAAGCGCCGCACCCGCAGGCTCAACCGGACCCGGCTACCCCCGACCGGCCCGTCGACGGGAAACCGCAGGTAGGAGCTGTGTGCCCGGGGCGACCAGTCCCTGCAACCCGGGCAACTATGCCCCGCAGTCGAAGCCCGGACCTTCACGTTCACCGACTCGACGTTCACGTCGACCGACAGCACCGCGATACCCGCGATCGACGCAAACAGCAGCCCCTCCAAGCGGGGCACCCGATCGTCCACGGTCCCGCACTGTCGGCCACCGCGGCTCGGCCGCCAGCGATTTTCAGGCAACCTCCCGAGGCCGACAGCACCGCCCGATCGTCACTCGCCGTGTGTACGCCACGGAAGTTGAGCCAGAACCCGTTCTCATGAACAAAACCAGGAGGAGCAACCCCCGCGAGCGCGGGGCCGAGGGCAGTTCCTCCTCCAGCAGGCGGCCGAACGGGGAGCAACCCCCGCGCTCGCGGGGGTTGCTCCGTCTCAACGATGACAAGTAATTTCGCGGTGCACTCGGCCCCGCGCTCGCGGGGGTTGCTCCGCCAACGATCTGGACGAGCCGCGGGCGCTGATCGCGGTGTCCGCGAAGTCCAACCGCAGCAAGGCCGACAAGGACGTCGCGGAGTGGCTGCCCCCGGCCGAGGGCTACCGCTGCACCTACCTGACGGACTGGACGGTGGGGAAGACCCGCTGGGGCCTGACGGTGGACCAGGTCGAGGCGGACGTGCTGCACCGCCTGGCCGCCGCCTGCCCCGACAGCGAGGTCGCCGTCACGCTCGCCCGCTGACCCGCCCGTCCGAGAACCCGACCGCCAAGAGGGGAAACGAGCCCTGACCTCCTCCCGCGAAACCGCCGACCCCGCGGGCAACGTCGATCCGGCGGTGTTCGCCGCCGGCCTGCCGCGGCACGTCGTCTCCGCGACCGTCCTGGTCACCGACACCGACGGACGCGTCCTGATGCTGCACCAGGCCCGCCCCTACCCCGGACACCCGGCCTGGTGGCAGCTCCCCTCCGGCCTCGCCGACCCGGGCGAGGCCCCGCCGGCCACCGCCCGGCGCGAGCTCGTCGAGGAGACCGGCCTCCAGCCCGGCGCGGTGCTGCGCCCGCTGGCGGTCGACTACCGCTCGGCGGTCGACGGCTGGCCGCCGGTCATCGACTTCGCCTTCGCCGCCGACCCGGTCCCGCCCGGGACGCCGGTGCGCCTGAGCGCCGAGCACGACGCCTTCGCCTGGCGGACCTGGGAGCAGTGGGAGCCGTTCCTGCAGCCCGAGCAGCAGGCGTGGTTCGCCTCCCTCCACGCCGCACACCGGGCGGGCCGTACCACGGTGCTGGTCGACGGCCGGGACGCGGGCGTTCCACCGGTGCCGTCGGCGCGGACGGAGGGCTGACCGGCTGTCGGAGGCGGCGCCAGCGCCCTTGCCGGGCCGGCCCGCTGCGGCCGCGGGGCCCACGTCTGGGCCGTCGACCAGCGCGCGGCGGCAGCGGGCGGAGGTCTTGGCGTCCGGGGCCGTGCAGGGGCGGGTGCCGGAGCGGTTCGTGTCGTCGGCTCCCCGATCGGGCTAGCGGCCGCCGGGGCCTTCGCTGCGGGGTGACGGCCCGCCGTGCCGCGGTACCGGGCGCGCGGTGGCCGCTGTCGGCGGGCGGTCGCGGTCGGGATCCGGTGGCGCACGAACCGGATGTCAACACGATGGGTGGCAGTCCTACCACTCGTTGTGAAGGAATGTGATGGTCATGCGTGTTCACGCCGTTCTTGCCGCTGCCGCCATGGGTGCGGCCGTGCTCGTGCCGGTCGCCTCGGCCACCTCCGCCCAGGCGCTGGTCCCCGCGGCGGATCTGAACTGCTCGGACTTTGCGACGCAGCCGCAGGCGCAGGCGGCCCTGGACGCGGATCCCTCCGACCCGAACAACCTCGACACCGACCACGACGGCATCGCCTGCGAGGACCTGCCCTCCGGCACCGCCGGCGCCTCGGCTTCTGCGAGCGCCTCGCCCTCCGCTACGGCGAGCACCTCCGCGGCCGCCGGCGCCGCCGCTTCGGCCTCCGCCTCGGCGAGCACCGCCGCCTCCGCGTCCGCGGCCGGCTCCGTTTCCGCTTCGGCTGCGGCGGTGCCGCGCGGCGCGGTCGCGGCCGGGTACGGGCCGTCCGACCACACCCAGGCCGCCGTGGTCCTCGGCGCCCTGGCCCTCGCCGCGGGCGGATCCGCTGTCCTGGTGCGCCGCCGCACCCGCAACAGCGGACGCTGACCCGGACCGCGCCCGCGGCCCGGGTCCACCGGCCCCGCCCCCTCGCCCCGTGCGTTCCAGCGGGACCCGGGCGGGGCAAGGCCGCGGCTTCCGAGCCCCAGGCAGCACGTGCCGGGACGGTGGCGACGAGAAAGGCGGTGGCAGAGGTGGGCAGTACAGCGCCCGGCACTTCCAACGACCGGCGTGAGCCCGCGGGAAACCGGGGCGGAGGCCTTGCCGCAGCCCTGGCGGCCGCCGCGATCGTACTCACCGGAACCGCCACCGCGCTCGCCACCTCCGGCAGCCCCGCCCCGCCAACGCCCCCACCAGCCGCCGCCACCACAGCGCCCGCCGTCCCGGAGCTCGCCAACGCACCGGGAATGCCGAGAGCCGAACCGATCAGGCTGCGCATCCCCTCCCTCGGCATCGACACCGCGCTGCTCCCGCTCGGCCTCGGCCCCGACGGCGCCCTGCAGCCCCCGCCCCTCGGCCAGGGCGGCACCGCGGGCTGGTACGCGGCCGGGACCAGCCCCGGCGAGAAGGGCACCGCGATCGTCACCGGCCACGTCGACACCCCCGACGGCCCCGCCGTCTTCTACCCCCTCTCCCAGCTCACCCCCGGCGCCACCGTCACCGTCGAGCGCGCCGACCACACCACCGCCACCTTCACCGTCGACCGCGTCACCAACTACCCCAAGACCAACGTCCCCGACGAGGTGTACGCCCCCGCCACCCGCCCCGAACTGCGCCTGATCACCTGCGGCGGCGCCTTCGACCGCACCCGCGGCGGGTACCAGGACAACACCGTCGCCTACGCCCACCTCACCCGCTGAACACCACCGCCGCCCCGGCGTGATCCGCCGTCACCGGCCCGGCGGCGGCCCAGGTGCGCTGCCTTCCGTCAGCCGCTGGCAGGACTGCAGTTCGTGCATTATGTCAGGCTGGGATTTTTGAGGTCGGAGCGAAGAAAGTTGCCCGAGGGATTTATGAGGGCGCTGTGAAATCTTTCTCTGGCGTGACGTGCGAGTATGAAATTTTAGCTGCATGCGGAACTGGCCTTGTCATTTGAATTGCTTTTGATCAAATTTCCCTCATGGCTCACCGCTTTCAGGGTGGCGGGTGTTGGCCTCACGGGTCGCCCGGGTGGCGGCGAGGTCTGGAAGTCGATGTCACTCGGGGGTGCCATGGAGTGGTCGGACGGCTCGAACGCCGGGTGGAGCCGCGGGTGCTGGCAGAAGGGTGCCGGCGGGGCCGACGGCCTTATCTGCAGCCTGCTGCCCGAGATTCGTAGACAGGCCCGGCGCTACGCTCTGCAGTCCGATGTGGAGGACGTCGTCCAGATGGTGTGCGAGAAGCTCCTGTCAGGCGGGCGAGACTGATGGAGCATCCCAATCCATTGGCGTACGCGTTACGGACAGTGGTTACTACCGTGTACGACATCCGGAGTCCCCGGGAAGTCTGCGTGCCCGATCTGACGGATCTGGTTGGTGCGGCGAGGTCCGACACCGTGTACATCGAGTCGTGGTGGGAGGCGCTCAGACTGCTGGGCTTCTTGAGCAGCGGTCAGGCGCGCGTGGTCTTCCTGGTAGATCTTCAGGGGTGGACCATCGATCAGTCGGCAGCTTTCCTCGGTCTCCATCGTGGGACCGTCTCCCGGCTGCGGGATCGAGGCATCAAGCGGCTTCTCGGAGAGGTTCGCAAAAAATCTTGATGGCCTGTCATACGAGAAGGCCGGGTAACGGGTTGATAAGGCAGTGAGGTCGCCACCGGCGCCATTCTTGACGGTGTGGGGAAGGGCCTCTTCTTCAATCCGCTACAACAGCAGGGGGGAAATTTTGCGTCGCACAGTCGTACTCTTCATGGCCGCCGCGGCATCGGCCGCCGCGATCATGTCCGCTCCGGCGGCTTCGGCCGGCCCGGCGAACACCGGCACCAACACGGCCAAGGAGAGCCGGCACGAGATGGTGATCGACCGGCGTGCGCCGGTGGCAGCGCCGCCTGCCAACGGCACCCCCGTGTCGTCGCCTGACATCGCCATGCCGCAGAGCTCCCTCTACATCCAGGCCCGGAACGCCGTCTACACGGGACAGGCCTGCGGAACCGGCCGGGTTGACATGGTCACCGGATGAGGCCCGATCACGCTCAACCTCACCACCTCGCGGTCTGTCGCCACCACCTGGAGCTCGAGCTACTCCATCGATGCCTACAAGGTCAGCATGTCGGTGGGGTTCAGCGTGACCGACACCGTCACGAACACCGAGTCGGGGATCTACACGGTGCCTTCCGGAAAGTACGGCCACCTCGAGTCGTATCCGCTCTACGATGTGTACAGATTCGAGGTGTACGACACGCTATTCGACTACGTTCGGGGATACGGCGAGGTCAACCGCCCCGTCGGCTACTGCTACAACCACTACGACTCCTGACCCGGGGAGTAACACCACACATGCGTCACCACTCGAAGCGGTGGGCGAGCGCGGCAGCCGTTGTGGCTGCCGCGCTCGCGGCTGCCTGCACTGCTCAACCTCCCCCTCATAAAAACGCACAACCGTACCCCACCGAGCCGTGGGCGCTGCAGTTGGTGAAGCCAGCAACGGTTGACCCCGAACTCCAGGCAGAGCTCGACAAATTTCCTCCCACGTCGACATCCCGGATCCTCGGCGTTGCAAAAATTGCTGGATCCCGGCTAGTAATCGCAGTCCAAGGAAACACCTGCCAAGCCCTTACTCTCTCCTCCGCAACAGGGAGTAATGATTTCAGCCCTTCCGTGATCGGTGTCTCCAGGCCCGCCAGTACGGATAGCACCATTCAAGGGCATGCCGATTTTCCGGGGAACCTCCTAGCAGGCCCCTATGCGAAATCTGGGGGAATAGCTACCCCGTATTTTCAATACGTCACCATAGGCTGCTCGGAGAACGAGATCGCTGTCCAGGTCGAAGGTGCCGACCCCACCGCGAAAATCTCGCTAAGCGGCGACGCAGCCCGCAGTTGGGTCGAGGGAAAATACCTCTACGTGGCCGTCACACACTGAAGAGACGCTTGGCTTTGATCGCGAGTTGTGGTCCTGGCTCAACTTCCGTGGAACGACACTGGACATGGCTGTGACTATCCCGGGAGCAGGCCGCTGACCTACTCAGGCCGCCGACCACCGCCGCAGCCATCTGTCCCCGCATCCGGCCGGGAGAGCGCCACGCCTCCCACCGCCACCCCGCCCGCCGCCCGCGGCCAGCGCTGCGCCGCTCCACGCCGCCCCGCCCTGACTCGCCGGGCCCGCCCTCCAGGCCTCGCGGGGCCCTGCTCTCGTCCATCTCGAAGTCCTCTTCCTCCACGGCCGATACGGGCTGCGGACAGGCCAGCCGAGTATCGCTGTCCCTGTCCGTGGCGGGCGCCGTAGGGCGTGAAACGGCCGGTCAAGAGGTCCCAGGTACTGAACTTGAACTCGTGATGCCGGTCAGTCATCCATGATCAAGCCGGTCCCGGCGAGGCAGCCGTCGACGAGGTGGGGGGCCTTCGCCCTGATGGGTGGACACGCTGGTACTGGGTCTGCTTGGTCCGGAGGAAGCGAGAAGAGCGCCGATGGCGATGAAGGACTACTCGGACGAGTTCAGGGCCGATGCCGTGGCCCTGTCCGAGTCCACGGCCGGGGCGACGTGCAAGGACATCGCCGCCGACCTGGGCATCAACCGGGCGACGCTGCGTGGGTGGGTGCTGCGGGACCGCGACCGCCGCGGCATCGTGGCCGCAGATGCCCGGCGGGGAGGGACGACGCCTCCTCGGGCAGGACAGCCGACTGCGTCGGCGGATCCGGACGAGCGGATCCGGCAGTTGGAGGCCCGCGTGGCCGAGCTCGAGGCGAGTGAGCGGAAGCTGGCCACCGGGCGGGACATCCTGCGCAGGGCGGCCAAGTATTTCGCCGGCGAGACGAAATGGTGAGCCGCTTCCCGTTCGTCCACGGCCACCGGGACGCCTACGAGGTGAAGCGGCTGTGCCAGGTCCTGGACGTCAACCGCTCCAGCTACTGCAAGTGGCTGGGCGGCGGCGCTGCCAGGGCCGTCCGCCGACGCGAGGACCAGGTCCTGGCCGAACGGATCCGCCGCATCCATGCCGGCTCCGGCGGGACCTACGGCTCGCCGAGGGTGACCGCGGAACTGCGCGAGGCCGGTAAGCGGGTCAACCACAAGCGGGTCGCCCGGGTCATGCGGACCTATTCCATCGCCGGCGTCCGCCTGCGCAGACGGGTCCGCACCACCGTTTTCGACCCGGCCGCGGGGGCTGTCCCGGACCTGTTCCAGCGGGACTTCACCGCCACCGAGCCGGGACGCACGTACATGGGCGACATCACGTATCTGCCGCTTGTGGGTGGGGAGTTCCTCTACCTGGCGACCGTGCTGGACTGCTTCAGCCGCAAGGTCGTGGGCTGGTCGATCGCCGACCACATGCGCACCGACCTGGTCGCCGACGCGCTGCGGATGGCGGCCCAGGTCCGCGGCGGTCTGGAGGGCGCGGTGTTCCACTCCGACCACGGGGCGCAATACGGGTCCAGGGCCTTTGCCGACCTGTGCTCCGGTCTGGGCGTCACCCGCTCGATGGGCGCGGTCGGCAGCAGCGCGGACAACGCGGCTTGCGAGAGCTTCCACGCCTCCCTCAAACGCGAAACCCTTCAGGGCGCCCGCGACTTCGGCGACCCCGCCACCTGCCGCGGGACCGTGTTCGCCTGGCTGACCCGCTACAACACCCGCCGCCGGCACTCCGCCAACGGCCACCTCAGCCCGAACGAATACGAGCGACGCCACCACACGGCTAAACTCACGCTCGCCGCGTGACAACCAACCGCGTGTCCACCTTCGCGGGCGAAGGCCCATGGTCCACATCGCCATGACCAGCCTCATGACCCGCCGACTCACCGGCGAGACCACCCCAACCCGGCGCGGAACCTGACGCCCAAAGCCAGGGACAAAACGCCCATTCAGGGCTCGAAACTCTCAGGCAGCGGGATCCCGAACTTCCGGCACAGCAAGGGGACATCATGGCGATCGACATCACGAGCCGGGTATCCCGTATGGCAGCGCACCGCCCACTCGGCCGACTCGCAACGCACTGCGGTCCCGGCGATGAAACCGTGTCCGGCGAGTGCCTCAGCCGGAAAGGCAGCGCCGTCCACCACGGATCCGTAGTGCAGCGATCCATCCGCAAGAGACTCGTAGAGGTGCAAGTCGACCCGCAGGCCTACGCCGTCGTGCAGAACGAAGTTCCACGGCCTGTCACCAGGCCACGGGAAGATTCGGTCGACGCCGGCCTCCCCGAACGCAACGAACAGCCGATCAAGATGTACGGCCGGCACCCATAGATCGAGGTCGGAATGATCTCTCGTCTGCTGCCCGAGTAGTGCATCCACGCTCCACCCGCCACCCACACACGCATCTACGTCGTGGGCGCGGAGCCGCTCCAGAAGCGCGAGTGCATCCTCGGCTGACATCGCATAGTGGCTCACCGTGCGAAGGTAGAGGCCGGACCGACATCGCATCCAGCGATTTTCACGACTTCACCGGACCGGGTCCCGTGCCAGGGCTTCGGCATAGTCGGATGACGACCGGTTTGTGATCATCTGAGCCCGAGGAGAGTGAGGGGCCGTCGGGGCCGCTGCGCCAGGTGGCCATCGTGCGGGGCGCGTCGTGCGGCACTGGGATGGCAGTATGTGGCCTCCGGCAAAGAGGACAGGGGTCGACATGGGTGATACGAGTCGCACACCACGATGGCCGGGCAGGCGTGTGGCGACCGTGCTGATCGCTTCCGCTGTCCTCGCCTGCGCCGCGGCATGGGCGGTCGCCGAGATCATGGACAGCGGTGTGCAGTTCCAGGCGGTCTCCTCGAGTGCCGATGTGGTCGGAACCTGGCAGGAGCAAGATGGTCCCGCGCGGATACGACTCGATTCAGACGGCCAGTTCACAGCGATCGCCCTGCCCAATGATGTCTTCAATTCGGCGGACACGGGGGTGGGGAGCACGAGCGCCACGGGCACCTGGACGCTCAAACCGAGCCGCGCAGGTGTAGAGCTTTCCTCGGCCGGATCACCGTCTTCTTCCTACGTCGACCAGGGGAGCGGTCTGGGGATCGTCCAGACGGACCATGGCACGGAGCTCTGCGTGCTTTCCAGTAGTCAGGGCGTGCTCTGCGACGAACTGCTCCGACGAGTCACCGGATAGTCGACATGCCATCCACGCCAACTCGGCCCTCGGACACGGAATCCTTCCGCCCTGCGGGGCGTCGACTCAGTCAGCGGCCGTGAACCGTTCCGGGTTCGGTGGAGGCTCGATTTCGTGTAAGGGTTTGAGTCGTGGCACGTCCCTCTTCCTGCCCGTCTGAGCTGCGGCGTCGTGCGGTGCGTATGGTTGCCGAGGTCCTCGGCGATTACCCGAACGAGTCGGCTGTGTGGCGGGCCGTCGCGGAGAAACTCGGTATCGATTCGGCCGAGACGCTGCGCAACTGGCTCCAGCAGGACCAGGTCGACGCAGGGCAGCGCCCGGTGACGACGACGGAGGAGTCCGCGCAGATCAAGGCGAAGAAGGAGATCGCCGAGCTGAAGCGCGCGAACGAGGTCCTCAAGGCCGCGGCGGGTTCCTTCGCGGCCGAGCTCGACCGGCCACATCTGCGCTCGTAGCGTTCATCGACGGGCACCGGGGCGGCTTCGGCAGTGTCGAGCCGATCTGCCGCGTGCTCTCCGAGGGACAACTTCCGGGTCTACGGCGCCCGCAAGACCTGGCGCGAGCTGAACCGCCGCGGCCACGCGGTGGCCCGCTGCACCGTCGAGCGGCCGATGCGCGACCTGGGCATCACCGGGGCCGTCCGCGGCAAGCGCGTGGTGACCACGGTCCCCGACCCGTCTCGGCGCGGGCGCCCGATCTGGTCGACCGCGACTTCGTCGCCTCGGCGCCGAACCGGTGCTGGGTCGCGGACTTCACCCACGTGGCGGCGTTCGCCGGCGTCGTCCACGTCGCGTTCGTCGTAGACACCTTCTCCCGTCGCATCGTCGGCTGGTCCGCCGCGACCACGCAGCAGACCAGGCTCGTCCTGGACGCCCTGGAGAAGGCCTTGTGGCAGCGCGACCGCGACGGATACCCGCCCAAGCGGGGCGAGTTGATACATCACAGCGAAGCGGGCAGTCAGTACACGCCTTTCCGTCTGGCCGAGCACCTCGATGCGGTCGGCATCGCCGCCTCCACCGGGTCGGTCGGCGACGCCTACGACAACGCCCTCATGGAGTCCACGATCGGGCTGTTCAAGACCGAACTGATCAAACCCCGGCGGCCCTGGCGCACGCTGTCGCAGGTCGAGCTCGCCGCCGCCGAGTGGATCGATTGGTACCACCACCGCCTACCTCACGGTGAGATAGGCCACGTCCCGCCCGTCGAGTACGAGAACACCTAGCGCCTCATAACCGCAAAACCACAGGTCACAACCACAAGCTGAGGTCTCTATCGAACCCGGAACGGTTCACTGCTGGATGCCGTGCGCCTGGGACCGGCCGACGACGCTACCGCCGTCTGAAGCTTCCCCGTGGACCTGGACACCTGGAGACTGGGACGTGAGGTTCCAGAGGAAGTAGAGCCAGGTGAGCAACAAGCAGGGCAAGCGGTACTCGG
>NZ_JNYE01000147.1 GCF_000717185.1 Kitasatospora phosalacinea | reverse complement strand
CCTGCGCTCCGCCGCCGACGCCATCCGCCTCTCCCGCCGCACCCTCGCCACCATCAAGGGCAACCTCTTCTGGGCCTTCGCCTACAACGTCGCCGCCCTCCCCCTCGCCGCCGCCGGACTCCTCAACCCGACGATCGCGGGCGCCGCGATGGCCTTCTCCTCCGTCTTCGTCGTCACCAACAGCCTGCGCCTGCGCAACTTCCGACCCGCCGGGTAGGACGACGGCGCGGAACCGGGGCCCCGGGGAACGGCGGCTCCGTGCTGCCGGGTGGCGCCACAAGGGCCGGCGTCAGCGGCCCAGCAGCTCCCCGCCGTTGCAGTGCAGGATCTCCCCGGTGATGAACCCGGCCTCCGCCGAGGCGAGGAAGTACACCGCGGCCGCGACCTCCCCCGACTCGCCGATCCGCCCGAGCAGGGTGCGCGCCGAGCGGCGCGCCACCTCGGCGTCGTCCAGGCGGGGGCCGAAGAACTCGGTGCCCGCGACGGTGCCCGGGGCGACGATGTTGGCGGTGATGCCGGACGGGCCGAGCTGGGCGGCCAGGAAGTGGTTCCAGGCGTGCAGGGAGGCCTTCGCGGCGCCGTAGGAGCCCGCGCCGCGCAGGGCGGCGATGGAGGAGACGGTGACCACCCGGCCGGAGCCGGGGGTGAACCGGTCGCGGACGGACTCGGTGAGCAGCACCGCGGTCAGCACGTTGCGCTCGAAGTCGCCGCGCCAGCGGGCCAGGACGGCGTGCGGCCCGGCGCCGAGGACGGTCTCCCGGCTGCCCGCGTTGTTGACCAGGACGTCGATCCGGGCGGGCAGGGCGGGCAGCGCGGCCTCCACCGCGTCCGGGTCGGCGAGGTCGCACACCAGCGGGGTCACGTTGGTGCCGATCTCCTGCGCGGCGTGGTCGAGGACGCCCGGGCGGCGCCCGACGATCACCACGCGCTCGCCGGCCTCGGCGAAGCGCCGGGCCACCTCCAGGCCGATGCCGGTGCCCCCACCGGTGACTACGACGTTCCTGGCCATTGCGCACTCCCTCCCTGACCGTTCGCCGCACCGCGCGCCGCAGGCGGTCCGTACCGGATTGCCACGATTCCTATCACGCTGGGTTGCGATGGCTGCGGGGTGGGTGACGCCCCGGGCCGGGCGTACGGTGTGGTATGCACGCGGCCGTCCGGGTGCGCGGACGCACACGGAGAGTGGAGAGAGGCAACTCACACCCCCCTGGCGTAACTCTGCGCCCCCTGGTACGTCTTACCTTTTGTAGAGCGGGGCTCCGGCGGGCCCCGGACGGGCTGTCGATTCGTCGACCGCCCTCGCGCACGGCAACCGGGCCGGACCCGGACCCCCTGGGGACGCTTTGAGCGGCCGTTCCCGACCGGGGCCGTCCCGGGCGCCGTGCGCCCCAACGAAGAGCCAGACGCGGAGGGGCCCGGCCCCGTCCCCCGTACGGGAGGCGGAGCCGGGCCCCTTCGACGCTGCGGTCGACGGCTCAGCGGGCGTCGAGCGGCACGTAGTCGCGGATCTCCACGCCGGTGTAGATCTGCCGCGGGCGGCCGATCCGGCTGGTCGGGTCCTTGATCATCTCGTGCCAGTGGGCGATCCAGCCGGGGAGCCGGCCGAGCGCGAACAGCACGGTGAACATGCTGGTCGGGAAGCCCATCGCGCGGTAGATCAGGCCCGTGTAGAAGTCCACGTTCGGGTAGAGCTTGCGCGAGACGAAGAAGTCGTCCTTGAGCGCGTGCTCCTCCAGCTTGAGCGCGATGTCCAGCAGCGCGTCGGACTTGCCGAGCTGGGCGAGCACCTCGTGGGCGAGCACCTTGACCTGCGCGGCGCGCGGGTCGAACGCCTTGTAGACGCGGTGGCCGAAGCCCATCAGCTTGACGCCGTCCTCGCGGTTCTTCACCTTGCGGATGAACGCGTCGACGTCGCCGCCGTCCTTCTGGATCTGCTCCAGCATCTCCAGCACGGCCTGGTTGGCGCCGCCGTGCAGCGGGCCCCACAGCGCCGAGATGCCCGCCGAGATGGAGGCGAACAGGTTGGCGTGCGAGGAGCCGACCAGGCGCACCGTCGAGGTGGAGCAGTTCTGCTCGTGGTCCGCGTGCAGGATGAGCAGCTTGTCCAGGGCGTTGACCACGACCGGGTTGAGCTCGTAGTCCTCGGCCGGGACGGCGAAGGTCATCCGCAGGAAGTTCTCGACGTAGCCGAGGTCGTTGCGCGGGTAGACGAAGGGCTGGCCCATCGCCTTCTTGTACGCGTACGCCGCGATGGTCGGCAGCTTCGCCAGCAGGCGGACCGTCGAGAGGTTGCGCTGCGCCTCGTCGAACGGGTTGTGGCTCTCCGGGTAGAACGTGGAGAGCGCGCCGACCACCGAGGAGAGCATCGCCATCGGGTGCGCGTCCCGGGGGAAGCCCTGGTAGAAGCGCTTGACGTCCTCGTGCAGCAGGGTGTGCTGGGTGATCTCGTTGCTGAACGCATCCAGCTCGCCGGCCTTCGGCAGCTCGCCGTTGATCAGCAGGTAGGCGGTCTCGATGAAGTTGGCCTCCGAGGCCAGCTGCTCGATCGGGTAGCCGCGGTAGCGCAGGATTCCGGCGTCACCGTCAATGAAGGTGATCGCGGACTTGTTGGCGGCGGTGTTGCCGAAACCGTTGTCCAGGGTGACCAGGCCGGTCTGCGGGAGCAGCTTCGAGATGTCGAAGCCGGCGTTGCCCGCAGTGCTCTCGACGACGGGGTACTCGTACTCGCCGTCCTGGTACCGCAGTACTACCGATTTGTCGCTCACGTCTTCCTCACCGACGAAATTGATCCTCATCCGACTGCCCTGACTGTCTCAACGATCCCCCACCCGAAGGACGGCCGCGCACCCGGGGGTGACCCCGGGAAGGACCAGGGCCCACAAACTCCGCTGCCGCCACCGGTGCGAACCGGACAAGATCGGCGGCGGCACCGGACCAGGTTCCGCCCTAAATCTCTTCACGTCAAGACAACCTCTGGACGTACCGTACCGCCTCGAACTCAGCCCGCAGCCAATCTGTGGTCCAGCGCGGAGTGCCGCCGCTCGGTGCTCACCGACCGCACCGCCTGCCCGATGGCCTTGCGCGATCCGACCAGCACCACCAGCTTCCTGGCCCGCGTCACCGCCGTGTACAACAGGTTCCGCTGGAGCATCGTCCACGCCGACGTGGTGACGGGAATCACCACCGCCGGGTACTCGCTGCCCTGCGAACGGTGGATCGTCACCGCGTACGCGTGCGCCAGCTCGTCCAGCTCGTCGAAGTCGTACGGCACCTCCTCGTCCTCGTCGGTCGTCACCGTCAGCCGCTGGTCGTCCACGCTCAGTGCCGTCACCACGCCCACTGTGCCGTTGAAGACGCCGCTGCGCCCCTTGTCGTAGTTGTTCCGGATCTGCGTGACCTTGTCGCCGACCCGGAACGTCCGCCCGCCGAACCGGCGTTCGGGCAGGCCCTCGCGGGCCGGGGTGACGGCCGACTGGAGCAGCGTGTTCAGCGCGCCCGCCCCCGCCGGGCCGCGGTGCGTCGGCGTCAGCACCTGGACGTCCCGGCGCGGGTCGAGGCCGAAGCGCTGCGGGATCCGGCGGGCCACCACGTCCACCGTCAGGCCGGCCGCGCGCTCGGTGTCGTCCTCGACGAACAGGAAGAAGTCCGGCAGGCCCTCGGTCAGCAGCGGCAGGCCCTCGTTGATCCGGTGCGCGTTGACCACCACGCCGGACTGCTGGGCCTGCCGGAAGATCCTGGTCAGCCGCACCGACGGGACGGGGCTGCCGGGCGCCAGCACGTCCCGCAGGACCTTGCCCGCGCCCACCGAGGGCAGCTGGTCCACGTCCCCCACCAGCAGCAGGTGGGCGCCCGGCGCGACCGCCTTGACCAGCTTGTTCGCCAGGATCAGGTCCAGCATCGAGGCCTCGTCGACCACCACCAGGTCCGCGTCCAGCGGCCGGTCCCGGTCGTACGCGGCGTCCCCGCCCGGCTTCAGCTCCAGCAGCCGGTGCACCGTCGAGGCCTCCGCCCCGGTCAGCTCCGCCAGCCGCTTCGCCGCCCGCCCGGTCGGCGCCGCCAGCACCACCTTCGCCCGCTTCGCCAGCGCCAGCTGCACGATCGACCTCACCGTGAACGACTTGCCGCAGCCCGGGCCGCCGGTCAGCACCGCGACCTTCTCGGTCAGCGCCAGGCGCACCGACCGCTCCTGCTCCGGGGCGAGTTCGGCGCCCGTCCGCTTCGCCAGCCAGCCCAGCGCGGCCGGCCAGTCGACCTCCCGGAACCACGGCAGCCGGTCCTCCGGCGTGCGCAGCAGCCGCAGCAACTGGCCCGCCAGCGAGACCTCGGCCCGGTGGAACGGCACCAGGTACACCGCCGCCACCTCCTGCCCGTCCGCCCCCGGCAGCCGCTCGCGCACCACCCCCTCCGCCGCGACCAGCTCCGCCAGGCAGTCGATCACCAGGCCGACGTCCACCTGCAGCAGCTTCACGCCGTCCGCGATCAGCCGCTCCTCCGGCAGGTAGCAGTTCCCGTTGTCGGTGGACTGCGACAGCGCGTACTGCAGGCCCGCCTTCACCCGCTCCGGCGAGTCGTGCGGGATGCCCACCGCCTGCGCGATCCGGTCCGCCGTCAGGAAGCCGATGCCCCACACGTCCGACGCCAGGCGGTACGGCTGGTTCTTCACCACCCCGATCGAACCGTCGCCGTACTGCTTGTAGATCCGCACCGCCAGCGAGGTCGACACCTGCACGCCCTGCAGGAAGACCATCACCTCCTTGATGGACTTCTGCTCCTCCCAGGCCCTCGCGATCATCTTCGTCCGCTTCGGGCCCAGGCCCGGCACCTCGACCAGCCGCCCCGGCTCGTTCTCGATCACCTCCAGGGTCTCCACCCCGAAGTGCTCCACGATCCGCTCCGCGAACCGCGGCCCGATGCCCTTGATCAGCCCCGAGCCCAGGTACCGCTGGATGCCCTGGACGGTGGCCGGCAGCACCGTCGTGTAGTTCTCCACCGTGAACTGCCGCCCGAACTTCGGGTGCGAACCCCACCGCCCGAACAGCCGCAGGCTCTCCCCCACCTGCGCCCCCAGCAGCGCCCCCACCACCGTCAGCAGGTCGTTCGCCCCGCGCCCGGTGTCCACCCGGGCGACCGTGTAGCCCGTCTCCTCGTTGGCGTACGTGATCCGCTCCAGGACCCCCTCCACCTGAGCCAGCTGCACCGGACACCTCACACGATCAGGGACACGCCACCGCGAAAGGTACTCCGCCCGACCGACAGCCCGACCGACGGCCCGGCGCGCGCAGCGGCCCCGACCGGCACGGCGGGGCCGCGCGCCCGCGGCGCACGACCCCGTCGCGTCCTGACGGGAGCACCCGCTACTGCGCGCCCTCCCCCAGCCGCAGGACCTGCGGGACGCGGCCGCGCCCCGCCAGCCCCTGCAGCGCCGCCGCGCACGGCACCAGCACCAGCAGGCCCAGCGCCGCCAGCGCGACGCCCGCCCAGTCCGGGGCGAACGCCGGGGCGCCCGGCCCCTGGGTGAAGACCCGCAGCTCCAGGGCCGGGCCCAGCAGCCAGGGCAGGGCCAGCCCCAGCAGCGTGCCGCCGACCACCGCCGCGGCCATCACCGGGAGCAGCTGGACGAGTTGGACCCCCGCCGCGGCCCGGCCGCCGAGCCCCAGCGTCCGCAGGTGGGCGAGCATCCGCCCGCGCTCCACCGCACCCAGCAGCAGCTCCAGGACCACCGCGACCAGCCCCAGCAGCAGGCCGACCGCCGCCGACACCCGGAACGCCGTCTCCAGCGACGCCACCAGGCCGTCGCTCCCGGAGACCTCCAACTGCTCGTCCAGGTAACGGATCTCGATCGGCGCACCGCGGCTGACCGCCCCGCCCGCCGCCCCGCCGCCACCCGCGCCCGCGGCCGCCGCCGAACCCTCCACCACGGCCTTCACCCGCGCCGCGTCGATCCCGGCCGCACCCGCCGCCGAACCCGGCCGACCCGGCTCCGCGAACAGCACGGCCGCGTTGCGCTGCCCGTTCTGCCGGGGCAGCAGCTCCGCCCCCGGGCCGCCGAACACCAGCAGCCCGCCCGCCGTGCCGACGTCGCCGACCACCGGGCCGATCGCCCGGTCCGCGGCCGCACCGTCCGGCAGCACCCCGACGATCCGCACCCGGAACCCGGTGCTGCCCGCGTCCGCCGTGAACGAGCCGTCCGGGAACCGCTCGGCCGTCGCCCGGTCCGCCAGCGCCGGGAGCTCCGCGCCCGCGGCCGGCCGCTCGGCCAGCTCCGGCCCGGACAGCGCCGCCACCAGCGGCGAGGAGGGCTCGTACCGGGCCAGCGCCGCCGGATCGACCCCGACCAGGCCCACGCCCTTCACCGTCGTCCCGTCCTCGTCGGAGGTCAGCGAGGCCTGCCCGCCGCGCACCCGGAGCACCCCCGCGACACCCGGCACCTTCCCCAACTCCTCCTCCGGCAGCGCACGTTGCGACGGACCCAGGACCACCGCGTCACCGCCGACCCGCCACTGCGCACTCTCCGCCCGGCCCTGCCGGACGGTGCCCGACACCAGCGCGCCGAACACCGCGCAGGCCAGCGCGGGCACCAGCACCAGCAGCGCCGTCGCCGCCGCCCCCGACCGCCGCCCGGCCTGCGCCAGCCCGACCAGCGCGACCGCACCGCGGCGGCGCCGCGCCCACCGGGTCACCCAGCGCAGCGGCACCGGGTACACCCGCAGCACCACCACCACCGCCGCCAGGCCCAACAGCACCGGCACCAGAGCAAGTTGGGGATCCGTCTCGGCGCCCGCCGGAGCCGCGCCGCGCAGCCGCAACTGCAGCACGCCCGCCCCCGCCAGCAGCAGCACCGCACCCTCCACCACCAGCCGGGCCGACAGGCCCAGCGCCCGCTTCAGGCCCCGCCGACGCACCGGCTCCCGACCCGCCCGGCGCACCTCCCGGCCCTGCCACCACACCGCGACCGCCGGCGCGCACGCCACCAGCCCCGCCGACAGCAGCGCCGGCCACCACGCGCCCAGCGGCCGCCCGTCGGACCACCGGACAGCCACCGCCCAGCCCGCCAACAGGCCCACCAGGGCCGCCGGGACGGCCTCCAGCAGCCGAACGGCGGCCAGAGCGGGCTCACCCGCACCGCGGGCCCGCTGCAGCGCCAGCGCCGCCTCCCTGCGCCGCGCCCCGAGCCGGGCCGCGGCCACCGCCGTCGACACCCCGACCGCCAGCAGGCCCGCCAGCGCGAACGACTGCAGCGCGACCGTCCGGGACCGCTGCGCCGCGAACGCGTCCACCAGCGGCGACAGCTGCTGGTTCAGCAGCGGCGCGGCCACCTGACGCTGCCCCACCGGGCAGGCGGCGTCCACGCCGAAGACCGACCCGCCGCACACCTTCTCCGCGATCCTGCCCCCGAACAGCCGCGCCGAGGACGACAGTTCGGCCGCACCGCGGGCCGTGCCGCCACCGCCGCCGGGCTGCTCCGCCAGCCAGAACACCCAGGCCGCCGCCGTGGACGGCGCCCCGCGCGCCTCCATCGCCTCCACCCCGGCCGGGGCCACCATCGCCTGCCCGTAGCGCACGTACCCGTGGAGCACCGGCGAGTCCATCGGCGAGTTCAGCAGCGGCAGCTCGCGCCACACGTCGTCCGCCCCCTCCAGCGGCTCGAACTCGCCGACCACCACCGCCTCGGTGCGCCCCTTCGCCCCGACCAGCGACACCTGCTGGCCCACCGACACCCCGAGCTTCTCCAACGACTCGGCGGAGAGCCCGAGTTCGATCGGCGCCGACTCCGCATCGGCCGGCCGCCCCGGCGCCCGACCGGCCACCCAGCGCACCCGGTCCGCCGCGTCCTGGGCGTACACCAGCGACACGCTCGACGGGCCCCCGAACGGCATGGGCACACCGGCGCCCGTCAGCTCCATGCCCTCGACCTCCGTCCACCCCGACACCCGCACCAGGGACCGCGCCAGCTCGCCCCGGGCCGCCTGCCGCATCTCCTCGCCGACCTTGGTCAGCTCCGCGTCCAGGGTGTCGAACTGCGGCGCGGTCGACACGTGCATCACGTCCACCGGCCCGGTCAGCTCGGCGCGCGCCGTCATCAGCGGCCCGTTCGCCTGACCCGCCGTCAACCGGCGGGCCAGCTCCCGGTTCGCCGAACGGTCGAACAGCGGCGGCCACAACAGCGCCGCGACCGCCAGCACCGCCGTCAGCACCGCCAGCACCACCAGCACCGACCAGCCCGTCCGGGCCTCGCGCGCGGCCGGCCGCCAACCGCCGAACCCGCCCCGCCGCAGCCCGCGCGACCCCGACCCGCCCAGCCCGATCATCCGCTCTCCCCCGCCCGAAGCTCACGCGCCAGATCGACCCGTGCCAACATCCGCGACAGCACCAGCACCACCGCACCGGCCCCCAGGCCGGTCGCCAGCACCACCACCGCCGTCCACCCCCAGCCCACCGTCAACCGCAGGGCCGGGAACACCGCCAGACCACCCCCGTCGACCATGATCAACGGCAGTACCACCGCCGCCAGCACGACCCCGAGGGCCCCGCCCAGCAGCACCGCGAACCCGACCACCAGCAACTGCTCCAGCCGCAGCACCCCCGACAACTGCCGACGCCGCACACCCAGCGCCCGCAGCACCGCGAACTCCCGCCGCCTGGCCCGCGCCGACCCCACCGCGTGCACCGTGAACCCGGCCACCGCGAACACCGGCGACAGCACCAGCGACAGCAGCAGCGCACTGCGCCGCCCGTGCCGGAACGGATCCCCGGCCAACGCCGCCGCCCGCGCCCGCACGCCGTCCACCACGCCCAACCGGGGATCGGCCGCGATCGCCTGCTCCGCCCGCACCCCGCCGTCCTTCGACGCCGCCGCCAGCAGCCACGCCTCGTCCGACACCGGGTCCAGCCCGAGCTCCGACCGGGCCGCCGACAGCGCCCGCACGTCCACCAGCGCCTGCGGCACGTCCCGGCCCCGACCGCCCGGAAGGTCGGCCAGCTCCCCGACGACCTGCAGCTCGAACTGCTCCACGCCCCCGGCCACCAGCCGCGTCCGGTCACCCACCGCGTAGCCGGTCTCCCGCAGGAACGCCGCGTTCACCAGCGCCGGCACCGGCAGCACCTTCGCCACCGAACCCGCGGGCGGCATCCCGAACGACACCGTGTCCGTCCCCGCGCCCAACCGGAACGCCTCCGCCCCGGGGCCCTGCTCCACCCCGATCTCCGAGATCGGCCCGCGCACCACCGCCGACAGCACCCCGCCGTCCGGCCGCGACTCCTCGCACACCCCCGCCCGGCTCACCGGAACCGGCCGGCCCCCGTCCGAACGCCCCGGACACCCGAGCCCCGCCTTCCCGGACGACCCGGGCGTGACGTCCGTCCAGCGCGCGCCCTGCGGCAGCGACGCCCCCGCGACACCCGACACCGTCCACGTCAGCGTCGCCCGCGGGAAGCCCTTCACCGGCGTGCTCCGCAACGACAACCGGGTCACCTGCAGCGGGTGGTGCAGCGCCCCCGACCCCAGCGGCAGCGACACCGTCCGGGACACCCCGTCCGGCGTCAACCGCCCCTGCACCGTCGTCACCAGCCCGCCCGCGTCCTCCACCTGCACCGACAGCCACACCGGGCCGGTCCGCCCCAGCGGCGCCGCCGAGGCCACCGACACCTGCACGTCCAGCGACGACGGCCGCCCCGGGAGCGCCATCCCGTGCACCGGGACGTCCGCCCCCAACCGCCCCAACTGCTCGGCCAGCGAACCCCGGTCGAGGTCCGAACGCAGCGCCGGAACCGCGTGCGTCCACGCCCCCGACGCCATCCGCTCCGGCGTCGCCACCGACCGCACCGCAGCCGTGTCCACCCCCAGCACCGTCGTCCCCGTGTTGCGCACCGTCCCGACCTCCGACACCAGCGGCGTCACCGCCGCCACCCCCGGCAACCCCGCCAGCGCCCCGTACCGCTCCCCCGGCGGGAGCTCACCGCCCGTCACCCTCAGGTCCGCACCCACCTCGAACGCCGCCCGGTCCCGGTCGCTCGGCGGCTCACCGGCGATCACCGTGGTGGTCAACGCCCCCACCGCCAGCGCCAACGCCATCAACAGCACCGGCGCGCCCTGGCCCGAACGGCCCCGGCTCACCTGCCAACCGCTCAACGGCGCCACCAGCCCCCGCCCGCGCCGCGCCAGCGCCTCCAACCCCCGCCCCAGCGGCGGCAACAACCGCAACAGCAGCAACGCCGCCGCCACCGTCATCACCACCGGAGCCAGCACCAGCACCGGATCGAACCCGACCGCACTCGACGCCGGACTCAACAACCCCTCGTACTGCCGCAGTTGCAGGTACGCCAGCACCGCCACCGCAGCCAGCACCAGGTCCGCCCCGGCCCGCTGCACCACCACCCGGCGGCCGCTGCGCGACGGCGCCTCCCGTTCACCACCGTCCGCCGTCCACACCACCGGCAGCAGCGCCGCACACCCGTGCAGCACCAACGCCGTCCCCGCCACGGCCCACGTCGCAGAACCGGCCGCCTCCGCCGCGGCCCCCTCCACCGGCAATCCCGACCGCTCCAGCACCCGCAGCAGCGGCCCCGCCGCCCACACCCCCAGGATCGCGGCCGGCACCATGAACACCGACCACTCCACCGCGGCGCCCCCCAGCAACCGGGCCCGCCCCGCACCGCGCGCCAGCAGCAGCACCAGCTCCGCCCGCCGGAACTCCGTCAGTTGACGAGCCGTCAGCACCATCGTGACCGCCGACAGCACCCCCAGCATCGTCACCGGCACCAGCATCCCCGACCGCGCCACCATCATCGGCGACCGCAGCGCGTCCAACGCCTCCGGAATGTCACTGACCGCCCGCAACGCCCGCACCGGCGGCTCCGCCCCGTGGAACACCCTTCTGGACGGATCGCCCTTCACCAGGCGCTCCACCTGCTCCCGCAGCGCCCCCAACTCCTCAACCTGCAACCGCCCCAGCGCCGGCAGTGCTGTCCACTGCACGTCCACGTCCTCGCGCAGCACCGGACTCGTCCGCAGCAGGTCCCGCGACACCAGCGCCAACCCCGACGAGGCACTCAACCCCGACGACACCTGCCACGCCCGCCACCACGGAGCCGCCCCCGGCGCCTCCCGGTACACCCCGCTCACCTTCAGCGGCAGCACCTCCGCCACCTTCAGCACCGACACCGTCCCGCCGACCGACACCCCCAACCGACGCGCCGCCACCTCCGACAACGCCACCTGGTCCGACCCCGACGGCCAACTCCCCTGCGCCAGCTCCGCGAACCGCTGCGGATCCGCCACCGAGAACGGCGCCACCGGCATCCCCGCACCCACCGACTCCACCGCCGCCCCCGCCCCGCCCGGCAACGGCACCTCCAACGGAGCCGAAACCCGCAGCACCTCCTCCACCCGGGCCGACGCCCCCGGCAACGCCCGCCGCAACGCCTCCCGCACCGGAGCATCCGCCTTCGCGTCCGCCCCGTCCGCGTACCGCCCCACCAAGGAGACGGACACCCGCGGATCCTCCACCAACCGGCTCCGCATCCCCTGCGTCACCGAACTCGCCGTCAAAGCCGTCAACGCCGTCAACACCGCCACGGCCAACCACACCGTCACCGCCGCAGCCCCCAGCACAACCCCGTGCTGCCCGGCACGGCGCACTCCGGCGGGTGACCCCCGACCGTCCGCTCCCATGTCCCCCGAAGTCCTTCCGTCATCCCTAGGTGGTCTGGACCAATCCTGATGACGGGCAGTCTGCCTCCAACCCACCTCCCAAACAACCGCCCGACGATCACGGACCGGACTCGTTCGCCCACCCCCCGAACCGGAACCGCCCGCTCCGGCCCGGAAACGCGAGAAAGCCCCCTGACATCCCGTCAGGGGGCTTTCTCTGAATGATTGTTCGGCGGCGTCCTACTCTCCCACAGGGTCCC
>NZ_JNYE01000146.1 GCF_000717185.1 Kitasatospora phosalacinea | reverse complement strand
GAATAACCCGCACCCGCACCCGCACCCGTACCCGTCGCCCGGAGGAACGAACCATGGCCGTGCAGCCGACCGTCAGCGTCGTCATCCCCACCTACAACCGCGCCGACCTGCTCGGCCACACCCTGGACGCCCTCGCCGGGCAGGACCTGCCCGCCGAGCAGTTCGAGGTGCTGGTCGTCGACGACGGCTCCACGGACGGCACCGCCGAGGTGGTCCGCGCCCACCGGGACCGCGGCCGCCTGCGGGTGCGCTACTTCTTCCAGGAGGACGAGGGCTTCCGGGTCGCCGCCGCCCGCAACGTCGGCATCGCCAACGCCGAGGGCGAGGTGTGCGTCTTCGTCGACTCCGGCGTCCTGCTGCACTCCGGCGGCCTGCGCGCGCACCTGGACACCCACCGGGCCACCGAGGGCCCGGCCGCGGTCTGCGGCTACGTGTACTGCTTCAACCAGGACAACGAGGACGCCCGGGAGATCCGCGCCTTCGTCGACCCGGCCGAGCCGAGCGCCGCGATCGAGGCGCTGCGCGCGGACGGCCGCTGGCCCGACTACCGGGAGGGCTTCTACGCCCGCAACGAGCACCGCTTCCACGAGCTGCCCGCGCCCTGGTTCCTCTACTGGACGTGCAACACCTCCGCGAACACCGAACAGCTGCGCTCCGTCGGCATGTTCGACGAGGCGTTCCGCTGCTGGGGCGGCGAGGACATCGACCTGGGCTACCGGCTGCACCTGGACGGCGCCCGCTTCGTCGTCAACCGGGAGGCCGCCGCCCTGCACTACCCGCACGAGAAGGCCTACGACGAGCGGGCCGTGAGCGCCGTGGACAACTACCGGTACATCGCGGGCAAGTACGCCACCCCGATCACCGACCTGCTGACGATCGTCCCGACGGTCGACTTCCTCACCGTCAACGACCGGATCACCGAGCAGGGCCTGCCGCGCTGCGCCGACTTCCTGGCGGCGCAGCGGGGGTGAGACGGCGGTCGGCCCGCCCCGGGGTGCGGGGCGGGCCGACGCGGGTCGCGCGGGCGCGTGGTCGCGCGCCCGGCGGGTCACCCGCTCACAGGGTCACGGCCTTGCCGCCGATGGTGACGACCAGGCGGCCGTCGGAGGCGAAGGACCAGGCGAGGGCGCCCGAGTAGGAGGCGCAGCGGGAGCCGTTGGTGCCGGACCAGAACTGGTTGCTGGAGTCGGCGTCGCCGATGGTCTTGTCGTTGGAGCCGCTGACGGCGAAGCGGCAGGAGGTGTTGTTGCGGAACACCGAACTCCCGGCGTCCCAGGAGTAGTTGCGTTCGGCGTTGTCGATGCTCAGGTTGTTGGAGACGGCCATGCTGCCCGGGTTGCTGTTCCAGGTGAAGCCGTGGTGGCCGTTGCGGTAGGCGATGCTGCGGCGGACGGTGTGGTTGACCGCGATGTCGTCGCCGCCGAGCTTGTAGCCGTTGCGGTCGCCGTTGGCGTTGACGGTGCCGTTGGAGAGCGTCCCGTTGCCGTAGGAGAGCGAGTCCTCGATGGTGACGGGGCCGATCGGGCCGGTGTCGGTCTTGGTGTAGAGGTCCCAGCCGTCGTCGATGTTGTTGTGCGAGACGGTGTAGCGGAAGACGTTGCCGGAGCCGACGGTGAGCTTGGCGGCGAAGCCGTCCGCGTCCTCGCCGTCGGAGTCGGCGTTGTCGTGGGACTCGGCGCCGAGGATCAGGTTGTCGGAGGGCCACTGCGAGGCGGGGGTGCTGGAGGAGATCCGGCCGAGCTGCAGGCCGGAGTCGCGGTTGTACCGGGTGACGGTCCGTTCGATGACGTTGTGGCTGCCGCCGACGTAGATGCCGTTGTCCCCGGCGCGCTGCACGGTGAGGCCGTACACCCGCCAGTAGTCGGCGTTGACGACCAGCCCGCGGTTGGCCGGGTCCTCGCTCATCGCGGAGAAGTCGAGCACCGGCGTCTCGCCCGGGTACGCGGACAGGGTGGTGCGGGCGGAGGCGGTGCCGTTGCTGCCCGCGGGGACGGTGACGGTCTTGCCGTACGCGTAGGTGCCGCCGCGCAGGTAGATGGTGCCGCCGGGGGTGATCCGGGAGATCGCGGAGGTGAGCGTGGTGGGGGCGGACTGGGTGCCCGCGGCGCCGTCGGTGCCGTTCGGGGCGACGTAGAGGGCGTTCGCGGTGGGCGGGGGCGTGGTGGTGGAGGAGGTGGTGACCTCGACGTCGAGGTAGTCCAGGTTGGGCAGGCCGGCCGAGGTGGTCGGGTTGAGCCGGACCGTGTTGCTGCCCGAACGGACCGGCACGGTCACGGACTTGGTGGTCCAGCCGGTCCAGCTGCCGGTGCCCTCGAAGGAGAGCGTGCCGCTGGCGGTGCCGTTGACGGCGAGGTCGGCGGGCCGGGCGGTGGTGGTGCCGTTGGCGAACCGGAACTGCAGCGTCGCGGTGCCCGCGGCGGTGGCGTTCACGGTGAACTGGACGTACGCGCCGGTGGCGTTGGTGCCGTTGCAGAAGCCGGAGCCGGAGAAGCCGGTCCAGTCGGAGTCGACGGTGCCGGTGCAGACGGCGGGGGAGGCCTCGGCCTCGTAGCGGGTGGCCGCCGCGTTGGCGGGCCCGGTGGACAGCACGGCCACGGTGCCGGCCAGCAGGGCCGCGGACGTGAGGGCTGCTCTCTTGCGCATGCGTTCGTCTCCAGGTGGGTGGGGTCACGGATGTGAACGTGGGGCGGGTGCGGCGCCGCTCCAAGGACGGTAGGAGCCTGTCCTGGGCGCGTCAATGGACTTGTACGTGACTGTGGTTCATGCATGTGAACCCCAGGGCTTTGGGCAGGTCGGGGCCCGGGGCGCCCCGGAAACTTCCCGGCGTCCGGCCCCGGAACTTTCAGGCGGGACGGGCGAACCGCGTGTCGAGGGGCGGTCGGGCGTTCGTTTTCCGCGACGACTATCGGCCTGACGGATGGTCATATTCGGTCATGGTGTGACCAATGGGAAAAGTTGGGTCCGGAGCGAACGGCCCGCCCCCTTACCTTGGTCCGCGGCGTGACCTGACGATCCGTCAGGTCAGCTGCTGATCCGAGGTGGAGAAACAGTGCTGAGAAGCCCGCGTCCGCCCCTGCCGATCCGTCGAGCCGACCGAGCCCGTACGCCGCGCGCCGCCCTGGCCGCGGCGCTCGCCACCGCCCTGCTGCTGCTCGGCACGGGCGGCGCCCTCCCCGCGAGCGGCCGGGCCGCCGCCGCGGACGCCGCCACCGCCGCCGACACCGCGTCGGGCTCGGCGCTGGTCAAGAGCGTGCAGAACACCACCCACCCCGGCGCCGCCACCGCCGAGCACGGGGACACCCTCAACTGGACCGTCCAGTACCGCAACGGCACCACCGGCGACACCCCCGCCCCGGCCGCCGTCACCGACGCGATCGCCGGAGCGGGCGGCGCCCAGACGTACGTGCCCGGCTCGCTGAAGGTGCCGCCGGGCTGGACCGCGTCCTGGTCGACCGACGGCAGCACCTTCGGGCCGAACGACACCGGCGCCGCCACCGTCGCCGTACGGGCCGAGAACCCGGTCGCCCGGGCGGGCGGCACGGAGGTCTCCCCGCTGCTGCTGGCCCCCGTCCAGCCCACCGCGCAGGCCACCGGCGGCGACGGCTACACCCCGGTGCTGTACCGCACGCCCACCGGCGAGGTGCAGGCCTGGAGCATCTACCACCACGCCTCCCCGGCCGCCGCCAAGGTGGTGTGCAGCAGCCTCACCACCGGCCAGCCCTGTACCGGCGGCCCCTGGCCCCGCCCGCTGAACAGCGCCGCCGGGCCGCTCGGCACCGGCAACACCGGTGACCTCGGCAGCCCGCTGACCTCCAAGTACGTGCTCGACCCCCAGCAGCCCCACCTGCTGTACCACCCCGTCTCCACCGCCACCGGCGTCGGCATCGCCTGCCTCGACCTGGCCGCCCACGCCAACTGCGGCTACACCGAGCTGGCCGCCAAGGGCACCAGCCCCAGCAGCGCCAACAGCCTCGCCGGGCTGGCGAAGGTCGGCGACAACCTGTACGCCGTCGCCAGCACCGGCCAGGTGCTCTGCCTGGCGCTGCCCGCCCGCACCCCCTGCGCCGGACAGCCCTACGGCCCGGTCGTCGTCCCCAACCACGACCTGCCGGGCAACCCCAACGCGCTCTACCAGGGCGGCCTGACCACCGTCGGCGACAAGGTGTTCGCCTCCTCCGCCCCGCAGGGCGGCGGCTCCAGCGTCACCGGCCCGCCCGCCATCGGCTGCTTCGACACCACCACCAACGCCGTCTGCGCGGGCTGGGACACCCCGCACACGGCCGGACCCAACTCCGCGTACTACACCTACGACGCCTTCACCGCGTACGACACCGCCGGGCACCCCGACGGCGTCTGCACCAGCACCGTCGGCGGCGCCACCGTGCTGACCACCTGCTACGCCGTCGACGGCACGCCGCTCACCGCGCCCACCGCGCTGTCCGCTTTTAGCGGCGGGACGCTGAGCTTCGACCCCGAGACCGTCACCACCGACGACGGCACCCGCAGCTACTTCCCCCTCTGGGGCGGCAGCGGCGGCAACGGCGCCACCGTCTGCTACGACTGGACGGCCGCCGCCCCCTGCGCCGGGTTCCCGCAGCCCGCCACCCACCCCACCGCCAACAACGGCGTCACCCGCGACTACGGCTACCGCTACGACAGCACCACCCGCTGCCTGATCGGGCTCGGCGACGCCGGGATCCTCTTCTCGATGGACCCGGCCACCGCCGCCAGCCCCTGCATGCACAGCGGCGCCACCGTCACCCTCGCCCCCGCCGACTTCTACTGCGACGGCACCACCGGCCACGTCCAGGCCTACACCCGGGCCCGGCTCACCGGCCTCGACCTCACCCACCTCGACCTCGCCGCCTCCCGCGTCCAGGTCACCGACCCCGACGGCACCCTCGTCGCCAACCCCGGCCTCGCCCCCGACGGCACCGTCGACCTGAGCGGCATCGACCCCGCCGCCCACCCCGCGCTCACCGTCACCGCCCAACTCGTGCTCACCACCACCGGCGACTTCACCGCCACCAACCACCCCATGCTGGTCGTCGAGTACCGGGGCGACGCGCCGCAGGTCTGCTTCCGCACCACCGTCAGCGCCGACTGCGCCACCACCACGGTCAGCAACACCGCGACCGGCACCGACGCGACCGGCGCGCTCACCTCCAACACCGTCACCACCGCCGTCGCCCCCGGCAGCGCCTGCCAGCCCAAGGTCAGTGTCGAGAAGGAGATCTGCGGCTCCCTCAACCCGCACGACTGCGGACCCGGCGGACCCGGGCCCTGGGCCAAGACCAGCCCCGTCGGCCTGCTCGGCCTGCTCGGCACCGCGTACTGGCGGATCACCGTCACCAACGCCGGACCGGTCGACGCCGCCCAGGTCACCGTCAACGACGCCACCACGCCCGCCTGCCGCACCGCCGCCGGGACGTTCGCGCTGGCCGCCGGGAGCAGCCGCCAGATCCACTGCCACTCGCTGCTGCTGGCACTGCCGCTGAAGAACACCGCGTCCGCGAACTTCGTCGCCGCGAACGCGCCCGCGGGCACCACCCCGACCACCACCGCGGCGTCCTCCGCGGTGGCCTGCTCGCTGCTGTGCATCCTGGCGGTGCCCGGCAAGGAGTAGCCGCACCACCACCGCAGCGCGGCCCGGCCGCCGGAGGAGCCACCAGCCTCCGGCGGCCGGGCCCGTCCTGCCGGAGGCGCCCTTCTGCTGAGGGCAGAGCGGCGCGGGCCCCCGCCGGGGCGCGCGCTGCCTAGGCTGGGGAGATGACGACCCACACCGCCCCCGCACCGGCCGACACCCGGACCCGCATCGTCCCGCTGCGCCCCCGGCCGGAGGCGCCGCGGCCCGAGCAGCCCAGGGAACCGCTGCTGCGGGACGTGGTGGGCGGTGTCCTGCGACGCGAACGCCTCGCCCAGGAACGGACGTTGAAGGACGTCGCGGAGGCCGCCCGGATCTCCGTGCCCTACCTGTCGGAGCTGGAGCGCGGCCGCAAGGAGGCCTCCTCGGAGGTGCTCGCCGCCGCCGCCCGGGCGCTCGGCCTCGGGCTCGGCGACGTCCTCTCGCTGGTGCAGCAGGAACTCGTCGCGGCCCGCAGCACCACCGCCCCGCGCGGCCGGACGGCCACCGCGGGCCGCTACGGCGGGCTCTGCCTGGCGGCCTGAACGGCCGCCCCGCCGACAGCCGCCCGCCGCACCGGGGTTCAGCCGGCGGGCAGGCGGCTGTTCAGCACCCGGTCGGCGAGGCCGTACGCGACGGCCTCCTCCGCGCCGAACACCTTCTCCCGGTCCATGTCCGCCCGCAGCTCGGCCACCGGGTGCCCGGTGTGCCGGGACAGCACCTCCTCCACCTGGGCGCGGACCCGCAGCACCTCCTTGGCGGCCAGGCTCAGGTCGGAGACCGTCCCCCGCTGCCCGCCGCTGGCCGGCTGCCCGAGCAGCACCCGGGCGTGCCGCAGCACCGCCCGCCGCCCCGGGTCGCCGCCCGCCAGCAGCACCGCCGCCGTGGAGGCCGCCTGCCCGACGCAGTAGGTGGCGATCGGGCACTGCACGAAGCTCATTGCGTCGTAGACCGCCATCAGCGCGGTGTACGACCCGCCGGGCGAGTTGAGGTAGATCGCGATCTCCTGGTCGGGGCCCGCGGACTCCAGGTGCAGCAGCTGCGCGATCACCGCGTTGGCCACGCCGTCGTCGATCTCGGTGCCGAGGAAGACGATCCGCTCGTTGAGCAGCCGGCTGAACACGTCGTACGAGCGCTCGCCCTGCGCGGTCCGCTCGATCACGTACGGGATCGGGTAGGAGGCCATGGTCATCGGGTGGGAGGTCATGGTCACAGCCCCGCCCGTCGCCGCGACGCCCCGGCGCCGACCTCGGGCAGCGACTCCACCACCCGGTCGACCATCCCGTACTCGCGGGCCTGCTCGGCCGTGAACCAGCGGTCCCGGTCGCCGTCCCGGGCGATCGTCTCCGGGCTCTGCCCGGTGTGCTCGGCAGTGATCCGCTCGATGGCCCGCTTGGTGTACTCCAGGTTCTCCGCCTGGATCTCGATGTCGGCCGCGGTGCCGCCGATGCCCGCCGAGGGCTGGTGCATCATGATCCGCGCGTTCGGCAGCGCGAACCGCTTGCCCGGCGCGCCCACCGTCAGCAGGAACTGCCCCATGCTGGCGGCGAACCCCATCGCCAGCGTCGACACGTCGTTCGGGATCAGCCGCATGGTGTCGTAGATGGCCAGCCCCGCCGTCACCGAACCGCCCGGGCTGTTGATGTACAGGCTGATGTCGGTACCCGGGTCCTCCGCCGAGAGCAGCAGCAGCTGCGCGCAGACCCGGTTCGCCGACACGTCGTCGACCTGCGTGCCGAGCAGCACGATCCGCCGGGCCAGCAGCAGCGCCGCCAGGTGGTCGTCGAACGGGCTCGGCGGCGTGTCGCCGTCCTCCGCCCGGGGGTGGAACTGCTGGAGGGTACGGGGCAGTGGGGTCATCGCATCTCCCGGTGCTGACGGAGGGTCGGTGACTCCACTCTTGCCCCCCGGCGGCCCCCGGCGAAGGCTTCTCTGCCCGCCGCAGATTCGCTGCGGGCAGAGGGCGGGGCCGCCGACGTGCCGAAGCGCCGAAGCGCCGACGTGCCGACGTGCCGACGTGCCGACGCGCCGACGGGGTGCGGGCGGCCGGTCGGCCCCGGCCCGGCAGGATCAGCCCTGCCCGCTCGCGGACGGCGGCACCACGAGACCTCCGACGGCCGGAACCGGACTGCCCCGCTCCACCACGACCTTGCTGCCGTAGTGCCCGGTCAGGCGGGCGGCCTCGTCCGGAGCGCCGGTGGGCGTCATCACGCTCACCCCGGAACCGTCCTCGAGCGGACCGCCGCCGGTCACCGCGATCCCCTGCTCCCGCCAGTAGGGCGCGTCGCCGATGATCCGTCGCACCAGCGCGAGCATCTCCTCGCGGGAGAGAGCGGCCGGTCGGAGGACCAGGACCACCCCGGTGGCGCGCGCGCGAACGGCGGCGTCGAGACCGCTGCCCGGTTTCCGGTACACCGTCACCGTGCCGGAGCCCTGGTCCAGCACCGTCCCCGCGTACCACGCCGTGAACCGCTCGCGCACCAGCCGGTCGACCTCCTCCGCCGCGCGGGACAGGGCCGCGCCACCGGCCGGAGCGGAACTCGCCGTCCCGGCTGACGGGGGCCCGCCGCCCCGCACCTCGGCGCAGCCGCCCGAGGACAGGCACACCGCGCACACCACCACGGGGATCCACCGATCGAACAGGCGCCGCACGGCACTCCCGTCTCGCGTTCAGGGCCGACAGGTTGCAGCACTCCGACGCACCGGACGGGAGACCGGTTCCGCCCCCGGCCCCCCGCGACCCGCCGCGGCCCCGAGCACAGCCGTCCTTGGCATCCCGGCGGGCACCGGCACGTCGCGCAGCTGCTGTGCGGCCCGGGCGTTGCGCCCGACCCCGGAGGCCCGCGGCGCGGGCGCAGCCGAGCGGTAGCCCTCCGTCGTTGCCGCGCCCGCCGCGCGCCCCGCGCCCGCCGCGCCCGCCGCGCCCTCGCGGCCGTCCAGGCGGTGCAGCCGCTCGGCGAGGCGGTGCAGGTGGTGGCGGGTGGCGTCGAAGTGGCGGTGGTCGGCGGGGGCCGGGACGGGGGCGAGCGCGGCGTCCACCGCCCGCTCCACCTCGTCGATCAGTGCGCCCCACCGCTCGGTCGCCCCCCGCCGCCACGGCGGCTCGCGCCGGACCCGCTCGAACTCGGCCCGGGCCAGGGCGAGTTGGAGGTGCGGGGCGAGCGCGGTGCGCGGGCGGTGCGGGGTCAGCGCGAGGGTGGCCTGCTCGACCGCGACGGCGAGGCGGCGGGCCAGCGCGAGCTGCCGGTGGCGGGGGCCGAGCAGCTCGCAGGCGGCGGCCGCGGCCAGGCAGCCGATCGCGCAGGAGGCCAGGTTGGGCAGCAGCAGCGGCAGGCCCGGGTCGCCCGCGAGCTGGGTGACCGTCATGACCACCGTGGCCAGCGCCGCCGCCTGGTACAGGTAGCCGGTCCCGGACAGCGCCGGGACCAGCCCGGCCGCCGCCGCCAGCACCCCCAGCAGCGCCCAGTCCGGCCCGGCGCAGGCCAGCACCAGCCCGCTGCACAGCAGGCCGAGCGCCGTCCCGCAGAACCGTTCCAGCGCACGGCCGGTGACCGGCCCGACGTCCGGACGGCACACGAAGGTCACGTTCAGCACCGCCCAGTACGGGTGCGGCAGGTCGAAGTACGCGGCCGCCGCGCCCGCCAGCAGCAGCGCCAGGCCCACCCGCAGGCCGCACAGCCAGGACCGCGGATCCCTCGCCGCCGCCCGGGCCGCCCCCCACCGCCGCCCGGCCCGCCAGTCACCCGCCGTGACCGGAACCGCCCCCGCCGACGCCTCGGGCAGCACCGCGGCCCGCGCCGCCCGCACCAGCCGCACGTCCAGCGGCCCGCACCCCGGCGGCCACGGCCCGTCCAGCGCCGGGCGACCCGCCGCGACCCGCTCCGCCTCGGCGCGCAGCCGCCCGGCCAGCGCCGGATCCGCCGACAGGCCCCGGGCCCCGGCCGAGGAGGCCGTCTCGGCGAGGACGAGCAGCCCGGGCAGGTGGCGGGCCAGCAGCGGGCCGCCGCCGACCGCGCCGGTGTGCCGGGCCCGTTCCAGCACGTCGTGCAGGGCGCGCCGCCGGGCCGTCCCGGCGGGCCCGGCGGCGTCCGGTTCCAGCACCGCCGCGCAGCCCGTCAGGCACTGGGCCAGCAGCGCCCGTTCGGCCCGGCCGCGGAAGAAAGGCCGTCCAGCCAGTGCCAGCGCGACCACCGACAGGCCGCCCAGCAGCATCAGCGCCGGAGGCAGCCAGAGCGGCCCGGGCAGCGGCAGGTCGAGGGCCACCTCGGCGTCCATCAGCAGGATCATCGCGCCGAGAGAGCCCTCCGGGCCCAGGCAGGCCAGCGCCCCCGCCACCACCCCCAGCGCGGGCAGCACGTACGGCGCGACCGGCCCGCCCTCGGCCGTCAGGGTCGCGAACGCCCCTGCCACGCCCAGCAGTTGCGGAAGCAGCATGGTGACCGCCCGGTGCCGGTAGGCGGCCGCCACGTCGGTCAGCACCGCCGAGAGCGCGCCCAGCGCCACCATCACCCCCTCGGCGGGCCGCCCGGCCAGCAGGCCGAGACCGGCCGGGGCGGTCACCGCCAGCAGCGAGCGCCAGGCCGCGGACGAGACGGCGGGCCGCCGCCGGGGAGCACAGGTCTGCCGCACCCAGGGCAGCAGCAGGTCGGACCGGAGCGTGCGGTGACGCCCGTGTCGAAGAGTTGACATGCGGCACATGCAAGGGGACGGCGCCCCGCCGCCACCCCGACCCCGCCGCCGCCCTGCGCCGCCTGGAGGCGGGATTTCGCTTGGCCGGGGGAGACCGCGTGACCTTCCGGTGTCCCCCGGACGGAGCGCGTAACCTCCCGGCCCCGGGGGCGGGCTGCTCAGTGCCCGGGGCAGCGCCGCCCCCAGCACCAGCCCCCGGGCCCGCGCCTCGGTCACCTTCTCCGCTCCCGCCGTCCCGTTCCTCCGTTCGCCCGCTCCGGGGCCCCATCCCATCACGGGCGCGGTGCGCGACTGCTGGCGCGTGCCGGAGGGCCGGGCGGGACGGGTGGACCACGAACGGGTGATCTCGGGAGGGTTCCGCCACGTCCGGGGCCGCGGGCGTGGAGGGTGGGGTGGTACGTGCGTAGAAGACGCACAGCACGATGGAGGATCCATGCGTCTGGTCTCTAGTGGCCGGCTCCATGCCACGTTCGAGTTCGGCGACCTGCAGGTGGTGTCGTTGCGGGACGGGTACATCGACATGCCGCCGACGCGCCTGCGCGGGGAGGACGGGCGGGCGCTCGACGTGCTCCCGGCCGCCGTTCCGCTGGCGGGCGAGAACCTGCGGCTGTCGGTGAACGCCTTCTTCGTCACCGACGGCACGTGGTCGCTCCTGATCGACACCGGTGCGTCGAACGTCTGGCACGACCCGACCATGGGGTTGGTCTACGAGGCGCTCGAGGAGGCCGGGGTCGACCGCGGCTACATCACCGACGTGGCCATCACCCACCGGCACGAGGACCACGTGAGCGGTCTGATCGCGCCGGACGGTTCGGAGGCGTTCGGCAAGCTCGAACGGGTGTGGATCGGTGCGGCCGACGCGTCCGTGTTCACGGGGCGGCTGGAGCCCATCCGCGACCGGGTCGTGCCGGTGTCGGAGGAGGTCGCGATCAACGGCTGGGCGACCGCGCTCCCCGCGCCCGGCCACACGCCCGGGCACACCGTCTACGACATCAGCAGCGGTGGCGGGCACCTGCTGGTGTGGGGCGACACCGTCCACGTACCGACGCTGCAGTTCGGCCGGCCGGAGGTGTCCTGGGAGCTCGACGGCGACCAGCCCCGCGCCCGGGCCGCGCGGGCGGCCCTGCTCGAACGGCTCTCGCAGCCCGACCACTTCGTGGCCGGGGCGCACCTGGACTCCCCCGGTATCGCCCGGGTGAGTCCTTCCGGGGCCGGTTACGCGCTGGAGTACCTGGCGGCGCCGATCGGCTGACCCGACCTGACCGGCAGACCCGACCTGACCCGACCGGCCGCGCCAGGGCGTGCGGCCGCCCGGCACCGACGGCCGGGGACGGGCGCCTCGCGGAACGACGGGTTCCGGGGCTGCCCGGCCCCGGCCGTGGCGCGCCCGCCGCTGCCGGTGGCCGGGGACGGTGCTCGGCGGGACGGTGCTCGGCGGCCGGGCTCGGGGCTCAGCGGAGGCTTTCGGTCGGGGTCTCGGCGAGGACGCGCAGGGTGGCGAAGTCGACGACCTGGGCGGCGATCTCCTCCAGTTGTGCTTGGACGCGGTCGTCCTTGCAGTCCCCGGCGGGCGAGAAGCGCGTCGTCGAGGTGTTGATGGCGGCGCCCAGCGGTGTGGGCCAGCCGCGCAGGGCGTGGGTGACGTCGCGCAGGGCGGCCAGGGTGGAGGCGGCGCCCTGCCAGCCGTTGGCGACGGCCACGCATCCGACGGCCCGTTCGCTGAAGTAGGGCCGGGCGCCCTCGCGCAGTTCCTCGACGTGGTCGAGGGCGTTCTTGACCAGGCCGGAGATGCCGCCGTGGTAGGCGGGGCTGGCCAGGACGAGGCCGTCCGCGCCGGAGACGGCAGCCAGGAGCCGCTTGGCCTGCGGGGTGGTGGTGCCCTGCCGGGGGTCGTACATCGGCATGGCCAGTGCGGGGCCCGCGATCAGCTGCACTGACGCGCCGCGTCTCTGGGCCGCGTCCAGGACGATCCGCAGGGCCTGTTCGGCGGTGGACCCGGGCCGGCTCGAACCGCCGACACCGACCACGTTCACGATCCGGTGCACTGGTTGCGCCTCCTTCTCTTCTCGGGGATCTGGGGTGTTCGCGGTGCGGGTTGCGGTAGGGGCGGGCGGGCGG
>NZ_JNYE01000145.1 GCF_000717185.1 Kitasatospora phosalacinea | reverse complement strand
CGGCACCACCCGCTGGAACAACTCCCACAACTCGTCCGGCACCAGACGCTCCACGATCAGCACGCGAGCAGCCTACAAGCCCAAATGAGATGACTTCTTGGTGGTGGCGGCGGTCGGACCCGACGAGACGGTGCTCTGGGTTCTTGCCGACGTCCGAGGCAACAACCAGGACCCGGCCCCGCTCCTCGTCAACGTGAAGGTCACCGCGCAGCTCTGAGCACGGCCTACGGCAGGTGTGCCGACGCTGCGGTGCGGAACGGGCTCAGGCCCGTGACAGCCCCGGAGCGTTCGGGTCCCGGCCTCGTCGGTTGCCCGGCCTGTCGGGGCGGTTGACATCGCGTCAGCTACATGGAGTAACTGGATCGCGGCTCGCGGATACTCTTCGTACGGTTTGTGCGTGATCATCGAACGCGGCACCGATGGGGTGCTCATCAACGTGCGGCCGACGGCGACCACCGGCCGTGTGAGCCCGGTTCGCTACAAGCACCCGAGACTGCGCGCTGACGTCGGCTACTACCTCGGCAAGGTCAGCAGCGACGACCTCCTTGCCGCGGTCCTGTGGACCGCAGAGGCCGTGACCTGCCGATGGGCGCTCGACGCGATGGCAGAGGACCGCCGCCGGCTCTCCGAGGAGATCCAGGCTGCCGAGCAGAAGCTGGGCAGCCCACTGCGCGCCTCTATCCTCCGCGAGGTGACAGTGGAGCTGACCCGGTATCTCGCGAGCTTGAAGCATGCCCATCGCACAGTCGAGCAGGCCCACGACCGGGCCGAGGAACTGTTCGCGAAACTGCGTCGGCACTTCGGGGAAGACCCGGTGGAATTCATGGCATCGGGTCGGCAGGAGGGCGAGGCGAACACCATCTTCACCCTGCTCGACGAGGCGGCCGAGGCCGTCGTCCGAGCGAACGATAGCTTGGCGACCTACAACTCGGCATGCGCCCAGCTAATCGAGACGGCCGTGCGCCGGGAGGCGTTCGCCGAGACGGAGGCGAGCTTGCAGGTCGAGCAGTACGCCAGGTTGAACGGGCCGGGCCTGGAGCGTCTGGCGGCGCGGCTGCTGGAGCGCGACGGCCTGACCGTGCTGCGCTCGGCGGGCGGATCAGGAGACCAGGGCGTGGACGTCATCGGCCGCCTGCCCAGTGGGGAATTGGTCGCGATCCAGAGCAAGTACCGCCATCAGAAGTCGGTCGAAGCGGAGATCGTCTACGCGCTGAACGGATCCGCCCGCCAACTCCACGGAGCCTCCCACGCTGTCGTGCTGACCAACACGAAGTTCACCGACCAGGCCAGGCGGGACGCGGAGAGGTTGGACATCTGGTTGGTCGACGGGGACGCCCTGACCGCGTGGGCCACCTGGGGCGACACCCTGTACGACGTCACTGGCATCCCCGAGGCGCCGGCAGCCCCGGCCACCGTGCTGGAGCCTGCTGATCTCGCCGTACCGGCGGAGATGGCTGCTGGCGGTTAGAGCGCGGGTTCGGCGGGGTGGGCACGGTCGGTCCTGCGGGGTGCCTCAGGGCCTGCCGGGCACCCGGGGTCTGCGGGACGCCCGGCCGCAGGGACGGGCGTCTGTCTGGGGAGTGCGGCTTTCGAACTGGCGCCCCCGCGTCCGTTCTCGATCGCGGATGAGCGGGATCGGATCCTTGTTCGGCAGTATTTATCCGCTGAAACGCGGGCAATTGCGTGAGCCTTCTCAGGGCGACTGGAGGCATGTCGGCACGCTACGTTTCAGTTCAACGGCCTTGCCCCGCAGTGGGGTTGCCCCGCCCGGTGTCATCACCACCGGGACGGGGCTGTTCGGGCCAGTCACGGAGGTATTGCCACCCATGTATGACCGACCCGCTTTTGGACGGGCCCTGCCCGAGGTGTTCACCCACGCTACCAGGGGTGAGGGCCCCTTCGCGGGATTGCGCGAAGTGCGTGCCTGGCGCGGGGCGGTGCAACTGCACGCCGTCCTCGCCCCGTTGGTGCTCGCCTGGGCGCTTCTGTCGCCCGCCGAGACCGAGTGGGCGCGTGCGGCGCTGATCCTCGGTGTGCTGAGGATGTGCCGCAGCACCGACATCGAGTGGATCCGGGCCCGCCGGTTCTGACCCCGGCCCCGCAGGCCGGTCCGGGCGCCAGCCGGTGCCCGGACCGGCCGCCGCACTCACTCTCTCCCCGCGCCCCCGCGCGCGCCCTCGCGCCCCTGCCCGCGCCCGCGGCCCAGTATGCCCTTCCCGAACTCGACGCCGAACGGAGCCCCGGTGTCCATAGACCCTGTCGGCTACGCCGCCTTCGTCGAACTCCACCACGGCCTCTACGAGAAGTACGCGCGGGCGCGCCTGGGCGACGCCGGCCTTGCCGAGCAGGTCGTCGCGCTCGTCCTTCGCCGGACGGAGGCGAACTGGGCGTGGGCGCTGCGCGACGATCCGGCGGCCTTCGCCTGGCGGTCCCTGTGCGAGGCCGTCACCCTGGCCCGCAAGGACGCGCCGACCTCCCCGTTGGACGGACTTCGCCGCGATCTACCTGACCGGGCCGCTGATGCCGCGATCCTGCACGAGTCCCTCGGCCTGGAGCCGGCCGACGCGGCCGCGCTGATGGGCTTGGAAGAGCCCGCGGTGCACGCCCAGCTGCAGGCCGCACGCCGCTGGCGGGCCGACCGCGATGCCGGGAGTGCCTGACACCCGGCCCAACGCCCTGGCGAGCTTGGCGAACCGTCTGTCCGTACCCAGGGTTCGCCAGGCTATTCGCCATGCTTCGCCACCTTCACCCACGCGTGTGGTTCCGGCTTTTCATGTCCCGGCATAGTATGACGACGCGTCACAATTGCTTGCTGGCAGGAACGTTCGTCTCACACAGGGGGTAGCGGATGGATCGGGACGAGGCCAGCTGGCAGGATCCAGTCGACAGACGCACGCCAAGCGCGGCGCGCATGTACGACTACCTTCTCGGCGGGAACCGCAACTACGCGTCCGACCGCAAGGCGGTCGAGGAGCTGCTGAGGACTGCGCCGAGCAGTCGTGAACTGGCGCTCAACAACCGCAGCTTCCTGATCCGGGTGGTGCGCTACATCGCCCTGCAGTACGGCGTCCGGCAGTTCATCGACCACGGTTCGGGCCTGCCCACCCAGAGCAACGTGCACGAGGTTGCCGAAACCGTTCACCCGGACGCGAAGGTGATCTACGTCGACAACGACCCGATGGTCCTCGGCTACGGCAAGACGGTACTGGACGAGAGTCCGAACGCGGTGATCCTCAACGCCGACATGACCGACACCCCCGCGATAGTGGCCGGCCTCAAGGACCGCATCGACCTGAGGGAGCCGGTCGCCGCACTGTTCGTCTCCGTGCTCCACTGCATCGCCGACAACAAAGACCCCAAGGGCATGATCGAGCGCACGGTGGCCATGCTCCCCAAAGGCAGCGTCGTGGTGATCTGCCAGTTGGTCAGCGAAGACGTCGGCGTCCGCGACACGGTGACCGAGCTGATGCGGCAGCAGACCGGCGGCAAGTGGGGGCGCGTGCGGACCAAGGCCGAGGTACGGGACTTCTTCGACATCGACCGGCTCGCCATCGAAGAGCCTCCCGGCCTGCTGGATGTCACCGACTGGCGCCCCGACGGGCACGCCCCCGCCCGGCAGGAGACCCTGGAGTGGATCGAGTACGGGGGGCTCGCCCGGGTCCTGTGAATCCGAGCGAGCCCTCCGCCTGCTGGCCCGGGTCGGCCCTATCGCAGACGGAACTTGGTCTCCAGCAGGGCGTTCTCGATGATCAAGCGGCTCTCCCGGCGGTTGGGAGCGAGCGTGATCACGTCGTCGATGACATCGTCGAGGTCCACGTAGTCGAGGTCCGCCGCCTCTTCGCTGCCGGGCAGCGAGCTGCGGTGGAAGGACGCTTGGCGGCCCGTCTCGTTGTAGATGACGTCCGGCACTTGGTCGGTGAGGGAGTGGCGGAACCCGAGCCGGGCCAGGGTGCTGAACGCGACGGCCTGCGGGAAGCGCCGGTTCATCACCCGGATACCGATCGGCAGGACGCGGTTGTCGATCAGGTCGAGCATCAGCTGCAGTTGGTCGGCCTGCACCTCCGGGTGACCGAAATCCCGGTAGAGCAAGCCCTCGTCGATGAAGAACCTCGCCATGGTCTGCTTCGCGGCCAGCCGCTCGGCGAGCCGGTGACCGCGTTCGCCCCGGAGGCCGACGACCACGTTCTGCATCCCGGCGTCGCGCAGGCTGGCCGGCAAGGTGAAGCGGGCGGCAAGCCGGGCGTATGCCTTGGTCTGGAGCTGCCCGGGGAACGCCTCGCGGTCCAGGAAGTATGCCTCGGTCGCCGACTCCTCCAACGATGCCAGCCGCAGGATCGAGTCGGTCACCACCTCCCGGTGCCCGCTGCGGAACCTGGAGGCCCAGCCCTCCTTCGACGCGGCGACCGCCAGGTCGAGCAGGTGGTCGTAGTACTCGCCCGGCGCCACGCCCAGGGCCTCCAGGACGATGGCGACCACGTGCGGCTTGTCGATGCGCACCTCGCCGCGCTCCAGGCGGCTGTAGTAGGAGGCGCTGACCCTCTTGTTGGTCGCCTCCACCACCTCGTTCTGCTTGCGCTTCCCGCGCGCGAGCTCCAGGTGAGCGCCCAGGACCAGGGCGGACTCCGCCCAGGGTCGGCCCGTGCCGCCCCCACGGCTCGGAAGAGATGTGTCGATGGGCATCAGGCCCCCCAAGTGCGTGCTCTATCTCAGCGGTTGAGCTGACCGGATGAATTTTACACAAGGGGGGACCGAATGCATGTCAATCAGCTAAACGGGAACCCGGTCCAGACCGGTGATCAGGCGGCCAGGTGGTCGAATTCCCCCTTCTTGGCACCGTCCAGCAGCGCGTCGATCTCGGGGCGGGTGAACACCAGGGCAGGGCCCTCCGGGAATCGGCTGTTGCGCATCGCCACTGTTCCGTCGTCCAGTGGACGCAGCTCCACGCACGAACCGGTACCCGCGCTACGCAGGGCTTTCTGCCACGCCCCCTCTGCTTCGATGCTGTTCGCCGCCATGCCGTTGAAGATCTCCACCGCGAGCCCTCCTCCATGATCGAATGTCGCGCCACCCCCATTGATCTTATTAATGGGGCCCTTTCGGGGCGCTGCGCAATCCCGTGCGGGATTGCGCAGGCCGAGCGAGATGAATCATTCACCGTTGCCAGCAGGAAAAACCACTACACGATGGAGTGAATGCCAGCGGATTCTGCACATCTATGACCGTTCTACGATCACACCCGCCGCTCTTGTGATGGTTGCCCACGAGGCGGTGATCGCCGCTTCGAGGCGATCGACTGCCGCTTCCCGGCAGCCGCCCGATCAAGCTGGTCGTCCAGGACATCCGGCTGCAACTCCACCGGCGGCACGGCCTACACAGGCTCGTCGGTCCCGGTCAGCGTCGTCCCGTTCAGGGGTGGCCTCGCGCCACGTCCCGTAGGTCCGTGGGCGCCTGCCGGTGCGTTCCTGCATGATCTCGTCGGCGATGATCCACGCGGCGGCCGCCCGGTCGTCGGGGGTGCCGGAGAGGGTCACGACGAGCTCCCAGCGACACTTCTGGTCTGTTCCTCGGGGCTTCCGTTGCACCAGATCTGCCACCCGCCCGCCGACAGCCGTCGCACGGGCCAGAGCCCGTGCGGGCGAAACGTCCACCACCCGAACCCCCTGCTCGTCCCAGACCGCTCACACCGTACCGGGTGAGTGCGAGGGCCGAGGCGGCCCTCGGCAAGGTGACCCTATCCATCGTCCATGTCAGTCCGGCAGCAGCCAACTCGTGTTCGCGTGCCTGATCGACGGAGTGGTGGGCGCCGCGTGGCGCGGAGGTCCGTCAGTCCTCTAGTAACTGGCTTGAAGCAAGATCGTCCGCACAAGGTCGGCGGAGTGGTGGCCGCTCTCTCTGGCCTGTCCCGTCTCAGTGGTGACCGTCCCTCGGCAACCGGCGGGGGCCCGGAGTCAGGCCACCTGTCGGTCTTGGCTGTGCGGCTAGGGGAGCGAAGCCAGAAGGCGGCTGGCCCATGTCCTTTCACTGCCGGTTCGTGTCCGTCGCTGGCTCAGAGCCGTCAGGAGGCGTATCCCCATCTACCGACAGACAGGCAAGTATGCTCGCAGTATCAACGGATTCTTCCCCCGACTGCGGCACACCGATGTCGACTTCGCCACTGCCCTGCTCGCCGACGAGACGACCCGGCTGACGTTGCTCGTCTCGCAAGTGGCCGACTACTGGCCGCACCGCTGGCGGCGGTCCAACAGGCCGACACTGTAAGCGTGTTACGAGTGTTCCGTGACGAGGTCACGGACGTTCTGGCCGAGGCGGTCCGGAAGCTGATCGGAGGTCAACGCGGTCGTGCCCTTGAGATCAGTCCCGGCTGGCGGGTCGATGGCGACGAAGCGGACGTGCGGCGCATCCTTGACGATGCTGGGCAGCGCGCGGTCAAAGGCCGCGCCAGCAGTGACGACCATGGTGCAGCGCTGGGCGACCAGACCGGCTAGGTAGGGAACGGCCTCGGCTGTGTCCTTGGCAGGTACCACGAGTTGCTGCACATTGACCTGGCTGTCCTGGCCGGACTGTTGGAGCACCGTCCAGGTGTGCTGAACTATCTGCGCCGAAGCCACGGAGTCGTCGGCAGCCAGGCACACCGACGGGCGGCCCGAGTAGTCGTTCGCCGTGACCTTCGCCAGAGGATCGCCGTCGGTGCCAGGCCATAGCCAGATCGTCAGAGATGCTCCGAGCAATACAACGGTGGTTGCGGCAGCCAGGACGAGACCGCGGGAGGTGCGCAGGGAAAAGGATACCTTCACGGGACCATCGGTTCCTGTACGTCGTGCGAGCGGAATGCGAAGCCGTCCGGGCTGGATCGCTCCAGGTTGGGATAGTTTTCAGGCTTGAGACCCGGACTAATTTCGGCCGACTATTTTGGTCGGCAGGGATATTTTGGCCGAAGAAAAATTTTCGGCTCCCAGTTCACTGTCCGGATTGTCTGGCTGAAGTCTTGCCATTCGCCTTGACTTTAGGTGAACGCTTCGGTGTCAGCTGCGGAGAGTTCTTTCCTGGCGCGCGCGGCGTTGGCGAGACCGGTACCTTGACCGTCCTGGCGCTCCGCCGCCACAGGAAGGCCGTACCTGCGGCGGCGCTCAGTGCGAGCAGGGCACCCACGGTCCAGAGGGGCCGGGGTGACCGGCTCGGGGCAGAAGCCTTGGGGTGGGCGGCAGCAGGGGAAGCCAGGGGATTGCTCAGGTCGCTGGTGGGGACGTCCACGGTCAGGGCGGAGAGCGGGTCGAGCAGGCCGTAGCCGAAGCGGGCGTCCGGTGCGGCACGGTGTTCTTTGGTGCCGGTGATGATGCGACGTACCACTTGGCCCTGGGTCAGTTGCGGCCACCGCGAGCGAATCAGAGCGGCGGTGGCGGAGACGTAGGCGGCCGCGTAGCTGGTGCCCTCGGCGTGGACGTATTGGCCTTGGTCGTTGGTCGAGTAGACGTCACTGGCCGGGGCGGCCACGGCCACGCTCGCACCGGATTCGCTGGGAGCCCAGAACGAGCCGTCCTGGTTGACTCCGGAGACCGACAGCACACCGGGGAACGCGGCCGGGTACTGAACTGGATTGCCCTTCTCGCCTTCGTTTCCAGCAGAGGCGACCACGACCGCGTCCTGGCGCAGGGCGTACGCCACGGCCTGCTTCAGCAGCGGATCGGGGCTCTCCGTTCCGATCGAGACGTTGACGATCTTCGCGCCGTGGTCGACGGCCCAGACGATGCCCTGCGCCACCGTGGAGGGCGAAACCTGGTCGTCTGCGGTCACCTTGACGGGCAGGATCTTCGCACCGGGAGCCAGTCCCGTCATGCCCTGGCCGTCGGCACCACCGGTGCCGGCGATGATTCCGGATACCGCGGTGCCGTGCGAGTCGCCGGAGGTGTCACTGCGGCCGTCCCCGCCGTCGCCCAGCAGGCTGGTGCCTGGCAGGACCTGTCCGGCCAGATCCGGGTGTGAGGCGGCGACGCCGCTGTCCACCACGGCGATTGTCACGCCGTCGCCGCGGGAGAGCGCCCAGGTCTTGTCCGCTTGGAAGTGCTGTGCGTCCAGTGGCCACTCGCTGCCGCGGATCGGATCGGAGGCTATAGCCGGCCCGATCGTTGCCGCCCAGAGCACGACAGTCACTGCTGCACCGGCTGTTCGGCTGCGCCAACGGACTGACACGAACCCTTCCCTCCCTGTACGCACCAAGGACTTTCGGCCAGGTTAGTCCGGTGAATTCCAGCCAATCCGATCGGACGGCGGGACATGATCCTACAGAAGGGGAGGTGGCGGCCGGAAGACCCGATTTTGAGTGTCTGTCGACCTGGGAATCCCGAGCGTCTCGCATGATGACCTCATGAGTAAAGAATTGGCAATATTATTCTGGTCATAGGTGGCCGCAGATGCCGAAAACGGGCAATTCGCTTCGGTCTCCTTCTGGACGGTTCATGTGTGCGAACGGTAAGTATTCGCGGTCCGCCCTGTGTGGGTGCGGTCCCGTGAATCGGTCCAGGGGAGATCCGACGTGCGTCGCCCGTCCGTGAAGTCCTTCGTCCAGCGTGTCGCCAGCCCGGGTCAGCCGTCGGCCAAGCGCCGCCCGGCCACACCCTCGGTCAAGGCTGGCCGCTGGCTCGCGGCGCTCGTCGGCTTGGCCATGGTGCAGACAGCCGTTGCCGAGCCCGCCGCGGCGTTCACTGCGCTGCAGAGCGAGAAGGCCGAGACGGCCCGCGCCGCGGCAGACACGCCCCGTCAGCTGGAGGGCAGCGCCGACGGGCATTCCGGCAGCGTGCCGACCTCGGCCACGTCCAGGTCGGGTGTCGGCGCGGGCAAGCACACCACAGCCCCGGGCGAGTTGCCCGCCGAAACACAGAGCAAGGGTGCCGAACCGCAGAGTTCGGACGACCCCAGGAAACCGGTGGCCGCCAAGGCCGTCGAGCCGCCGAGCGTCCCGCAGACGGGCAGCACGCCCGGCTCCCAGACGGAGAAGGACAAGAACCCGGCCTACCGGGGCCGGTCCTCCGCCGACACCACCCCGCTGCCCGGCCCCGCGGCGGAGGGGGCCGAGATCGTCGGCGCCCGCGACCGCGACTCCGCGACCTTCGCCAACCCGGACGGAACCAAGACCACCCGCGTCTACCCCCGCCCCGTCCACTACCGCAAGCCCGACGGCAGTTGGGCGAACATCGACACCAACTTCGCCCTGAACAGCGGCCGGTGGGCCGAGACAGCCAACGACTCGGGGATCTCCTTCGCCGCCCGGGCCGACGACAGCTCCCTGGTGACGCTGGCCCTCGACGCCAGCCACAAGGTCTCCTACGGGCTGCAGGGTGCCGCCCCCGTCAAGGCGACCGCCAGCGGCGACACGCTCACCTACCCGTCGGCGGCCGTCTCCACCGACGTCGTCTACAACGGCCTGGCCAGCGGGGTGAAGGAGACGCTCGTCCTGCACGACGCCAACGCCCCCACCAGCTGGACCTTCCCGCTCGACCTGACCGGTCTCACCCCAGCCGTCGCCGAGCAGGGCGACCTGCAGTTCAAGGACGCCTCCGGTGCCGTCCGGCTGACCATGCCGCACGGCAGCATGGAGGACGCGGCCGTCGACGCGCACAGTGGGCAGGGTGCCACCTCGATGGGGGTGACGTACTCGCTCACCGTTGTCGACGGAAAGCCTGCGCTGCGGATGGACCTGGACGCGGGCTGGCTGCACGACAAGGCCCGCGCCTACCCGGTCCGGGTCGACCCCACCAGCTCCGCCAAGGTGAACGCCGGGCAGACGACCTTCGTCGAGTCCGGTGCCGGTGGCTACAACGGCAATAACTCGGCAGCAGCCGAACTGCGTGTCGGCACCTACGACTACGGCGCCCACGTCGACAACAGCTACCTGTACTTCCCCGGAGTCGGCAGCACGCTGCACAAGCAGTTCGTCGTAGGCGCGAACCTTCACATCGTCAACACCCACTCGTGGGACTGCGGTTCGAACGCGGTCTACATCAACAAGATCGACAGCAGCTGGGACCCGGCCACGATCCACAACTTCCCCGGCCTGTCGATCGGCCAGCAACTAGCCGTCAACACCGCTTCCGCAGGCGCCGAGTGTTCCGCGGGCGTCCGGGACGAGGTGTTCCAGCTCGGCAGAAGCCAGCTCGACCCGGGCACCGCGCTGGTCAACAGCTGGGCCAACGACGGCAGCAACTACGGCCTGGCGATGACAGCCAGCTCCACCGACGTCAACAGCTGGAAGAAGTTCGACAGCGTCAACACTTCCTACCCGCCCTACCTGGAGATCACCTACTCCGACTGGGCCGCCACCTATGGCACCCCCACCTCCTACACGCCGCCGACCGCCACTCAGTCCGGCTCCGTGGCGCTGACCATGACCAACACGTCGGTGAACTGGTGGAACAGCACCTCGATGCAGGTCAAGCCCCGGTTCTACAACTCCTCTGGCACCGAGGTGTTCCCTGCGGCCAATGTGCCGCTCACCGGAGTGCCCGGCCTGGTCAGGACCGGTGACACCGTCACCTTCAACGCTGCCATCCCGCCGCTGCCCGCCGGGCAGAGCTACCAGATGTGCTGGGACGGCTACGTCGGCGGCACCACGTCGCTCTCCGACTCCTACAAGGTCCTGCAGGGCGCCTGTATTTGGGTCCAGTCCCAGAACATCAACCCCCAGATCGACAGTGCGCTCCCGCTCGGCAACACCCAGGTCGGCACCCTCACCCCAGAGCTGTACGCCACCGGCCACGACCCGGACAACTTTCCCGGCACCGGCGTCGACTACGACTTCAAGCTCTACACCGCCCCCGCTGCCGGCAGCCCGCAGCTGCTCGCCGAATCCGGCTGGCAGTCCGGTAACTCTTGGAAGGCCCCCACCGGCCTGCTGGCCTGGAACACCTCCTACTACTGGACGGTGAAGGCAGGCGACCACTTCGGGGAGAACCCGGAAAGCACGCCGATCCCGTTCAGCACCACTGTGCAGCAGCCGGTGATCACCTCGCGGATCGGTGGGGCAGTCGGCAACGGCACCACCCGCAGCTTCGACCCGCAGGCCGGCAACTACACCACCAGTGCCACGGACGCCGCAGTCGCCGCCGTCGGCCCTGCTCTCGCGGTCGGTCGCACCTACAACTCGCTGGACCCGCGCACCGGTTCGCTGTTCGGCTCGGGCTGGGCCACCGCCTACGACATGAGCGTCGTCCCGGACGGTGACGGCGACGGCGGTGTGGTTCTGACCGCGGGCAACGGCCGCACCGAGCGGTTCGGGCGCAACGACTTCCAGCTCACCCAGCTTGCCGGCGCGGGCGACCAGACCGGCGACGGCATCGACGACGCGGTCGCCGTCGACTCCAGCACCGGCAAGCTGTGGCTCTACCCGGGCCCGGACTTCTCCCAGGCCAAGCGCCGCCTGCTCGGCGATGGCTGGGGGGACCTGTCGCAGATCGCCGGCGGCGATGTCACCGGCGACGGTGTCGGAGACATCCTCGCGGTCGACAAGAGCGGCGCCCTCAAGCTCTACCCCGGCCGGACCAACAACAGCCCCGCCGCGCCGATCACCCTCGCCAGCAGCGGCTGGAACGCCATGACCGGCCTCACCTTCACCCCGCCGCTAACGGCCGACGGCAAGAAGGACCTCGTCGCGTTCGAGGCCTCCACCGGCCTCCTCTATGCCTACCCGGTTTCCTCGGACGGCACGATCGGCTCCGCTGTCCGCCTCACCGGGGCGATGTCCCTGGCCAGCGTCAAGGATCTGGCTGGTGGCGACTTCAACCACGACGGCCGCGGCGACCTCGTCGGCATCGACAGCTCCGGCAACCTGCTGCTCTACCCCGGCACCGGCAACGCCACCCTCGGTGGCTCCACCTTCGGCAATCCGGTCCAGCTCGGCACCGGCTGGCAGAACCTGCGCGACCTCGCCCCCGTCAACGGCCAGGCCGGAGACAGCGGAACGGACCTGCTGGCCGTCGACAAGGCCACCGGCATGCAATACCTGTACCACTCCGGCGGCACTACGCCGTGGTCGGCAGCTACGCGCACCACCACCGGCATGCCCGTCTACACCTCGCCCGCGGGCGAGTTCGAGACCCTGGCAGCGGTTCCTGGCGGCGGCTTCACCGTCGCCGACAAGACCGGTACCGTCCACCACCTACACCTACACCCCCGGCTCCCACCTGCGCTCGGCCGTCCTGGACGCCGCGCCCGTCTCCTACTGGCGCCTGGGCGAAGCCTCCGGCACCACGGCCAAGAGCGAGGCAGTCGCCAACCAGGGCACCGACAACGCCACCTACTCCGCCCAGGGCGTCACCCTTGGCACCGCCGGCCCCGGCGCGGGCAGCGGTGCGACCGCGGCGACCTTCAACGGCACCTCCGGCGTCGTCACCCTGCCCACCAGCCTCCTCGGCTCCTCCACCTACTCCGGTATCGGCCTGTGGTTCAAGACCACCGGCCAGGGCGTGCTGTTCGGCTACCAGGCCGGCGCCTTCCCCGCCGCCTCTACGACCAGCCCCTACACGCCGGCCCTGTACGTCGGCACCTCTGGCAAGCTCTACGGCGAGCTCTGGAACGGCTGGGTCAACCCGATCGCCTCCACGAACCCGGTCAACGACGGCCAGTGGCACTACGCCCTGCTCACCGGAGCAGGCGACACCCAGACCCTCTACCTCGACGGCGCCGCCCAGGGCACCCGCAGCGGCCAGATCGTCGCCCCCGGCCAGCGCG
>NZ_JNYE01000144.1 GCF_000717185.1 Kitasatospora phosalacinea | reverse complement strand
GACGCGATGGTCTGGCCGATGGTCGCCGCGGGCACCTCCAACGACGAGATCCAGTTCGCCCGGGGCGTCCGCCCCGACTTCGGCGACGACCTGGACTGACCGGACCAGAAAGCGATGACCACCATGTCCAAGCACACCCTGTCCGTCCTGGTCGAGAACAAGCCCGGCGTGCTCGCCCGGATCGCCTCGCTGTTCTCCCGCCGCGGGTTCAACATCGACTCGCTCGCGGTCGGCCCGACCGAGCACCCCGACATCTCCCGGATGACCATCGTGGTCAACGTCGAGGAGCTGCCGCTGGAGCAGGTCACCAAGCAGCTCAACAAGCTGGTCAACGTGATCAAGATCGTCGAGCTGGACCAGGCCCAGGCCGTCCAGCGCGAACTGGTCCTGGTCAAGGTCCGGGCCGACGCGGAGAGCCGCTCCCAGGTCACCGAGATCGTCCAGCTGTTCCGCGCCAAGACCGTCGACGTGTCGCCCGACGCGGTGACCATCGAGGCCACCGGCTCCTCCGACAAGCTGGAGGCCATGCTGCGGATGCTGGAGCCGTACGGCATCAAGGAGTTGGTGCAGTCCGGTCTGGTCGCGATCGGCCGCGGCGCCCGCTCCATCACCGACCGGTCGCTGCGCGCGCTGGAGCGCTCCGCCTGACGCGGCCGCCCACCCGTCGCCCACCACCACCCTCAGACGGCGCGCTCCGCGCGGCACCACCGTCTTACCAACTGAGCACTGCCATCGAAGTCCGCCGGGTGCGCCTACCGTAGGAACCCCGGCATCACCATCACGCAAGGAGATGTGCCCCCGTGGCCGAGCTGTTCTACGAAGACGACGCCGACCTGTCCATCATCCAGGGCCGCAAGGTCGCGGTCATCGGCTACGGCAGCCAGGGCCACGCCCACGCGCTGTCGCTGCGCGACTCGGGCGTGGACGTCCGCGTCGGCCTGCTGGAGGGCTCCAAGTCCCGCGCCGCGGCCGCCGAGGCGGGCCTGCGCGTGGTCACCCCGTCCGAGGCCGCGGCCGAGGCCGACGTCATCATGATCCTGGTTCCGGACCCGATCCAGGCCGACGTCTACAAGGACGCCATCGAGCCGAACCTGAAGGCGGGCGACGCCCTGTTCTTCGGCCACGGCCTGAACATCCGCTTCGGCTTCATCCAGCCGCCGGCCGACGTCGACGTCTGCATGGTCGCCCCCAAGGGCCCGGGCCACCTGGTCCGCCGCCAGTACCAGGAGGGCCGCGGCGTCCCCTGCATCGTGGCCGTGGAGCAGGACGCCACCGGCAAGGCCTTCGACCTGGCGCTGTCGTACGCCAAGGGCATCGGCGGCACCAAGGCCGGCGTCATCAAGACCACCTTCACCGAGGAGACCGAGACCGACCTGTTCGGTGAGCAGGCCGTCCTCTGCGGCGGCACCGCCGCCCTGGTGAAGGCCGGCTTCGAGACCCTGGTCGAGGCGGGCTACCAGCCCGAGATCGCCTACTTCGAGTGCCTGCACGAGCTGAAGCTCATCGTCGACCTGATGTACGAGGGCGGCCTGGAGAAGATGCGCTGGTCGGTCTCCGAGACCGCCGAGTGGGGCGACTACGTGACCGGCCCCCGCATCATCACCGCCGACACCAAGGCCGAGATGAAGAAGGTCCTCGCCGAGATCCAGGACGGCACCTTCGCCAACACCTGGATCGCCGAGTACAAGGCCGGTCTGCCGAAGTACAACGAGTACAAGAACGCGGACAGCGAGCACCTGCTGGAGACCACCGGCAAGAAGCTGCGCAAGCTGATGAGCTGGGTCGACCAGGAGGCCTGAGCCTCCCCCGTCCCGGTTGTACAACAAGGCTGTTCCCGTCCGGGTGATTTCGCCGGACGGGAGCAGTCCCCGCACCGCCCCGCCGATAGACTCCGAACCACGCGTCAGGCCCACAGCGTCGTGCGTCTAGCTACGCGACATGCCACCTTCCCCCGCCCTGTGCGCGCCACCTCCGTGCGGCGGGGTGAACCGGACAGTTAAGGACACACTGTCGTGAGCAAATCTGTCGTACTGATCGCCGAAGAGCTGTCGCCCGCCACCGTTGACGCGCTGGGCCCCGACTTCGAGATCCGCCACTGCAACGGCGCCGACCGCGCCGAGCTGCTGACCGCGATCGCCGACGTCGACGCCATCCTGATCCGCTCCGCCACCAAGGTGGACGCCGAGGCGCTGGCCGCCGCGAAGAAGCTCAAGGTCGTCGCCCGGGCCGGCGTCGGCCTGGACAATGTGGACGTGGCCGCCTCCACCAAGGCCGGCGTGATGGTCGTCAACGCACCGACCTCCAACATCGTCACCGCCGCCGAGCTGGCCTGCGGCCTGCTGATCTCGGTCGCCCGCAACATCGCGCCCGCCAACGCCGCGCTCAAGGGCGGCGAGTGGAAGCGCAACAAGTACACCGGCGTCGAGCTGAGCGAGAAGGTCCTCGGCGTGGTCGGCCTCGGCCGGATCGGCGTCCTGGTCGCGCAGCGGATGTCCGCGTTCGGCATGAAGATCGTCGCGTACGACCCCTACATCCAGGCCGCCCGTGCGGCCCAGATGGGCGTCAAGCTGCTCTCCCTGGAGGAGCTGCTGGAGGTCGCGGACTTCATCACCGTCCACCTCCCGAAGACCCCGGAGACCATCGGCCTGATCGGCGACGAGGCGCTGCACAAGGTCAAGCCGACCGTGCGGATCGTCAACGCCGCCCGCGGCGGCATCGTCGACGAGGAGGCGCTCGTCCGGGCGCTGCAGGAGGGCCGGGTCGCCGGCGCCGGCCTGGACGTGTACGCGAAGGAGCCGTGCACCGACTCGCCGCTGTTCGCGTTCGACAACGTGGTCGCCACCCCGCACCTGGGCGCCTCCACCGACGAGGCGCAGGAGAAGGCCGGCATCGCGGTCGCCAAGTCGGTGCGCCTGGCGCTGGCCGGCGAGCTGGTGCCGGACGCGGTCAACGTCCAGGGCGGCGTGATCGCCGAGGACGTGCGCCCGGGCCTGCCGCTCGCCGAGAAGCTCGGCCGGATCTTCACCGCGCTGGCCGGCGAGGTCGCCGTCCGCCTGGACGTCGAGGTCCGCGGCGAGATCACCCAGCACGACGTGAAGGTGCTCGAACTGTCCGCGCTGAAGGGCGTGTTCGAGGACGTGGTGGCCGAGACGGTGTCCTACGTCAACGCCCCGCTGTTCGCCCAGGAGCGCGGCGTCGAGGTGCGGCTGACCACCTCCAGCGAGTCGCCCGAGCACCGCAACGTGATCACCGTCCGCGGCACCCTGGCGGACGGCGGCGAGGTGTCGATCTCCGGCACCCTCTCCGGCCCGAAGCAGACCCAGAAGATCGTCGGCGTGGACGGCTTCGACGTCGACGTGGCGCTCACCGACCACATGGCGTTCTTCCACTACGAGGACCGCCCCGGCGTGGTCGGCACCCTCGGCCGGATCCTCGGCGACGCGGGCATCAACATCGCGGGCATGCAGGTCGCCCGCGACGGCGACAACGCGCTGGCCTCGATCACCGTGGACAGCGAGGTCTCCCAGGAGGTCCTGGCCGAGATCGCCGCCGCGATCGGCGCCAAGTTCGCCCGCGCGGTCAACCTGGGCTGACGCTCCACCAGCCACCGAACGGCCCTTCCGACCTTGAGGCGGAAGGGCCGTTCGCATGCCCGGGCGTGAACCCCGTCTCAGATACTAGGAAATCCAAGTAAATCTGCTGACCTCGCGGCCTCCCCGTCGTACCGTGGAGTAGTCGTACGGTGCGCCACCCCCACAACGCCGGGGCGCATGGCCCGTCCGACCCGTACGCGGTGCGGCAGGCGACCCCTGCTCGGCGTACCCCCGCTCATCCCTCCAGCGCGCCGCTGCGCCCCCGCACCAAGGAGCCCGGTATGCCGTTCGTCGCAGACCGCACCACCGCCCCCACCGCCACCACCGCGGCCGTCGCCGCCCGCGCCGCCCAGGCCCCGCGCCGCCGCCGCGCCCTCCCGGCCGACCCCCGCACCGCCGCCGCCCTGCAGCGCGCCCTCGACCGCCGCGACAACGGCGCCCCGATCGGCGACTGAACGCCAACGCCCCTGCTGGGCCGGACGGGTGACGGCGTGTCACCCAACGGGTGAACCTCCGCCCCCGGCCCTCCGGCGGCTCCTACCTTGGGGCCGTGCGCACCCCCCTCGGCCTCCTCGCCGCCCTCGCCCTGCTCGCCCCGGCCGTCGCCCCCGCGACGGCGGCCGCCGCCGCCCGGCCGGCGGAGGGCCCGAGCACCACCGTGTTCCTGGAGCTCGGCACCGAGCCCGCCGCCACCGCCTGGCAGCGCGCCCGGGACACCGCCCGCCGGGAACTGCGCACCCCCGACCAGACCCGGCGCGCCGCCGCGAGCGCGGGCAGCGGCCAACGGGCCGTCGCCGACCGCTCGTTGGACGCGCTCACCGCCGCCCTGCGGCGCGCCGTCCCCGACGCCCGCCCGCTCTACCGCACCCGCACCCTGGTCAGCGGCCTCGCGCTGCGGCTGCCCGCCGCCGAACTCCCGCGGCTGGCCGCCCTGCCCGGGGTGCGGGCCGTCCGCCCCGTCGCGCTCAAGCGGCGCGCCAACGGGTACTCGGTGCCGCTCACCGGCGCCCCGCAGGTCTGGGACGGCCCCGCGGGCCACACCGGCGAGGGCGTCCGGATCGGCGTCGTCGACTCCGGCATCGACTACACCCACGCCGACTTCGGCGGCCCCGGCACCCCCGAGGCGTACCGCGCGGTGGACGGCGCGAAGCCCGCGCCCGCCGGGCTGTTCCCCAACGCCAAGGTGACCGGCGGCAAGGACCTGGTCGGCGACGACTACGACCCCGACCCGGCCTCGCCCCGCCACCAGCCCGACCCGCACCCCGACGACAACCCGCTCGACTGCGCCGCCAACGGCCACGGCACCCACGTGGCCGGCACCGCCGCCGGGCTCGGCGTCACCGCCGACGGCCGGCCCTACCGCGGCCCCTACCGGCCCGGCCTGGACCCGGCCGACTTCCGGGTCGCCCCCGGCGCGGCCCCCGGCGCCCAGCTCTACGCGATCAAGGTGTTCGGCTGCGAGGGCTCCACCGACCAGCTCGCCGCCGCCCTCGACCTGGCCGCCGACCCGAACGGCGACGGCGACCTCTCCGACCGCCTCGACGTGGTCAACCTCTCGCTCGGCAGCCCCTACGGCCGCCCCGGCGACGCCGACGCGCTGGCCGCCGACCGGCTCGCCGCCCTCGGCACCGTCGTGGTCGCCGCCTCCGGCAACGAGGGCGACGTGTACGGCATCGGCGGCAGCCCCGGCACCGCCGCCCGCGTCCTCACCGCCGCCGCCTCGGTCGACCCGCACGGCGACGCCGACGGCATCACCGTGCTCGCCCCCGCGGGCCTGGCCGGGAACGTCCCCGCGCACTGGAGCAGCAAGTACGCCCACTGGGACGACACCGAGGTCAGCGGCGAACTCGCCGTCCCCGCCGACCAGTCGGACGGCTGCGCGCCCTTCACGCCCGCCGACGCCGACCGGCTGCGCGGCAAGGTCGCCGTGCTGCGCTGGACCACCAAGGACCCGGACCGGGCCTGCGGCTCCGCCCCGCGCGCCGACCACGCCGCCGACGCCGGAGCCGTCGGCGCGCTCTACGCCGCCGACGGCGACAACCTCGGCGAGATCGCCGGGGACGACCGGATCCCGGCCGCGATCCTGGCCCGCGCCGACGGCGAGCGGCTGCTGGCGGCGCTCGGCGGCGGCCCGGTCACCGTCCGGCTCGCCACCCCCGGCAACCCGCTGCACGGCGCCGTCCCGCAGGACCAGCCGCAGCGCACCGACACCCTCGCCTCCTTCACCTCCCGCGGCATCGGCGTCGACGGCCTCGTCAAGCCCGACCTGGCCGCCCCCGGCGAGACCATCTGGTCCGCCAGGGTCGGCACCGGCAGCGGCGGCATGCGCGAGGACGGCACCTCGATGGCCACCCCGCACCTGTCCGGCCTGGCCGCGCTCGTCCGCTCCGCGCACCCCGACTACGACGCCGCCGAGGTCAAGGCCGCGCTGATGGACACCGCCACCGACACCCACCTGCACGACGGCTCCACCGGCCCGGTGTACGGCCCCGAACGCACCGGCAGCGGCCGCGTCCGGGCCGACGCCGCCGTCCGCACCCCCGTGCTCGCGTACGCGGCGCAGACCGAGGGCGCGGTCGGCGTCTCCTTCGGCCCGGTCGAGGCCACCGGCGCGGCCACCGCCACCCGCGAGGTCACCGTCCGCAACCTCGGCGACCGCCCGCTGGCCTACGCCACCGGCTACGCGCCCGCCACCACCCTGCCCGGCGCGTCCTTCGGGATCTCGCCCGCCCGGGTCGACCTGCCGCCGCACGGCAGCGCCACCGTCACCGTCACGCTCCGGCTCGGCCCCGACCTCGGCCGCACCCCCGACCCCACCCTCGACCTGCGGCAGGCCGGGCACGCCCGCAGCTACCGCGGCGAACTCTCCGGCCGCCTCACCCTCACCCCCGCGGACGACACCCTCCCGCCGCTGCGCGTCCCGCTGTTCGCCGCCCCGCGGGCCGCCTCCGACGCCACCGCGCTCGGCTCCGCCGCCACCTTCGCCGTCTCCGGGAACCCCCGCCCCGGCCTGCTCACCGCCCTGCAGCCGGGCGGCGACGGCCCGCGCTGGCCCGACTGCCCCGCCGCCGACACCGAACTCTGCGTCGACGACCCCGCCGAACGCTCCGCGAACCTCCGCCACGCCGCGGCCGCCGTCGACGGCCGCGGCACCCTCTACCTGGCCGCCGTGCTGTGGGCCCCCGCCGCCACCCCCGCCGGAACCCTGGGCGTGCGCGCCTCGCTCGACGCCGACGGCGACGGCACCCCCGACGCGACCGTGGTCGCCGACCGCCTCAAGGGCAGCGACGTGCTGGTCGCCCGCACCCTGGACGCCCGCACCGGCGCCGAACTCGACGTCCAGCCGCTCAACGGCCGCTGGGGCGACTCCGACACCGCCCTGCTCGACTCCGACACCCTGCTGCTCCCCGTCCGGCTCGCCGCCCTGCCCCCGCTCACCCACCCCCGCTACACCCTCTGGACCGGCCCCGCCGAGGACCCGGCCGACGCCCTCGCCACCCTCGGCCCCTACCCCTTCGACCCGGCCCTGGCCACCCCCGTCCTCGCCCCGACCCGCCCGGGCCAGGTGCTGCACACCCCGCTCGCGCACGCCCTGGTGATCCACCACCTCAACCCGGTCGGCAGCCGAGTCCAGCTGCTCACCCCGAAGGGTGGCCCCGGGCGGGAAGGGGCCCGGTAGCCCGGTCGGACAGGCCGGAACCCCCACCACGGGAGCACTGACGAGCGTCGACCAGGCCCCGTGGAGCGAGCACTGACGGACGCGGCTCCGGCCGGCCGGCAGGTGTGGCGGGGGACGAACGTCGGGCTCAACCGGCGCAACCGCCCCGGCCCGTCCTGCCGGCGGTCGAGGTCGAGGGCGAGCTCGCCTGACGCCGCGTCCGGATCGTGGACGGTCCGTGCCCAGGCCGTGGGACGGTTGTACTGTCCGAGGTATGTCTCGCACCATTCGTCTCGCAGTGATCCCGGGTGACGGCATCGGCCAGGAGGTCGTGGCCGAGGGCCTCAAGGTGCTCCGCGCCGCCCTGCCCTCCGACACCAAGCTGGAGACCACCGAGTACGACCTCGGTGCACGGCTCTACCACCGCACCGGGGAGACCCTCCCCGACGCGGTCTTGGAGGAGCTCAAGGGCCAGGACGCGATCCTGCTCGGCGCCATCGGCGACCCGAGCGTCCCGTCCGGCGTGCTGGAGCGCGGGCTGCTGCTCAAGCTGCGGTTCGCCTTCGACCACCACATCAACCTGCGCCCCGGCAAGCTGCTCCCGGGCGTGAAGTCGCCGCTGGCCGGCGAGCCGAGCATCGACTTCGTGGTCGTCCGCGAGGGCACCGAGGGCCCGTACGTCGGCAACGGCGGCACGCTGCGCACCGGCACCCCGCAGGAGGTCGCCACCGAGGTGTCGCTGAACACCGCGTTCGGCATCGAGCGGGTCGTCCGCGACGCCTACCGCCGGGCCCAGGCCCGCCCGCGCAAGAAGCTCACCCTCGTCCACAAGAACAACGTGCTGGTGCACGCCGGCCACCTGTGGACCCGGATCTTCGAGCAGGTCGGCCGGGAGTTCCCCGAGGTCACCACCGACTACCTGCACGTCGACGCGGCGACGATCTTCTTCGTCACCCAGCCCGAGCGCTTCGACGTGATCGTCACCGACAACCTGTTCGGCGACATCCTGACCGACCTCGCCGCGGCCGTCACCGGCGGCATCGGCCTGGCCGCGTCCGGCAACATCAACCCCAGCGGCGACTTCCCGTCGATGTTCGAGCCGGTGCACGGCTCCGCCCCGGACATCGCCGGCCAGGGCAAGGCCGACCCGACCGCCACCGTGCTGTCCGTCGCCATGCTGCTGGAGCACCTCGGCCTCACCGCCGAGGCCGCCCGGGTCGAGGCCGCCGTCGCCGCGGACCTCACCGAGCGCACCGGCGCCCGCTCGACCTCCCAGGTCGGCGACGCGCTGGCCGCCCGAGTAGCCGGCTGACACCCGGCCCGGACGACGACCCTTCCGGCCGGTGGGCCGGTAGCACAGCGAGAACAGCCGCCCGGCTGTCCGGCACGGCCCCCTGGATGCGAGTATCGACAGTGGGCCGTGCCGTCGTGCGTTCTCTCCCCGCCCGACGGTTCGAAGGCCCCGCCCAACCACACGGTGAAGGACAGGAAGCCATGAGCACGACCGCCCCGGCCCCCATCACGTTCGACCTCAAGCCCACCGCGCACCCGCTGTCCGCCGAGGAGCGCCGGGCCCGGCTGGCCAACCCCGGCTTCGGGCGGGTCTTCACCGACCACATGGTCACCATCCGGTGGACCGAGGGCCGGGGCTGGCACGACGCCCAGCTCACCCCGTACGCGCCGCTGGAGATCGACCCGGCCAACATGACGCTGCACTACGGGCAGTCGATCTTCGAGGGCCTCAAGGCGTACCGGCAGGCCGACGGCTCCGTCGCGACCTTCCGCCCCGAGGCCAACGCCGCCCGCTTCCAGGCCTCCGCCCGCCGCCTGGCGATGCCCGAGCTCCCGGTCGAGACCTTCGTCGAGGCGGTCGAGCTGCTGGTCCGGCAGGACCGGGACTGGGTGCCCAGCGAGCCCGAGCAGAGCCTCTACCTGCGGCCCTTCATGTTCGCCACCGAGGTCGGCCTGGGCGTCCGCCCCGCCAACTCCTACCTCTTCATGATCATCGCCTCGCCGGCCGGCGCCTACTTCTCCGGCGGCGTCAAGCCGGTCTCGGTCTGGCTCTCCGAGGACTACGTCCGCGCCGCGCCCGGCGGCACCGGCGCCGCCAAGTGCGCGGGCAACTACGCCGCCTCGCTGGTCGCCCAGGCCGAGGCCGCCGCCAAGGGCTGCGACCAGGTGGTCTGGCTCGACGCCAACGAGCACAAGTGGGTGGAGGAGATGGGCGGCATGAACCTCTACTTCGTCCTCGGCGAGGGCGAGGACGCCACCGTCCTCACCCCCGAGCTCTCCGGCTCCCTCCTGCCCGGCATCACCCGCGACTCGCTGCTCGCCCTCGCCGCCGACCTCGGCCACCGCACCGAGGAGCGGCGGATCTCCACCGACGAGTGGAAGCGCGGCAACGCCGACGGCACCATCACCGAGGTCTTCGCCTGCGGCACCGCCGCCGTCATCACCCCCGTCGGCCACGTCAAGTCGGCCGGCGCCGACTGGACCGTCGGCACCGGCGAGCCCGGCCCCGTCACCCTGCGCCTGCGCGAGTCCCTGCTCGCCATCCAGGGCGGCCAGGCCCCGGACACCCGCGGCTGGATGCACACCATCGCCTGACGCCGGACCGCGGGCCCGGGCATTTCACGGCGGAATGCCCGGGCCCGGTAGCTTCGGAAGCGCTCCACTCGTTGAACGGCTCGGACAGGAGGGAGGGACCATGACCGCCGAGACGTACGACGCCGACGTCCACCGCAGCCCGGAGGACGTCCTCCTGGGCGCCTTCCTCGCCCTGGACACCCCGGAGGGGTTCAAGGCCGAGCTTGTCGAGGGGGAGATCATCGTGACGCCGCCGCCAGACGGTGACCACGAGGGGGCCATCGGTCGGATCGTCCGACAGGTGTTCCGGCTGTGCGACGCGGATATCACGTTCGCCGGCAACAAGGGGCTGATCGTCCCCGGCGGCAGGTTCATCCCCGACGGGACGTTCGCCGACGAGGGAGCGTTCGACGGTCAGCCCTCGTGGATGAAGCCGGACCGGCTCCTGATGGTCCTGGAGGTCACCTCCAGCAATCCCGCCAAGGACCGCCGGGACAAGCCGGAAGGGCTACGCCGCAGCGGGGATTCCGCTCTACCTCCTGGTGGACCGGAAGGCCGGTCAGGTCGTGCTGCACGGCCACCCGGAAGGTGGCGAGTACACCGCCACCACCTCCGTCCCGTTCGGGGACCCGCTGCCCCTGCCGAAGCCGTTCGGGTTCGACCTGGCGACGGACCGGCCGGCCTGAGCCGTTCCGGATGGCGAGACGCCCGCGCTCGCGTCAGGAGGCTGTGCAAGACTGCGAGGGTGTCCTCGCTTTCGCTGATTATTAGCAGCAGGCGCGCCGGTCCGCAGTGACCGCTCCACGGCACCACCCCGACCGCGGAGCGACCACGAGCGTCCAGACCCGCGCGCAGACCTCTCGCACCCGCGAGGGGTCTTTTGTTTTGCCTCCCGGACCGGCACCGGGCCCTCACGAGGGGTCCGGAGACACCGGGGACGCGCGCGGGATGCTGGACAGTGGAGCCGGATTCCGATCCCGGCAGACGCAGTAACTCCACCGAACGGAGAACCCAGGGCCATGACCGAGGCCAACAACCGCCCGAACGACGGTTTCCACGTCTTCGACACCACGCTCCGCGACGGCGCCCAGCGCGAGGGCATCAACCTCACGGTGGCGGACAAGCTGGCCATCGCGCGCCACCTGGACGACTTCGGGGTCGGCTTCATCGAGGGCGGCTGGCCCGGGGCCAACCCCCGGGACACCGAGTTCTTCGCCCGCGCCCAGGCCGAGCTGGAGTTCCAGAACGCCCAGCTGGTGGCGTTCGGCGCGACCCGCCGGGCCGGCGGGAAGGCCGCCGAGGACCCGCAGCTGGCCGCGCTGGTGGCGTCCGGCGCGCCGGTGGTGACGCTGGTGGCGAAGGCGCACGACCGGCACGTCGAGCTGGCGCTGCGCACCACGCTGGAGGAGAACCTGGAGATGATCCGGGACAGCGTGGAGTTCCTGCGCGCCCAGGGTCGCCGGGTGTTCATCGACTGCGAGCACTTCTTCGACGGCTACAAGGCGAACCCGCAGTACGCGCTGGCCGTGGTGCGGACCGCGCACGAGGCCGGCGCGGACGTCGTCGTGCTGTGCGACACCAACGGCGGCATGCTGCCGTCCGGGGTGCGCGAGACCGTCGCCACCGTGCTGGCGGAGACCGGCGCCCGCATCGGCATGCACGCCCAGGACGACACCGGCTGCGCGGTGGCCAACACGCTGGCCGCGGTGGACGCCGGGGCGACCCACGTGCAGTGCACCGCCAACGGCTACGGCGAGCGGGTCGGCAACGCGAACCTGTTCCCGGTCGCCGCGGCGCTGGAGCTCAAGTACGACCGCCGGGTGCTCCCGGCCGGGGCGCTGGCCGAGACGACCCGGATCTCGCACGCCATCGCCGAGGTGGTGAACCTGACGCCGTCCACCCACCAGCCGTACGTGGGCTTCTCGGCGTTCGCGCACAAGGCGGGCCTGCACGCCTCCGCGATCAAGGTCGACCCGGACCTGTACCAGCACATCGACCCGGAGCTGGTCGGCAACACCATGCGGATGCTGGTGTCCGACATGGCGGGCCGGGCCTCGATCGAGCTGAAGGGCAAGGAGCTGGGCTACGACCTGTCCAGCGACCGCGACCTGGCGGGCCGGGTGGTGGCCCGGGTGAAGGAGCAGGAGAGCCTCGGCTACACCTACGAGGCGGCGGACGCCTCGTTCGAGCTGCTGCTGCGCGACGAGGTGAACGGCGGCGAGCGGCAGCGGTTCTTCGAGCTGGAGTCCTGGCGGACCATCAGCGAGCAGGGCCCGAAGGGCTTCGCGGGCAACGAGGCGACCGTGAAGCTGTGGGCGAAGGGCGAGCGGAAGGTCGCCACCGGGGAGGGCAACGGCCCGGTGGACGCGCTGGACAAGGCGCTGCGGGCGGCGCTGGAGCCGATCTACCCGCCGCTGGCGAAGCTGGAGCTGGTGGACTACAAGGTCCGGATCCTGGAGGGCCAGCACGGCACCGGTTCGAAGACCCGGGTGCTGATCGAGTCCACCGACGGCAGCGCGACCTGGTCGACGGTCGGCGTCGCGGACAACGTGATCGCCGCGTCCTGGGTGGCGCTGGAGGACGCGTACACCTACGGGCTGCTGAGGGCCGATCAGCAGCCGTAACGGCGGTCGGTGCGCGGAAGTGCCCAGGGGGCGTGCGGAAGGCTCCGCACGCCCCCTTCTGGCGTGTCCATTACCCCTTGGCGGGCCCCGTCACCGCAGTCGGGCGAGGAGGGCGTGTTCGACGAGGGTGATGAGGGCGCTCTTGGCGCTGTCCCGGCGTCGGGCGTCGAGGGTGATGATGGGGATGTC
>NZ_JNYE01000143.1 GCF_000717185.1 Kitasatospora phosalacinea | reverse complement strand
GGACGGGGGCGGGGGCGGGCTGCGGGTGGTGCGGGTAGCGGTACGGGTCGCCGGGGTCGGGGACGGCGGGCAGCCGGGTGCGGACCCGGCCGGTGGGGGCGGGCAGCATCGGCAGCAGCACGGCGTGCACCTCGGCGGCCTCGGCGGGCCGTTCCTCGGGGCGCTTGGCGAGCAGCCGCAGGACGAGCGCCTCCAGGGCGGCGGGCACCTCGGCCCGCAGTCGGCGCAGCGGGACGGGCGGGTCGTCGACCTGGCGGCGCAGCACGGCGAGCGCGGTGGGGGCGGGGAAGGGCGGGTCGCCGGCCAGCATCTCGTGCAGCATGCAGCCGAGCGCGTACAGGTCGCTGCGGCGGTCGGCCCGGGCGGCCATGGCCTGTTCGGGGGCCATGTAGGCGGGGCTGCCGATCGGGCTGCCGGTGAGGGTGAGGCGGGTGGCGCCGGGGTCGAGGGCGGTGGCGATGCCGAGGTCGAGCAGGATCGCCCGGCCGTCCGGGCGGATCATCACGTTGCTGGGCTTGAGGTCGCGGTGGACCACCTGCGCGCCGTGCACGGCGGCCAGGGCGGCGCACAGCTGTCCGGCGACGGCGACGGCCCGCTCGACCGGCAGCGGGCCCTCCTCGGCGACCAGGTCGGCCAGGCTGAGCCCGGGGACGTGCTGCATCACCAGGTACAGCTCCTGGCCGTCGGTGCCCGCGTCGTAGACGGTGACCAGCCCGGGGTGGTCGAGTCCGGCGCCGATCCGGCACTCGCGCAGGAAGCGGCGGCGCAGCAGGTCGGCCCGGCTGTCGCCGCGCCCGGCGGGGTTGGGCAGGGCGTCGGTGTGCAGCAGTTTCACCGCGACCCGGCGTTCCAGCCGCTGGTCGTGGGCGGCCCAGACCTGGCCCATCCCGCCGTGGCCGATCTTCTCGGCGAGCAGGTAGCGCTCGCCGACGACCCGGCTCACGGCTGCCCGTCCCCGGCCTGCCGGCGCAGCAGTTCGCCGAGTTCGCGCAGCTCGGAGACCCCGGTCGGGGCGGCGGGCGCGGGCGGGGTCGCCGGGACGGCGGGTGCGGGCACCGGCACGGGCGGCGCGGCGGCCGGGTGGGGCTGCACGGGCGGGTGGGGCTGCACGGGCGGGTACGGGGCAGCGGCGGGGTACCCGGCCTGCGGGTGGGCGGCGGCCTGCGGGTAGGCGTACGCGTACGGATGCTGGTGCTGGTGCGGGTGCGGGTGCGGGTGCGGGTAGGGGGCCGGGGCGGGCGCGGGCCACTGGTCGCGCCGGTTCATCAGCAGGAAGTGCACGGGGGCGGCGAGGCAGAGCGGCAGCAGGAGGAGCCCGGCGGTCAGGTCGTCGATCGGCTGGCCCTCCGGGGTCAGCCCGGCCACGACGAACAGCGCGATCTGCATCGGGGCGAACACCGCCGCGCCGATCTTGTCGGCCCGGCTCCGCCGGTCGACGGCCAGCACCATCGACGGCACCATGCCGAGCAGGCCGCAGCTCAGCACCGGGACCAGGGCGAGCAGCACCGAGGGCCCTCTCCGGTACGGAACGACGCGGGCGGGCATGGGGGCTCCTCGGCGACGGCGGGACGTGCTGCGCACACGCTACCGTCACGAACCGACCCGCCGGGAGCCCGTTTCCGACCCGTTGCCGGCCCGCCGGAACCCCGTCCTCCGCCCGGCCGCGGGGCCGACGGGGCGTCAGGCCGGGTCGGTGGCGCCGGAGGCGAGGCCGTCGGTGAGCGCCCGGGTCAGGGTCCGGGCCTCGGCGGCGGCCTCGGCGAGGGCCGTCTCGTAGGCGGCGATCCGGCGGAACGCGGCGCCGAGGAGGCGCTGCCGGGCGATCGGGACGCGCGGCAGTTCGACCCGGCGGATGTCCAGCCGACTGGTGGTGGAGGCGTAGCTGCTGGCGCGCCGTCCGGCGCCGGTGGCGCGCAGCTGGCCGGCCAGGAAGTCGGGGTCGAGCTGCTCGGGGTCGGGGCGCAGCAGGTGCAGGCGGGGGCCGAGCGCGGCTCCGGCGTAGGGGCTGCCGTCCTGGACGGCCCGGGCGCCCTCGCCGCCCAGGACGGGCACCAGGACGTCGCCGTGACGGACCGTCAGGGTGTCCCGGTCGGCGTCGGTGGCGGCGCCGGGCGGGGCGCCGGTCTGCAGGTCCTGGTCGGTGAGCAGCGGGGTGCGGCCGCCGGGGCGGGCGGGGGCGCCCTGGCCGGAGGAGTGCACCTGGAGGGCGCCGGATCGGGCGAGTTCGCCGATGCTGACCTGCGGCGGGGCGGGGTCGGCGGCGGCGGCGACGGCGGGCAGCGCGGTGTCCAGGTCCGCGAGGCGGGCGAGTTCCGCGCCGAGCCGTTCGCGCAGTCCGGCGAGCAGGTCGGGGGCGGCCCCGGCGGGGGCGGCGGGCAGGTGGCGGGCGGGGGTGAGGTCGGTCTCGTCGTCGAGCAGGTCGAGGGCGGGAACGGCCCGGGCGCGGCCGGGCCGGTCGGCGGGCAGGGGGCTGCCGGTGCGGGCGGCGGCGTCGAACTCCCGCCAGGCGGCCAGCACGGTGTCGTGCAGCGCGGCCCGGTCGGTGCCGCCGTCGGCCGCGGCGTCCAGCAGCAGCACGTGCCGGAACTCGTCGCCGGGTTCCGGGCCGCGCAGCACCCACACGTGCAGCGGGACGCCGTAGGGCGGGGCGGCTCCGGCGGGCAGGGCCGCGACGGCGCGCAGGGCGCCGGAGCGGACGAGTTCGGCGCGGACCCGGCGCCCGGCCCGGCGGGAGGCGACGGTCGGCGGGAGCAGCAGCACGGCGGTGCCGCCGGGACGGGTGTGCGCCAGGCAGTGCAGCACCCAGGCGAGTTCGGACTCGCCGCGGGGCGGGACGAGGCGGCCGGGCCAGCGCGAGTCGTACTGCAACTGGTCGTGGCCCCAGTCGCGTTCGTTGTAGGGCGGGCGGCAGAGCACGGTGTCGGCGGTGCGGCCGGGGAAGGCGTCGGCGCGCAGCGCGTCGCCGGGGCGGACGTCCAGCGGGAGCGGGCCGGGGGCGTCGGCGGGGGCGGCCGCGGGGGCGGCCAGGGCGAGGCGCAGCAGGGCGACGCCGGCCAGGGCGGGGTCGGACTCCTGGCCGAGGCGGGTGGTGGTGGCGGCGTCGGCGGCCAGCAGCAGTCCGCCGGTGCCGCAGGCCGGGTCGAGCAGCACCCGGTCCGGCCCGGCCAGGTCGGCGGGCGCCGGGCCGGTGCCGGGGCCGGGCTCGGTGCCCGTGCCGGGCTCGGCGAGGGCGGCGAGCAGGGCGGCGGTGTCGGCCGGGAGGGGTGGCTGGAGCCGGGGGTTGGCCTCGGCGTGGCGGGTGAGCAGGTGCCCGTACGCGGTGGCGGGGTCGGTGTCGGCGGTGAGGCGGGCCAGCAGGCGGGCCAGGTCGAGGTGGGTGGCTCCGGCGATCAGCGGCAGGTCGAGGGCGGCGGGGGCGTCCGGGCCGAGGGTGGCGGCGGCGGTGCGGCGCAGGGCCTTGGGGAGGGCGGTGGCGAGCCGGGTGTCGGGCTGTTCGGCGAGGTCGGTGCGGGCGGCCGGGTCGCGGTGCAGGAGCAGCAGGACGGCTCCGGCGGTGACCAGCGGGGCGGCGGCCGGGCCGGCCGGGTCGCGGAGGGTCTCCAGTTGCCGCCAGACCCGTTCCAGCAGCGGGAGTTCGGCGAGTTTGCCCTGGTCGCGGAGCCACTGTTCGACCTGGTCGAGGCGGAAGGTCGGGCTGGCCTCGGTGCCGCCGGCCGGTTTCGGGAAGTCGGGGTGGCGGCGGCGCCAGTTGGAGACCGCGGCCCGGCCGACCCCGGCGAGCCGGGCGATCTCGGCGGCCGTCACCTCGGGGCGGTCCGGCATCGGCGGTCTCCTTCGCGGTGGCGGGCGTGACCACGCAGCCTAGCAACTCTCCTCCCCGGAGCGTTCACACGTGAACGGAGATCTTTGGTGAATCGCAATTGACACTGTTCACAGCAGAGTGCTTCAGTAGAGCCACCGCCGGAACAACCGCCGGCCCACCACCGCAGACCTCCCTGGGGGGAACCCGCCATGTCCGTCCGCCTCCGTACCGCCACCCTCGTGCTCGGCGCCGCGCTGCTCGCCACCGCCACCGCCTGCGGCCCGACCGACAGCGCCGTCTCCACCACCCCGAAGAGCAGCGCCGCCGCACCCGCCGGGTCCGGCGGCTCGGCCCCGGCCGCCGCCGCGCCGAAGTCGAAGGGCGCCGACGCCCCGGCGGTGGCGAAGGTCGGCGACACCATCTCCCTCAAGGGCTTCGAGAAGAAGGACACCGCGGACGTCACCCTGGTGAAGGTGGTGGACCCGGCGGAGAGCGCGAACGAGTTCCTCCAGCCCGAGGAGGGCAAGCGCTACGTCTCGGTCCAGTTCCGGATCAAGGCGACCGGCTCCGCCGCCTACACCGACACCCCGGTCACCGGCGCGAAGCTGATCGACGCCCAGGGCCAGAGCTTCGACCCCACCTTCGCGGAGACCACGGCCGGCCCGGAGTTCCCCGGCGCGGTGAACATCGCCCCCGGGGAGAGCAGCCTCGGCTTCGTCACCTTCGAGGTCCCGTCCGACGCGAAGGTCGACAAGGTCCAGTACGCCCTGAACAGCGGCTTCGCCGAGCAGTCGGGCCAGTGGAAGGTGTCGTGACCCGGGCCCCGGGGGGCGCCGGGACGCGGACGGGGGCGCCGGGGGGCGCCTGCCTGCCGCCCTCCGGCGCCCCCGCTGACGGGTGCGCGGCCGTGCCCGCTACCGCTTGAGGTCCTCGAACATGGTGCTCAGGAACTCGGCGCACCAGGACAGCAGCTCCCGCCCGACCAGCGGCTTGCCGCCGATCCGGCCGCCGCTGCCCGGCCGCGGCACCAGCAGCTGCCGGGCGGCGGACTTGACCTGGGTGCGCGGGTAGAGCCGGTTCAGCCGCAGCTCCTGCGACTCCCGCAGCTCGACCGGACCGAAGCGGACGAAGTTGCCCTGCAGGGTGACGTCGCCGATGCCGCAGCGCCGGGCGAACAGCCGCAGCCCCGCGACCAGCAGCAGGTTCTCCACCGGCTCGGGCAGCTTGCCGTAGCGGTCGGTCAGCTCCTCGCGGACCTGCGCGATGTCGGCCTCCGAGTTGACCGCCGCGATCGAGCGGTACGCCTGCAGCCGCAGCCGCTCCCCCGGCGCGTAGTCGTGCGGGACGTGCGCGTCCACCGGCAGCTCGATCTTCACCTCCAGCGGCTCCTCCTCCGGCTCGCCGCCGCCGTCCAGCGACTCGCGGAACTCGGCGACCGCCTCGCCTACCATCCGCATGTAGAGGTCGAAGCCGACGCCCGCGATGTGCCCGGACTGCTCGCCGCCGAGCAGGTTGCCCGCGCCGCGGATCTCCAGGTCCTTCATCGCGACGTACATGCCCGCGCCCATCTCGGTGTGCTGGGCGATGGTGGCGAGGCGCTCGTGCGCAGTCTCGGTGAGCGGCTTCTCCGGCGGGTACAGCATGTACGCGTAGCCGCGCTCGCGGCCGCGGCCGACCCGGCCGCGCAGCTGGTGCAGCTGGGACAGGCCGAAGGTGTCGCCGCGCTCGACGATCAGGGTGTTGGCGTTGGAGATGTCGATGCCGGACTCGACGATCGTGGTGGAGACCAGGACGTCGAACTCCTTCTCCCAGAAGTCGACGACGACCTTCTCCAGCTGGGTCTCCCCCATCTGCCCGTGCGCGGTCGCCACCCGGGCCTCCGGCACCAGGTCCTTCAGCCGGGCGGCCGCCTTGTCGATCGACTCGACCCGGTTGTGGATGTAGAACACCTGGCCCTCGCGCAGGAGTTCGCGCCGGATCGCGGCCGAGATCTGCTTCTCGTCGTACGGGCCGACGAAGGTCAGCACCGGGTGCCGCTCCTCCGGCGGGGTGGTGATGGTCGACATCTCGCGGATGCCGGTGACCGCCATCTCCAGGGTGCGCGGGATCGGCGTCGCGGACATCGTCAGCACGTCCACGTTGGCCCGCAGCTTCTTCAGCTGCTCCTTGTGCTCGACGCCGAAGCGCTGCTCCTCGTCGACGATGACCAGGCCCAGGTCCTTGAACCTGGTCTCCGAGGAGAACAGCCGGTGGGTGCCGATCACCACGTCCACCGAGCCCTCGAACAGGCCCTCCAGCACGGCCTTCGCCTCGGTGTCGGTCTGGAACCGGGACAGCGCCTTCACGGTGACCGGGAAGTTGGCGTACCGCTCCGCGAAGGTCGAGAAGTGCTGCTGCACCAGCAGCGTGGTCGGCACCAGCACCGCCACCTGCTTGCCGTCCTGCACCGCCTTGAACGCGGCGCGCACCGCGATCTCGGTCTTGCCGTAGCCGACGTCGCCGCAGATCAGCCGGTCCATCGGGACGGACTTCTCCATGTCGGCCTTGACCTCGCCGATGGTGGTCAGCTGGTCGGGCGTCTCCGCGTACGGGAAGGCGTCCTCCAGCTCGCGCTGCCACGGGGTGTCCGGGCCGAAGGCGTGGCCGGGGGCCGCCATCCGGGCCGAGTACAGCTTGATCAGGTCGGCGGCGATCTCCTTGACCGCCTTCTTGGCCCGCTGCTTGGTCTTCGCCCAGTCCGCGCCGCCCAGGCGGTGCAGCGTCGGGGCCTCGCCGCCCACGTACTTGGTGACCTGGTCGAGCTGGTCGGTCGGCACGAACAGCCGGTCGCCGGGGTGGCCGCGCTTGGCGGGCGCGTACTCCAGCACCAGGTACTCGCGGGTGGCGCCCTGCACGGTGCGCTGCACCATCTCCACGTACCGGCCGACGCCGTGCTGCTCGTGCACCACGTAGTCGCCGGCCGCCAGCGCCAGCGGGTCGATCGCGTTGCGGCGGCGGGACGGCATCCGGCGCATGTCCTTGGTGGAGGACCGCTGGCCGGACAGGTCGGTCTCGGTGACGACGGTGAGCTTCAGCGCCTCGTCGACGAAGCCGTGCTCGATCGAGCCGCAGGAGACGTACACCACGTCCCGGGTCGGGGCCTCGGCGAGGTCGGCGACCAGCCGGGCCGCGATGCCCTCGTTGCCGAGCACCTCGGCCAGCCGGGACGCCGGGCCGTGGCCCTCGGTCACCATCACCACCCGCCAGTCGGCGGCCAGGCGCTCCCGGGCGTCGGCGATCGCCCGCGCGGTGTCGCCGCGGTACGCCTCCACGGCGTGCATGCCGAGGGTGAGCGTGTCGGCGTCGCGTTCGAGGACGTCGTCGACCGTGGAGTCGCTGGTGGCGAACGGGCTGACCGACCACCACGGCAGGCCGATCCCGGCGGCGTGCTCGCGGACGTCCGCCAGCGACCGCAGCGAGGCGGCCGAGACGTCGATCGCCTCCAGGTCGATCGGGCGGTCGGCGCCCGCCGCCGCGGCCACCCAGGACGCGGCCAGGAACTCCTGGCTGGTGGCGACCAGGTCGGCGGCCCGGGTGCGGACCCGCTCCGGGTCGCAGACCACGGCGATCGAACCGGCCGGGAGGACGTCCAGCAGCAGCTCCATGTCGTCCACCAGCACCGGGGCCAGCGACTCCATGCCCTCGACCGCGATGCCCTGCGCGATCTTGTCCAGGATCTCGCCCAGCTCGGGGTGCTCGGCGGCCAGTTCGGCGGCCTTCGCGCGCACCCCGTCGGTCAGCAACAGCTCCCGGCAGGGCGGCGCCCACAGGCCGTGCTCGGCGATCTCCAGGGACCGCTGGTCGGCGACCTTGAAGTAGCGGATCTCCTCGACGTCGTCGCCCCAGAACTCCACCCGCAGCGGGTGCTCCTCGGTCGGCGGGAAGACGTCCAGGATGCCGCCGCGCACCGCGAACTCGCCGCGCTTCTCGACCAGTTCGACCCGGGCGTAGGCCGCGGCCGCCAGCTTGCGGGCGATCTCGCCCAGGTCGTGCTGCTCACCGCGGCGCAGCGCCACCGGCTCCAGCTCGGCCAGGCCCTTCACCTGCGGCTGCAGCACGCTGCGCACCGGCGCGACGACCACCTGCACCGGCCCGGCGGCCGGGTCGTCGGCCCTCGGGTGGACGATCCGGCGCAGCACGGCCAGGCGGCGGCCGACGGTGTCCGAGCGCGGGGAGAGCCGCTCGTGCGGCAGCGTCTCCCAGGCCGGGAACTCGGCGACCGCGTCGGCGGGCAGCAGCGAGCGCAGCGAGGCCGCGAGGTCCTCGGCCTCCCGGCCGGTGGCGGTCACGGCCAGCACCGGCCGGCCCCGCTCACCGGCCCGGGCGGCCAGCGAACGGGCCAGCGCCGCGATCGCGAACGGCCGGGCGGCGGGCGGTCCGACCAGGTCGAGGTGCTGCCTGCGCCCCGTGGCCGCCGCCTCGATCGCCTCGGCGAGGGCGGCGTCCCGTACGACGACATCGAGCAGTCCGGACAGGCTCATACGTCAGTTTCTCCACGGCGGGGAGCGGCCCGGCGCAGGAGACGGCCGGGCAGCGCGACATCCCGGAACGCGGTGCGCCCCGGGGGGTGTCCAGCCTACGCCGCGCCGCCCTCCGGCACGCGGTGCGGCACCCTCCGCCGCCGTCCGCCCGGGCTCGTCCAGAGATCATGCGGCCGACACATTGCTGTCACTGTGCGTCCATGGTCACCGCGCACCATGGATGTCAGCGCAGGCCGCGTCCAACCGTGGGGGATGGCTGCGGAAGCGCGGTCGCACCTCGATGGGGGTCGGGAGTGCGAAGGCCGGGCGGCCCTGGGTGGGGGCGCCCGTGCCACTCACGCCGGGAATCGCGGCGTCCGCTCCCGGGCGGGCGCCGCGGCTCTCGGCGTCCTGGCGTTCGGGCCCCTTTCGCCGCTCGTGCACCACTTCGGGCGAAGCGGCCCGCGCGGAGGCCCGGGCTCCGTACCCTCGTGTGAAGAAGGTGTGGGGACGCCGGTCATTTCCAGGGGGTTGCTTCGTCATGCGCGTCGTCATCGCAGGTCAGGGCTATGTCGGTCTCCCGCTCGCGGTCCGCGCCGCCGAGGTCGGGCACCGCGTCGTCGGGTACGACGTGGACGAGCGCCGGATCAAGCGGCTCGCGGTCGGCGAGTCGTACGTCGAGGACATCCCCGGGGAGCGGCTGCGTCCGCTGCTCGACGCCGGGGCGTACCTGCCCTCCGCCGACCCGGCCGACGTCGCGGGGTTCGACGTCGCGGTGATCACCGTCCCGACCCCGCTGCGCGAGGGCGTCCCCGACCTGTCGTACATCGAGGCCTCGGCGAAGCTGCTGGGCCGGCACCTCAAGCCGGGCGCGACGGTGGTGCTGGAGTCCACCACCTACCCGGGCACCACCGAGGAGCTGCTCGCCCCGCTGCTGGAGGCGGGCTCGGGGCTGCGGGCGGGCGCCGACTTCCACCTCGGCTACAGCCCGGAGCGGATCGACCCCGGCAACCCGGTGTGGAAGCTGGAGAACACCCCGAAGGTCGTCTCCGGCACCACCCCCGAGGGCCTCGCCGCGGTCTCCGGCTTCTACGGGCAGCTGGTCGAACGGACCGTCCCGGTCTCCTCCTGCAAGGAGGCCGAGCTGACCAAGCTGCTGGAGAACACCTTCCGGCACGTCAACATCGCCCTGGTCAACGAGCTGGCGATGTTCGCCCACGACCTCGGCATCGACGTCTGGGAGGCCATCGACGCGGCCTCCACCAAGCCCTTCGGCTTCCTCCGCTTCACCCCCGGCCCCGGCGTGGGCGGGCACTGCCTGCCGATCGACCCCTCGTACCTGTCCTGGCGGGTGGAGCGGGCCCTCGGGCAGTCCTTCCGGTTCGTCGAACTCGCCAACGACGTCAACAGCCACATGCCCGACTACGTGGTGCGCCGGCTCACCGAGGCGCTCAACCAGCGGCGCCGCAGCGTGAACGGCTCGCGGGTGCTGGTCCTGGGCCTGGCGTACAAGGCCAACACCGGCGACGCGCGGGAGACCCCGGCGGCCCGCGTCGTCGAGCTGCTCACCCGCCAGGGCGCGGAGGTCCGGGCCGCCGACCCGCACGTGGTCGCGGGCGTGCACGTCGCCGAGCCGCACGTCCCGGGCCAGCGCACCGCCGCGCACGAGGGCGGCCCGCTCGCCGCCGTCCGCCGGGTCGAGGCCACCCCGGAGGAACTGGCCGCCGCCGACGCCGTCGTCCTGCTCGCCGACCACGACGAGTTCGACTACGAGGCGGTCACCGCCCACGCCCGGTACGTCCTGGACTGCCGCCGCCGGCTCACGGGGGCGGCCGTCGAGGTGCTGTAGCCCGCGGGGGCCGGGGGGTGCGCGCCGTTCCCCCGGGCCCCGGCGGGGTCGTCAGCCCTTGCGCTGGATGCGGTTGCGGTCCGGGCGGGTGTCGTGGTCGATGCCGTCGTCGACGATGACGATCTTGGGGACGATGCGCTCCTCGACGGTGGCGTCCGGCGCCGTCGCCGGCTTCGGGTCGGCCTCCGGGGCGGTCGCGGGCTTCGGGGGCAGCGGCTCCTTGGTGAGGCTCGCGGGCTCGGCGGAGGCGGCCGGGGGCTCGGCGGGCGGGGCCGGGGGCTGGGCGGGCTCGGCCGGGGCGTAGGGCTTGCGGGGGTCGTCCTGCTTGGGCTTGACCGGGCCCAGCACGGTGGTGGGCTGGTCGGTGGCCGGGGCCTTGGCGAGGTCGGCCTTCTTGGCGGCGACGGCCTCGGCCGCGTCCTCCGGGTCCTCGATGGCGCCGACGGCGGCGCCGGTGAGCGAGGCGAGGGTGCCCTTGATGTGGTCGAGGTGGGTCTGGACCTTGTCGAGGCGCTTGGTGAAGTCGGCCTGCTCGCGCTCGCTGGCGGCCTTGATCCGGGCGGCCTTCTCCTTCGCGGCGGCGAGCGCCGCGTCGGCCTTGGCCTGGGCGTCGGTGTCGAGGCGGCGGGCCTCGTCGAGCATCGCCTCGCGGTGCTGCTCGGCCTCCTTGACCCGGGCGTCGGCGGCGGCCGTGACCTTGGCCACGGCGGCGTCGGCGGCGGTCTCGGCGGCGGTGAAGTCCTCGTCGGCCTTGCGGCGGCGCTCGGCGAGGGCGCTCTCGGACTGCTCGGAGGCGTTGGCCGCGGCGACCCGGACCCGGGCGGCGTGGCCGGTCGCGGCGTGGACGAGGGCGCGGGCCTCGGCGTCGGCCTCGGCGCGGATCCGCTCGGCCTCGGCGCGGCTGCGCTCGTCGGTGCGGCGGACGAACTGGTCGGTCTCCTCGCGCAGCTTGGCGGCGTACTCCTTGGCGGCCTTGGCCGCGGCCTCGCCCGCCTCGTGGGCGGCGTCGCGGGCGTCCTCGCCGGAGCGCTTGGCCTTGGCGTGGACGGCGTCGGCCTCGTTGAGGGCGATGCCGAGCAGGACGGCGGCCTGGTCGCTGAGTTCGGCGAAGTCGGGGTCGGGGGCGTCCTCGGCGGCCTGCTTGATGTCGGCGAGGCGCTTCTCCATCTCGCGCAGGCCGCCGCCGAGGACGCTGAGCCGCTCCCAGGCCTCGTCGCGGGCGCGGCTGAGGTCGGTGACGGCCGCGTCGACCTGCTCGGGCGCGTAGCCGCGCCGGGACGGGGTGAAGCCGTACTGGGACACGGCGTCGCTCATTTCGGCTGTTCTCCTCGTGCTCGCGGGCTGCGCGGCCCCGCCGGATGCGTGGTTCGGGTGGGTCGGGGTGAACCGTCCCATTGACCTATTTTGCGCAGATACGAACGCAAACCAAACAGGGAGCCCTCACGCGGCCGGGGGAACCGGCCGCGTGAGGGGGCCGCTACAGCAGGCCGTCCCAGAACTGCTCGACCAGCACCGCCCACCAGCTCTCCGGGGTGTGCACGGCGGCCGGGTCGACGGCCATCAGCTGGGCCTGGAGGTCGGTGGTCCAGCGCCCGGCCTGCTCGGGCGTGAGGCCCAGCCGCAGCCGCCACATCCGGGCCAGCACCGCCAGGCAGCCGACGAACTCGGGGACGCCGCTGTTGACGAAGCGCGGCGGCTCGGCCGGGTTCTCCAGGTCGACGGCGACCACCGCGGCGGTGCCGTACTGGACGCACAGCTGGCGGCCGTAGTCGTTGCCGAGCACCAGGTAGCCGCCGAAGTCCGGGCCGGGCGGCAGGCCGCGCTCGGCGGCGAGCTCGGCCAGCGTCGGGATGGGGCGGCCCTCCTGCGCCTGGGCCCAGAAGAACGGCGCGAAATCGCGCGGCAGCCCGACCCACATCAGCGTCTGGGCGACCGGCTCCGGCACGCCCTGCCGGGCCACCGCGCGCTGCTCGAACCGGAACATCGAGGGGCCGAACATGCTGCCGAACTCCGCCGCGAGCTGCTGCGGCGGCGCGGGCGGCTGCTGCGGGACGGTGCCGGGCGCGGGCAGCGGGGCCCGGACGGTGCGCGGCCGCGGCGGCGCCGACACCAGCTGGTGCATCTGCTCGACGTGCTCGCTGAGCACGTTCATGCCCGCCTGCCGGGCCGCGGCGTCGCGGCCGTACGGGGCGGTGTGGCTGATCCGGGCGTTCAGCCAGGACGCCCGCACCATCCGGGCGCAGTAGCCGCCGGGCAGGTCGCACAGCTCCAGGTCGGTGTGCACCTCCAGCACCTGGTCGGCGGGCACGCCGAGGCGGCGCAGCTCCTGCAGGGCCTTCCACTCGGGGTGCGGGGTGCCCAGCTCGGAGGTCATCACCAGGTTCAGCTCGGACCCGTCCGGGCCCCGGTAGTTGACCACCGCGGTGGTGCCGGGGCCGACCGTCGGCGGACCGGCCGGCGGCGGGGCCGCCGGCGCGGGACCGCCGGGCGGGAAGCCCTGGCCCGGCTGCGGCCCGCCCGGGAACGGCGGCGGCGGGGGCGCCTGGAACGGCGGCGCGCCCTGCGGCGCCGGGGCGCCGGGGAACGGCTGGCCGGGGGCGCCCGGCATCGGGAACGGCGGGGTCGCACCCGGCGGCAGCTCGATCGCCGGGGCCAGCTGGGTGGCCTGGTACGCGACGGCGGCGGCCGCGGGCGCCGGGGCGGCCGGGGCGGCACCGGGCGCGCCCTCGGCGCGCAGGCCGGCCGGGGCGGGCGGCGGCGGGGCGCCGGGGCC
>NZ_JNYE01000142.1 GCF_000717185.1 Kitasatospora phosalacinea | reverse complement strand
TCCAGCTCTTCGGTCGTCACAACCCGAATGCTGGACACCCTCCCTGCATGCCCGGAGCAGAACCAGCAAAGCCAGCAGACTTCGGAACTACTCGTCTAGACCTGGATCAGCCGATCGACCTAGGCGGAGGGTGTAGCCAGCCCCACCCCCGACCGACCGCCGGACGCCGGTTCCGCAGGTCAGACGGCCGGTCAGGCCCCTTCGACCTCCGCGGCGGCCGCCACGAACGCCCCCTGCGCCAGCGCGCGCAGCAGCGCCGCCATGCTGCCGCGGGCCAGCCCGGACCGCTCGGAACCGGACCGATCGGAGCCGGGCAGATCGGATCCGGGCAGATCGGCGGGGGTGCCCGCGCCGGACCCGGGTTCGGCGCCCTGGGACGACTGCGGCGCGGCGCTGTGCGGGGTGGAGTTGAGCAGGCCGAACACCGCGTGCACGGCGGCGCGGGCGACCGGCTCCGCCTCGGGCGCGGCCAGCGGCGGGAAGGCCTCGCGCACCACCGCGACCCAGAGTTCGACGTAGCCGCGCTGGAGCCGGCGCACCCGGTGGCGGTCCGCCTCCTTGAGGTGGAGCAGCTCGCGGTCGTGGAGGGTGATCAAGTCCCGGTCGTCCAGCGCGAAGTCGATGTGCCCGTCGATCAGGGAGTCGAGCGCGGCCCGGGGCCCGTCGGCCTCGCCCTCGCGGCGGCGCCCCTCCTCCAGCAGGCGCTCGCTGATGCCGACCAGGAGGTCGGCGAGCATCGCGTCCTTGCCCGCGAAGTGCCGGTACAGGCCGGGTCCGCTGATGCCGACCGCCTTGCCGATCTCGTCGACCCCGACCCCGAGGAATCCCCGGGCTGCGAACAGCCTGGCGGCCTCTTTCCGGATCTGGTCACGGCGTGGGAGCGCGGGGGCGGTGGCGCGGTTGGGCATGCTGCCCATCGTAGACAGTCGGGTTATCGATGGTTAACCTGGCCATAGAGTTAACGCTCATTAACACGGGCTCGCCGGCTCGCCCTTCGGCCTGCCCCGATCCGAATCCGAGGGCAAGGGAGCTCTTGGGATGGTCCCCTCTTCGGCACAGACGCCTCCGTGGTCCACCGCCCCGTCAGGGGGAGCGGCCCCGGACGCCCCGCCGTTCCGCGCCTCCGACGCACCGGCCCCCCGGCTGGAGGGCGCGGCCGACCCGTCCGCCCCGGCCGGGCTGGCCAACGCCCTGGCCCACCGGGAGCTGGTCGCCGAGCTGCGCGGCAAGCTCGCGGCGGCGGCGCTCGGCGGCGGTGAGAAGGCGCGCGCCAAGCACGTCGCCCGCGGCAAGCTGCTGCCCCGGGAGCGGGTGGACACCCTGCTCGACCCCGGCTCGCCGTTCCTCGAACTGGCCCCGCTGGCCGCCGACGGGCTGTACGGCGACTCCGCCCCGGCCGCCGGGGTGATCGCCGGGATCGGCCGGGTCGCCGGGCGCGAGGTCCTGGTGGTGGCGAACGACGCCACGGTCAAGGGCGGCACGTACTACCCGATGACGGTGAAGAAGCACCTGCGGGCGCAGGAGGTGGCCCTGGAGAACCGGCTGCCCTGCGTCTACCTGGTGGACTCCGGCGGGGCGTTCCTGCCGATGCAGGACGAGGTGTTCCCCGACCGCGACCACTTCGGCCGGATCTTCTACAACCAGGCGCGCCTGTCCGCCGCCGGGATCCCGCAGATCGCGGCGGTGCTGGGCTCCTGCACCGCGGGCGGCGCGTACGTCCCGGCGATGAGCGACGAGGCCGTGATCGTCCGCAACCAGGGCACCATCTTCCTGGGCGGCCCGCCGCTGGTGAAGGCCGCCACCGGCGAGGTGGTGACCGCCGAGGAACTGGGCGGCGGCGACCTCCACTCCCGCACCTCCGGCGTGACCGACCACCTCGCGGAGGACGACGCCCACGCGCTCTCCATCGTCCGCACCATCGTGGCCGGGCTGGGCCCGCGCGCCGCCAGGCCGTGGCCGCTCGCCCCGGTCGAGCCGCCCGCGGTCGACCCGGCCGGGTTGTACGGCGTGGTGCCGGTGGACCCGCGCACCCCCTACGACGTGCGCGAGGTGATCGCCCGGCTGGTGGACGGCAGCCGGTTCGCCGAGTTCAAGGCCGAGTACGGCACCACCCTGGTGACCGGTTTCGCCCGGATCCACGGCCACCCGGTCGGCATCGTCGCCAACAACGGCGTCCTGTTCGCCGAGTCCGCGCTCAAGGGCGCGCACTTCGTCGAACTGTGCGACCAGCGCGGCGTCCCCCTCCTCTTCCTGCAGAACATCACCGGGTTCATGGTGGGCCGCCAGTACGAGGCCGGCGGCATCGCCAAGCACGGCGCCAAGATGGTCACCGCGGTGGCCTGCACCCGGGTGCCCAAGCTGACGGTGGTGATCGGCGGCTCGTACGGGGCGGGCAACTACTCGATGTGCGGGCGGGCCTACTCGCCCCGCTTCCTGTGGATGTGGCCGAACGCGAAGATCTCCGTGATGGGCGGGGAGCAGGCGGCGTCGGTGCTGGCCACCGTCCGCCGCGACCAGTTCGAGGCCCGGGGCGAGGACTGGAGCGCCGCGGACGAGGACGAGTTCAAGCGCCCCGTCCGCGAGCAGTACGAACGCCAGGGCAACGCGTACTACGCCACCGCCCGGCTGTGGGACGACGGCGTGATCGACCCGCTGCAGACCCGGACCGTGCTCGGCCTGGCGCTCACCGCCTGCGCCAACGCCCCGCTCCCCGCCCCGCGCCCGTTCGGGGTCTTCCGGATGTGACGGGCGGCCGCGACCGCCCGGACCGCCGTCGGTGACGCACCGTCAGTGACGCACTGCCAACCAGCTCACCGTTCCCTTCGTGACGGAGGAACACCTCTCATGTTCGACACCGTGCTCGTCGCCAACCGCGGCGAGATCGCGCTCCGGGTGATCCGCACCCTGCGGCGGCTGGGCGTGCGGTCGGTCGCCGTGCACAGCGACGCGGACGCGGACGCCCCGCACGTCCGGGCCGCCGACCTCGCGGTCCGGCTCGGGCCCGCCGACCGGAGCGACAGCTCCGCCGCCGAGACGTACCTGCGCGCCGACCTGATCCTGGACGCCGCCCGCCGGACCGGTGCGCAGGCCGTCCACCCCGGCTACGGGTTCCTGGCCGAGAACTCCGCGTTCGCCGAGGCCTGCACCCGGGCCGGGCTGGTCTTCATCGGCCCGCCGCCGGCCGCGGTGGAGCTGATGGGCGACAAGATCAACGCCAAGGAGGCCGTCCGGGCCGCCGGGGTGCCCGTCGTCCCCGGCAGCGAGGAGGGCTCGCCCAGCGACGAGCAACTGGTCGAGGCGGCGGACCGGATCGGCTACCCGGTGCTGCTCAAGCCCTCGGCCGGTGGCGGCGGCAAGGGCATGCGGCTGGTCCGCGACCCGGCCGAGCTGCCCGCCGAGCTCGCCGCGGCCCGCCGGGTGGCCCGCACCGCGTTCGGCGACGACACCCTGCTGCTGGAGCGCTGGGTCGACCAGCCCCGGCACATCGAGGTGCAGGTCCTGGCCGACACCCACGGCCGGACCGTCCACCTCGGCGAGCGCGAGTGCAGTCTGCAGCGCCGCCATCAGAAACTCATCGAAGAGGCTCCTTCCGTCCTGTTGAACCCCCGGACCCGCGCCGCGATGGGCGCGGCCGCGGTGCGCGCCGCCGAGGCCTGCGGCTACACCGGTGCCGGCACGGTCGAGTTCATCGTCCCCGGCGGTGACCCCGCGGGGCCTGACGCGGACGAAGTCCTCGACTTCTTCTTCATGGAGATGAACACCCGCCTCCAGGTGGAACACCCCGTCACCGAACTGGCCGTGGCCGTGGCCGGGCCGGACGGCCCGCAGCGGCTGGACCTGGTCGAGTGGCAGCTGCGCGTCGCCGCGGGCGAGGCACTGCCGTTCGCCCAGTCGGACGTCTCCTTCCTGGGCCACGCGATCGAGGCCCGGATCTGCGCCGAGGACCCGGAACGGGACTTCCTGCCCACCGGCGGTGAGGTGCTGCTGCTGGACGAGCCCTCCGGGGAGGGCGTCCGGGTGGACTCCGGAATCGCACCCGGCGACCGGGTCGGCAGCCTGTACGACCCGATGCTCGCCAAGGTGATCGCGTACGGGCCCGACCGCCCGACCGCGATCCGTCGGCTGCGGGCCGCACTCGCCGAGACCCGCATCCTGGGCGTCACCACCAACACCGGCTACCTGCGCCGGCTGCTGGCTCAGCCCGAGGTCGCAGCAGGTCGGCTCGACACCGGGCTGGTGGAACGCAGTGCCCAGCAGGACGCCTCGCTGCTGAGCTCCCCGTACACCCGCCCCGGGTCGATCGACCTGCTCCACTTCGCCGCCGCACTGCTGCGGCAGCTCGAACTCGGCCGCACCGCCGCCTCCGACGGCTGGACCGATCCCTTCTCCCTCCCTTCGGGCTGGCGGCTCGGTGGCGAGGCCGCGTGGACCACGCACCGGCTCCGGCTGCCCGGCCGCGAACCGGTCACCGTGAGCTGCCGAATGATTACCAATGGTGAATTCGAGAGCGCCATCGGTTTTTCCGCGGCGACCACCCCCGAGTGGGAGGTCCGACTGGGCGACGCCCCGGTCCGCAGGGCCCGCGCGAGCCGGGACGGGAACCTGCTGCGCCTTGCGGTTGACGGCCTGCAGGCCACTTTCACGGTCGCTTCGGAGCGCACGCCGGAGGGGGTCACCCACTGGCTCGGGGTCGACGGGGACGCCTGGCCCGTTCACCCGTTCGATGCAATCGCGGAGCGCGCCGCGGCCGGCACCGCCCACCACGGCACCCTCAGCGCACCGATGCCCGGCACCGTCACCGTGGTCAAGGTCGAGCCCGGCGAGCGGGTCCGCCGCGGCCAGGCCCTGCTGGTCCTGGAGGCCATGAAGATGGAGCACGTCATCTCGGCGCCGCACGACGGCACCGTCGACGACCTGCGGGTGGCCCCCGGCGCGACCGTCGCGATGGACGCGCCCCTGGTGACGGTCGCCGCGGACGAGGACCCGTCCGACCCCGCAGACCCCGCCGAGCCCGAGCCCCTCCAGGAGGCGGCCCGATGAGCGCCGCGCCGAACGGGGCAGACGGAGCGAGCGGGGCGAGTGAGCCGACCGTGCTGGACCTCGGACTGCCGCAGCCGGTGCGCGACCCCGCGCTGCCCGACCGGGTCCGCATCCACGAGGTCGGCGCCCGCGACGGACTGCAGAACGAGGGCGCGCTCGTCCCCGTCGAGGTGAAGGCCGAGTTCGTCGCCCGGCTCGCCGCCGCCGGGCTGCGCACCGTCGAGGCGACCAGCTTCGTCCACCCCAAGTGGGTGCCGCAGCTGGCGGACGCCGAGGAGCTGATGCCCCGGCTGGCCGGGCTGCCCGCGCAGTACCCGGGCCTGCGGCTGCCCGTGCTGGTGCCCAACGAGCGCGGGCTGGACCGGGCGCTGGCCCACCACGCCACCGAGGTCGCGGTGTTCGCCAGCGCCACCGAGACCTTCGCCCGGCGCAACCTCAACCGCTCGGCGGACGAGGCGATGGCGATGTTCCGCCCGGTGGTCGAGCGCGCCGCGGCCGCCGGGGTGCCGGCCCGCGGCTACCTGTCGATGTGCTTCGGCGACCCCTGGGAGGGGCCGGTCCCGGTCGAGCAGGTGGTGCGCCACGGCCTGGCGCTGCTGGAGATGGGCTGCGTCGAGCTGAGCCTCGGCGACACCATCGGCGTCGCCACCCCCGGCCACGTCAACGCCCTGATCGACGCGTTCACCCGTTCCGGCGCCCCGGTCGAACGTTTGGCGGTGCACTTCCACGACACCTACGGGCAGGCCCTCGCCAACACCCTGGCGGCGCTGCGCTCCGGCGTGACCGTGGTGGACGCGTCGGCCGGCGGCCTCGGCGGCTGCCCGTACGCCAAGAGCGCGACCGGCAACCTGGCCACCGAGGACCTCGTCTGGATGCTGAACGGCCTGGGCGTGGAGACCGGCGTGGACCTCGCCGCACTCACCGCGACCAGCGGCTGGATGGCCCGTCACCTCGGTCGCCCCAGCCCGTCGAGGACCGTCCGCGCCCTGCTCGGGCCGACGGACTGACCCCGACACCCTCCTCCGACCACCCGTCCCCACCAGGCCCACCAGGCCGCGATCCCGGGAGGATCAGCCGTGCTCGACCACCGCCTGAGCAATGAGTACGAGGAACTCCGCCGCACCGTCGAGGAGTTCGCCAACGACGTGGTTGCACCGAAGATCGGCGAATACTACGAGCAGAACGAGTTCCCGTACGAGATCATCCGGGAGATGGGGCGGATGGGCCTGTTCGGGCTGCCCTTCCCGGAGGAGTACGGCGGCATGGGCGGCGACTACTTCGCGCTCGGCCTGGCCCTGGAGGAGCTGGCCCGGGTCGACTCCTCGGTGGCGATCACGCTGGAGGCCGCCGTCTCGCTCGGCGCGATGCCCGTGCACCTCTTCGGCACCGAGGAGCAGAAGCGCGAGTGGCTGCCGAAGCTGACCTCCGGCGAGGTGCTCGGCGCCTTCGGCCTGACCGAGCCCGAGGGCGGGACGGACGCCGGGGCGACCAGGACCACCGCGCGCTACGACGAGGCCACCGACGAGTGGGTGATCAACGGCAGCAAGTGCTTCATCACCAACTCCGGCACCGAGATCACCGGCCTGGTGACCGTCACCGCGCTGACCGAGCCGCTCACACGTTCGAGTGATGGATCGTCAAATCAGTCGCCCAGCAGGGAAATCTCCTCCATCATCGTTCCCACTGGGACTCCCGGGTTCCAGGTGTCGAAGAAGTACTCGAAGGTCGGCTGGAACGCCTCGGACACCCGCGAACTGTCCTTCACCGACTGCCGAGTCCCCGCGGCCAACCTGCTCGGACGCCGAGGCCGCGGTTACGCCCAGTTCCTGCGCATCCTCGACGAGGGCCGCATCGCCATCGCGGCCCTGGCCACCGGCCTGGCCCAGGGGTGCGTCGACCAGTCGCTCTCGTACGCCGCCACGCGTCGCGCCTTCGGCCGGCCGATCGGCGCCAACCAGGTCATCCAGTTCAAGCTCGCCGACATGGAGATGCGCGCGCACACCTCCCGCCTGGCCTGGCGGGACGCCGCCTCCCGGCTGCTGCACTCCGAGCCCTTCAAGAAGGAGGCAGCCATCGCCAAGCTGTACGCCTCCGAGGCCGCGGTCGACAACGCCCGGGAGGCGACCCAGATCCACGGCGGCTACGGCTTCATGAACGAGTACCCGGTCGCCCGCATGTGGCGCGACTGCAAGATCCTGGAAATCGGAGAGGGCACCTCGGAGGTCCAACGGATGCTCATCGCACGCGAACTCGGCATGACCTCCTGACCGTCCCGGCCGCCCGGAACCCGATGCGGCCCCGAGCCCGGCCCCGAGGTCTAGCCCTGAGGTTCAGCCCTGAGGTTCAGCCCCGAGGTCGGCGCGGGCCCGGATCGCACCGGTCAGGGTCGGAACGGGGGCAGGGCCGACGCCCCGGCGTCGCCGTCGATCTGGTCGTAGCGCTCCAACGCCAGTTGGAACGCCGTCGGTTGGACGCGCACCGCGCCGGAGAACGGGCCGCTCATCACCGCCACCATGCTCACCCCGAACGCCACGGAGGCGCCCACGAAGCACATCAGTACCAGGTTCCGCGGATTGGAGGTCAACCCGATCACCGAGGGGGTGGCCAGCACGAACACGGCCCCCACCAGCAGACCGCCGATCGCCAGGACGGGCACCGACGCACGGAGATCACCCAGCCGCGCGTTCCGCTTGGCGTTGACCTCGGACAGGCTGCGCAGCACATCGGTACGAGCGCTCGCCTCGGCCTGGTTGTGCACCGTCGCCTGGTCGACGGCGGCCCGCACCCGGTCGATCGCCTGCCAGGCGGTCTGACTGCCGCTGCCGTGCTGCATGGTGGCCCACTCGTCGTCGATCACCACCCTGGTGTAGGACCGCAGCCGCTCCTGCACCACCGGCTGGTCTGCCCCGGACAGGCCGCCGGCGGTCCAGTACGCCTCCGTGAGGGCCCGCGACTCCTCGTAGGTGTGCTGACGTGCCGAGTTCAGCTGCTGCCAGGTACCGGCGATGCTGAACCCCAGGAAGAGCGCGAAGAAACCGAGGATCGCCGCCCCCGCGAAGGACAGCGCCTGCGGCGTCGTCGACCCCTCGCGCGCCCGCCTGGTCCGCCCCAGCAGCAAGCCGAGCACCAACGCCAACACCGCACCCGACACGGCGGCAACGGCGACGGTCAGCATCGCGGCCCGGCCGCACCCGGGCGCAGCGTGCTCCGGCACGCCCGCGCCACCGTCGTCATGACCACCGTCGTCATGACCACCGTCGTCATGGCCGTCACTTCCGCCCCCGGTTCCGCACGGTGAACATCGCCGCCAGGATGCACAGCACCGGGAGGATGAGAGCCAGCAGGAGCATCATCACCTCGGTGGTGTCCCAGGGGTTGTCCTCCTCCTCGGAGGGCCAGTCCCCCGTCGCGTACTGGCTCTGCGCCTGCGCGCCCGGGGAGCGGTCGGCTGCGGGCCGCGACTGCTGCGGGGCGGTGGCGGCGCTCGGACCGTGCGCGGGGGCGGAGGCGGGGACAGAAGCGGGGACCGAGGCGGGGCGATTGGCTGCGCCGGGAGCAACGGCGTTACTGGTGGAGGGAGTTGATCCAGCGGACTGGCCCGGAGCGGCGAAGGGCGAGCCGGGGAGGGCGAAAGCGGTTCCGCCCAGGAGCAACGCCGGGGCCTGTCCGGGGAGGAACGGTCCGAGCAACTGCCCGGCCAGGGCGGGGGCTCCCGCTGCGGGCTGCTGCGCCTGCGCCTGCCCCTGAGCCTGCGCCGCGTTGGCGGGTGGCTGGCCGGGGGCGGCGGCCAACGGCAGGGTGCCGGGCGGGACGGATACCGGGAGCAGCCCCGGCGGAACGGCGTCCGTCGAGGAGCCCTGCGGTGTGCCCGCACCTCCGGCGGTTCCGGCGCCGGTGGTGCCGCCGGTACCGGCCGTACCGGGCGCCGGCTGGCCCGCCCCGGTGCCCGCGGTGCCGCCCGCCCCCTGGCCCGTCCCGGTCCCGCTCCCGGTGCCGGTGCCGGTGCCTGGAGCGGGGCCGGCACCGGAGCCGGAGCCCGCGGCGGTGGGTTCGGTCTGCTCCGGGCCGGGCGGGGCGGGCTGCAGGCCGTCGTAGGTGCCGCTGGCCTCGGCGGAGACCCGGCGGGGGGCTTGGCGGCTGCCGTCGGGGGCTACGGTCGCGTCGTCGGCCGTGCCTTCGGCGCGGGCCGTGCCGGTCTGGCGTCCCGGGCGGGCGGTGCCGGTCGCCCGGCAGTCGACGGCCTGGCCGGGAGCGATGGTGCGCCCGCCGTCGGGGCCCGTGCAGTTGACCGCGCCCAGGCCGGGCAGTCCCTCGGTGATCGAGGCCGCGGTGACCGGGACGTCACCGAACGCCTCCAGGCGGTACTGGAGTTCGACCGTCCCGCCACCCGCGGCCACCGCCCTGACCACCGACCGGTCGGACCGGACGAGCCGCTCGGGCTGGACGGGCCGGTCGGGCTGAACGGGCTGGACGGCGGCAGGGGCGGTGTTCGGTGCCGTCCGGGGCGTCGAGCGGTGGGACAGGCCCGTGCCGGAGGGGGTGCCCAGCCGGGTGAGCCGGATGCCCGCGGTGATGCCCAGGTAGCCGGTGGGTGCGTCGGCGCGCGACTGCGGCAGGTGGTTCGGTGCATCGGCGACCGCCGAGACCCGGGCGGACTGCGGTCCGGGGGCGGCGGTGAAGGTGGTGGTGCAGTCGATCGTCCCGCCGGGCGGGATGCTCCGGTCGGAGCCGCAGGAGAACTGTCCCCCGGGCAGTTGGGGGTCGCTCAGCAGCACGTTGCCGAGCGGGTACTCGGCGTGGTTGCTCAGGTGGTAGGTGCGGGTGGCCGGTTCTCCGGCGCGCAGTCGTACCGCGGGGTCGGTGCTGGTGTTGGTGCTGACGCTCAGCCGCAGTTCGTTGCGCACCTCGCCGCCCCGGGTGGTCACCGGTTCCGACGTCCAGGCGCCGAGGGCCGCGGGAGCCAGCAGCGCCGCCCCGAGCACGACGGGCGCGGGGCGGCGGAGGACGGCTGCTGCGCTGCGCCATCCGGCAGTCTGTACGTCGATATGACGATCGGTCACCCCTGCATGATCGACCAGGGGCTCCACCGGTCACCGGTACGGCGCACCGGAGTGCCCGGGAACGACTCGATCGGCCGATCGTGCCAGGTCACCACGGTCGACGGCAGGCCGCACCGACGGCGGGCCGCACCGGGGACGGGGCGGGGCAGGGCAGGGACGGGGCGGGGGCCGCCGGTCAGGGGATGACGATCACCGGGCGGTTGGCGCGGCGGGCGAGGCGGCTGGAGACGGAGCCGAAGAGCTTGCCGAGCAGGCCGTGGGTGCTGCCGACCACGATGGCGTCCGCGGCGTACTCGCGGCCGACCTCCTCGATCTCGTGGCAGATGTCCCCGCCGCGTTCGACCAGGATCCAGGGGACGCCGGAGAGGAAGTCGGCGCAGGCGAGTTCGAGGCCGAGGATCTCGGTGCGCTGGTCCGGGAGGTCCACGAAGACCGGGGGTTCGCAGCCCGCCCAGACGGTGGCGGGGAGCCGGTTGGCGACGTGGACGATCACCAGGCCGCAGCGGGAGCGGCGGGCCATGCCGACGGCGTAGGCCAGGGCGCGCTCGCTGGAGAGCGAGCCGTCGAAGCCGACCACCACGCCGTGCTGGAACTGCGGGTCGCAGGCGCGCGAGCCGTGCTCCTGGAGCAGGGGTTCGCCCTCGTCGTCGCGACGGCCGACGGTGGGACGGGATCGGTCGGTCATCGCGTCCTCCGCAGTACCGGGTCGTGGGCCGACGACGGGGTCCGCCGCCGTCCCGGGGGTGTCACGCTCGGGGTCGCCGCGCTCCGGGCCGCCACGCTCCGGGTTGCGGTCCGGCCGCTGGCCCAGCAGCTTCCCGAGGCCGCGCCGCGGCCGGTCGGGGCGCTGGACGCCGGGGTGCCGGGCACCGGGGTGCTGCACGACGGGGTGCCGGGCACCGGGGTGCTGGACGTCGGGGTGCCGGACGTCCGGGTGGTGCGGCGGATCGGCGAGCGGCGGGACGCCGGGGTGTCCGGCGTCGAACATGCCGCCGGACGTGCCGTCGGACCTGCCGTCGTACGGGCTGCCGTGGGCAGAAGCGGAGGGCTCATGACCGGCCATGGCTCAAAACTCTTCAACTGAAGCGGGCCTACGCAGGGAGGCGCGGCGGCGGACCGTCCGGTCCCGGTGACAGGGACGGCAGCGGTGGCGATGCGTCCGGGAACGACTACCACCGTTGGGGACCTGTGCCTTTCAGAGTACGGCTCGGAGCGGGCCCCGCCCAGCGACGGCGCCCTCGTGCGATCGGGTTCCCGCGGGTGGGGGAAACACGGGCCGAAACGTGCGCCCCCGCGCGACGGGTTCCCAGGAGCTTGACCGACGACACGCGATGCGCGCAACAGTGCGCCGACACAACGTGACCCGACTGTCATCGCCCCTGCCCGCAGGCGGTGCACGGCAGTTGTCCCGCGGCCGTCCTCCGGCGACCGGCCCGGGGCCGCCCGGTGGGACCGGCCGCTTTTCGGATCATGGTCCGGGTTGCGTGCTTAGCATCCGTATTCGGCCAATTCGCGGAAATTCCTCCCGCCTTTGGCAATTGCCAGGTGCATACGAGTCGGCCGCTGGCAGCATGCTCGGCATGCCGCTGCTCCTGCTCGACCTCGACAACACCCTGCTGCCCAGGGACGCCGCGTTCCGGGCCTGGGCGGAGGACTTCCTCTCCGAGAACGGCCTCCCCGCCGGCGACCTCGACTGGCTGGTCATGCTCGACGGCAGCGGCTACGTACCGCGCAGCACCGTACTGGGTGCGGCGAAGCGTCGCTACGGCTTCGACCGGTCGGTCGATTCGATGCTCGCGCAGTACCGGATCGGCATCAACTCCCACATCCGGTGCCCGGATTCGCACGTCGCGGCGCTCCGGGAGGCGCGCGAGGCGGGGTGGATGCTGGGGATCGTCAGCAACGGCGGGACGATGCCCCAGCTGGAGAAGATCCGGCGGACCGGGCTCGCCGCCCTGGTGGACGGCTGGGTCATCTCGGAGGAGGCCCGCTGCCTGAAGCCGGACCCGTTGATCTTCGAGATCGCAGCGCGCCGGTGCGGGTTCCGGTCGGCCGGGGACCGGGGGGACTGGAAGGCGCAGACCTGGATGGTCGGCGACTACGGTCCGGCCGACATCGCGGGGGCGGCGGCGACGGGGCTGCGCAGCGCCTGGCTGCACCACGGCCGCCCGTGGGCCGAGCGGGCCTACCGTCCGACGGTCAGCTCGCCGAGCCTGCCGGAGGCGGTACGGGTGATCCTCGCGGCGGGCGAACACCCCACCGCCGGACGGGGGTTCGCCGCGGCCACGGCCGGTCGCGCCCAGCGGTCGCGCGGCCGCCTCGCCGTCCCGGCCTCCCGCCTGGCCCCGGCGCCCGCCCGGGTCTCCCCGAACGTCCCGTACGGCCCGAACACCCCGTACGGCCCGAACGCCCCGCACGCCCCGCACGCCCCGGCCACCGCGAAGGCCCCGCTCCCCCCGGCCGCTACACCCCTGGCCGTGCCGCTGACGACGACCGTGCCGCTCGCGCCCGCCGAACCCGCCCCGGCCGCCGCCGCGGGTTGAGGGGGCGGCGAGACCGTGCCGACCAGCGGCCTCGTCCATCCAGCCCGCACGGCACGGTATTTGACGGAACGTCACCGAAATGCGGCAGCCACCACCGACCCCGGAGGCGGGCGGGACCCGCCTCCCGGAGGGACGGAGTCGGCACGGGGGATCGGCGGCGCGGGAGCCCGGAACGGGCGGCGTGGCCGCGTTCCCCGGTGAGGGACCGGATTCGGACGAATGTGCGGGGGGGGGGGGGGGGGGGGGGGGGGGGGGGGGGCCGGCGGGGGGGGGGGTGGGGGGGGGGGGGGGGGGGGGGGCGCCTGGGGAACGACGAGCGCGGAGTGACGGAGCGTGAGGTGGGAGGCGTTCCGGAGTGGCCGGTTCGCGGTGGGCCGGGGGGCTGACGGGGCGCGGGGATCATGGCTCAGGTGTGCGCTGTGGCGCGTGGAAGACGGTTTCACGCCCCCGATTTGAACCGTACGTTTTCGGCCAACTTGCGCCGTCGCCCTGCCGTTCGGGCAAATCCGCAGCACACAGCGGACGGTGAGTGCACCGTCGACGGGGGAATCGCCGACGGGTCGTGCGACAACCGGCCACGCTTGTCCGCGCCCCCTTCACAGCGGGGTCGACGGGTGCCACGCTTCGTGATCGAATGCTTCACGCCAAATTGCCATGTCGACATAGCGTCGGATGGTGAACTTGTCACAACGGCAACGGTCCACCAAGTAGATTCGATCTTGGCTCGCAGAGCGGCAGCCGAGACCACCACACCACCGAGGGGGCTGGAGCGCCTTGAGCAGGGTGAGCAGGAGCGACGCGGGTCCTGAGAACGGCCGCCAGCCTTCGTCCCATCCCGGTGGCACGGCGAGACTCGGCAAGTTCGGTGGCACGGCGGCCGGTTCGGCGGCCGGCGGGCCGGGCGGTCAGCTCCAGGGTGCTCCGGGAGCGATGACGCCGGGTCAGCACTCCGCGGTTCCGCCCCTCTCGGCGGCCTCCTCCGCGCACGGCGCGACGCACGGTTCCGCACACGGCGCGACGCACGGCGCGACGCACGGCCCCGCGCACGGCGCGACGAGCGCGGGCGCGGGCGCGGGCAGCGCGACGGACGTGCTCCCGGTCGGCACCGGCCCCGGCGCGCTGTCCTCCCCCCGCAAGCTGGCTGGGCGGCGGCGGCGCGAGACGGTGGCGGTGCTGCTGTTCAGCGGGGCGCCGATCTTCGAGAGCTCGATCCCCCTGTCGGTGTTCGGCGTGGACCGGCAGGACGCCGGCGTCCCCCGCTACCGGCTGCTGGTGTGCGCCGGCGAGGAGGGCCCGCTGACCACCACCGGCGGGCTGACGCTGACCGCCCCGTACGGGCTGGAGGCGCTGTCCCGGGCGGGCACCATCGTGGTCCCGGCCTGGCGGTCGATCTCGCAGCCGCCGCCGGTCGAGGCGATCGCCGCGCTGCGCAAGGCCCACCACGAGGGCGCCCGGATCATCGGCCTGTGCACCGGCGCCTTCGTGCTGGCCGCCGCCGGGCTGCTGGACGGCCGCCCGGCGACCACCCACTGGATGTACGCGCCGACGCTGGCGAAGCGGTACCCGCGGGTCCACGTCGACCCGCGCGAGCTGTTCGTGGACGACGGCGACGTCCTCACCTCCGCGGGCACCGCGGCGGGCATCGACCTGTGCCTGCACGTGGTCCGCAGCGACCACGGCGCCGAGGCCGCCAACGCGCTGGCCCGTCGGCTGGTGGTGCCGAACCGCCGCGGCGGCGGAGGCCAGGCCTAGTACATCGACCAGTCTTTACCGGAGGAGATCGGCAACGACCCGCTGGCCGAGGTGGTCACCTGGGCGCTGGAGAACCTCAACCAGCAGTTCGACGTGGAGGTGCTGGCGGCCCGCGCCTACATGTCGCGGCGCACCTTCGACCGCCGCTTCCGCACCCTCACCGGCAGCGCACCGCTGCAGTGGCTGATCACCCAGCGGGTGCTGCAGGCGCAGCGGCTGCTGGAGACCTCGGACCTGTCGGTGGACGACGTCGCCCGCCGCTGCGGCTTCCGCTCGCCGGTGGCGCTGCGCGGGCACTTCCGGCGACAGCTCGGGGTCTCCCCGGCCGCGTACCGGACCACCTTCCGGGCCCGGCGTCCGGCGGTCGGCGGGCCCGTGGTGCCGTCGCCGTCGCACGGCCTCCCGGCCGAACGCGGCACGGGCCCGGCCGGGCACCCGCAGGCCCTGCAGACCCTGCAGGCCCCGCACGGGACGGTCGGACACGGGGCGGCGCACGGGCCGGCGGGCCACGGCCAGCAGGTGCCGAGCGGTGCCGGGGCGTCCGGCCCCGGCGGGGGCGCGGCGGGGCGGCAGCGGCCGCGTCCGCTGGTGCCGCCGCAGGCCGGTCCGCCGCCGGGCGCCTACGGGCGTCCCGGGGCCGAGCGCCCGGTCGACCCCCGGTACCCGGTCCGCGCCGCGGGCCAGGCCGCTCCCGGCCCCCAGCCGGGCCCGTCGCCCGCGCACGCGCACGCGCAGCCCTCCCCCGGGCAGCCGGTGCGGCCGAGCGCGGCGTACCCGGGCGGGCGCGGGTCGGCCGAGCGGCCGGACCGTCCGGTGGAGCACGCCATCGCGGAGGACGCGGACGGCAAGCAGCCCACCGCCCGGGACCGCCGGGCGGTGCACCGTCCGGAGGCCGAGCCGGAGCGCGGGGCGCGCGACACGGCGGACTTCGGTCCGGACGGGGCGCGTGCGGTGTCGGGGGCGCGCGACCGCGCCGTAGGGTGAGGGCGTGAATGACCGTCTGGTATGGATCGACTGTGAGATGACCGGCCTCGACCTCGATCGGGACGCCCTGATCGAGGTCGCCGCCCTGGTGACCGACTCCGAGCTGAACGTGCTCGGCGAAGGGGTGGATGTGATCATCCGCCCGCCCGCCGAGGCGCTGGAGGGCATGCCCGAGGTGGTGCGGCAGATGCACACCTCCTCGGGCCTGCTCGACGAGCTCGCGGGCGGCCTGACCATGGCCGAGGCGCAGGAACGGGTGCTGGCGTACGTCCGCGAGCACGTGCCCGAGGCCGGGAAGACCCCGCTGTGCGGCAACTCGGTGGCCACCGACCGCGGCTTCCTGGCCCGGGACATGCCCGAGTTGGAGGGGCACCTGCACTACCGGATCGTGGACGTCTCCTCGGTCAAGGAGCTGGCCCGCCGCTGGTACCCGCGCGCCTACTACAACAGCCCGCAGAAGGGCGGCAGCCACCGCGCACTGGCCGACATCCGCGAGTCGATCGCCGAACTCCGGTACTACCGCGAGGCGGTGTTCGTCCCGCAGCCGGGCCCGGACGGCGACACCGCGCGGGAGATCGCCGCCCGCCACCAGGTGCCCACCACCTGACCAGCGGTCCGGTCCGGGAGGTGGGGGAAACCCTGGCGCGAGCACCCCTCCGCATCCTGTACAGTTCTTCCTGTCGGAGCGGGAACGCGGAAGCGGGAAAGCACCTGACAGATGGTGGGTGTAGCTCAGTTGGTAGAGCACCTGGTTGTGGTCCAGGTGGCCGCGGGTTCGAGTCCCGTCACTCACCCCAACGACGAAGGGCCCGGTCGAGAAATCGACCGGGCCCTTCGTCGTTCCCCGGAACGCCCGGCGCGGGCGGGAGTTGGGAGCCGCGACCGGCCGCGGCGGGCGGCGACCCGTGGACGACCAAACTACTCGCTAGTAACATCGCCGCATGACCACTACTGCGATCGGCGAACTGCTCACCTCCACCGTCCCGATGGTGAGGACCCTGCAGCTGGAGTACCTGGAGACCACCCCGGAGCGGGCCGTGCTGCGGCTGCCCGACCTCCCGGAGTACCGCAACCACGTGGGCGGGCCGCACGCCGGGGCGATGTTCACGCTGGCCGAGTCCGCCAGCGGGGCCATCGTGCTGGCGGCGTTCGGCGACCAGTTGGGCCGCGCGGTGCCGCTGCCGACGGTCGGCGAGATCTCGTTCAAGAAGCTCGCCCGCGGCGTGGTGACCGCCACCGCGACGCTCGGCCGACCGGTCGCCGAGGTGGTCGCGGAGCTGGACGAGGGCAAGCGCCCCGAGTTCCCGATCACCGTGGAGATCACCCGCGAGGACGGCGACGTCACCGGCGTGCTGGAGATCGTCTGGACGCTGCGCCCCAACTCCTGAGCCCCACCGACACGCGTGCGCCCGACACGCGTGCGCACCGCTCCCCGGACGCGCCGGACCCCCGCACGGGCCGCACCCCGCGCGGGTGGTGGCTCCCCCGCCGTCAGGCGGAGTCGCGGACGATCAGCTCGGTCGCCAGCACCACCTGCCGCCGGGCCCGGCCGCGTTCGTGGATCTCGTCGAGCAGCAGCCGGGCCATGGTGCGGCCCATCTCCTCGATCGGCTGGCGGACGCTGGTCATCGGCGGGTCGGTGTGCCGGGCGACGATCGAGTCGTCGAAGCCGATCACGGCGACGTCGTCGGGGATCCGGCGCCCGGCGGCCCGCAGCACCTGCATCGCGCCGGCCGCCATCACGTCGGAGGCGCAGAAGACGCCGTCCAACTCGGGCTTGCGGGCCAGGAGTTCGCGCATCGCGACCCGGCCGCCCTCCTCGGTGAAGTCGGCCAGTCCGACCAGGTCCTCGTCGTAGGCGTGGCCGGCTTCCTCCAGGGCCCGGCGGTAGCCGCCGAGGCGGGCCTGGGCGACCTCCATGTCGAGCGGGCCGGTCAGGGTGGCGACCCGGGTGCAGCCGCGCCGGAGCAGGTGGCGCACGGCCATCCGGGCACCGCCGGCGTTGTCGGCGTGGACGTAGCTGAGCGGTTCGAGGTCGCCGCGCCGGCCGGCCAGCACGGAGGGGATCTCCAGGCTCTCCAGCAACCCGGGCAGCGGGTCGTCGCGGTGGACCGAGACGACCAGGACGCCGTCGACGCGCTGGGCGGTCAGGTAGGCGGAGAGCCGGTCGCGCTCGCGCTGGTTGCGGACCAGGATCAGCAGCAGCTGCATGTCGGTCTCGGCGAGCTCGGCCGAGACGCCGCTGATGATGTCGGAGAAGTACGGCTCGGAGAACAGCCTGGTCTCGGCCTCGGGGACGACCAGTGCGATCGAGTCGGTGCGCGAGGTGACCAGGGTCCGGGCGGCCCGGTTGGGCACGTAGCCGAGTTCGGCGATGGCGGTCTGGACGGCTTCGCGGGCCTTGGCGCTGACCCGCGGGGAGCCGTTGATGACCCGGGAGACGGTGCCGCGTCCGACGCCTGCCAGCGCGGCCACCTCCTCCAGGGTGGGGCGCGCGGTGGCTCTGCCGCCGGCGCCCGGGTGGAGCGCGTCGGGGCGCTGTGCGGTCGGGCTCATCGCTACACCTCTCGGTCTCTGGGACGGATGGGACGGATCCGCGGGGCCCGCCCCGGGCCCGTACGGACTGTTCATTGTGGCCGGTCCCACGGTGTTTCCGACCATCCGGGGCGGCCCCGGACCGGCTCGGGGGCAGCACGAGGGCGTCAACGGCGGTGGTAACGAAGGCGGAAACGCTCCGGCAACGTTTATGTCACCACGTCTTGACACTCACCCCCGCGACACAGCAACCTTCCGGCATGCCCAGCTGTGGGAGCGCTCCCACACTGTAGCCAAGTTCGGCGCAGCAAGAACACCCAACGAAGCTCTCGTTTCAAGCCCGGCAAGACCCACGGAAGCCCACCGGCAGGCCCCGGAAGAGCACCGGAAGCCGTCGGGACCGACCCGGACCAATACCCGGACAAAGGAGTTCGCCCCCATGCGCACCACCTCCCGCCCCCGCAGAGCCGCTCTCGCCGCCACCGCGGTCCTCGCCGCCTCCACCCTGATGCTGACGGCCTGCTCGTCCAGCTCGGACGACAAGGGCGGTTCCACCGACGCCGGCGGCAAGGTCACCCTCAACATCGGTGACTTCGGCACCTTCGGTTACGTGGAGGCCGGCCTGTACGACGAGTACATGGCCGCGCACCCGAACATCACCATCAAGTACGACACCGTCCAGGACGGCCAGAAGTACTGGGACGCGCTGACCACCCACCTGAGCTCGGGCAGCGGTCTGGCCGACATCCAGGCGGTCGAGGTCGGTTACATCGCGCAGGCCACCAACACCCTGGGCGACAAGTTCGTCGACCTCGGCAAGACCGAGGGCATCAACCCCGGCAACTGGCTGGACTGGAAGTCGAAGCAGGCCACCACCCCCTCCGGCTCGCTGATCGGCCTCGGCACCGACATCGGCCCGATGGCGATCTGCTACCGCACCGACCTGTTCCAGCAGGCCGGCCTGCCCACCGACCGCGAGTCGGTCGGCAAGCTGTGGGCGGGCGACTGGTCGAAGTTCGTCGAGGCGGGCAAGACCTACCAGTCCAAGGCCCCGAACGGCACCTTCTTCACCGACTCCGCCTCGGGCCTGTTCAACGCCGTGCTGTCGGCCCAGCCCGAGCAGTACTCGGACGCCTCCGGCAAGCTCGTCTACAAGACCAGCGCCGGTGTGAAGACCGCCTGGGACCTCGCGGTCTCCGCCTCGCAGGCGAAGATCAGCGCCGGCCTGCGCCAGTTCCAGGACCCGTGGAACGCCGCGTTCGCGAACGCCAAGTTCGCCACCGTGGTCTGCCCGTCCTGGATGACCGGCATCATCAGCAAGTACTCCGGTGACTCGGGCAAGGGCAAGTGGGACGTCGCCGCCCCGCCGGTCGCCTCCAACTGGGGCGGTGCCTTCCTGACCGTCCCGAAGGCCGGCAAGCACACCAAGGAGGCCGCGGCCCTCGTCGCCTGGCTGACCGCGCCGGAGCAGCAGGCCAAGGTCTTCACCAAGGTCGGCAACCTGCCCTCCACCGTGGGCGGCCTGCAGCAGCCCGCCGTCCAGGGCGCCAAGCAGGAGTACTTCAACAACGCGCCGACCGGCCAGATCTTCGCCGCCGCCGCGCAGTCCATCAAGCCGGCTCCGATCGGCGAGCAGGACGGCAACGTGAAGACGATCATCACCGACAACGGCATCCTCGACATCGAGGAGCACGGCACCGACCCGGCCAAGGCCTGGGAGAACGTGTCCAAGCTGATCGACGACAAGACCAGCAACTGATCCGGGCCGGCAACGCGCCGGTAGCCGATCCCTACTGCCCGGCCGGGTCCGCCCACCCGGCCGGGCGCCGTTCCGCCGCCCCTCGCCACCCCCGGGAAGGAAACCCCAAGTGGCCACCCACGTCCGCGCCGAGGCCCCGCCCGCGCGCCCCGCCTGGCGCTCACGCCTCTACCGGTTCGACCTGAAGGCGTCCCCGTACGCGTTCATCGCCCCGTTCTTCATCTGCTTCGCCGCCTTCGGCCTCTTCCCGCTGATCTGGACGGGCTGGCTGTCGCTGCACTACGTCGACCTGCTCAAGCCGGACGTGATGGAGTGGCGGGGATTCGGCAACTACACCCGCCTGTGGTCCAACGACCAGTTCTGGACCGCGCTGCGCAACACCTTCACCATCGGTGTGATCTCGACCGTCCCGCAGCTGCTGATGGCGCTCGGGCTGGCCCACCTGCTCAACTACCGGATGCGCGGCCGCGGCTTCTTCCGGGTCGCGATCCTCGCCCCGTACGCCACCTCGATCGCCGCCGCGACCCTGGTGTTCGTCCAGCTGTTCAACCCGGACTACGGGTTCATCAACTGGATGCTGAACGCGGTCGGCATCCACCCGAACTGGTACTCCGAGACCTGGCCCTCGCAGATCGCCATCTCCACCATCGTGACCTGGCGCTGGACCGGCTACAACGCGCTGATCTACCTGGCCGCGATGCAGGCGGTGCCGAAGGACCTGTACGAGGCGGCCAGCCTGGACGGGGCCAACCGGTGGCAGCAGTTCACCCGGATCACCATCCCGTCGATCCGCCCGACCATCATGTTCACCATCATCGTCTCCACCATCGGCGCCACCCAGCTGTTCGGCGAGCCGATGCTGTTCGGAGGCGGCGTCGGCGTGTCCGGCGGCTCCGCGCACCAGTTCCAGACGCTCAGCCTCTACCTGTACGAGCTGGGCTGGCCGTCGCGCCAGCTGGGCCGCGCCTCGGCGGTGGCCTGGACGATGCTGCTGCTCCTGCTGCTGATCGGCCTGGTGCAGTACCTGATCACCCGTTACCGCAAGCGCCACGAGCTGGGAGGCTGACATGGCCGCCACCCTGTCCACCCCCTCCGCCCGGAAGGCGAAGCACGCCGAGCAGGACCGCCCGCGCGGGCTGTTCCGCCGCCGGGCGGGCGACCACGACAAGGCCGGGCCGGTCGCCTACGTGCTGCTGGCGATCGCCGCCGTGGCCTCGCTCTTCCCGCTGTACTGGACCTTCGTCGCCGCCTCCAACACCGGTGAGCGGGTGGCCCAGTCGCCGCCGCCGATGGTGCCCAGCGGCGAGCTGTGGACCAACATCACCACCGCCTGGAACCAGGCGGACATGGGCAAGGCGCTGCTGAACTCCACCATCGTGGCGGGCTGCGTGTCGCTCTCCACCGTGCTGTTCTCCACGCTGGCCGGCTTCGCCTTCGCCAAGCTGCGCTTCCGCGGCCGCAACGCGCTGCTGACCCTGGTGGTCGCCACCATGACCATCCCGCCGCAGCTCAGCGTCATCCCGCTGTACCGGATCGTCACCAAGCTGGAGTGGGGCAACCAGCTCCAGTCGGTGATCCTGCCCTCGCTGGTGGCCGCGTTCGGCGTGTTCTTCATGCGCCAGTTCCTGTCCGAGGCCCTGCCGTTCGAGCTGATCGAGGCGGCCCGGGTGGACGGTGCGAACAGCCTGCGGATCATCTGGCACGTGGTGTTCCCGATCGCCCGGCCCGCCATGGCCGTGCTCGGCATGCTCGTGTTCGTGCAGTCCTGGAACGACTTCTTCTGGCCCTTCGTGGTGCTCACCCAGCAGAACCCGACCGTCCAGGTCGCGCTCTCCGCCATCGGCGGCGGCTCCGGCCACGACATCAACCAGGCCGTGATCATGACCGGTGCGCTCGTCGGCACCCTGCCGCTGCTGTTGATCTTCGCCGTTCTGGGGAAGCACATCGTCGGCGGCATCACCTCCGGCGCCGTCAAGAGCTGATCCGCGGGGAGCCGGTCCACCGACCGGCCCCAGCACACCGCCCCGTCCACCCCCGAGCCATGGGAGCGCTCCCGTATGACCATGACCGATCCGACCACAGCCGCCCACGCCTCGGTGGCGGCCCCCCGGGTGGCCTTCCCGCCCGGCTTCTCCTGGGGCGCGGCCACCGCCGCCTACCAGATCGAGGGCGGAGCCGCCGAGGGCGGGCGCACCCCGTCCATCTGGGACACCTTCGCCAAGACCCCCGGCAAGGTCCTGAACGGCGACACCGGTGACGTGGCGGTGGACCACTACCACCGCTTCCGCGAGGACGTCCGGCTGATGGCCGACCTCGGCCTCACCTCGTACCGCTTCTCGCTCTCCTGGCCGCGGATCCAGCCGACCGGCCGCGGCCCGGCCGTCGAGCGCGGCCTCGACTTCTACCGCGCCCTGGTCGACACCCTGCTGGAGCACGGCATCTCGCCCGTCGCCACGCTCTACCACTGGGACCTCCCGCAGGACCTGGAGGAGGCCGGCGGCTGGCCGATCCGCGAGACCGCGTACCGCTTCGCCGAGTACGCCTCGCTGGCCGCCTCGGCGCTCGGCGACCGCGTCCCGGTGTGGACCACGCTCAACGAGCCGTGGTGCAGCGCCTTCCTCGGCTACGGCTCAGGCGTGCACGCCCCCGGCCGCACCAGCCCGGCCGACGCGCTCAAGGCCGCCCACCACCTCAACCTCGGCCACGGCCTGGCCGTCGGCGCGCTGCGCGAGGTGCTGCCCGCCTCCGCGAAGATCGCCGTCTCGCTCAACCTGCACCTGGTCCGCCCGCTCACCGACACCGCCGAGGACCGCGAGGCGGCCCGCCGGATCGAGGCGGTCGGCAACCGGATCTGGACCGGCCCGATGTTCAAGGGCGGCTACGACGAGGACCTGAAGGCGGACACCGCCCACATCGTCGACTGGGACGAGCTGGTGCGCCCCGGCGACGAGGCGGAGATCGGCCGTCCGATCGACCTGCTCGGCCTCAACTACTACAACCCGACCATCGTCTCGGCGCCCAACGGCGAGGCCGAGACCGCCGAGGCCGCCCGCAACGACGGCCACGGCGACAGCGAGTTCAGCTGCTGGCCGGGCTCCGAGGACGTGGTCTTCCACCTCGCCAACGACGACGTCACCGCGATGGGCTGGCCGATCGACGCCTCCGGCCTGTCCGACTCGCTGGTCGGCATGCACCGCGACTTCGGCCTGCCGCTGCTGGTCACCGAGAACGGCGCCGCCTTCGAGGACGTGGTCGGCCCGGACGGCGAGGTCGACGACCCCGAGCGGGTCCGCTACGTCGACCTGCACCTCCAGGCCGTGGCCGACGCGATCGCCGCGGGCGCCGACGTCCGGGGCTACTACCTGTGGTCCTTCCTGGACAACTTCGAGTGGGCGTACGGCTACAGCAAGCGCTTCGGCATCGTCCACGTCGACTACGACACCCAGCAGCGCACCCCCAAGACCAGCGCCCGCTGGTACGCGGAGGTGATCCGGCGCGGGGGGCTCGCCTGAACTCCCGCACCCCCGCACAGTGTGACGGAGTGTGAGCGACGAGCGTGACCGCGGGGAGTCCCGCTCGTTCTCCCCTGGTGTGCGAACCAACCACGCGAAGCGACCGCGACGTTCGGACACCCCCCGGCACCGGTGGGGGCGGCCCGGAGCACTGGCGGCGAGCGGAATGCTCGCCGCCCAGGTGCTGGGGCTCGGACTCGGCACGGCCGACGCCCGCGCCGCCGACACCGGGCACCCCCCGCAGCACCCCGGCCGCGCCCACGCCCACGGCGCCGTCCTCCGGCCCGGCGGTGAGGCCCGCTCCGGGGGCGGGACCCGCTCCGGCGGCGACGAGGGCGGACTGCTCGACGGCGCGGTCGACGGCGCCGCCCCCGTCGACGGCCTCGACCCCGCCGATCCCGTCGGCACCGTCGACGGCGCGACCACCACCGCCACCGGCGCCCGGCCCGTCCAGAACCTCGGCCAGGGCCTCGGTCACCACCTCGGCCACCACCTCGGCACCGGAGAACTCCCGCTCCCCGGTCACCAGGCCGACCGCCCCGACGCGTTCTCGCTCGCCGCGGGCCTGCTCTCCGCCGTCCCGGCCCAGCCCCGCCCTAGCGACCCGCCGCGCGCCTCCCGCTCCGGCCCCGGAGAGGGCCGCGAACCCGGCGCCCCCGCCGCGCCCGGCCCGTCCGGCGCCCCCGCCGCCACCGTCCCGGCCCAGCGCACCCGGGCCGACGCCGCCCCCGCCGACGCTCCCCCGGCCGGCACCGCCGTCCCCTCCCCCGCCCCGGTCCGCGTCCCGGCCCCCGCGCACCCGCCCGGCACCGCGCCCCCGCGCTCCGCCGCCCCGCGCCCCGCCCCCGACCGCCTCGCCCTCACCGC